>JADJSH010000006.1 GCA_016711805.1 Bacteroidota bacterium
AAACCGAGAATTTTTTAATAAAAATAAAGTCTCGGATGAAAATTAAAGACAGCAGATACAAAACAACTACAACTAAACCAAAAACTACACCGCTACATAAAAACAACTAAGTAGATTTCAATAATAAAAGAAAACTCAAACAACCTTAGGAAAAAAACTTGGACTTTTGTGTTTAAATAGCAATATAAAATGAGTAAAAACGGTAAAATATTAGTGGCAATGAGTGGTGGAATTGATAGTTCGGTGGCTGCATAATGTTACACGACGAGGGTTACGAAGTAATAGGCATAACCATGAAAACCTGGGATTACGAAACTTCCGGTAGCAATAAAAAAGAAACCGGTTGTTGCAGTTAGATTCCTTAAACGATGCGCGATCGATATTGTTACATTTGGTTTCCCTCATTATATTTTAGATATAAGAGCCGAATTTGGAGATTACATCATTGATAATTTTGTTGAAGAATACCTTGCAGGCAGAACCCCAATCCCTGTGTGCTATATCACCCATATCAAGTGGGAAGCTTGTTAAAGCGTGCCAATATGCTGAATTGTGAATTTATTGCCACAGGACATTATGCACAAATGAGGAAAATAATCGTAAATTATTTTAAAGGTGTAGATCAAACCAAAGACCAAACCTATGTGCTTTGGGGATTAGGACAAGAGAGTTTACAACGTACGATGTTTCCATTAGGAAAATATAAAAGCCAGAAATTAAACAAATGGCAAAGATGCGAGGCTTTTTAGATTTAGCTAATAAAAGCGAAAGTTATGACATTTGCTTTTGTGCCTGATAACGATTACCGTGCTTTTTTAAAGCACAGATTGCCAAATTTAGAAGCAAGTGTAGAAGGTGGAGATTATATTTTTTAAAGGAAAAAAAGTCGGCAAACATCGTGGTTATCCTTTTTATACTATTGGCCAACGTAAAGGCCTGGATATAGCAATGGGCGACCCTGTTTTTGTAAAAGAAATTATTCCTGAAACAAATACGGTTGTGTTAGGAGACTTGGAAGATTAAAAGAAATGGAAATTAACGTGCGTGATTTTAATTTAATAAAATACGAAACGTACCTCAGGATTATGTAGCATTAACTAAAATCCGTTACAAAGATGCTGGGCGGTTAAGCACAATAAATACAGTTGATGATAAATTAAATATTATATTTCACGAATCTGCTACCGGTATTGCGCCAGGAGCAAAGTGCGTTATTTATGAGGAGACGATTTAGTGGTGGAGGATTTATAGATAGAAAGCCAATTGTTTTTCAATAAAATAAATAAAACTAAAAAAGAAAGGCTCATCAAATCGATGAGCCTTTCTTTTTTTGAAAGAAGTAAAAAAATTATTCTTTTATAAAACGAATCGCGCTTGTGCCTTTATCCGTTTTAATTTGTGAATATAAATTCCAGCAGGTAATTGTTCTGCAGAACTAATTTGTGTTTTCTGTTTTGTACTAAGTACCTAAACTATTATAGATAGAAATTGAGTTGAATTTCTTCATCTGTTTTAATAGTTAAATGCGAGGTTGCAGGATTTGGATAAACTACTCCATTTGTTTTTCCAAATACGTCATTTAATCCAACAGTTGTATTAGGAGCATTATACAAAGTAGAAACTTCTGTTCCGTTTAAAGGTTTATTGTAAATGTGTAAATCATCAAAATAAGCATCTAGTCTTTGTGTATTAACACAGATAGTACCGTCGCTTTTTAAATAGGCACCAACTCCAATACAGGCAGTTGCATCTATAAAACCAGAACCAATAGCTGCACCAAATACTGATGTTTGCGTCAAAGGTTGTAAATTGTTGTTTACATAAATTTGATATTTGCTGTTTCCTGTAAGAGCGGCATCATACGTAAGTACTACATGGTACCATTGCCCAGTTGTGCAGGTAACATTATTCGCTGCTAAAACTGCAAAATTTCCAGCGCTTACAGAACTATAAGAAGTTATTTCAAATTGTGCTGTTGTATTTAAGCGAAATAAAAATTGTCTATCGTTTCCGCTACATCCTGCATCAGCTGATTTTCCCAATAGAATTTGCTGTGTAGAGGTAATTGTTTTGAAATTAACCCAAAAGGAGTAGCTTATCTTTCCTGCAGTTCCAGCTGCAAAACCGTCATAACTATCATATAAATTTAAATGCGTACTATTTAATGTTACATCTAATGCTTGGCTAGTATTCCCAAATCTATCAGTTCCATAGGTAACACCTGTTCCCACCGCATCATTATTGCTTACCTCATCTATTGTCTCTGCTGTATTAAAAGAGTATTTAGAAACTAAACCGTTCACAATAGGGTTTGGCGCATTGTAAAGACTCGTAACTTCAGTAGGAGTTAATTTTCTGTTGAATAATTGAACATCATCAATTGCGCCATTAAAAAGCCTAGTACCACTTTGTGATCCGATACTTAAAGCAGTTGACGATGTACTGTTAATTGTATTAAAATTAGCGTCAACTACATCTAGATCTAAAACTCCATTAACATAGGTTTGATGTCTACCCGTATTATCCCAAGTCGCAACTACATGATACCAAGTGTTAGCAACTAAACTAACTGTTCCTGTGTATCCAGCTGCTGAAAAACCAGGTTTTCCAATTGCTATGAATGTTTTGTTTCCATTTATCATGAAAAGGTATTGATCAGTATTAGCATTTCCATTCCATTTTGCTACAATAGCTTTTTGCCCACTTACATTGGCTAGTTTTATCCAAGAAGATATGGTTAATCCTGTGGTTACATTTGCTTTAGCGGGTGAGCCTAATGAAATAGTAGAAGCTCCGCTAAAATTAGCTGCGGAGCCTGGATTATTGAATCGGTCGGTCACATAAGTTACACTGGTTGAAGTACCAAATGCTTTTGGTAATATACCATCTTGCTCATTGCAGGCGTTAAAGTTGTAATCAGCTAACAATCCACTTGTTATCTGCGAAAAGGATAAGGAACTTGTTAATAGAAGGGAAGCGAAAAGTAGAATTTTTTTCATAGTTGTGAGTATTTATATATTTAATACAAATAAATCACATAAATGCGTTTTTTTTATTTAAAGTTCAGCAACAGCTATTTCTGGTTTATTAACGGACAAAAAGAGAGGTCATCCATTAAGACGACCTCTCTTTTAAAAGTTTAAAGATCAATTATTCTTTTATAAAACGAATTGTTTGAGTTCCTTTTTCTGTTTTAACTTTTAAGATATATAATCCTGAAGATAATTGCTCAACAGAAAATACATTTGTTTTTTCTGTTTGAACTAAAGCCCCTAAGCTATTGTAGATAGAAATAGTTTGGATTTCTTCATCTGTTTTTACAGTTAAATTTGTTGAACTTGGATTTGGGAAAATACTTAGTTCGTTAGTTGAGTTTGATAATTGATTAATGCCTGTGCACAAACTTACACTTTGAGTAATGACTGCATTATTTTCACAACCATTTGCGTCTGTACCAGTAACCGTGTAATTTGTTGTAACCGTTGGAGAAACAGAAATACTAGTTCCTGTAGCACTTGTATTCCATGTATAAGAAGTGGAACTGCCATTGGCTGTTAAACTCGCTGTTTCCCAACACATATTAATGCGTCATCTGATGTAGCATTAATGGTTGGCAATGCGTTCACTGTTACGCTTGAAGTAGCAAATGTTGTTGAGATACATCCTACCGAACTAGTACCAACAACTGTGTAGCTAGTATTTGCTGTTGGTGTTTTTACAGAGCTTCCTCCTTGAATGGTATAAGTATTTGCTCCACTAGGTGTAATGGTAAATGAATTTCCTGAACAAATTGATCCACTATTAACAGCAATGGTTGGATTAGGTGCAATAGTAATAGTTATTAAATCGGTCATTTCTAAGTTACAAACTGGCGCTCCGCAATCTACTTTGCCAACAATCCAATCCGTGTTTGGGTCCATTCCCGACATAGTGCCAACTCCTCCTGTAACTAAATCAGTCACTGTACTTCCTATGTTTTCATTTATTTTGAAATAGGTTCTTAAACCGCTTTCGTTACCTATTAAACAGTTATCCATATTTCCTGCAATTTCTGATTGGGTTCCGGCGGTATTCCAAATTCTAACCTCAACCATCTTTCCGTTAAAATATTCTGCTGTCCCAATTGTAGGATCTTCGCCTATTGTAAGCTTGTTAGTACAACTTGGTATAGAAGTAAATGGAGCGGTACTTGTAGAAATAGCAGTGCCATTTAAATATAATGTTGTTACACCATTGTTAAAAGTTCCAGCAACATGATTCCACGCATTAAGCGTTAAAACATTCGCAACGCTTAATTGATGAAGCTTATTACCAGAACCTTCAACTACAAATCTTAATCCTCGACCGTTGTTTGTCGTATTATAAGTGTCTAGAATAATTTCTCCGCTTTGAGCTGCATTAGCGAAATAATTAGAAACTATTCTTTTGTACGTTGTAGCTCTAGGAAAAATCCAAGCTTCTACCGTTAATGAATTTGTGGCCAGTGACGTTATATTTGTTGTAATAACATCATTAGTTCCGTCAAAATCTAAAGCATACACGTTTGTTCCTGGAGTTTCTCCATAAACATTAAATGTTGTATTGGCTGTTAATGAACCTGAATTGAAAGCTAAAGCATTGCCTGTTCCAACTATTGGTCCTGCAACGATTGAATTCGTTGCATCATCTCTTAAATAATAGTTTACTCCATTTATAGAGGCACCAGTTGTTATAGTAGCACTTTTACCCGAACAAATTGTATTTTGTGCTACAGTTACTGTTTCGTTGTTTATGGCAGGTAAAATAGTAACACTTGCTGTTGTTGTTGCTACATGTCCATTGTTATCTGATGCTGTCAAAGTAACGGTGTTAATACCAACATTAGAACAATCAAATAGAGATGGATTAACGCTTAGTGTTGGTGCGCCACATGTTGTCGTTGATCCATTATCAATATTTAAACCTGTAATGCTTTTTTGACCATTACTGTTTAATTGAACCGTATAGTTTTGTGCAATAGCAGTTACCGAAGAGCTAAAACAAGCGCTTGTGTAATTTATATCATCAAGATGTAATCGTCTTCCATTGTTACTAGGCAATCTGATTGCTATGTACTGAAAATTACCTGTATAGCTAGATAAATCTACCGTGAAAGTTGTCATGGTTGCATTTGTAACATTAAAATTGAAAATATTAACATATGATGCTGGGCTACCTGGGGCAGATACTACACCAATATACATAGCAGGCGGACCAAAGGCTGAGTTCATACGTGCTTTAAATGTAAGGATGCCTTTTGCATTATCTGTTTTAGGTAAAATAAGCATTGGCGTCCAATTATTGTCTTCTGATGCCCAAATATCAGTACCACTTAACGACCAGCCATTGAGATTAGTCCAACAAGTTGGTAGTACGGTGGAATTAAAATTTTCGGATACAGTGGGTGTTGCAACTGTACATTGCGCGTTAATTTTGACAGCGAATAAAGTAATTAAGATAATTAGTAAATGTTTTTTCATGTTTATTTGATTTATATCAAACAAACATATATCAAAAAATACTGAATTTTTTTGAGAGTTTAGCAACAGCCAATTGAGTTCATTAATGGATAAACTTAGGCAGAAAGGGCCTCTTCAAACTCTGCTTTTTGTACTTTGAAAGCTTCGTTGTTAGACCGTTAGAAAGCTGAATGCTTAAATCGGATTTTGAATACTGCTTAATACATTTTTTGTTAACTAACCATGATTTATGTACCCTAAAAAAATCAGGTACACTCTCTAAAACGGTTTCGAAATGCTTCAAGTTTTTGCTAGCAATATATGTTTTTTCTGTAGTATGAATGGTGCAATACGATTCTTGAGCTTCAATGGCAATAATGCTTTCGATACTCACTATGTTTTGCTGACCTTTATCGCTAATTACTATATTTTTGAGCTGTTTGCTTTCCAAAGTATTACTTAATAAGGATAAGCGTTGCGATTGTTGCTCTATATTACGCTGCTGCACAACTCTTGCAACTGCATTTTTCAAACGTTCAATATCTATGGGTTTTAATAAATAATCGATGGCAGCTATTTCAAAGGCACGGATAGCGTATTGGTCATAAGCCGTCACAAAAATAATTTCAAAATGGATGTCTTTAAAAAAAGTAACGATTTCAAAACCCGAATAATTAGGCATCTCAATATCTAAAAACACTAAGTCGGGTTGCTCTTTATTAATTACATCAACGGCTTGCGATACATGGTTACATTTGGCAATTAACTCAACATCAGGACAAAAACGTAGCAATAAATTTTCAAGCACGTCTCTTGCACCTTCTTCATCATCTACCAATATGGCCCTAATTTTTTTCATGGCGTCAAACGTACTATTCGTTTTTTAATATTTGCTACCAAATTTATGAATCATATGATTTTATTTAGCAATGGCTAAAATTTATGTTTGATGGGAATGGATAGAATCACTTTGGTTCCTATAGCTTCATTATTCTCATATAAATCTTCGTATTTATAGCCAAAGTCTCCTTCAAATACATTACTTAAAATTTCAAAGCGTTTATGAATGGCTTTTCCCGAAAAGGATTCGTGTTCTGAACGTTGCCTTAATTTAATAGCTTTGATTTATCTCGGCCAATCCATTATCTGATATTGTGCATATTAGAGTTTCGTTTAACTCAAAAGTTATCTTTAAATTCTTTTGCCCTCTTTATGCAATAAACCGTGTATTAAAGAGTTTTCGATAAAAGGTTGAATTAATAAAGGAGGTAGCATAATATCTTCCACATTTTTAATATCAATGGTATAGTTTAGTTCTTTTTTAAAGCGTAATTTTTCAAGAGATAAATACAATTCTAATAATTTTATTTCTTGATCAAAATCAATAAAATCTTTTTCAGAATAACTTAAGGTTCTTCGCACTAAGTTTGAAAATGTGGTAATGTAGGAATAAGAATGTTCTACATCACCTTTCAAAATTAAATCCTGAATCGAATTCAATGAATTAAAAATAAAATGCGGATTCATTTGAGATTGAATGGCGGTTAATTTGGAAGCATTTAACTCATTAATTTGCTGAGATTTTTTTCGTTGGATATTTAATTGCCAACGATATACCATGAACACAATTCCTAAAAATATGATAATACTAATGACAATAAACCACCAGCGTACATAAAAAGGAGCAGCAATCGTAAAAGAGTAGGAGACTGGTTCGCTGAACACACCTTGGTTTTCAACTTTTAAATAAAACGTGTAGTTGCCTGGAGCCAAAGCAGAGTAAGTAATTTTGATTAGATTCGTAATTATTGATATTCCAATTCAAATCGTATCCGTCAAGCTTGTAATAATAGTGCATGCTTTCGTGGTTACGTAGTGTAGTTGATGAAAATATAAATTGTATTTTGCGTTGATCACTATTTAAAGCACTTGTTTGAAATGGATTAATTAATTCGTCGTTTACTAAAATGTGATTTAAACGAATAAATGGTTTTTGATGAGCTGTTTTGTTGTAATTTAAATTAATAGGTTGCACACCCCCACTATGGCTTACCCATAGTTGGTTTTGATGAAAAGTAAAATCAATAATTCTTTTAGATGAAAATCCAAAACTGAATGTAAGGCTTTTTAATAACTTTCCATTCATGTCAAATTGAAATAAACCATTGGATGATTTGGCAATAATAGTGTTTTGATGAATGCTTATTTTTTTAAGAATCTCTTCTTGATTATTTATTATAGGATGAATTACACTTTTTATTTCGCCATGTTGAATTATTAAAATGCCATTGGCTTTGGTGGTAGCGTATATACGACCATTATAAAAATGCAGGTAATTGGGATAAATGACTTTTTTATTAATGAGTAAGGGCTTGATATTTCCATCAGGAAAAATGGTAAATAAACCATTGGCCGTAGAAGCATATAGGCAACGATCATCAGGATTATATTCTATTGAATAAATCCTGAAATCAACACCTTTTAATAATTGAGTATTAAATGTATTGATGCCATTGCTCTCAACTTTCATAACACCTCTGTTTGTTCCAAGGTAAATGAGATTATCAGAAAGTATAACGGCGTCTTTTAAAGAAGCTTGTATAATATTGGTGATGGTTGATGTTTTTTTATTGTAAACTTTAATACTACCGTTATCAAAAACAATTAAGTTGCTCGTATGATTGCCATATATGGCTTCAATAGGACGTTTCCCTTCAGCGTTAATAGTAAACAATTTGTTATTAAGGTAGTTCATTAGTGTACCTTTAGAAGTCCCAATCATTAAACCAAATAGCGAATCTGAAATACAAAGCATTTGCAGGATCTTCTTTAAATGTATGAATCACATCAGGTACTTTAGTATCTGGAATAACTATGACACCCTTATCAAATGTGTTGAGTAATATATTTCCTTCTTTATCCTTATATATATCCGAAATAAAATAATCTCCGTAATAAATAGGATAATTTTCATGGTTATTTTTTTTATCTATTAAAGCTGTGCCTGGTAAAGTTCCTGTAACCCAAATAATACCTTCAGTTTCGTAGATTCTCTCCGACTGACTTCTTTCGAATACAACATTTTTAGGTAATAGATTTAATTCAAACGTTGAAGCATTGAAACTATAAAGATTTTTAGTACTTAGATCAAGGGCATGGTTACTGAAAAATTTGGTACACTTTCGGCTTTAGACTGCCAGATAAAAAATGTAACTTGTTTTTTGAAAACACCTTTCTCATATATTAAAACAGAATCTACACCGCTTATAAGGAAATTGAACGCCATGGTTGTTGGTTGAAAAAAACTGAACTTAAATAGTAATGTGAAGCCGGGTATTGTAACACCTTTTTCCGTTTTTATTTAAAACCACTATTTGTTTGGCACCAATTACTAGAGTTATCATCATCTGCAACACTTAAGCTAATATCAGAGCTGGTTTCATCGGCTTTAAGCTCATAAAATAGGGAGCAATTTTTGTTTTTATTTCGAAGATTTGATTGTTTTAAGTTATGACAATAAATAGTTCCTCGCGATTAATTGAGAAGTTAAAAAACAGAACTACCTTTTGGCTTCATCACAATCGATTTTATTATAATAGTAATAATCAAAATAATATCTGAGCCCTTCGTTGGTGGCAAACCAGTAATTCATGTCTTTATCCTGAATCACTTCGTAAATTTGCACACCTCTAAACTGTTCTTCGCCAAAAATAAATGAGCAGGTTGCTGTGCTTTTGTATTGATAAATGAAAAGCAAATCACAATAAGTAAAGTACTTTTGTGCCTGCCAAAGTTTTCTTAGTATGTTTTGTGCATGTTTGATAGTAACCAAATGTACAAAAAATATAAATAAATTTATTTGACTGTTTAATACCTTTTGTTAGCGGTAGCTTAGAGTAAATATAGTTTCAATAATTTCTTCAAAAAATCCCGCCATTTTCGTAGCGGGATTTTAATTCAGTTACATTTTTACATTTTTAAAAACTTAAAGTTTTTTTCCAATGTATCGTGCATTATCGCCTAATTGTTCTTCAATACGTAATAACTGGTTATATTTTGCAATCCGGTCACTACGTGAAGCTGAACCTGTTTTAATTTGTCCGCAGCAACAATGCAGCTAAATCTGCAATGGTTGTGTCTTCTGTTTCTCCACTACGATGGCTCATCACAGATGTAGCTATTGGTATGCTAATGAAACGGCGTTAATTGTTTCAGTTAAGGTTCCAATTTGGTTTACTTTAACTAAGATAGAGTTGGCAACCCCCATGTCTATTCCTTTTTTCAAGTAATCTACATTAGTTACAAATAAATCATCTCCTACTAATTGTGTTGAAGCGCCTAATTTATCGGTCGATAATTTCCAAACATTCCAATCTTCTTCCGCAAACCATCCTTTAATGGAAATGATAGGATATTTTTTTCTCCAATCAGCCCAAAAATCAACCTTTTGCGCTGGTTAATTTATCGCCTGTTGATTTTTTAAGAGTGGTACTACATTTTCCTCCGTATTATAAATTCAGAAGCTGCAGCATCCATCGCAATATAAAATATCTTCTCCAGCTTTGTATCCTGCTTTGACAATAGCCGCATCAACGACTTTAATCACCTCTTCGTTATTTTTAAAGTTCACCACCTTCATCACCAACGTT
>JADJSH010000007.1 GCA_016711805.1 Bacteroidota bacterium
ATATTAAGTGCCATTTTTTTCTTTTAGGAGGTAAACTTACTAAAAATAGTGGATAAAAATTTTTCAAAAATTTAGTTATTCTGCTAATTGAGTTTTACATTTATGCAATTAAAGTTAATGCTTTGAAAATTACATTTTTAGGAACAGGAACATCTCAAGGAGTGCCAATTATAGCATGCCCTTGCGCTATTTGTAAGTCTACAGATAGTCGCGATAAGCGTTTGCGTTCTTCTGTGTGGATAGAAGTTGATGGAAGGAGCTTTGTGATTGATACAGGTCCCGATTTTAGACAGCAAATGTTACGTGAGGAGGTTAAAAATGTAGATGCAATTATTTTTACACACGAGCATAAAGACCATACAGCAGGCTTTGACGATATACGTGCGTTCAATTTTGTGAATCAAAAAAAAATGGATGTGTATGCTTCTCAAAATGTTCAAGAGGCCATTCGCAGGGAGTTTGCCTATATCTTTAGCGACTTTAAATATCCTGGAATTCCAGAAATCAATCTTCATTTGCTCGAAAATAAATCGACCCTTATTCATGGTGTACCTGTAATGCCCATTCATGTAATGCATTATAAATTGCCTGTATTCGGATTTCGTATTGGTGATTTTACTTATATCACCGATGCCAATTTTATTTCGGATGAAGAAAAAGAAAAAATTAAAGGCTCCAAAGTTTTAGTGCTAAATGCTTTAAGACGAGAACCTCATATTTCTCATTTTACCCTAAATGAGGCTATTCGATTGGTTGAGGAATTGAAGCCCGATGTAGCTTATTTCACACATATTAGCCATCAACTGGGTTTGCATGAGCAAGTTCAGCAGGAATTGCCTACCAACATTCAGTTAGCATACGATGGATTAAAAATTGAGCTCTGAAACCAAATAATTGCTTAACATTTGTCTTGACTTTTAGCATTTTTTTTCTTTTCTTTACTACAACTCTAATCTAAATCCTATATTAAAATGCTACTAAAAAAATGTACAATTGCTATTGGCTTGTTGCTTATGGCAAACATTGGATTTTCATCCGAAGGCGGTGTTATCTCCAATGCAAACAAAAATGATGTTCGTTTTATCAAAAACCCAAACGTTTAGCCGATGTTGCTTATCAGCAAGAGTTACGCGAACGTAGTTCGTGGAAAAACTTTGTTGCTGCAAATGGAACATGGTATGTTGTTTTTAACGAAGAAAATTCAAAACCTCATCGTGCTTTTGGAAAACCAATTACCGTGTTTGGTATGACACCAGAAATGAAAGCAATGAATTTTATCAATTCAAATTATCCGGATTCAATATTCCGGTTTCTGAATTGGCCTATGCAAGCGGTGGAAATTCTGAGAATTTTAATTATGTACATTTTAATCAGATTCACTCCGGATTAAAAGTATTGTACAGCGATGTATATGTAAAAATGACGCCTTCGGTAATGTGGTTACTTTTGGTTGTGATGTGTATAACGACATCACACTTTCAACCACACCAACCATTTCTCCAAGTGATGCTATTAAATTTGCACAAACAGGATTGGGTGATCTGGTTGCAAGCACCTCTGTTAAAAATGAATTGTTTGTTTTGCCAATTCCTGAATTCAAACAAAATATTTATAAATTGGTATATGAAGTAACCATGTTGAAACACAAGATGCACCAGCGTTCCTGCAAAATACCTTACACTGGTAGATGCTGAAAAAGGAAAAGTAATTTCCAGTACCAATAAAGTATTGCATTACAAAAATACACCAAGTCCAACACCTCCTGCAAAAACCGACATTACCATTACCGGAACAGTTTATCCAACAAATCCATACGATCCAAGTGCGTCATCCATTGACCAATTTAAAAATTGTGGAAGGTGCAACAACCTATAATACCGATGCGGTTGGATTTATTGGCTTAACAAATTCAACGCCTACTTCTGTAACATTTTCTTTAGAAGGCCTTTGGTCGAAAGTAGATACAGGAAGTATTACACCCACATTTACTGCAACTGCAAACCTGGAACAAACACATATTCCTTTAATGCAAATGCAAACATCAGAGAGCTTTCGGCATATTATCATGTAAACATTATTCATGATTATATGAAAACAAAATTTCCATCATTTACCGATATGGATAATGCATTAATCACCAATGTTGATGTTGCAGGAACCTGCAATGCTTTTTACAATGGTGTATCGATTAATTTTTATGCACTTGGTGGTGGATGTAATTCATTAGCGCAAGTGGGCGATGTAGTTTATCACGAATACGGTCATGGTATCAATGATAAATTTTATCAGTCGCAAGGCGCATCGTTCGACAATGGAGCAATGGGTGAAGGGTATGCCGATATTTGGGCATTGGGAATTACTCAAAGTCCGATTTTAGGAATTGGTTTTGATGATACGGATCCAACTGTATTAGTAAGACGTTACGACATCAAAAAAAAGTATATCCTCAGGATTTAGTAGGCGAAGTACATGCTGATGGTGAAATCATAGCTGGTGCTTGGTGGGATACGGATTGAATTTTGGGAACTTGCAACAAATGATGGATTTATACAAAGAAACATTTTTTGCATTGGTAACTGGTCCGGACGGAACAGAAGGACAAGTTTATGTTGATATTTTAATTGAAGCATTGAATGCAGATGATGTTCCATCAAATGGTGGTGATAATGATATTACCAATGGAACTCCAAACGATAATTCAATTGTAGATGCATTTGAATTGCATGGCATCACCTTATTGTCGAATGCTGTTGTAACGCATACGCCAGTTGAAGCAACACTTGCAAACCAAGGCATTCCAATTAATGCAAACGTAACGGTTACCTATCCTTGGGCTTTAGCTTCAGCTAAATTGTATTATAAAATCAATAGAACAGGTAGCTGGACAGGAGTAGCGATGAGCAATACTTCTGGTTCGGCCTATTCAGGTACAATTCCTTCTCAACCACAAGGTACTGTTATTGGATATTATATTGGTTTAGAAGGTACCAATGGTTCTTTAAGTGCTGTTCAGCCAGTTGCTGCTAATTTAACAAATCCCAATATTCCTCATTTTATTTTAAGTGGTACTACATTAATGAGTCAGGAAGATTTTGATGATAACATCGGTAATTGGGAAGTCAGGGTTTTGCTTCCGACAATGCAACCACAGGCAATTGGATGGTAGATGTACCAATGGGTTCATTTGGAACTCCAGGTGATGCAACTACTGTTGTACAGCCCGATTATCAAACCACTTCAGGCGGACAATTTTGTGCGGTTACCGGAAATGCACCTGTGCATTACATCGGGCATTGGAACCAACGATGTGGATGGTGGTGAAACAACATTAGGTTCACCAATTTATAACTTGAGTACATATACAAATCCAATATTTACCTATTATCGTTGGTATATCAATAATCCTCCATCAGGTGCAAATCCTGCGAATGATTATTGGGAAACACAAATTTCAAACGATGGTACCAATTGGGTAAAAGTAGAACGTACCAATGTTTCAGATAAAAGCTGGAGACGATTTGCATTTAGAGTAAAAGATTATGTTACTTTATCTTCTACTGTTCAAGTGCGTTTTGTAGCAGAAGATTCCTTGATTACAGGCGCTAATCTAAATGGCGGTAGTTTAGTTGAAGCAGCTATCGATGATTTTTATTTATACGAAGAAGCATCGGTAGGTGTAAATGAAAACAATGCTGTTGCAGCTGTTAGCATTTACCCAAATCCTGCAAGCAATGTTGTTACCATCAATTACGATTTAATTAAAAATGAATCATTAGTAATTGAAATGTACAATCAATTGGGAGCTTTGGTATACACTAAATCAATTTCAAATCCTGGTATTGGAAATCACAACTTAAAAATTGAAACCGCTGAATTCGCAATGGGATTGTATACCCTGAACGTAAAAACAGCAACAAACAATTTTGTACGCAAAGTTTCGATTGTAAAATAATAAAATATTAGTTTTAAATACAAACGCGCATTCCTTTTGGGATGCGCGTTTTGTTTTCAGCCCTTGCTGGTGTTATCACCTGCAAGAAAGCTATTGCATCAAATTTGTTGGTGATAACACCAACAAGGGCTTAATTCAAAGCACAGATTCTTGAAGCTTTAGCTCAATTGATTCTACTTTGCGAAGCAGCGGGTGGGAATGAAAACATGCGATGCCGACATGTGGTGAACGCTTTTTTATCAGAAAATCAAAGAATGAGCTTTAGCCGCATTCGTAGATTTTCGAGAAAAAAGGGAGAGGCGGGGAGCGATCATGTTTTCTTGTCCGCCTCAGGCGGATTGTTGCTTTTTCATCAAGGAAAAAGCAAATAGCATTTTTAATAACTATTGGTTATAATCTGCAAGGAAACTATGCCACCAAGTTTGTTGGTGATAACACCAACAATGGCTTAAACTGATTTTTATGCCCTTGCAGGTGTTATCACCTGCAAAATAATTTTTAATCAAACATTCCATTCATTTGATTGTTATTCAATAAACATTAACTTTATAAAAAAATAAAACCATGAAAAAAATCAGCAGCTTATTAGCAATTATTTTATGTGCATTCACAATAAATGCACAACAATCATTTTATGATTTAAAAGCAACCACCATTGATGGTAAAGAATTTAAATTTTCAGAATTAAAAGGTAAAAAAGTACTGATTGTAAACACTGCTTCTAAATGCGGTTATACACCACAATACGAAGATTTAGAAACTTTGTATAAAACGTATAAAGACAAAAATTTGGTAATCATTGGTTTTCCTGCAAATAATTTCATGAAGCAAGAACCAGGTTCAAACACTGAAATTAAAGAATTTTGCACCAAAAATTATGGTGTATCATTTATGATGATGGAAAAAATTTCGGTAAAAGGTGATGATATGCATTTGGTGTACCAATGGTTAACACAAAAAGCAAAAAACAGCAAAATGGATTCTGCTGTAAAATGGAATTTTCAAAAATACATGATTAATGAAAAAGGAGAGTTGGTAGATGTAGCTTATTCAAGCGACAAACCAATGGGAGGAAAAATAGAAGAGTGGATTAAAAAATAATTCAATGGAGTACATTGTTATTTGTTTAGTAGCATTAATTGGTTCGGGGTTAACACTTTTTTCGGGCTTTGGATTAGGAACCTTGTTAGTACCTGTTTTTGGATTATTCTTTCCAATTCCCATTGCTATAGCACTCACCGCAATTGTACATTTCTTAAATAATATTTTCAAATTATTTTTAGTAGGCAAGCATGTCGATAAACAAATTGTTTATCGATTTGGCTTGCCTTCTATCATTGCAGCCTTTATTGGAGCTTATATCCTTTCCTTGATTTCGGATATGGATCCATTGTATTCTTATCCCTTAATGGGTAAAGAAATGATTATTATGCCAGTTAAATTAATTATTGGTTTATTACTTATGTTTTTTGCCTTATTCGATTTAATTCCAGCATTAGCAAACCTACAATTCGATAAAAAGTATTTGCCTTTGGGTGGTTTGTTGAGTGGTTTTTTGGTGGTTTATCGGGCAATCAGGGTGCTTTGCGCAGTGCTTTTTTGATACGTGCTAATTTATCAAAAGAAGCCTATATCGCCACAGGTGTTGTTATTGCTTGCATGATAGATATCTCTCGTTTGTCGGTTTATTCTAAACAAATTTTTGCTAATCACGAGCATTTTAATTATTCTTTAATTATTGCCGCTACTTTATCAGCCTTTATTGGTGCTTATGTTGGCAATAAGCTTCTCAAAAAAATTACGGTAAAATCATTGCAAGTAATTGTAGCAATAATGTTGTTCGTTTTTGCAATACTTCTTATGGCAGGATTCATTTAAGGACTTATTTGTATCTTCGTTAAAAATTCAGAATCTTACTCCATGAAATTAGATATTCTAGCAATAGGCGTACATCCCGATGATGTTGAATTGTCATGTTCAGGCACACTTTTAAAGCACATTTCACAAGGTAAAATTTGTGGCGTGTTGGATTTAACCTGTGGCGAATTGGGCACACGTGGTAGTGGCGAATTACGTTTAGTAGAAGCACAGGATGCTGCAAAAGTATTGGGTGTAAGTGTTCGTGATAATTTAAAAATGGCGGATGGCTTTTTAGAAATGATGAGGCACATCAATTAGCAATCATCAAAAAAATACGTGAATACCAACCCGAAATTATTTTGTGTAATGCTGTTTCAGATCGTCATCCCGACCATGGACGAGCAGCACAATTGGTATCCGAAGCTTGTTTTTACAGTGGTTTACGAAAAGTAGAAACGGTTGTAGATGGTAAGTCGCAAGCTGCATGGCGACCAAAAGCCGTGTATCATTACATTCAAGATCATCAATTAAAACCCGATTTTGTGGTGGATATCACTGCTTTTATGGATAAAAAAATGGAAGCCATCAAAGCGTTCAAATCACAGTTTTATGATCCGAATTCAAAAGAACCTGAATCACCTATTTCTGTAAAAAATTTCTTTGATGTTGTAAAAGGAAAAAATGCAGTGTTTGGTCGTGATGCAGGATTTGAATTTGCTGAAGGATTTAATGTTGAACGCACCATTGGGGTGAATGATTTGTTTCAACTCAAGTAGATGTTAGAATTTAGATGTTAGATTTGAGACATTAGAAAAGTGAATACCGAATAGTAAATAGTAAATAGTACCGTGCGTTGTCATTTCGAGCCTGCCTAGCCGGCAGGCAGGCATGTCGAGGAAGCGGGAAGGTATAGGAAATAGTGAATAGTAAATACTCTCTCGGAGCTTGTCATTCTGAGTGAAATGTAATGTAACGAAGAATCTCATTTTTGCTTGAATGCTCCCCACAGATGCTTCGTTCTCTCAGCATGACACGCTTTCACACAACGACTCTTCCAACTCAACTGTTTTTTATCTCAATATTTTGCTCTGCTTTTCTTTGCGAAAAACTTTGCGCTCTTTGTGGTTATTTTTTTTTAATTACCCTTCTAAATAATAATATCCATCATCAATGCTTCGCACTTTCTCGACAGGCTCGAAATGACATCGCACAGGGTAAAATTCCAGATTTACCAACTCTCCAATTCAGCAAATCCTCAATCCTTTTTATCCTTTAAATCATGAAAATCTGCGTTCCAATTTATCAATCGCAAATTCCAATCAATCTACAAAATCTTTCGCACTTTCTCGACAGGCTCGAAATGACATCGCACAGGGTAATATTCCTGATTCACCAACTCTCCAATTAAGCAATTCCTCAATCCTTTTTATCCTTTAAATCATGAAAATCTGCGTTCCAATTGCCAAAAAAAAACTTTCCCAATTTCAAATCATGTACTATCTTTGGAAAAACAAAATTTAAAGCCCAGCTATGGAATTTTTTAAGAAAGAGAAAAGAACAGCTTTAGAAGCAATTGAATATGCACAATTTATTGCACATGCACCCATGGTGTTTCAAGCATCACGTGTGTTGCGCGATTCAGGAATATTAAAAGCAATACAAGATAGTAAAAAAGTAGGTTTAACTTTAGAAGAAGTAGTTGAGAAAGTTAAATTGCCTCATTACGGTGTACGTGTATTGTTAGAATCAGGATTAGGTATTGGCTTGGTGTTGTTTAACGATAACAAATACACCATTTCAAAAACCGGTTTGTTTATCCTAAACGATAATATGACACGTGTAAACATGGATTTTGTGCAAGATGTATGTTACAAAGGATTATACAATTTAGAAGACTCTATTAAAAACGAAAAGCCCGAAGGCTTAAAAGTATTTGGTAGCTGGAAAACGGTTTACGAAGCACTTTCTCAATTACCAGATTTTGTTCAAAAATCATGGTTTGGTTTCGATCATTATTATTCCGATGATGCATTTCCATTGGTATTACCATTGGTATTTAAAAACAAACCTAAAAAGTTATTGGACATTGGTGGGAACACCGGTAAATGGTCCATTGCATGTGCTAAGTACGATAAAGATGTACAAGTAACCATTGTGGATTTACCCGGACAAGTAAACATGGCAAAAGCCAATATTGAAAAATTAGGACTGTCGGATAGAATTTCATTTTATGAAACCAATATTTTAGATGAGAACAATAAATTACCAAAAGGGTATGATGCCATTTGGATGAGTCAGTTTTTAGATTGTTTTTCGGAAAAAGAAATTGTAAGTATTTTGAACCGTTGTCACGAAGCAATTAATGACGATGGGTTTGTATTTATATTAGAACCATTCTGGGATCGTCAGCGTTTTGAAGCAGCAGCATTTTCGTTGCAACAAACATCCTTGTATTTTACAACCATAGCTAACGGTAATAGCCAAATGTATCATTCACAAGTGTTTTTAACTTGTGTGCGAGCAGCAGGATTCGAAGTGGTGGAACAAGTAGATCAAATTGGAGTGAGCCAAACACTTTTAAAATGCAAAAAAATTAAATAAGAGGAGATGCAAGCGAAAGCTTGCATTTTTTATTTTGGATAATAAATACTTCGGTAGCTCGAAGGTTTGCTCTCCGAAAAAGCGGAGAAACGGTTCTTTGAATTTTAAAAAATCATTTACTTTGTAGCCATGTCAAATCGGGTGTCCGTTTCGTAGATTTTGATGATTTGGAGAGTAGAGGCAAATTAGATCCCAATATGTCGTATTTTAGATATAGAGTTGGCACAGGAAATGGCAAATGGGATTATAAATATGCCGAAATTCCAGGTACAGTATTTAATAACGGAACTTTCATATGGCCAGAATAATCAAAATTGTATTTTTTTTCATGGCGCTTCCCTTTGTTGTATTTGGGCAAAGTGATACCATAAGTTTTACTAAAATTATTGGAAAGTATATTATGCAGACTCAATTCAAATTATTAAGTCTGGAGTTCCTTATTCAGGAAAAGATACATTTTACTTTAAATCTGGGGAAGAAAAAATTAAGGTAGTAGAAACATATATTGATGGATATAAGGTTGAATTGCAAACATTTTTTGACAATGGAAATCCCGAATGCTATTGGCAATGGAAAAATGGGAAACGTGATGGAATAAATAGGAGGTGGTTCAAATCTGGCCAGCTTATGTTTGACTATTTTTCGATTTTGGGTAAAGACATTGGCACTATTATTTGTTATTTTGAGAGCGGGGGAATAAATTATATCGAAAATAACGAAATCGGAATCAAAATTCATTTTCATAAAAATGGAAAAGTAAAAAGTAAGAAATCTAATTATAGTGACTCAACTGGTTGTAAAGGGATTGAAATAATATCTTGGTTTGAAGATGGACAATTAAGCGAAAAAGCAATTTACAATTGTGGGAAACAGACTCAAAAGTTATATTTTAATGACTCTACATTAGCAAGAGAATGTACAATTGTAGGATTAGATCTTTTTTGTTGGAAAATACACAGATTATTATCCTAATGGAAAATAAAATTAGAAGATATTACGAAAATGGGAAATACACAATTAAAGCCAATCAGAAACTGGCACATGGAAATATTGGGATGAAAAAGGTAGAAATGTAAAGAGGAAGTATATCAAGATAATATCCTTATAAAATTTAATGATTATAAAAAAATAAGCCGTCAATAAAAATGATAGTTCTATTAAATTGTACCTTCTTTAGAAAAGGCAACAGAAATAATTTCATTGATATGTTCAGGATTATCATCATTAGTATTAATAATAAGATTGCATCCTCTGTGATCCCGCTGGGATTCGAACCCAGGACCCCTCTTTTTAGTTCACAGTAGGGCACAAGTTTTCCGCTTTTTCGGAGAGAAAAACTTCGGTAATTCGAAGGTACGGATTTTTGGTAGGTTTCACAATTTATTATTTTTTACTATTTAAACATGCTCCTGTGCACTGTATACATTTTGCACATTTGTTGTTTTCCACTCTCAGTTTATGTGCTTTTTTTAATCGGTTTTTTACATTAAAACCCAATGGTTTACCAAAATATACTTCATGTGGTGTGCGTGGTCGGTGTTTATAATGTGGACGTAACATATTGTAATCATTCACCACAAATTTTAAGAATCGATCAAGTTCCCGTATCGAAAAAAATTTCCTGTTTTTTAAATACCTTCCTTTTACTGTTCGGTGAACTGCTTCAATAGGTGAGTTGGAATATTTTATATCCTTTAATGAGCGTATTTTCACAATCTTATGTTCGCGCAATAATTCAATAAATTTATCCACCTCCTTGTTATGGTTTTCTCTTCCACCATCAGCCACTAAATAACTTTTTGTTTTTATAGGATGCTGACTTATTGTTTTTAAGGAACGTGTTATTGTGCGCCTAACATTTGATTGTCGCAAGGTACTTCCAACATAATAACCAAGAATCATTTTAGAGTAATTGTCCATCATTACAGTAATATAAGCAAACGATCCATTTGCCATTGGATAATAGGTAGTATCCAAATGCCAGTATTGATTGGGATAATCGGCTTGTAGGCCAACTGTTTTCATCGATTTTTTAACGAGTTTTCGCTTTCTACCCAAAAGGTTGGCATATTTATACCAAGAATCCAAACTAGCCATTACTCTTTTTTTTCGTAAGTAATGAGATTGAATTGCAACAATGGGCCAATAATCAAATTTTGGATTAAAGAGTGCCTTGCGTATTTTTTCAATCTCTTTTAAATGCAATTGATGTGGATGTCGCTTAACACATAAGGAGGTATAAGAATCAAAACAAGTGAATTTCGATTCAAGTATCCATTGGTCGTACATGGCTTTGTGAATTCCAAATAGCTTTAACACTTGCTCTGTTTTGAGGTGTTTGCTTAAGTATTCAATAGAAAGTAAAACACGTTTTCGAAGCTCCATGTCTTTTCGTCCTTTTAAAAGTGCAGGAGTGATGTTGCTGCGCAATGCAATCCAACAGCGTGATAAGGCAAGCAGTGTTTGTTTTAATTTTTTAGCTTCCATTAGCCATTGCTGACTTTTAAATGCATTGTCGAAATGGTATCGAAATTCATGACCTTGGTATTTTCCTAAATCTGATTTTCGCCAAGTGCTAATAGTCGAGTAGGGTATACTTCGCCTGAAATCGAGTGGCAACAGGTTCTCGTTGCCTGTAGCGTATAAAAACACTACCGATGAGTCGTATTTGTTTTTCATTTTAAAAAAGGGTTTTTCCTTTTTTGTACGAATGATTGTTGCTTAAAAGCAAAATACAAACCGATAGTTTTTAACAACTTGTTTTTGAAAAAGCAATTCGAATGAATGCTTGTGCGTGATTTGTATTCATTAAAATTATAGTGTGAGTAGATGTCATGCTGGACTTGATCCAGTATCTGCGTGTTAGCTTTTATGGTATTAATCCCGCCCGCAGATTCTAGATTAAATCTAGAATGACGGCCAGGCGCACGGTTCTTTATTAATAACCCTTATTGGTGATAACACCAACAAGGGCATGAGGTTACATAGGTGTTTACGATGTAATAAATTGAATTAGAAAACAATAGCACAATTTTTAGCTGTTCCGAATTTTAATTTTCAGTCAAAATGAGTTTTTATGTTAGTACTAACTAGTCTATATTTCGATTTTAATAATTGTATATGAAAAAATTACAAAATGAATTGAGTTTACCGGATGAGGTAATAATGAATAAAATTTATTTGATTCGTGGTCACAAAGTGATGTTGGATAGAGATTTAGCTGAATTGTACGGTGTGGAAACGAAAAGACTAAAAGAACAAGTAAAGAGAAATAAAAATCGTTTCCCAAGTCATTTTATGTTTGAATTAACGAAAGAAGAAGACTTTGTTTTAAGGTCGCAAAATGCGACCTTAAAACAAGGTGAACATTCAAAATACTTACCATTCGTGTTTACAGAACATGGTATTTTAATGCTTTCTAATGTTTTAAAGAGTGAACAAGCTATTTTGGTGAGTATTAAAATTATTGATGTATTTGTGCAAATGCGCCAAATGCTTGTCGATAATACAGAGTTGCGTTTGGCAATTGAAGAAATCCGAAAAAAGACCGATAACAATACTAAAAACATCGAGGTTGTATTTCAGTATTTGGATGAATTGATAGACAAAAAGGAGAATGAAAAACCTCGAAAAGCAATTGGATATAAACTAAAAGGGAAAAAGTAATTCTTGCCTTTGCAGGTGTTATCACCTGCAAAAAAAATAATAATTATTGTTGGTGATAACACCAACAAGGGCTTGCGGTCACTATTTGAATTGCATTGTGCGTTGATGTCATGCTGTCCTGATAACTATCGGGATTGATCTAGTATCTGCCTGTTAGCTTTTATGGTGTTAATACCGCCCGCAGATTCTAGATTAAATCTAGAATGACGGCAAGGCGCACGGTAATTATTCCTCAATCACATTCAACCTTCCCTCTATTTCCCCTTTACACTCAATTCAACACCATTCAAAATGGTTTGTGTAGCATAGTTTAAAAAATAACGGTGTGGATTGTTGGGCATTTGTAGCACGGTGGTGCGGGTTATTCCTTTTTTAGATGGATTGCTATCACTGATAATGAATTTATTTAGTAAAAAGGTTTTCAATTTGCCTTTTAAATAACCATCATCATTTTTTGTTCCTACTTGTTCAACCTTTAAATCGTGGTAGTTAAAAACCATTGTTCCACTTGAAAAATTTTCATAAGCTATAAATGAAAAAGATGCTGCATCTATTTGTCCGCTTTTTATGGACAAGTGTTTTGCTTGTTCTAAAATCGGATTAAAAGAGCTTAATGGCATTGCTGTAATGCTGCCAGAGCAATAAAACAAAACGTTTGTATCTTTTAATGGAAAAGAATACTGTTCTTTTAGTTTTCCTTGGTTCATTAAATCGCCCATTAAATTTGCTTCTATTTTACTGTTGGACGTATACAGCAGGGTGTCGTTTTGAATTCCAGTAATACTTCCATTTACATTACTAATAAATATTTTTCCTGTAGTAGTTTCACCAGGGTTGTACACTTCAAATTTGATTGTTCCATCTGTTACTTGTATCGTATCAATAGATACATAAAATGGAATTTCTTTTACAATGGTTTGTAAGCTTGGTTTGTTAATTTTTTGTAAGGGCAATGTATTGTTACGATATGCATCAAATAGTACTGTTTTAAGTTCTATTTTTTTTATTACAAGTGTATTGGTTTCTAAAAGTGATTGCATGTCCAGTTGTTGCATTTGTATGCTGTAGGCTGTGGCTGTAAGTCGGGTGGTTTGTCCTCCAACAACTTTATGGAATTCCTTTTTGCTATAATTCGGCATCAGTTGTATAGAATCAATTATAAGCGAAGAATCGGTAGATGATGCATCGAGCTTTTTTTCCATGCAAGGTGTAAAGACCATTTTGAATTTGATACGAAAAAGTATTCATCGTTAATTCCATTTCTTCTATGGATACTAACTGATTTTTTAATTGTTTCGGCATTCAGCTCTATGTTTTGTAGTTTGAGAGTATTGTTATACGACTTGAACAGAACATTTGTGTCAATGTTGTTTTTATAAATAGTGAATGCAGCATTGTCAATTTGAATATTTTTGATGCTTATTGATTTTATTTTTTTTGACAATAGGTTGTTCCACTTAAAGGTTGCCTCCCTTGATTGAATGCCCTTGTAAATAGATAGTTCAGGCTTTTTAAATTCAATGCTTCCAATGTTAAGTGCATGCTTGTTTACATAATCGAGAATCGAAATATGAAGTAGGGATAAGGAGGAGGCTTTAAATAAATAACTTGTTTTGGGGTTATGTAGTAGTAGATTTGGACTAATAATAATGTTATTTATGGTTATTGAATTGGCTAATAAATTAATGGTTAGTTCATCTATAAATAAATGATATGTTCTTTGCTTTCTTCCGATACTTTTTTGCTTAGTGATTGGATAAGTCGTTCGTTAAAAAAAGTATTGAGTAATAAACGAGCGGAAATGAAAAGGATAAGAATGCCAAGTAGTGTATAAGAAATTATTTTTGTGAAAGTGGAAGATGGTTTGCGTTTTTGCATGGTATAAATTTACCATTCAAAAAAGGGATCTGTATTGTATAATTGTGGTTAGATGTTGCATTATTCACTTGTGGGGAAGGGTTGTATTTATTAGGCTACGTTATGCTAAAAATCTTTGATGTTCAAATCAAATACTATTTCGAAGCAGCGCGTAAGCCCGAAAACATTAGGAGTCGACAAGGGGTGAACGCTTTTTTATTAAAAAATCAAGAGATGTAACGATTCTTTTCCGAATTGGTATGTCATCCGTAGATTTTTATAAAAAAGCGAGAGGAGGGAAGGATTAATGTTTTCTTGATTTTTTGTTGCTTTTTTATCAAGAAAAAAGCAAAAATCAAAACCCCTCCGGCAGATTCTGAATCAAATTCAAAATGACTGGCGTGCTCACGGTTCTTATCTACAATCAATATTTTGCCTTTGCAGGTGTTATCACTAAAAGAAAAAAGTAATTGTTGTTGGTGATAACACCAACAAAGGCTTTTAATCTATCGTCTCACATCTAATATCTTACGTCTAAAATCTAATATCTAATTTCCAATTTCCTTCAATACATGCCTTGCACGTGCATGAAAAGCAGCCGTTGTTTTAGGTAATTGATCATCGATAGCAGCTTTTAGCTCAGGAATTAATTCGGGATATAATTTGCAATGGTTAGCAATGATTTGCATGGAAAAAACTTTTACAGCTACTGTTTCATTTGGTGCTAACATAAATTCAAAACAAATATCAATGAGTTTCCCTTGGTATTCTTCTGGAATAATTTGTTTGCTTAGGGTGTTTTGAATATTACGTTTGATTCCATCTATTTTAAAACTTTTTACAGAATCAATTAATTGAGGAACATAAGGTGTTACCAATTCTGGATGTTTTTCAGATACAGAAGAAATGATCCAG
The DNA here is from genome assembly GCA_016711805.1 of Bacteroidota bacterium. GTDB lineage: Bacteria > Bacteroidota > Bacteroidia > B-17B0 > Aurantibacillaceae > UBA4416. The sequence continues at coordinate 14,852 of JADJSH010000007.1, forward strand.
GAAGCACGTTGTGGAAGTGGTGCTTTTCCCTTGTAAACAATATCAATGATCTTTTTAAACTCCTTTGCATTGCCACCTATTGCTTTGGTGATAAGGTCGGTATTGTTACGAGAATGTTCTACTAATAATTGTTCTTCGTAATTCATTTTTTTGTGATGAAGATATAAGGTGATTTGGTAATAAGGTTATGAACTTATTTTTTTAAAATCATCAATTTTATAATAAATTTCTTTGCTCCTCTTTGCGAAAAAAGCTTTGCATTCTTTGCGGTTAAATATTTTATTTTTTCTAAGAGATTGTTCAGTCGGAGACTCCTTATGTGTAATCACCACTAATCACCAATCTCCCTTCAAAATTCACCCTTCACCAATCACCATTCTTTTACTCCACATGCACAACCAATCCTTTTAAGTATTCACCTTCAGGATGAAAAATGTTTACGCAGTGGTCGGGCGGTTGCGACAAATGATGCAATACACGTACTGTTCGTCCGGCTTCAATTGCAGCTGCCATAACTGTACTGTTGAATGTGTTTTTATCTACCACTTGTGAGCAGGAGAATGTAAATAACAAACCTCCCGATTTAATTTGTTTGATAGCTTCGTAATTTAATCGTTTGTAGCCCATCACCGCATTGTGTTTTACATTTTGATGTTTAGCAAATGCAGGAGGATCTAATACAATAATATCGTAAGTGTTTTCTCGGTTCTTTAAAAAATCAAATGTATCCACTGCATGTGATTCATGATTTTTAATGTTGTTCAAGGCAATGTTTCTATCGGTAAGCTCAATTGCTTTTTTTGAAATATCGATAGAATGTACCTCTTTAGCGCCAGCATTCGCAGCATATACCGAGAATCCTCCTGTATAACAAAATGTATTTAATACTGTTTTTTCGTTGGAGTAGGAGCCAAGCAATGCTCTGTTTTCGCGTTGATCTAAAAAGAATCCTGTTTTTTGTCCGCCTTCCCAATCTACTTGAAATTTATTATCGTTTTCCAAAGCAATGGTTTCGATGGTTGCATTTTCTTTTTTCCATAAATAACCATTTGGTGCTTTTATAGCTGCTTGTTTCGGCATTGTCTCTTCACTTTTGTCGAATACAGCCACTAGTTTTTCGCCAATAATTTCTTGTAATGCTTTAACAATATCTTGTTTTATTAAATGCATTCCAATGGAGTGCGATTGAAAAACAGCAGTGCCATTGTAATAATCAATAATGAAACCAGGCAGTCCATCGCCTTCACCAAAAAACAAACGGTAACAGTTGGTACTTGGATTATTCGTTAAATTTAATTGTGTACGAAAGTCATATGCTTTCTGAATTTTACTTTTCCAAAAATTATAATCGGGCGTAACAGGCGTGAACGAAAACATTCGAATAGCAATAGAACCAATTTGATAATGTCCCATTCCTAAAAATTCGTTTTGTGAAGTATATACTTCAACCACATCTCCTTCACTTAAATCATCTTTTGGATAATCGGGTGGTAAGCTTATTTTTTTTATTGCACCCGAAAATACCCAAGGGTGAAATCGTTTTACACTATGGTCTTTACCGCTGTGTAATATTACTTTAATCATTTCCATCGTTAAATAAATTCTTCTAGTTGTCCTAATCCTTGTCGAAGGATGGTAAACTCTCCTTCGCTGCAATCAACCACTGTCGATGCTTCTACATTTCCGTATCCACCAGCAATCACAATATCCACAATGTCTTTGTATTTTTCGTGAATCATCTCGGGATCGGTAGTGTATTCAATTATTTCATCTTCATCGTGTACCGAAGTACTCATAATTGGGTTGCCTAAATGTTTTACTATTTCCCTACAAATTAAATTATCAGGTATACGAATACCAACTGTTTTTTTTGTGCTTTTAAAAAGTTTAGGAACACTGTTGTTGGCTTCCAATATAAATGTAAACGGACCAGGTAATGCTTTTTTCATTACTTTGTAGGTACGTGTATCAATGGGTTTTGTGAAATCCGAAAGGTGACTTAAGTCGTGGCAAATGAATGAAAAGTTCGCTTTTTCGGGATTGATGTTTTTTATTTTGCAAACACGTTCAACTGCTCGTTGTTTGTTAATGTCGCAACCAATTCCATAAACCGTATCTGTAGGGTAGATAACAACACCGCCATCGCGCAAGCATTTTACTACTTGTTCAATTTCTTCAAAATTTGGTTTGTTAGGGTTGATGCGTAAAAGCATTTTAGTTGTTGGTTAATGGTTGTTAGTTGTTGGTGATTATGCTTTGCGTCCCTTTGCGTATAGCTTTGTGTTCTTTGCGGTAAAATTTTCAATCACCAATGTTGAATGGTATTCATTTAAACTAAAACAGTAAACACTTGTTCATGAAAGGAATTTTGTCCGTTCGAAAACAATTGTTTACTGTTTATTTGATTTGTTGTTTATTTTTTTGCGTCCGCTAAAAACTGTGCTAATCCACTATCCGTTAAAGGATGTTTTAACAATGCAGTAATTGCACTTAATGGGCAAGTAACAACATCGGCACCAATTTGTGCACAGTTGATAATGTGCATTGGATGACGAACAGATGCTGCTAAAATTTCGGTTTCGTAAGCATAGTTATCATAAATTAAACGAATATCTTCAATCAAACGTAAGCCATCCGTTGAAACATCATCTAAGCGACCAATAAATGGAGAAACGTAGGTAGCACCTGCTTTAGCAGCTAATAAAGCTTGTCCTGCAGAAAATACCAATGTACAGTTAGTACGAATTCCTTTGTTTGAAAAATATTTGATTGCTTTAATACCATCTTTAATCATTGGAATTTTTACAACAATTTGTTTGTGTAATTTAGCCAATGCTTCACCTTCTTTTACCATTCCTTCGAAGTCGGTAGAAATTACTTCAGCACTTACATCGCCAGTTACAATATTGCAAATGTCAACATAGTGTTTTAAAATATTTTCTTGTCCTTTGATTCCTTCTTTTGCCATTAATGAAGGGTTAGTGGTAACACCATCTAAAACACCTAAATCTTGTGCTTCTTTAATTTGCTCTAAGTTTGCTGTATCAATAAAAAATTTCATTGTGTTTTGATTAATTAGGTTGAAAAATAAATAACGATTACAAAGTTAATCGAAACGAAAGAGAAAAAAATAGATGTGGAAAAGTCGTGATAAGTTGGTACGAATTGGAGAATTGTTGAATTTTTGAGTTGGAGAGTTTTGAAAATTACGTTGTGCGATGTCATTTCTAGCTTGTCGAGAAAGCGGGGAGATTATGAAATGTTGAGTTGGGGAGCATGGAATTTGGATGCTTAAAGGGTGTGGGAGGTCACACAGAGCCTGTCGAAGTGCTGGGGAGATTGAGAATTGTTGAAGTGGAGAGTTTTTGAAAATTACGTGGTGCGTTGTCATTTCGAGTGTGAAGCGAAGCGAAACGTATCGAGAAAGGGGGGGGGGGGCATTTAGAAATCTAGATTTCGTGCGTATAGCATGTCATGCTGAGCCTGCCTGACGGCAGTCAGGGCAACGAAGCATCTGCGGGAAGCATTTAAGTAAAAAGGGGATTCTTTGTTACATTTCATTTCACTCAGAATGACAAGCTCCGCAATTAAAATAGCTGCAGCATCCGTAATTCGCAAAAATGTATCAGGAAAATAATTGATTGCCCTTGTTGGTGTTATCACCAACAATAGTTACTTGCATTTCATTTAACTCAGAATAACAAGCTCCAGAAATGAATTAATTGTACTAGTCGTATTGGAAGGTGTTTGTATTATTAGGATAAAATAGGATGTTTGGGAAAACAAAAAGGGGAAAAAAGAAGGGGCAAGCTACTCATATCGCACCGCTCAACCTTGTACCTTTGCTTGCTTCCGCACCTGGAGGAGTAAAGGGAGCTGGTCGTATAAGACTTACCCCGCACAAAAGTAGAAATTTTTTTGATTGTACTGCAATAATTCTTTGTGATTGGAATAAAAATTTCGATTTCAAAAGGATGTTAAAATTTATTAATTCTACTATTTCATATTCTTGAAATCGGATTATTTGCTGAATTGTATATATATTTGCCTCGAAATGAACATTTCTATTGTCATACCCTTACTTAACGAAGACGAATCGCTACCCGAATTGCACGAGTGGATAGTGAAAGTTATGGACGAACATAAGTATTCGTACGAAATTCTATTTATTGATGATGGCAGTAAGGATAAATCATGGAGCGTGATTGAAGGTTTAGCAGCCAAAAATCCTGCTGTTAGAGGAATTAAATTTAGACGCAATTACGGAAAATCGGCTGCTTTAAATGTTGGTTTTGCCGCTACCAAAGGCGATGTGGTTATTACCATGGATGCTGATTTGCAAGATTCTCCAGATGAAATTCCCGAATTATACAAAATGATTATGGTGGATGATCTTGATTTGGTGAGTGGTTGGAAACAAAAGCGTTACGATCCATTAACGAAAACAATACCTACAAAATTATTCAATTGGGCTACTCGTAAAGTGAGCGGTATCAATAATTTACACGATTTTAATTGCGGTTTAAAAGCCTATAAAAAAGATGTGGTAAAAAGCATTGAAGTGTATGGCGAAATGCACCGTTATATTCCTGTAATTGCAAAATGGGCAGGCTTTATAAAAATTGAAGAGAAAGTAGTACAACACCGCGAACGTAAATACGGAACTACCAAATTTGGCTTAGAGCGCTTTATCAATGGCTTTTTAGACTTAATGTCTATTTCTTTTGTTTCCAAATTTGGAAAACGCCCCATGCACTTTTTTGGCCTTTGGGGAACCATTTTCTTCTTTTTAGGAGGTATTGTTTCCTTGATTTTAATCGTTGAAAAATTATACAAATCCTACGCACACATTCATACCCGAAATGTAACCGATCAGCCGCTCTTTTATTTGGCGCTAGTAGCCATGATTATTGGTACACAGCTGTTTTTAGCAGGCTTCCTTGGTGAGCTTATTTCCCGCAATTCTTCCGAACGAAACAATTACCTTATTGAAAAGGAATTGTAGTTTTTAACAATCTTCGACAAATTATCTGTTTTATTCGTTATTTCCGCTTGGGGACTGACTAAATTTTCCTATTTTCGTTGCCCCAAATAAAAAGCTACTCATTAATTATGAAAAATAAGGTATTACACATATTTATGCTCATTGCATTGATGCCTTGCTTTTATTTGTCGGCCCAAACTGTTCCCTATAAAGATTCATTAGTAGCTACTAAAATTGCTCAACTTTCTGCATTCTGGTCAAAATATAATACCATTTCAGTTGAACAAAAATCTTATGCACCCATAGCTGCTGTACCCGAAGTGTTTTCATTAACCGCTCAGAGTAAAGAATCGCATGCCGATTATGTGGAAAAAGTGAATGATGCCAAGATAAAACAATTAAAAAACGATGTTGGTTTGGCAGCTACCGGAAATTACCAAGAAAATTTTGCTCCAGGCTTTGGAGCCGATGATGATCTTGTTTATAACAGGAGATTTCAAGCTGGATTGGATTGGAATATTTTGGCCGATGGTTATTTGAAAAATAGGTATGCTCGTCAGATTCTTGAAAATGAGAATACAATAAATGGACTAAAACCTCAAACAAAAATTTCTTCGAATGATTACCTTCTTATTTCCCACAAAATTATTTATGCATTCAATGAGCACAAAATAAAATTGTTGGATAAACGCCAGCAAATAATTGCCGATAAAATGGATTTAGCAAATGAGCTTTATTTGTTGAAACAACTTCCCAAATTGGATTTGATGCAAATTATTCAGCAACAAGTGGATGTTAGCAGCATGTACCAAATTTATCAAACGTACAATGAGCAATTGGGACAACAACTGGTTGAGAAAATAAAATCAACAGAAGTACTTCCTGTTTTTGATGTCAATTTTGAAAAAATTGTTACTCCCAGCAATTCTAGCATTAGCGATAGTATTTTAAAATTGCAATACGAGAATGTCGACTTGAATAACAAAGTCATAACGGATATTAATTTGAAAACACAAATTCGTTACAATTATTATGATTTAATAAGTCAATCTAACCCCAATCGTTCGTTTTTATCTGCGGGCTTAAGCTTCTCCATTCCATTGCCATTGGGAATGAGACAAAGTAAGGATGTTGCAGAAACACAAAAGCAGCTATTGAAATTTGATCAACAGAACACTACTACTCAAAAAGAATTGGAAGTGTTGAATTCAATTTACGAGTTTAAATACAAGTTAAAGCAGTACAATAATTTTGCGGAAAAACGTAAGAAATACGAAGAGCTAATTCGTATTGAACGCGTTAAGCAAAAGTTTGAGGATATGGAATTTAATCCTGTTACAGCTTTGAGCTTAATTGATGAATTACTTTCTGTTGATATTGAAATGCTCGATTTGCAACAAGAAATGTATTTGCAATTGCTCGACATCACCACTAAAAATCCTGGTTTAGATGTATTGAGCATTATTAAGCCTTACGAAGCAAAACAAACAAACATTCCTACTGTTACTAAAAATAAATCTATTTATATCTGGTCGGATGCCATTAAAAAATACGGTGTATCGTATGTTGAAGAATACTTGCGTTTAAATAAAATAAACAATGCAATTGTTTCCATTAAAAAAGATGAGAAAGATAAAGCCACCTACAACACTTTGTTTGAGAAGCTTAAAACAAATGGCATTGGTGTAGAGCTTTTAATAGGTAGTAATAAACTCCTTAGTTCTAAAAATCCTGAAATATACATGGACAGCATTCTTTCTGGAATAAATTTGAATGGAATTTCAACCATTCATTTAGATGTAGAACCACATGTGTTGGATGATTGGGCTACAAACAAAGAGAAATACCTAAAGCAATACATTGATTTGATTGTAAAGGCAAAACAATATGCACAGGATAAAAAATTAAAATTAGCAGTTTCTATTCCTGTATTTTATCCTGAAGAAACATTAAAGCAATTGTATGTTAATTGTGATTTAGTGTACATTATGGCTTATGAGCACAACGATGCAGCTTTTATTGTTCGGAAAGTAAAAGAGGAATTTTTAATCAGTGCTGATAAAACTGTTGTAGCACTACGTTCAAAAGATTTTAAAAATAGAACAGAATTTGAAGCATTGCTTGCAGAATTAGCACAAGCATTATCAACAAACAAGTTTGCATTGCACGATTTTGAATCATTTGTGAAATTTGATGAAGAATCGGTTGGAGGAAATAAATAAATTTAATAGTTAAACGTTTTGAAGAGTATAGATTTTAAAAGAAAAAGCTCCGTCATTAGAGTAATGAATGATGAGGTTAAAAAGGTAAAGTATAACTGGGATCGAGTTATCTACATTATCTTTTTGCTATTGGTTTTGATTTTTTTAGGATATTATTTAATCAATAAAGTATTCTTTATCAAAGCCGATGGACAAGTATTATTCGAGAATGTTAGCATTCGCCTAACAGATGATTGCCGTATTTTGGACTACCATCGCGAAGAAGGTGACACTGTAAAAGTTGGGGATTCACTATTTACATATGCATTGGATAAAGATAATATTTGGGGAAATGCATCCTTGCTGGGCGGTTTCTCTCAAACAAATTATGAAAATGATTGGGATTGGATTGACAAAGAGAAATATGCACTCAATAAAAAAATAGCACTTAATAATATTGATAAAGTAGAATCTCAAGCATTGATTAAATCACATCAAAACGAAATTCAACGTTTGCAGAATGAAGTTATATTGGATGTGTTGCCAAAAAACAGATTGGATTTTGTACAAAATGAAATTCTAAAACACAAAACATCCATTGAAAAACTAAATCAAGAGAATCAACAATTGTATGCTTTAGTAAATCAGTTAAACGGAATGGCACGTAATGCAAAAGTGAAAAGTACACGTTCTGGAAATGTTTCTGGTGGTGGAGCAGGTGATGATGATGAAAACAGAAAGCGCGTTTTTTATTCACCGATTGATGGCAGCATTACGCGTATCTATACGCATCAATTTGAAGTTGCATTAAAGTCGGAACAAATAATGGCGATACATAAAAATACGCCCATGTACGTAAAAGCATTTTTTGAACAAGAAGATATCAATTATTTTAAGGAAGGTGATGTGATGACATTGACTTTCCCTGATGGTTCAAAAAGTGAAGGTGTGTTAAGAAGATTTTATTATGCAACGTATCCATTGCCGGATGAATTCCAAAAAAGGTACGAGCCAACAACTCGTACAGTATCGGCCGATATTTATCCTGCTGATACTGCCGATTATGCGCATTGGAAATCGTTTTATAAAATGAGTGTTGTCATTACTAAATATAAATACTAAGGATGGCTTTAAAAGATAGCATAGCGAAAATAGAAGTAAAAGATAATAAGATTGAGTTTGAAAATCTTTTATTCTTTATTTTAGATAGTAATAGTAGTTTAAACATCGATCATTTAATGGTGTACGATGCTATTATCATTGATGCCAAAGATGCTGAGTTTACAAGATTAATCATTAAAAAAATCAGAGCACATTACAATCCTGAATATTATTTAAAACCTATTTTTTTAATCAACTATAAAGAAACAAAAGATCCTATTTTAAGTAATTTGCATGATGGAATTATATACTCTTTTGATCAAATAAAGGAATTAGCCGAACTAACAAAACAAATTTTCTTAAAAACAACACAGCTCGATTATCAATTGATTACCTCTTTTGAAGCTCAAACAATTAAGAAAGTGTTGAATTACATGTATACCCGTGATTTGCAAACCATAAAACCGTATGTGGATCTTACATTCAATTATCGGGTATACCTTTCCTGAAATTTCAGTTCGTTTTGACAATAAAGAAGAAGCACAAGTATTGGAAATTTTGATTGGGCAGAGCGTGAAGGTTTGATTTGGCCGGATTTCTTAGAGCGTATTTACTTGTGCAATCCAATGCAGCAGTGGCTTTTTTAAGATTCCGTGAAGTTTGTCCGCATTGCAACTCATCCAACTCAAAAACCGAAGATTTGATTCACCATTTTCCTTGTGCATTCATTGGTCCTATTTCTGATTTCAAGAATCCGATTGATAATACCTTTGCTTGTCCGAAGTGTAATAAAACACTACGACACATTGGTGTAGATTACGATAAACCATCCATCATACACCATTGCAACAACTGCAACAATAATTTTCAGGATTTCTTTGTAAAAGCAAAATGCATTTCTTGTTCAAACGATACAGATGTTCAGTTTTTAGTTCCTAAATCTATTAACGTCTATAAATTAACTAAAAAGGGTAGAAGTGCTGCAACAAACGGTTTCCTTTCTACCGGTCAAGAGATAGAGGATATTTTTGGTACTATCAACATGGCAACATTAAAAATTATGTTGCATTATGAGTTGGAACGTATCAAGGATAATCCCGAACAAAAAACAAGTATTGCATTAATTCATCTTGAAAACATTTTTGAGTTGTTTAATAAAATTGGGAAAAAGGCACAAAAAACCTTGTTGGAAGACTTAGTAAATCTTATTCGTGAAAATATTAAACCATCCGACTTTATTGCTTTCGAAAATTCATCTACTTTGTACTTAGGATTTGTTAATTGTTCATCAATTCAAGCAGAGCAAGAGTTGGATAATTTGACACTTTTAATCGAAAAAATCATCAAAAATAATTTTGAAAGTTTTGCTGTTAAAGTAATTTCAAAATCAAGGGCCCTTACTACACACAGTAAAGCTGATACACAAGTACAAGAATTAACAACTGATTTGTTCGACTGATCGAGTTCTTAGACGATGAGTTTTACAATTATGTAACTGCTGTAGATGCGGCCAAATTATTTCGAATATTTTGGTTCTTCTTTATGTTCGAATTTTTTCGTTTTTTCTTGATTGAAATAACCACCCTGCTCCTATGGAAATTCACCAGCTTTTTTAGAAAACGTAGAATTGCAGATGCTCGTTTAACACTTCTGGAAAAATCCTTTTGTTTCCGTTATTGTTCCCGGAAAAATGAAGGGAAACATATTTATAAATTAGCGAATTCGCTTAAAAGAACAAACCTATCAAAATTTCGAATTGATTGTTATTGACGATGGTTCAGATGATCAAACGCCAGAAATTTGCAGAAGTTTAAAACAAAATGGGTATATCGATACCTATTTTCGAAACGATGTAAGAGGTGGGAAGGCATCTGCTGCCAATCTAGGCTTACGCTATTCAAGGACAATTTATCATCCATTTGGATGCCGATTGTTCGTACGATCGGATGCCATCGAAAATATTTTAGTTCCCTTTTATTTTGATTTGAACATTGGTGCTATTGGTGGAAATGTACAAGTTCGTAATTACAAGGAAAGTTTGTGTGCTACATTGCAAGCCATAGAGTACATGGATACGATTTCGGTTGGACGTATTTCTACCAGTGAATTGGGTATTTACCGAGTAATTTCAGGTGCTTTCGGTGCTTTCCGTAAAGAGGCATTGGATCGTTTGGGTGGCTGGGATATTGGTCCAGGCTTGGATGGTGATATTACGGTGAAAATTCGTAAACTGGGTTATAAAATTCATTTTGAACCTTCTGCTGTTTGTCAAACAAGTGTTCCTGTTACATTTAAAAAGCTTATCAAACAACGTTTACGTTGGGATAAATCCTTGATTCGATTCAGATTAAGAAAGCATCGCGATGTTTTTTTTCCAAACGATTCCTTCCGCTTTTCAAACTTTATATCTTTCGTAGAGAATATTACCTATAATTTGATTTTGAATGTTAAATGGTATTTCTACCTGTTTGATATGGTTGTAAATTTGAGTCGCAATTATTTTTATTCTTCCAATGAGGCATCGTATAAAGACAGCTGGAATCCTCAAAAGTCCTCGAAATTTGCGAAGGCTTTAAAACTTTAGTTGTTTGCTAAGGAAGAGGCAATTACATCACATGCTTTGTCCAATAAAATAAACACATTTTCAAATCCTTGTTCACCTCCAAAATAGGGGTCAGGAACATTCATGTTGGAATTAGGGTAGACACGATTCAATATCATTTCTACTTTTTTCGGTCATTGCTATCTCTTGATAAAGAAACAACATCTGCATAATTGGAGGCATCCATCACAAAAATATGATCAAAATTATCAAAATCGGCAACTGTAAATTGACGTGCTTTTAGTTTGGATACATCCACACCATGTTTTTTTGCATTTGCAATGGTTCTGCTATCAGGATGGTCTCCAGTATGGTAATTAGATGTTCCTGCTGAATCTATTTGAATGGATAAGTTTAATTTTTCTGCTTTATGTCTAAGAATTCCTTCTGCCAATGGTGATCGACAAATGTTTCCCAAGCAAACCATCAATACTTTTTGCATACTACTAATCTTTGATAGGTTTAAATTTCAGAATATAGTGCGTACCAGGTTTTTGAATTTTTTCAATTTCTCCATTCAACTGGTTCGATAATATTTTTATTAATTCTAATCCCAATGTAGTTGTTTCATTGTTGAATACCTCATCATTAAAGCCTTTTCCATTATCGCCAATAATAATAGTGTATTCTTCTTTCACATTCGATTTATGCAATTCAATTTCAATAATTCCATTGTTCACCTCATTAAACGCGTATTTAAATGAGTTGGAGATAATTTCATTCAATAACAATCCCAACGGAATAATGGTATTCAAATTAAAATGCTGTACTTCCAAATCGAGTTTTAATTCAATTTCTTTGTTGTAGCTGTAGGTCTCAATTAAATTTTCCACCAACATGTTAATGTATTCTTTCACATTAATACGTCCATAGTCTTCTGATTTGTAAAGTTTTTCATGAACCAATGATATCGTTCTGATTCTATTTCGAATCTCTCTAAAAAGCTCAGTTGCTTTAGGATCCGAAACATAATCCGATTGAATATTGATCAAGCTATTGATAATCTGTAAATTATTCTTTACACGGTGATGTACTTCTTTTAAAAGTATTTCATTCTCATCTCGTTTTTTAATAATCTCAGCAGTTCTGTCTTTGATGATTTTTTCGAAACGTTCTTTTTGCAATAAATGTTTACGTTTTCGATATTGGTTGTATCCATATATTGAACCGAAGAAACCAACAGTACAAAATATAATAAACCACCATGTTGTCCAGAAAGGTTGTTTTATAGTAAAGTCAAACTCGGCAAACTCTTCATTGGATACACCGTCTTTGTTTTCGGCTTTTACTAAAAAACGATACACACCAGGAGGAAGGTTGGAGTAGGTTGCTGTTTGTATTTCTTCTGTTGGACTCCAGTTTTTATCAAAACCTTCTAATTTGAAACTGTATTTTATGTTTTCAGGAAAGGTTTTGCTAATAGCACTAAAGTTAAATGTAATATGATTTTTATCGTGTGTAAAAATAGTATTCAATGGTAAATTGTACCATTGTGATAAAGTATCTGAATACTCAGTCCAATTCACATCTTCATAAAAAGTTTTACATTTTGTATTGCAACCTTGGGTGTTTCTCTATTGCGTAGGGTTCTTCACTCGGACTAAATTTATAGCTCCTTTAATGGTTCCAAACCATAAATCGCCATTTCCATCAATGCATGTTGCGTGAGTTGCATTCAATTCCTTTAAATCCTTCTGCTTTTCCATAATTTCGAATTGTAGCAATTTCACCTTTTTCATTCAGTGTAATTTTATCAAGTCCTTTATTGGTACCTACCCAAATATTTCCGTAACTATCTGTATTCATAAGATAAACAGTACCAGATGTAAGTCCTTCTTTTGTTGTTACACTTTTTATTTCAGTACCATTGAACCAACCCACGCAATTATCGGTACCTACCCAAATATTACCAAACTTATCTTTTACCATGCTACCTGCATAGGTATTGCATAATCCTTTTGTTAAATGTTTGATAATTTTTTCATGATTGTAAATGTATACACCATTGCTGTTCCCATCCAAATGTATCCATTCTTATCTTCTATAAATGAATACACATTATCATTCGTTAAACCAATGCTCTCATCCAATTGCACAACGGTTTTGCCATTATCCACAAAAACTCTATTACCTCTTGTACCTATGTAAATTATTCCATTCGAATCTTCAAAAATTGCTCTTACATTTTTTACTTCTTTATTTTTATAAGGTGTAAATGTAGAACCATTGTATATGCTTAATCCTTGGTTATTACCTATCCACACATTTCCTTTGCTGTCTGTAAATATGCATCGTGTTTCTGCAGTTATTGTTGGGAATGTGGTAACCGTTTTTCCATCGTATTTATACAGTCCATGCAAACTTGTTCCTACCCAAATGTTTCCTTTTTTATCAGCGTTGATGGCGAAAATATCTTTTTCATTTAATCCTTGCAGGTTGTCGTAGTAGGTAAATGCTTGGTTGGTGTATTTTACTAAACCACCGCCACCAGTACCAATCCATAAGTTTCCTGTTTTATCTTCATAGATACATTTTATATTATCTACTGGCATTCCATTTGATTGATTGAAATGCAGCACTTGTTTTTGTTATTTTATATAGTCCTTCATTTTGAGTACATACCCATAATTGATTTTGCTGATCAAAATGAATAGCGCTAATGGTTTGCACTTGTTGGAATGTTTAGGAATCGATTTTAGTGGCTTTTACTTGGTAGTGGGAAGGTCCTGTGATTTTTATTTTGTGAAAGATAGAACGATTTTCTACGGCCCATAAGTTTCCGTTTTTATCTTCTGTAATGGATGTAATGTTTGCTGCATTAATATGCTCATTATCAGCAATTCGTACTAATGTTTTGTTTTTTAACACCAATAATCCTTGGTCTGTTCCTATCCAAATAAGGTTTCTACTGTCTTTTTTATAACAATTAACATCAAAATATTTAAGTGAATCGCCTCGTATTTCAAGTTGACTGAATTGTTTACCATCAAATAAAAGTATTTCATGGTTTTTAATTACAATCAAATTGTTATTGTCATCATTTGTAATGAATTCTACATAACCGCCAGAAAAATATTTTTCATTCGTCTTGCTGTAGCTTGTAAATGTTTGTCCATTAAATTGGCACAATTCATTGAACCGAGTTCCAAACCACATGTTCTTATTAACATCTTCAGAAATAGCATTAATCACTTGTCCGCACAAGCCATCTTTTTCTTCATATACTTTAAACGATTTTCCATCAAATCGGTTTAATCCTCCTCCTGATGTTCCTATCCATAAATAACCTCTACTATCTTCATAAATGGTATTGACCTCTGATTGTGAAAGTCCTTCATCTAGTGAATAGGTTTGGAAATTATAAAGTTGGGCTTGGAGTGCAAATGGGAGTGTAAGCAATAATGATAATGCTAACTTAATTAACGATTTACTATTAATTACCATAAGCTTAAGGGTTAGTATATAACAAAAATAGGAATCGGATGTTCGGATTCCTATTTTTTATAGACATTTTTAAGGTATTCTTACTGAATACTGATTTTTTTATTCAATTCATCAATGTATTTTTGAATCGTTTGTCAGTATCCATAAGGTTGTTAACTGTACGGCAAGCATGCAAAACAGTAGCATGGTCTTTTCCACCACAATGTAAGCCAATAGTTGCTAATGATGATTTAGTCATACTTTTTGCAAAATACATAGCAATTTGACGAGCTTGAACAACTTCACGTTTACGTGTTTTCGATTTCAAAAGTTCGATTGGTAAGTCAAAATAATCACAAACCACTTTTTGAATATAATCAATTGATACTTCACGAGCAGTATTTTTAACAAATTTGTCAATCATCTGCTTCGCAAGTTCCAATGTAATTGCTTTTTTGTTCATTGATGATTGAGCAAGCAAAGAAATTAATGCTCCTTCTAACTCACGAACATTGGTTGTGATGCTGTATGCTAAATATTCAATTACTTCTTTTGGTAAGTCAATACCATCGGTGTATAATTTTTTCTCAAGAATTGCAATACGAGTTTCCAAACCAGGCGTTTGTAAATCAGCAGCTAAGCCCCATTTGAAACGAGACAATAAACGTTGTTCAAATCCTTGTAATTCAACTGGTGGTTTATCAGCAGTTAAAATGATTTGTTTTCCTGTTTGGTGTAAGTGGTTGAATATATGGAAGAAAACATCTTGTGTTTTTTCTTTTCCAGCAAAATATTGAACATCATCAATAATTAATACATCAATCATTTGATAAAAATGTACAAAATCATTTTGATTGTTGTTTCTTACAGAATCAATGTATTGTTGTGTGAATTTTTCTGATGATACATATAATACAGTTTTGTTCGGGAATTCATTTTTAATTTGAATTCCAATTGCATGTGCTAAATGTGTTTTTCCTAAACCAACACCACCATAAATTAATAAAGGGTTGAATGCAGTTCCTCCTGGTTTATTTGCAACAGCAAATCCAGCAGAACGAGCCAAACGATTACAATCTCCTTCTACAAAATTTTCGAATGAATAATTTGCATTCAATTGAGATTCAACGTTTACCTTTTTTAATCCTGGAATAATGAATGGATTACGGATTGTATTTTGATTCAAATCAATCGGCATTGATACCGATGGATTCTTTAATTCTTTTTTGCTATTTGTTGGAATCTTAACCGTAAATGGTTTTGATGAGTTATGGGAATTCTCCATAACGATAGAATATTCTAATCTTCCTTCTGTTCCTAATTCCTTTTTAATTGTTTTCTTTAATAAGGTAATGTAGTGCTCTTCTAACCACTCATAAAAGAACTGACTTGGAACTTGTATTGTTAAAACGCTGTTGCTTAATTTTACCGGCTTAATCGGTTCGAACCATGTTTTGAAACTCTGTGAACTAACATTGTCTCTTATTATCTCCAGACAACTCTCCCAAACTTTTACGTATGCTTTCTCCATTCTCTTCTGTAATTTATATTTTGTTAAACTTTATGTTTAGTATATCCTGTAATCCTGTGTAATCGCTATTGAGCCGTAAATATATACAACTTTAATTTATTCCTAACAAATAATTAAGAAAAAAAGTTAAAAAAAATATCAGATTACTATTGACTTTTTGGAAATTTTTATAGAGTAGCCTTCTGAGGCCTTTTTCTTGGTCTTTTTTTCAAAAATATAGTCAATTCTACCCAATCGAATTCCTGCCCATCCCACTTGTGCCACCAATACTTTTTTCTGATCACTATTTTCGTATTCTAATGGTGTATCTAAAAAAGTATGTGTATGGGCTCCTATTATTAAATCAATATTTTTTGATTGTTTTGCCAAGTCCACATCATTTATTTTCCTGCTTTAGAAGTAAATCCTAAATGCGATAAACAAATAATCAAATCACATTTCTCTTCAAATTTTAATCGGTGTGAAACTTGTGCTGCTTTTTCTGCTGGGTTTAAATAGATTGTTTTCCCATACATTCGTTTATCTACCAAACCATCTAATTCAATACCCACTCCAAATACACCAATTTTAATTTCATCTTTTATAAATACTTTGTAGGGCAATGTTTTTCCATTCATTGCCGTATCCGAAAAATCATAATTGCAATTTATAAATGGAAAATTTGCATGTGGTAATTGTTTTACTAATCCATCAATCCCATTATCAAAATCATGATTGCCAATGGTGCTTGCATCATAACCCATCATGCTCATTAATTTAAATTCCAATTCTCCACCATACATATTAAAGTAGGGAGTGCCTTGAAAAATATCGCCTGCATCTAATAACAAAACATTTTTTTCTTCAGTTCTTATTTTTTTTATCAATGCAGCTCTTCGAACAGCACCACCTAATCCGGGGTATTTAGGGTCATTGTCGGGAAAAGGATCAATATGGCTGTGTACATCATTTGTATGTAACAAGGTGATTTTTACCAAATCGGTTTTTGCAAATACATCGGTTGGAATTGCATTCAATGCAAAAATTCCAGCACCACCAATCAGCGATTTTTTTAAGAAGCTTCTTCTGCTATTCAAATTTAATTCGTCCATCTATAGCAAATTTTAATGTGTTTCCTTTTTTGTTTTCATCAATTAAATAATCAATGATTGCATCTCTCAATAAATAATTAACTGTATCTGTTTTAAGTGGATTTTTGAAAAAGTCGTATTTGTCGCCACCAGCCGATAAATAATCGGAAGTTACAATTTTATAAGTTTTATTAATATCAAAATCAGCTCCTGCAATTTTTAGTTCTTTTATTTTTTTTCCTTTTGCTATAATTGTTGCCCCTGAAAAAGGTGCTCCATTATTGGCAACCATCGCATCAAATAACTCTTTCGTTTTTTCGCCTGATAGTGTAAGTACAACAACACTGTTTTCGAATGGCATTAATTCAAATACTTTACCTCTTGTAATTGTGCCCTTCGGAAGTTGAGCTCTTAAGCCCCCATTATTTAGTAAACATATGTCGGCAAGTTTTCCATCAGCAGGTTTGTACTTGTCATTTGTTTTTTTCAAAACGGCATCACTCACAAAATTGCCCAAACTACTTTCAGGCAATCCTTTTAATAATTCTTGATCCGATACAATTAAAACTTCATTCATAATTGCATCCATTTTATTTTTATATGGACTAATCGTATAGGTAAAAACAGAATCGGTTTCTGATTTTGAATTTAACTCCAATGTCGATTTCTCTATTTTGACAATTTTTGTTGGGTGAGAACAACTTTGTAGTAAATATAATGAAAGGAGCAAACAGCATAGCTGTTTTAGTAGTGCATTCATGGGGAGTTGTGCTTGTTTAATTTTCACTACAATTATAAGCATTTACAAAGGAATAAGGTTAAAAAAAAGATAATTTATTTTTATTTTTTTTCAATTTAGAATTAATTTAATTTGTATATTCATTCGATTAAAAAAGCAAAAAAATGTATATTTCTGAAACTACAATCAGGGTTCGTTATGCCGAAACCGACAGAATGGGTTATGTGTATTATGGAAACTACACGCAATATTTTGAAGTGGGTAGAGTAGAGGCACTGCGTCAATTAGGTTCAAGTTATAAGGATATGGAAGATAATGGTGTGATGCTACCTGTATATACATGTAACATAAAATACCATAAACCAGCCTTTTACGATGACCTACTTATTATAAAAACGACCATCAAAGAATTACCAACTGCTCGCATTACGTTTGATTATGAAATTTATAATCAGAAAAATGAATTATTAAACACAGGAAACACAACATTGGTTTTTATCGACATGAAAACGAACCGTCCTTGTCCAGCCCCAAAATCCTTTATCGATAAGATAAAGGCATATTTCTAATAAAATAAATTAAAAATTCTTGCTTTTGGAATATTATTAATCGTATATTTGCGATATATAATATAAATCATGGCTTACAGCAAAAAACTAGATTTTGAAACGGATGAAATAAAAGCTGCAGAAATAGCAAAAGCATTGTCTCATCCCGCTCGAGTTGCAATTATTAAATTTTTATCGGAACAAAAATCATGCATCTGCAATGATATTGTAGAGCATTTGCCATTATCGCAATCTACTGTGTCACAGCATTTAAAAGAACTCAAAAATGCAGGTCTTATTAAAGGTGAGATTGATGGGCCACGCGTATGTTATTGTATAGATAAAGAGAATTGGAAAATAGCCAAAGAAATATTTTTGGATCTTTTTAAAATGAATTTTGAATCCATGAAAACAAAATGTTGCTAAAAATTAAATTATAACTACTAAAAAAAAGACATCATGAAATTATCAGAATTTAAAAACAAATTAACAGCACTATCAACCGTTGAATTTGTACAAGATAATGGAACGGCAGTCCCTGCTCATTTTCATATTACAGAAGTAGGATTAACAACAAAACACTTTATTGATTGCGGTGGAACTGTTCGTGAAGAACATTTTGTGAATTTTCAATTATGGGAAGCAAATGATTTTGATCATCGTTTAGCACCAGCTAAATTATTGAACATCATCGATTTGTCGGAAAAAGCAATAGGAATAAAAGATTTCGAAATTGAAGTAGAATACCAAACTGCTACAATTGGTAGATATGGCTTGGATTTTAATGGAAAATCCTTTGTTTTAACTGCTAAACAAACAAATTGCTTGGCGCAAGATAAATGTGGTATTCCAACAGAAAAATTAAAAGTAAACTTAAAAGAATTACAAACTTCAGCTTCCAACTGTTGCACACCTAATAGCGGATGTTGTAATTAAATTTTATTGGTATGAACAAGAAAGAACATTGGGAAAGTGTATTTTCTCAGAAACAACAAACAGAAGTGAGTTGGCATCAGCCAGTTCCAAAGTCAAGTATTGATTTTTTTGAATCGAATTCGGTTCCAAAAGATGCTACAATTATAGATGTAGGTTCTGGCGATTCTTACTTTATAGATTATTTAGTTAATAATGGCTATCAAAATGTATATGCACTGGATATCTCAGAACACGCTTTAAATCGTTTGAAAATAAGATTGGGTGACAAAGCAAATCGTGTTAATTGGATTGTATCTGATGTATTGGATTTCAAAGCACCTGTTACATTCGATTATTGGCACGATAGAGCCGCTTTTCATTTCTTGTCGGATTCAAATGATGTAGATAAGTACGTTTCAATTACCACTAACTATATAAAGCCAAATGGTAAAATGATGCTTGCTACTTTCTCTGATTCTGGTCCATTAAAATGCAGTGGCATCAATGTCAAACAATATTCAAAAGATGAGCTAGCAAATCAATTCTCGAATACATTCGAAAAGATTAAGTGTGTTGATGAAGTTCATCCAACACCATTTAATACAACTCAAAATTTTACGTACTGTAGCTTTAAAAAGAAATAACTATGTCGGCAAACAATTGCGCTCCCACTCATGAACGAAAACGATTAGGATTTTTAGATCGTTATTTAACTATATGGATATTTTTAGCTATGCTCATTGGTGTTGCCATCGGTTATTTTATTCCATCAACAGCAACATTTATAAATTCAATGTCGAGTGGAACAACAAACATTCCATTAGCCATTGGCTTAATACTGATGATGTATCCTCCTTTAGCCAAAGTTCGTTACGAAAAAATTCCTCAAGTATTTAAAAATATAAAATTACTTGCAATGTCCTTGTTCATTACATGGATTATTGCTCCCTTTTTTATGTTTGTGCTATCATACATCTTTTTAAATGACTATCCTGAGTATAGAACAGGACTTGTGTTAATCGGTATTGCACCTTGTATAGCAATGGTTATTGTTTGGAATGAATTAGCAGGAGGTAATCGTGAATACATTGCTGGTTTGGTTGGAATTAACAGTTTATTGCAAGTGTTTTTATTCTCAGGTTATGCTTATTTTTATTTAACGGTTGTTCCCGAAATTTTTTGGAATGCAACGCTTAGAAATATCCATTACCATTTCTCAGATTGCAGAAAGTGTTTTTTATTTATTTAGGAATTCCTTTTATTGCTGGTGTTGTAAGTCGTTATTCGTTAATTAAAATTAAAAGGAGAGGAATGGTACCAACAAAAGTTTATTCCATTCATTTCTCCGATTACACTTGTAGCACTTCTATTTACAATTATTGTAATGTTTAGTTTAAAAGGGGAATTAATAGTTCAAATTCCTTTTGATGTTGTTCGTATTGCAATTCCATTGGTGATTTATTTTGCTGTAATGTTTGTTGTTACATTTTTAGCCGCTAAAAAATTAGGAGCCGATTATTCTACAAATGCAGCCCTTTCGTTTACAGCTACTGGTAATAATTTTGAATTAGCCATAGCTGTCGCAATTGGTGTTTTTGGAATTAATTCGGGGCAAGCCTTTGCTGGAGTAATTGGACCTTTAGTAGAAGTGCCAGCATTAATAGCATTAGTGAAATTGGCTTTTTGGTTCAGGAAAAAATATTACCCAGCTACTGTTAATGGTTTGAATTCATAAGAAATTAGATAGATTATCCATAAAATTTAAATTTATTATTTATCGATGAAAAAGATATTATTTGTTTGTGTCGAAAATTCGAATAGAAGTCAAATGGCAGAAGCTTTTGCCAAAATTCATGGAAAAGGAAAAGTGGAAGTGTATAGTAGTGGTTCTCGTCCTTCCGGCATTATCAATCCAAAGGCAATTGCCGCAATGAAAGAGGTGGGTTATGATTTAACGCAGCACGATTCAAAATCCTTAGATGAAATACCTAAGGTAAAATATGATTATGCAATTACGATGGGGTGTGGTGATGAATGTCCCTTTGTTATAGCTGACCATCGTGACGATTGGAAATTAGAAGATCCTAAACACATGGAGCCAGATCAGTTTAATGAAGTACGCGATGAAATTGAACGCAGAGTGCTTGATTTGATTGCTAAATTGTAAAAACTGATATTAATCAGGTTTTACGGTGACGCTTATCATTTAGTGCTTAGTGTTATAGATGTATTTTTGTTCTATAAACCTAAAAATAAAAGCTATGACAACTGCAACAAGAACAAAACACATTGACGAATTACATTTCGAACACCAATTATGGTTAAATGAGGCTAAGTTTTATTCTGATGAATTAAAAATTTACCAAAAAAGATTAGAAGAAGTTATTTCTAAAAATAACGCTGACGATGTTCGTAAAAAAGTGGAACATTTCCAAAATCAGTTCATTATTCAAAAAGAGCAATTAGATATTTTGAATCACCATGTTAACGAACACGAGCAATGGTTAACGAAATATGCAAAAGAAAATCCAATTGCAATCGATAAAAAATTATTTGCTGATCATGCTGTAATCAACGATAAGGTAGAAACCTTTAAAAAGATTTATGCTGATTTAAAATCAGAATTTTACAAATTCGTTGCTGCACATTTATAAGTACAATTGTGCAAACAAACATTAGTTGTTTGTGATTGTTTGAGCGTATTCATTTTTTGCCTTGTCAAATTCAGAAATTAAATTTTCTCTTTCTGTAATAAGGTTTGAAATGAATACGCTTTTTTTATAAAATACCATCATCAACAACCATTTGTTTTTTATTTCTAATACCGTGTGATAATACCAATACGTAAATAATCCGCTAAGTGGTAAGCTTACCGCATAAGCTATTGTAAGCCACTGAATATGTGTCAACTTCCATACAATAATGATTTGTACCGAATGAAATATTAAAAAGTAAACATTCCACCCACCATTCCTATTGCACCTCTAAATTCAATTGATTTTGTGATTTTGCCTGCTAAAAAAGCCTGAATTTCAAAAGGCAAAAAATTGTTTATTAATCCATAAACATAAAATGGAAATCCGATGATGATGGTTAAAAGTGCTTTTAAATTACTTAATAAAAAGGAATCATTTTTTTGATTGTTCAAAATATCTCCATCACTTAACCCTGATTTTTTTAAATTTTCAAAATAGATGGCTAAGCGATTTTTCATGCTCTCCACACGCTTAGGTTCTATTACTTTGTAATAATTTACGGTTTCTACAATGTTTTTTGTGATGATAAAATCCCTCGATTTATCATCCTCGCTTATTCCTAAATCTTTACTTACTTTGTATTTGTAAAGTACTTCAATGTTTTTAACTAACTCATCGGTATGCTTATCTTCAATATCAATTACTAATTTTTCTAACTCTTTTGTGATTTCATCTGTAAGGTCTTGTGCAGCTTTAAAGCTATCTTTGCTATATTCTTCCTTATAATTAGAAGCGTTGATAGCTGGATTTATATTTACAAATAAATGGCGGTTAAATTTATGTGGATTTTCATAATTCAATCCTATGTGAATGATTTTTGTATTGAGTTTAAAATTATTTCTTGCCTCTGCTCCCAATACAATTCTTGCAGCACCCGTTTTTATTGGTTTTAGTTTTCGTTCAGTAATACTTATTCCTTCTGGAAACATAAGAATGGCTCCACCATTTTCCAAATGCTCATAACATTTAATGAATGTTTCTTCATTTTTGTTCATTAAGCTTGGATCATCTTGTTTTCTATAAACAGGAATCATGTTGAATTTTGGTAATAGCCATTTAGTAAACTTGCTTTTAAACAATTCTCCTTTTGCTAAAAAATACACTTTTCTGTTTAAAATTGTTGCAATAACAATCGGATCCATGAATGTACTTGGATGGTTTGCTAATACCATTAATGGTCCGGATTCAGGTACAAGTTCTTTGTTTCGTATCGTAATTGATTTAAAAAAAATTGAACTTGTAATCCGCATTAATAATCGGAGTAGATTGTAGAGCATTTCTTTAAAAGGATTCGTTATAAACTTTTACTATTTTTTTGTTTAAGTATTTTATACGTAGGTGGGAATACGTATTTACACTCAAGGTGATTACACCACCTGCAGTTATAAGTGCGCCAGCTTTAAGGAAATCACCGCTTCCTCCCAGCAACATGTCAAATGCCCCGATAACACATGTTGCAGCTCCAACAACGGTGATGGGGATACCAATAAATGAAACTCCATACAACACTTGATTGTTCTTTTTCTGATTCATTAGTTGTACTAATTCTTTATTATCGCACTTATTGAATGCTATTTCAGATATCTCCCTGTATCGGTATGTTTCTCCTTTGTAGTGGTATCGATTCCCATCTAAATCTATTCTTTCAACACTTTCTCCTCTTTTAGTGGGATGTTTGGAATATGCATCAATTGTTTGTTTTGATTTATAGGTGGAAAAACTTTCTTTAAGTCCCGAAAAAAAGCGTATTTCATTTATACTATCTTTCGAGAGGATATAAGTTGGGCCATCTTGAAAATCAAAACGAGTGTATTGAATATTGTCTATTTTTATTTCTTTGATTATTACAAGAAAAGTACGATTATCTCTTAATAATAATGTGTCTTGGGCACTAAGCTGATAACTTAGGATGATTAAAAAAAGTAAAATAAATTTTTTCATGATCTTATTTTGAATATAAACATAGTTTTAAAAATTGACAAAGTCAATCGCATGTTAAAATTATTTAACTTCGCCTTATGTTATCACAACGACAATTGTTTTTAAATCATGTTGCACAAACCAGTGTAACGCCATTGGCTTTAGAAATAGAAAAAGCAGAAGGTGTTTATCTATTTGACACATCAGGAAAAAAATACATTGATTTAATTGCAGGGATTTCTGTTTCCAATGTGGGGCATCGTCACCCGAATGTTGTTGCTGCAATAAAAAATCAACTGGATAAATACATGCACTTAATGGTGTATGGCGAGTATGTTCAAAGTCCACAGGTAAATTTAGCAAAAGCATTGAGTGATATTTTGCCGGAAAATTTAAGTGCATCGTATTTTGTAAATTCTGGCTCCGAAGCAATTGAAGGCGCCATGAAATTAGCAAAACGTTACACCGGAAGTTCCGAAATTATTTCATTCAAAAATGCATACCATGGAAGTACTCATGGCAGCTTAAGCATTATGGGCAGCGAAGAATTTAAAAATGCCTATCGTCCACTTTTACCAGATACCAGACAAATTGAATACAACAATGTCGACCACTTAAAACAAATCACTTCTAAAACCGCTTGTGTTGTTGTTGAAACAATTCAAGGTGAAGCTGGTGCCATTGTTCCTCAAAAGGATTTTTTAGTTGCATTAAGAAATCGTTGTTCGGAAGTAGGTGCTTTGATGATTTCAGATGAAATTCAATGTGGATTTGGTCGTACTGGAAAATTATTCGCATTCGAACATTTTAATTTTGTTCCTGATATTTTGTGCTTGGCAAAAGGAATGGGAGGAGGGATGCCAATTGGTGCATTTGTTTCTTCCCAAGAAATAATGTCGACACTCACTAATAATCCTATTCTTGGTCATATTACAACATTTGGCGGTCATCCTGTTTCTTGTGCTGCAAGCTTAGCAACTTTAAATACAATTCTCGAAGAAAAGTTATTGGAATCCGTTTCTGAAAAAGAAGCACTGTTTAGAACCATGCTCGTACATCCTAAAATAAAATCAATTCACGGACAAGGTTTGTTGCTGGCAATTGAATTCGATTCCTATGAAGAGAATAAACGTATAATTGATACGTGTATTGAAAATGGAGTCATTACCGACTGGTTCTTATTTAACGCACACAGTATGCGAATTGCACCACCTTTAACAATTTCATTGGATGAGATAAAAACAGCATGCGCTGTAATTTTAGCCGCAATTTAACGTTGTTTAACAGATTGATATTAGTTTGGCATTAGGATTGCAAATAACCTACTAAATTTAAAACATTAAAAAATGAAAAAAACAACATTGATTTTAGCTTTCGTTGGAATAGTTTCAACAGCTATGTTTGCTCAAACATTTCAAGATGGGCCTAAAAGAACAACTAAGCCAGCAAAAATTAATCAGGTAAAGCCAATTAAAAAAACGGCAACAGCAAAGACTATAGATAAATCTAAAGAGTTGTCAAAAGAACAAACAAAAAAGAAATAATTAGATTATAGTTTGTGATTAAAATTTTACAAAGCGTGTTTCAAATCTGAAACACGCTTTTGTATTTTAATAATTTCCGATCGATAACATTACCAATGTGCACGCTTCTACAGGCTCAATAGAGTGCTCTTGTAATTGTTTTTCGAATTCAGGATTTTCGGTTCCTGGATTAAAAATCACTCTCTTTGGCTTTAAGCTTAGTATGTACTCCTTCCATGCATCTTGATTTTGCGGGCCCACATAAAGTGTTATAGTGTCTACATCAGGAACAATTGGCTTGTCTAAAATGATTTCTAAACCATTAATAATCCCTGTCCTAATTCCAATTGGTACTACTTCATGATTGTGCTTTTGCAAAGCAATCGTTGCTTTGTAAGCATAACGTTCTGGATTGTCTGATGCTCCAATTACTACTGTTTTTTTGTTCATTTTCGTTTTTTAAACAATGTGTGATTCTTCTAGATAATTCAAATCTTTGTTAAATGTCTCTTCCAATTTCCAAAGTGAAATAATTGCAATTACAAATAGGATAACACCTGTTATGATAATTGCTTCTATTCGATTTGTGTAAAGACCAATCAAATCAATTAGCATGGTAACAAAAATTAACGAACCTCTTACAAAGTTGGGTGCCGTTGTTGTAACCGTTGCTCTTATATTTGTTCCAAATAATTCAGATGCAGTACTCATAAATACAGCCCAGTAACCTGTTGCGAATCCAATAAACAAAATGGTTGAATAAAATGCTGCTTCGGAATAAGTTGCAACCGTGAAATAGAGTACAATTCCAATCCCTGTTAAAAATAAAAAAGTACCTAAGGCTTTTTTTCTGCTTTTTAAAAGCTGACTAAGTAAACCGCTTCCAAAGTCTCCGATCGTAATTCCTAGATAAGCAAACATTACACATTTGCCATTTTCGGGTATAAACGATTTTACACCAAGCTTGTCCATCATTTCTGGAGCAAAGCCAACCAATACACCCATAACGTACCAAACAGGTACTGCTACTAAAATAATATTCAAGTATTTAAATGTGTTTTTTCTACTTTTAAATAAACTTAAAATGTTTCCTCTCGCTACCTTTTTCTCTTTTACAGATTCAAACATTCCAGATTCAAAAACGCCAATTCGCATAAGTAATAAAGCCAGCCCCATTCCTCCCCTAGGAAAAAGAATACCTCCAGTTTTCAATCACATTTCCCATAAATCCAGCAACAACAGCTCCGAATACGCCAATGGTAGCGACAATCATGGTGCCTATTCCTCGTTTTTCTTTACTCATAGTTTCACTCACCAAAGTAATACCTGCACCCAATTCACCCGCTAATCCAAAACCAGAAATGAATCTTAGAATAGCATATTGTGGAACCGATTGAACAAATCCATTAGCAATATTGGCAATGGAATAAAGTAAAATCGAACCAAATAATACAGAAAGTCGACCTTTTTTATCGCCCAATATCCCCCAAAATATTCCACCAATAAGCATTCCGCCCATTTGCCAATTTAATAACTGCTTGCCTACACGTTGTATTTCATCATTACTAGCGGTAGCACCTAAAATTTCTTTTAAGCTATCTCTTCGTTCTACTAGGAATAATAATAAGTCATATATATCAACAAAATAACCAAGTGCCGCAACAATTACGAGCATATTGAAAACATTGTCTTTCGATTGTTTAATCATAGCGTTCTGATTTATTGTATAAAGATAATAAAGTATACAAAATAGCAATTAGGATTGTTTAAAGGACGATAATGTAATTAAGAGAAATTCTAAACAGCTAGGGTAGGATGCTTATTCTAAAATATCTTCTACTTTTGTCGCTCAATTAGTAAAATTGAATTTTTTATAATCATAATTAAAAAAGAATCCGATGTCAATCAATCAAAAATTAAAAGATAGAAATCAAGGGCAATGCGAGCTTTGTAATGCGGAAGAAGCAACAATTGAATATACCGTAAGTCCCAAAATGATGATGTTATTGAAACCAGGTTGCGCTTTGCAATACTTGTTTTACATCCATCGATAATAAAGACGCAAGTTTCACTGGCGTTGTTTGAAGGAAGTATTTGGAATCCGGAGGCAAGTGTGCAAGCATTGAGCTACCGCATACTTCATAGTTTAAAAGAGGAAGCGTGGGCGAGTGATTTAATCAGTTCAGTTGATTATGATGAAAATACAATCCAATGGGCATTGAGCGCATTCGAAAAAGCGGATGTACATAAAGATGCTTTTGGAAACATTCTTGAAAATGGTGATACCGTTGTGCTTACACAAGCTTTGAATGTAAAAGGAACCAATTTTACTGCTTCAAAAGGAACTGTTGTGAAGAAAATTAAATTGGTGTTTGATAATGCCGAACAAATAGAAGGGAAGATTAACGAGCAAACGATTGTTATTCTTGCAAAATTTGTAAAAAAGGATAATTTATTCTATTTCCATAAAGAAAGCTTTTAAATCAGTTGATTTGAAGGCTTTCTTATAACCCAATTAAGAACTTATTTCAATTTCAATTTATAATCAAATACTTATAAATTAAATTAACATGATTTAAATCATTTTAATAACAATATATTAAAAGTAATTTTGCGCCCCTAATTTCTGTTTTTTTCTTATATTTGAGCCATTAAAAATCTGTACATGCAAATTGACACTGATTTACTAATAAAATGGGGGGCTATTGCTAAGAAATTCAAAAAAGGGGATTATATATTTCACGAAAATGATGTTCCTAAGTTTTATTACCAAATACTGGAAGGAACCGTTAAAGTATTCATCACCAATATCGATGGGAGGGAATTTACTCAATCAGAATTTAAAGCTGGATGTAGTTTTGGTGAGCCTCTCTTGTTTATAAATGAAAATTACCCTTCTTCAGCTGTCGCTTGCCAAGATTCAATTGTTTTAAAATTATCGAAAGAAAAATTTCTAGAAATTTTAGATCAAAATTCTGATTTCCAGAAAAGGATGATTATGCTTTTATCTAAACGGATTTATGACAAAGCAATTACTACACGAGAAATTATTAATAATACGCCAGAAACTAGAATTATAAGTTTTCTCAATAATTACAAGAAGAAAAACAATAGGGAGAATGAGGAAATCGAAATTCCCTATACTCGTCAAGAAATCGCTAATTATACAGGATTAAGAGTGGAAACAGTTATTAGAACATTGGCGAAAATGAAGACACAAAAAACGGTTCAAATAGTGGAACGAAAACTAATTTATTGATTATGTCTTTTAATGTTAAATTTTGGTTAAAACTATCATTGGTTAATTTACTTATTGTTGCAATGCTAGGTGTTTTAATGAGGTATAAAATTGGTTTTGATTTCCCCTATTTTAGTCAAAAAAACATACAACATGCACATTCTCATTTTGCATTCGCTGGCTGGATTACACAGGCTCTTTATGTATTAATGATTCACTTCATAATAAAAAAAAATCAATTTCTAGATACTAAAAATTACAATCGAATTCTTGTTGCAAATTTGATTTGTTCATATGGTATGCTTTTTTCATTCTCCTATCAGGGGTATAGTGCATTATCAATTGATCTTTCCACAATTACAATTGTTATTGCCTGCTTTTTTGCGTTTTTCTATTTTAAAGATTTAGAAAATGTTGATGATTCTAACCCTTCTAAACCTTGGTTTAAAGCAGCCTTATTATTTAATATTATTTCATCAGTTGGAACATTTTATTTAGCATATATAATGGCTTCCAGAAATTTTAATGAACACTGGTATTTGGCTTCCGTTTATTTTTATCTTCATTTTCAGTATAACGGTTTTTTTATTTTTACATGCCTTGGGTTGTTTTTTAGTGAATGCAATGCTATATTCCCTTTATTTAAATACGACAAATTTTTTTTTAAATTATTTTGTATTTCACTTATCCCTGCCTATTTCTTGTCAACGTTATGGGCAAAACTGCCTATTTGGCTTTACATAATAGTTGTTATAGCAGCATTTGTACAAGTGATTGCTTGGATTAAAATAATAAAAGCAATTAAAATAGCTTTAAAAGCAGGAACTACTTTAAATAAATTTCAGACGTATTTGTTTTTGTTTGTTGGAATTTCATTTTCTATAAAATTATTATTGCAGTTAGGTTCAACGATACCAGCCCTTAGTGATCTTGCCTTCGGTTTCAGACCAATTGTTATTGCCTATTTGCATTTAGTTTTATTAGCAGTTATTTCGTTATTTATTCTATCTTATTTATATACTTTTAAATTAATCGAAGTAAATAAATTAACCACTGTTGCTTTTAGTTTTTTTGTTGTAGGTATATTTTTAAATGAATTGGTGCTTGCAATTCAAGGAGTAGCAGCTTTTGGTTATATCGTTGTTAAATATGTAAATGAAATTCTGTTTGGAATTTCGTTAATATTGTTATTAGGAGCTTTACTGATTGTATTTTCCCAAAGCAAACAAAAATAATCA
This sequence comes from Bacteroidota bacterium, assembly GCA_016711805.1. Lineage (GTDB taxonomy): Bacteria > Bacteroidota > Bacteroidia > B-17B0 > Aurantibacillaceae > UBA4416. The sequence continues at coordinate 44,641 of JADJSH010000007.1, forward strand.
CAGTATTATGATTCTAATCATAATTTATTTAGAAAAAAATCAGTCTTTTTGTTGAAAATTAATATCAAAAAATTATGAAAGCAACTTTTAAATTTTTATTTGTAGTAGGAACCATTGGATTATTTTCATGTAGTTCCGAGCCTAAAACAGAAGAGAATGGTGTTGTAAATTCGGATGCAACAGCCGCAGAAGAATCTAATGGAGTAGGGCAATCTGGTGTTCAAGATGATGTTTCTAACCCAAATGTAGTTCAAGTGGCAGTGAGCAGTAAAGATCATACAACTTTAGTCGCTGCAGTAAAAGCGGCTGAATTAGTAGATGTATTAAGTAACGCTGGACCATTTACCGTTTTTGCACCTGTTAATGCTGCGTTTGATAAATTACCAGCAGGGACTGTAGAAGGGCTATTAAAACCAGAGAAAAAAGATGCATTAGTTGATATTTTGCAATACCATGTGTATGTTGGAGTAATTGAAGCAGAGGCTTTAACTGATGGTAGAAATTTAGGCCAAGTTAACGGTGGGAATATAAAAATATCAGTAGTTGATGGTAAGCCTGTAATTAATGGCAAGGCTCATGTCGTAGCCTCTATTAAAGCATCTAATGGAATTATTCACGTAATTGACGAAGTATTATTACCTCAATAAATATAACTAAATCAAAGGCGAAGTTATTCTGCTTTATTATTAGTTTAGCAGCAATAATATGATACATTAAAACTTTGGAATTCGATAATAGTTATTTTAAAATTTTGTTTTGTTTTGTTTTTTTAATTAAGAAAGAAGGCTGTCAGTAATGGTAGCCTTCTTTTTTTATAGAGTACAAAAGGTATGATTACTAGAACAATCAAACAATGCTTTTGTCTAAATTTGAATTATTGCTTTTAAATAATTTCATCAATAGTAATTTTACTGTCGATTTAATCGTTTTTCAGCTGATTGATTTTTAAATACTTTGGCTTGTTCAGAGGACTCTTGCTTTCCTATAAATTGCCCTTTAATAATTAATTTACAAATCTTTTCTTTTAAATTTTATTAGAGAAACCCAAAAAGGAATTAGTATCCAAAGAAGCAAAATAAAAAATGCGATTATTATTCCTAGAGAAGTTCCAAAGAAATCCTTAAATATAGCTCCTGTATATCCCATCATAGCAGAAACATCCAAATGTAATAAAATCAAAATTCTAGCTAAATCTATTGGGTTAAAAGCGGTGATAGCAACCATCATTTTTTCGATTGGATAATCGGCAAATTGGAATAAAAGGAACAAAATAAGTCCATCAAAAAGTAAAGCGAAAAATAGCCAAAGCATTATAGCAATGCCTATACCTTTTGCTTTATCTCTTGTTAGAATAGAACTTAAAAATGCTATAGCGACAAATACGGTTGTAATAAAGAATCCAACTAACAACATCATCATACCAACATCAGATGGCGCATACAGCAAAATAGGTATTCCGGTTCCTATAAAAAATGCTAATAATAGAGACGTGCTAAGTCCGAAAAACAAACTCCACCAAATTTTACTGCGTTTAATTGGTTGACTTAATAGCAATTCAATAAACTCTGAGCTATTATAAATATAGATTGTTGAAAACACAACAGAAACGAGTGGAACGGTTAGCAGAATGACATTTAATAAGGTTAATAATCCCTTTGTACTATTGTCCTCCAAGCTAAATACACTCCACGATAATATTGACATATTAAAGGTATATACTAAAACAATTTTGTTTTTAAGTATATCTAAAACAATAAATTTTATAATTCTATTCATTGTTTTTACTTTTTAAAATTTTAGCAATAGCTTTTGATATTTTTTCTTCTCCAGTTGATGATTTAAGATCATCAACTGTTTTATGGAATTGCACAATTCCATCTTGCATAAAAATAATTTGAGTTATTAAATCATCTAATTCACTTAATAAGTGTGATGTAATGAGTATTAATTTGCCTTTTTGTTTTTCAGTTATAATTTTATCTTTTAAAATTTCAGAGGCTAAAGGGTCTAGTCCAGCTGTTGGTTCATCTAATATTAATACATCTGGATTAAATAAAAACGCTAATGTAGCGCTTACTTTTTGTGTTGTTCCACCTGAGAGGGTACTCATCCTTTTATTAAAGAGATCTTGTAGTTTAAATTGATGTAATAAATCTTCATCTAATTGCTCTCCAGATTTCCTGATTTCTTTTATCATTTCTAAAATTTGCCCAATAGTCATATTGTCTGGATATCTACCAATTTGTGGCATATATCCAATATGTTTACGGTATTCGAAATTTTTTGAAATAAACTCTCCTTTAAATTCTATAGTGCCTTGAGTAGGTATTACCATTCCTAAAATACTCTTAATTATTGTGGTTTTGCCACAGCCATTAGGGCCAATAAGCGCAATGCATTCTCCTTGCTTGCAAGATAAATTAACACCGTTTAAAACGGTTAGTTTTCCAAATTTCTTTGATAAATTATTTATTTCTATCATAATTTTAAAGAATGCATTAATGGAGTATTGTCTATAAAATTATCAGGTGTTAAACTAGGCATTATTTTTTCTGATTTGTCTAGAAGTGTAACCATAAAACTTCTAAATAAAAGCATAGCAGGTGGATTATTTTCTACGATTACAGAAAAAAGGCTAAGTGGGTGATAAGGAATATCTCCAATTTTATCTTTATCCAAATCATACCCTTCGTATTTGTCCCAATAATTTCCATTAAAGGTATTTAGAACAAGAGATCCATTCGTACTAATGTCGAATGTATTTCCTATGAAGTTATTAGAAATAATTTCGTTATCCATACAGCTTGCTTGAATTTTCATACCCCAGCCATTCGATTCAAAAATATTTCTTTCTACTTTAATTCTACTTGTTCCTTCCATGTGAATTCCAGATGTATTTCGAATAAATTTATTTCCAAAAATAAAACTATCAGAAATTTCCTTTAAAAATAAGCCATAGGCGGCATCTCCCCAATTTTCCTCGAAAATATTATTAAACATTTTCACTTTGTTAGTGAACATCACTGCAACACCAGCACCGTTATTTCTAAATATATTTGATATATAGGAATCATTATTTGAAAACATAAAGTGTAAACCATAACGAATATTTCCATCTGAAATATTTCTCCAAATAACTGAATTTGTTACAAACTCAAAATATATCCCGTCTCTATGTCCTGATACTTTATTGCCAATAATTTGAAGGCTATCACTTTTCCAACAATGTATACCGTTTCCTATTTTTTGTTCTTCAATACCATAGGATATTATAGAATTGTTTTTGATAATACAGTTTGTGCAATATTGTAAATAGATGCCAAAAAAATTATCATCTAAAATGTTATTACAAATAGAAACATTTTTGGTGTTATAGACTTTTATCCCACCAGGGTCATCTAACGTTGAATATCCTGAATGTTGAACCTTAAACCCAGAAATTATTGTGTTTGCTGATTTTACAGATAATATTTCATACTTTTTTTGTCCATCTAAAATGGGGAAATTAATTCCTATTAATGTGACTTCTTTATCAAGAATAATATTTCCTTCTTTGTAAATGCCTTCGTAAACATAAACAGTATCGCCATTGTGAATTTTTGCTAAAGCACTTTTAATGCTTTTGTAAACTTTGTCCTTGCCAACTTCATGTGTTTTAGCATATAAAAAACAAGTAGTTGAAGTAAGTAACAGGATTGCTATTAGTCGTTTCATTATTTATTGATAGTATTCCAGTCTGTAAACTCCGCTGCAAAATCCACTTTACATGTATCTGCACTTTTTTTGTTCTCAAATGCGGCAATATTTCCACCCATTGGACTTTTTAGATTATCTCCCTTGATATAAATTGCAGTTTCTACGGGCAATAGTTGCTTATCATTTAAAAAATTCGAAACGTATAATGCTGCACCTACAGTTTTTTCTCTATTATCGTTTCTGTAATCTAGTAAGCAAGTTATATCGTCAAATTTATATGTTCTTCCTTTTTTTGTAAAAAGTATAGCTGCGAATCTAGCATTAGATATTGTCATTCCACAATTATCACAGTTGTCGGAATTTATTTTAATAGCATCTGGTTTTGTTTGTTCACAAGAACAAAAAGAGAAAAATAGTACTATCAAAATGAATATTGAAGTGTTTTTTTTTATCATTTTTTTTGTTTTTTATAAACTATAAAAACTGCAGTAGCCATTAGTAAACCGCTTGCTATAAAAAGCCATCCTCCAATATCAGGAATTGAATAAGCTCCAAAATTTAATAGCTGTTTAAATCCAATTAGTGGTGGTTGATAGGCCATTCCAGGTACTATAATCGCGGCATTGGGATCTAGATTATGTCCATAATTATATTCCCATCTCCAAAAATCTACCATTGCTATGATACCAAATAAAACAAATGCTCCAAACAAAAGATATAAAGCTTTCTTTTTGTTTATTAAAATTACTAATAAGCAAGCTAAAGCAAAGGCACTTATAATGTATGGTAAAATTGTAAATTCAATAAACTCATCAGCATGAAGTGTTTTCATTCCAATGTAATGATTTAATCCATTAATGATTTCTACATCTCCACCTATTTTATTTGCATGAATAGTTAAAGCTAATCCTTCTGGGTATTGAGGAGCATCTAATTCAATTCGCCAAATAGGATTGAATAATGATATTACTAATAGAGCTCCTGCAATAACAAGTATTCCTTTGGAAATTATTCCAATATTTTTTTCTGTTGAGTCCATAAATTGTATTGCTTGTTAAAATAAAAAGGGAGCAGACAATTCGATTTTCTGCTCCCTTAATTTAAAAATATTGTTTATTATTTAGAAGCAGCAGCTACTTCTGGTTTAGTTATACCTGTTCCAAATTTAAGAGGTACATTGCTTCCAGCTGGAGAAACTCTAACATAACCAGTCATCTCTTGATGTAATGCACTACAAAAATCTGTACAATACATAGGCGAGATGCCAACTTTTGTAGGTACCCATTTTAATGTTTGTGTTTCACCTGGCATAATTAGTAATTCTGCATTGTCAGCTCCTTTGATAGCAAAGCCATGAGGCACATCCCAATCCTGTTCTAAGTTCGTTACGTGAAAATAAACTTCATCACCCATCTTAATTCCTTCAATATTATCAGGAGTTAAATGAGAACGAATAGCTGTCATGTATACATGAACTTTATTTCCTTCTCTAACAACCTTTGTTTCTTTTTCTCCTTTTGCAACATAGGGGTGAGCATTTTCTTCAATCTTAAACATTTTAACAGACTTGTCTTTGATCACACTTGCTAATACTGCTTGAGCATAGTGTGGCTCTCCAATTGTTGGGAAATCTAAAATTAATTTCATTTTCTCTCCACTAATATCAAACAACTGGGCACTTTGGGATAACTCAGGACCTGTTGGTAAATAACGATCTTTAGTGATTTTGTTATAAGCTATTAAGTATTTGCCAGTAGGTTTTTTTGTATCGCCACCAACAACACATAAGTGACCAATAGAATAATATGTTGGTTGTCTATCAATTACTTTTAAGTCTTTGATGTTCCATTTAACCACTTCAGATGATACGAACATAGATGTATATGCATTACCATCAGCATCAAACTCTGTATGCAAAGGTCCTAATCCTGGTTTCTTTACTTCACCATACAATGCAGATTCATATTTAATAACTGGAATGCCTTCAAATTCACCGTCAAAGCTTTTTGCTGCAATTGCTTTTAACATTTTGTCATAACTAAATACTGGTATAACAGCTGCTAATTTACCACTAGCAACAATGTATTCTCCTGTTGGGGATACATCGCAACCATGAGGTGATTTTGGGCATGGGATGAAGTAACAAATATCTTTTAATTCTTTAGAATCTAACACAAGTACTTCGGTCTTAATTTCTGAAGTGGCAGTATGCGTTTTTTCACTGTAAGTGTTATGAGCATATTTTACAGCTTGTTTTCTTCCTTTACCTGCTTTTATATACTCTTCTGCTTTTTTCCAGTTAACTGCCATTACAAAATCTTTATCTTTTTGTGAAGCATTAACTTCTAACAATGTGTTTGCTTGTTCTGTGTTATAACATGAAAAGAAAAACCATCCGTTAGAAACACCTTTACCTGCACGACTTAAATCGAAGTTAACTCCTGGACATTGAATTTGGAATGCGATATCCATTTTACCGTCTTCTTTTCCAACACTAATAAAACTTAAAGTTCCTTTAAAGTTTTCTTTATATGTATCAATAGCTACATCTCCATTTGCATCGTCCATAGGGACACTAAAACGAGTTCCAGCTACTACATATTCTGTATTTTCAGTAATAAATGGTGATGAGTGATTACCTCCACTATTTGGTAGTTCAATGATTTCTTGTGTACGAAATGTAGTTAAATCGATACGAGCAACACGTGGTGTGTTATTAGCATTACCAAAAACCCATTTTCCATCATATTCTCCATTTGTTTTAGAAAGTTGAACATGATGTAAATCATCCCATGGAACCATGCCGTGCGATGTATTTAGCATTGGTTTTGTTTCTTCACTGTATCCCCATCCTTTTTCAGGATCTACGGAAAACACAGGAATCACTCTTAATAAACGACCAGATGGTAATCCGTAAACACTCATTTGTCCACTAAATCCACCACTTACAAAGTTATAAACCTCATCGTATTTACCTGGTGCAACATAAGCTTTAATGCCAGCATCTCCACTAACTGCATTTGATGTGTCTTTGGGTTTACAAGACTGTAAACCAGTGGCAGCAACAAAACCTGTTAACGCTACCATTTTAAATAAATTTTTCATATATCTTTTTTTTAGTACTTATTTTAAACCATCTACTTTTCTCATATACTCTAGAATCGCTCTAGCCTCATCATCTGTTAAACTTTGGTTTGGCATTCTAACCAAACATAATTCTAACATAGCCTGCGCTTCAGGATCTTTATCAATCATAGGATCTGGATTTGTAATAAAGTTCATAATCCATTCTCCTGTTCTGCGTTTTGTAACATCTTTCCAGCCCGGACCAACTAATTTTTCATCAGTCATTTTATGACAAGATGTACATTTAACATTTGAAGCATCTTCCCCAATTTTAGCTTGAGCTTCATCTAATTTATCACTCAGTGCAAGTAGCTCTGCAGTATACTTTCCTTCTCCTCTTTTTGGATCATAAGTTTCAGCATCTTTTACCATGCTTTGTGGTTCTTCTTGAGCTGCAGTTGCAGTTGTTGGTTTATCTTCCCCTCCGCATGACGAAAAGATAGCTGCTATCGTAAGTGAAGCAATTACTTTGAATGTTTTCATAATTATATCTGTTAATGTTAATTTCAGTGCAAAATTCCAATAAAAAATCATGATTTTTTATGATTACAATCATAAAATGATAAAAGTATCCATGAAAAAAAGAAAACTTTATTCTGAATTCTAAAATAATATGCCTAATACTATTTTTTTTGCAAAAAAATAGTATATAATTAATTGATTTTCAATTTAATACAACTATTTACTAACTGTTTTTTGCTAGATAAATCTGTCTTTTCTAATTCTATTAAAATTTATATAATAAAATTGCGATTTTACTTGAGTATTTGCGATTAAAAACAAAACAGGGTAGTTAAGTGTCTGTATATTTGAATATTGTGTTTTTTAGTGCTCAAATTTAGTCCTATTCTATGTCACTAATTCGAAAAATACAGAAGGGCTCAAAGAAAATAAAATTATGATTTAAGCACAATAAATTATTTGTTAAAGAACGCGGTATTTTAACAGATAGTCCTATTTTAAAAATATATGATTTTTACTTCGATTTTCTTATCTCTGTTTAAGTCAACGCTTGCTTTTGAAAAGTTGGGTCGGTTTGTTAATCCAATTGATTGGTAATTTGAAAAACCAATTCCTTCTATTGGCAAAATAAACCCTTTATCTATTTCACCATTCTCATTTTCATCATGAAGAATATTTACAGCGTACTTTCCCAGGGGCAGATTACTAAAGGTTACTTTAGAAGTGCCGTTTTGTATTTTTTCTTTCAAAATTTTACAACACTTTTTGTAATGTTCATCGGGAATAGTACCGTCCTTATTGTATAAGGCAAATTGAACAACACCTTTGCAATTTTGTAACTCTTTTACTTCCACAGTTAGAGAATAGGTTTCTCCCTTTTGGTTATTAAATGAAGATAAGGTCAATAAAGATATACTGACTAGTGCGAATAAGACTAATTGTTTCATTTTAATTCGTTTTTCTATTTGCAATTTTCTCTTTTAATCGGTCTACTAAATAATAAACCATTGGCACTAAATAAACAGTTAATATCAATGATGAAAATAGTCCGCCAATAATTACCCAAGCTAATCCGTTCTTCCATTCACTAGCGGTTCCTTTACCAAGGGCAATGGGAAGCATTCCTATAATCATGGCGATAGTTGTCATTAAAATAGGACGCATACGACCTCTTCCGGCAATTATTAATGCTTCTTTGAAATGTTTCCCCTCTGCTTTCAATTGATTTGTAAAATCCACAATTAATATGGCATTTTTTACTACTAATCCCATTAGCATAATCAAACCGAGCAACGCAAACAAGCTTAAATTATTTAAAGATAAATTCAATGCTAGAAATGCACCAATAGCAGCAACAGGAATTGAAAACAAAACGACAAATGGATAAACAAAACTATCATATAGAGCTACCATGATTAAATAAATCAATAGAAATGAAATAAGTAATACAGAGCCCAATGCGCCAAAACTATCATTTTGTCTTTTGATATCACTACCCCAAGTCATATCAATTCCATCTGGTAATGGATTGTTTTTAAGATAAGCTACTACATCATCGGCAACTGTTCCCGAAGGTCTGCCAAGTGCGTCAGATGTAAGTGTTACAGCTGGCTGACGATCTTTTCTTTCTAATAAGGATGGAGAATTATCTCGTTCTACCGTTGCAAATTGCGATACTTCTACTGGTAACCCCATTGGATTAACAATTGAGAGGCGTTGTACATCTTCATAATTTTGTCTACTGTAACCATCAAACCAAATCCTCACAGGATATTCTGTTCCGTTTTCTGTTAATGTTGCATCATCATTACCAGTAAAAGCTGTTCTTAAATTCATACCAACATAAGCTGTCGTTAATCCTAAGCGTTGCATTTTATCTTTGTCGGGAATTATTTTATATTCAGGACTACCTTGTTCTACAGATAAACGAACATTATCTGACCCCGGTATTTTTTCAATCACAGATTTTAAATCATTACCAGTTTTCATTACCAAATCTAAATTGCTTCCGCTTAAGGTAATTTCTATTGGGGCTGAACGTGGTATCAATCCTAATGCAGCCATTGAATAATTTATTCCGGGGAATTTCATTTTTAATTCTTCCCTCAGCTTTTTCATAAACTCTTCAGTAGGTTGCTTATTGCGTTCTTTAGCAGATTTTAACTGAATAGTAAATTCAGTTTTATTAGCTGATCCTACACCTAAACTTCCAATGCCTGTACTCGGACCACCTATGTTGCTAAATACAGTAGAGACATCTGCTTGCTTGATAATATAGGTTTCAATTTTCTGAGCAATTAAATTGTTTTGCTGAATGGAAGTTGATTTATCAAACTCCAAAGCCATACGAAATTTGCCTTGATCACCAGTAGAGATAAGTTCTTTACCAATAATGCCTTGTTTCATTATTCCCAAAGTAACAGCGAAAAGCAAAACAACTATACCTGTAAAAATTAATTTATGACTAAGTATCCATTCTAATTGTTTGCCATACCAATTGGTAAATTTTTCTAATTGATGTTCAAATCCAAGTAAAAAACGATTGAAGAAGTTGGTTGGTTGTAAATCTTCTTTCTTGCCTATTCTTGAAGCCAACCAAGGTGTAAGCGTAAAACCAACTAATAAGCTGGTGAGCGTAGAAGTTACAACAACTACAGAAAACTGCTTGAGCATATCTGCCACAAATACTTGTAAAAACAATATCGGTAAAAACACAACCACGTCAACCAATGTGATCGACAATGCAGAAAATCCAATTTCCATACGTCCATCCATTGAGGCAGTGCGTTTTTCTTTACCCATATCTAAATGTCTTTGAATGTTTTCCAAAACCACAGTAGCATCATCAACCAAGATTCCTATAATTAATGACATGGCGAGAAGGGTCATTAAATTTAGAGTATATCCTAAAAGCCACATAACTGCAAAAGCTGTAACCAAAGAGGTAGGTATTGCAATGATAACAATTAAAGAGTTTCTGAAACTTCTTAAAAATAAAAGCATTACTAAAGAAACTAAAACAACTGCTAAACCCAAGTCAAACACAACCGAGTTAACTGCTGCAATTGTATTATCTGTGCTATCATCTGCAATGATGAATTTTACGTCAGAATTTTTGTTTTGTGCTTCAATGCTTTTAAATTTTGCACGAACCATTTTTGAAACATCAACAGCATTGGCATCTCCTTGTTTTTTTAGTAAAATTCCAATACCATCCTTTCCATTATATCTGCTAATAGATGTCGTTTCTTTTATTCCATCAACTATTTGAGCTACATCTTTCACATAAACAGGACTACCGAGCATTGGCATAGCTACCTGAACATTTTTTATATCGTCAATTGTTGCAAACTTTCCGGTTAAACGAACTGAATTATTCTCCTGATCCGTTTGTACTTTTCCGGCAGGTAAGTCTAAGCCTGAACGATTAATTGCCTCAACAACCTGATACAATGAAATCTTATATAGTTTTAATTTATCTCGGTTTGCTTTAACCTGTATCTCTCTTTCTTCTCCACCTAAAATCGTAAGCTCTGCAACCCCTTTTATTTGTTGAATTTGCGGAAGATACTCATCTTTCATTTTTTGATAGAACTCAGTTGCTGGCAAATTACTGGTTGCGCTAATGGACATGATCGGTAAATCATTTGGTGACACTTTACTCATTACCGGACTTAAAATATCCTGCGGTAAATCTTTGCGAATATTGTCAATGTAGCGTTGAGCATCCTGCATGGTTTTATCCAAATCAGTTCCATATTTTAAATTGGCAATGATGATAGATGCATTTGGTAAAGATTTAGTTACCAAATAATCCACTCCTTCTAAGTTAGATAAAGCATCCTCTATTTTTCGTGACACCGAAGTTTCTACTTCGTTGGGCTCTGCTCCGGGATACACAGTTTTAATAACCACAACAGGTTGATTAAAATCAGGCATCAATTCATAACTCAAATTTTTATATCCTATAACTCCCAATAAGGTAAGTACGCTGAAAAGAACAATTATCAGCGAAGGACGTTTTATTGATATTTCTGTAATATTCATAATTCAAATTTTATTTAACAGTTACATTCGCATTGTCAAATAGATTAATAAATCCATTTGTTACAATCACATCACCTTCTTCTAATCCCTTTGCCACAACAGTTTTATTTTTTATTTTTTGCGCAATATTTATGCTATTTAGAACAGCCTTTCCGTTCTTAACTTTATAAACTTGAGGTTGACTTGACGATCCAACAATAGCAGAAGCCGGTATAATGATTCCTGTTTTTTGATTTTCACTTTTCAAATTTACTTTACCAAACATTCCCGATTTGATTTTTAAATCGGAGGTGTTACTTACAATAAACTGAACAGGAAAACTACTGCCCATATTGGCTTTACTACCTATCATTGTTGCTTTACCCGACAATAGCACATCCGAATAAGCATCTGCATTAATCGAGAAGGTTTGATTTAATTGAAATGAACTCAAATCATTTTCAGAAACATTAACGGTAAATTTTAAAACTGAAATATCTGTAATTTGAAGCAATGGCACACCCGGTGCGGCAAATGCTCCCTCTTCAGTAAGTTTAGCAGTAACCACTCCATTAAACGGTGCTTTGATTGTTGTTTTATTAATTTGTTCAAGTAAAGTTGCTCTTTGAACTTTTGCAGATTTTAAACCTAACTCTGCTTTTTCTAATTGAACCCCTTGTACAGCATCTGCATTCGCTAAAACAGTAAATCGTTTTACATCAGCTTCTAATCCTTCAACTTGAACCTCCGCTGATTGTAATTGCAATTTCAATAGTGAATTATCTAACTGAATTAATGATTGCCCCTTTGTTACAAAAGTTCCAACATCAACTAAAACATCATTTATCTTGCCTTGTATTTCAGCGCTAAGCTTAGTTTCTTTATTAGGTTCAAATGTTCCTGAATAAGCAAATTCAGCTCCTATTAATTCCGATTTGATTGTATCTACCTGAACATGGATAGCTTGCTCTTTATCATATTGATAAACTTTATCTTTTACGATTTCTTTATTACTTTTTAATTTTATGACTACAATTGCAATTAATGCCAATGGTATGATGATGTATAAAACCTTTTTCATTATCTGTTATTTTTAATTATTAATTTATTTCGTTTTTAAAATATTTCCTGATACTTTTTTTAGTTCTAAGTCTGCCTTCATCACATCTACCAATGCCGACAAATAATTTTGTTGTGCTTCCTTTTGGGTATTATCTGAAAGTAAAACATCTGTTAATGATGCAACACCCTCCTTTTGCTGAATAAGTGTTTTAGAATAAATTGTTTCTGCTAATGTCAATTGTGATTTTGCATTTAATAGATTAGAATTTGCAACTTCATATTGCATTTGTGCATTTTCTATCTGAACGTTTTGTTTATCATTTAATAATTCTAATCGAGTTGTATTTTGCTTTATCTCTTCTCTCTTTTGAAAAACCTTGTGTTCTAAAGTAGTACCGGAGAATATCATCCAAGACATTTTTACCCCGGCAAATCCAATCGGGTACGTTTTAAAGAAATCATTTGTACCACTGTAGTTTCCAAATCCAGTAGTTCCATAAGTACCATAAAGTGAGAAAGAAGGTAAATGTGATAGTTTTAATGTTTTTAATTCAGATTTCAAGAGCAGTTCTTTTGTGTTAAACAATAATATATCAGAGGTTGGTTTGCTTGTATACTTTACTACTTCTGACGATGTGCTAAATGTTTCTTCAATTGTAATTGGTCGGGTTGGTGTTATGCCTAATTGAAGCTTTAATAAATTAAGGATTTGTTGGTACTGTGCATTAGCCTTGCTTAACTGTGTATTTAGCAGACTTTGCTGAAGTTTAATTTTATCTACATCTGTACCCTTTGCCATTTGTTGTGAGTAAAGCAATTGAATATTGCTAAGTAGTTTTTCGCTATTACTTAATCCGTTTTTGATAAACACAATCTGATTTGATACTAACTGTGCATTGTAATACAAATTAGAAACATCAAATACCACTTGCTCCTCGGTTTGTTGAAACTGTATTTGATTTAATTCTTTTGCTCTTTTTGAAATCGTAATTGCTCCAATAGCTTGAGGGTTGTATAAAGGCACATCAAGAGTTAGGTTTGCATTTAAATTATGTGGGACACCAAATTGAGCCTCTTTGTAAACGCCTGCCGGTCCACCAAAAACGGATGCAGGGAGTAACTGATACGGAAGATCGGTGTAGTACCGATAGTCAACATTGCCATACAATTTTGGCACTAAACCACCTTTTGCTTCCTTGTTCCTCTCATTGGCAATCTCAATATCGCCTTGTGCTATTTTCAACGTTTTATTATGCACTAATGCTGTATCAATACATTGCTTTAGTGACCAATTTTGAGCCTCAGAATTGGTTGTAAAAATTAAAATGGTGAGAACCATTAATAATTTCAATTTTAATAAGTGAGTATTTACTAACATAACTAGGCAAATTTTTTTATTTGATTAATAGTAATTGAGTGTCTTCTATTCCTTCTACCCAATGTTTTACGTTTGGCTCAATGTTAACCATATCGCCACTTGAAAGATTTTCTGTTACCCCTTTTTCATTTTTAAAAACTACATTGCCATTAATACAAATAAGTAATGCAGGAACAGTTGTTATATGTTCTTTTAATGTGCCGTTTGCTTTGATTTGTAAAGCAGTTACATTTCCTTCAGTTGTAGAAAATAATTTCTTTGCGCTGACAGGCTTTTCTTCGGTATGGAATGATTTTATGTTCATGATTTCTGTTTTAAAACGTTACTTTATTTTTTATTTAGTGAATCCCATTTATTATACCAGCTATCACTTGATACATCATTATCAAACAAATAACTAGCGATTATTTTTACTTCTTCTTCCTTGAAATTTTGTTTTGGCATTAAACTGAAATTTCTGACCGCTCCTGGCATAATTGACAATTCTTCAGAAGGGTTTTGTACAAATTTCCAAATGGCGTTTACAAATTCAACCTTAGTAATAGAATCTGAAAGATAATGCTCTCTTACCTTAAAAATTGGAGGAGCTAAACGGTTATCAATTTTCAAATCAGGATTATGACAACTAAAACATTTATTATTTATCAATTTAAGTGTGTCAATTTCCCTTACCACTAAAAGAGAATCAGATGTTTTGATTACCTTTTGATTTTGTGATTTATTATCGCAACTGGATAAGCATAGGCTAAAACAAATAGCAAATAAAGTAAGGTATACTGTTTTCATGTTACTCAAAATATATATTGAATGTTTTATAGGAAGCCACTATTTCTTGTAAGGTGTGCAATGCCTCATCGTTATTTTTTGATTTATTCAGTTTGTCTACCATGTCAATGTATGGTAGCAACCATTTATGTAATTCGTCATGCGCTTTTCCTTCCATAGTACAATTAGAAGTTAATAGATCAATATTTTTCTGCAAGCTAGCTCCAAGTTTATTGAAATCATTTAATTCCATGTTTTTAGCTTCAGCTAAACGATTAATATCTGACTCCATATTTCTAATATGTTTCATCATATCTGGAACAACTTTCCATTTAGCTCCGTTATTAAATTCAATGGAGTCACTCTCATCGTGGTGATGTGTAATCTCCTCTGTTACTTCTGATTGTTGACTTTGCAAAGTTTCGCTATTATGCTCTTTTACTGAACTATTACAACCATAAATAATACCCATGAGAATCACAGTTGATATTGCCAAATACTTTTTCATTATGCTGTTTTTTTTGTTATAAAATACCATGATATACCTGCAAATGCTCCCGTAATGGCAATACGTGATAACATAGCTTTAATAGTTTTATGCTCATAAATTCCACCAGAATTAGCATGAATTAAAAGCCCAATAAAACTTACAATTAGAATTGTTGTTGTAATTAATAGTAGTTTTGTAGACCATTTCTTTTCAGTAAATAAGCCATATGCACCTAGCAGATACATAAATGCGGCAATGAAATTAGAAATCACTACAAATAACACATAATTACCTTCCTTCTCTCTTATCCCAAATAAATCAAAGATCACAGATGTACTCATAAAAAGAGTAATTAATGCAAATAAAGTAAGTATTGTTCCCGAAATTTTTAAAATAATTGTTTTCATGTTTTTATTTTGTTTCTATCATTTTTAATATTCCGCTCAATACTTTATTGCCATCTTTAATTAAATCTGAATTATGACCCGATAGTTTCCATTTAAGTACCGTAATACGCATACCTCCCATGATAATGGTTGTTGTTATTGAAACGCCCACAATCTTACTAAAAGAGTCATTTGCCTGACCCTTCTTTACTATATCTTCGATATGATTCTGCATTAATTCCATCATAGATGAAACAGTAGATGATAGCTCTTTATTGAACTGAAAAATACCTTCAGAAAAAATCACACTAACCACCGAAGGCTTTTTTACAAATGTTTTTAATTGCGAATCAAAAAGATCTTTCAAAAGTTCTGATGGGCTACGATCTTTATTAGAAAGAATTAAACCAAGCCTTTCTTTCATTTCTTCAATAAAATAAGTTAGTAAGCCTAGCAAAATTTCATTCTTGCTTTTAAAATGACGATATAATGCAGCTTCAGATAAATTTAAATCAGCTGCGAGGGTTTTAATAGTTAAATCCTGAATGCCATGCTCATCAATTCTTTTGGTAGCAGCCTCAATGATTTGAATTTGTCTCTCTGTGAATTTATTATTGTTCATTTTCAATTTTCATTTTATAAAAGGATATTCCTAACCAAATAACAGACACTGTCATGCTAATTGCACCAATAAGAACAAAAACAGGTGGTGCGCCAAAGTATACTTCTAATAATATTCCTATTGGCATTAATAAGCCTATTAAGCCTAACCAAGAAATTACCGTTGTGTTTTTAAGTTGATTTTTAAAGTGTAATAGCAAGTAGCCTATTAAAATATTTAAGAATGCAAATAAATTACCGTGTACGTGAGCTAATCTAGTTTCAAAATGCTTACCAATTGAATAAGAATTAATCCACTCTTCCTTACCTGGAGCGAAGTCTCTTAAATAAATAAGTATAAAGCCGTATGCCATAAATAATCCCATTACTAGAAATCCGATAGCTATGTTATTTTTTCCTTTCATAATTTTTAATGTTAGTAAGTATTCACTTACAAATGTATTAAACATTTTAATCCCCCACTATTATTTTAACAATTTTTTAATATGATTTAAATCACTTTAGCTAAATACTAGATTCATATCGCGTAATCTGCCAACAGCCAATGAATTGCATAACAAAAAAGACTACATTTGATTTGAAATTATGGCTAATACCAATCCAACAGAATTAGATTTTGCAACTGTCTTTAAAGATACAAGCGGCATCATCATTATAACGATGAAGGATTATCGAAAATTGGATCAATACGATGTTATTAATATCAATTTAGCAATAAGACATAAAGCAGACGGTAAACGTGCCTTAAAATTATTAGATGCCCGTGCCAGTTGGAGCATGGATAAAAAAGCGAAAGAACAAGCAAAACTTGAACATTCGGTTTCTGTTACCAAGGCTAGGGCAATTGTTGTTTCTAACTCTATTACCGTTGCATTTATGAAATTTTTGGATAGTTTTAGTAAAAATGATTATCCCCAAAAGATATTTTCAGATTATGATGAGGCTTATAAATGGCTTATGACTTTTAGATAATTAATTGTGGATTAAAATATTCTCAGAAAAATACTAAAGGATTGACATGCTCTTTTGAAAAGTTTACAAGAATCTCACAATTTCAAAAATGACATTTTGGGTATTATTATATACCTTTTTATTAAAGCTCTCAAAGAAGCCTTCCTATTTATAAGTTACACCTCAATTTGTCTTACGGGGATGTTTTGAGGGAATAACCATAAAATACAACTCAAAAAATAATAGACTTTATTTTTAATTATTAAACTTAAGTAATTATAAATCAATCCATTAAAATACGCTTCTGTATTCGCCTATCGCCTTTAAACCAAAGGCAAAGTTCGATAAATTTAGGTCTTCGGATACAAACTCCAAAAAAAGTTGTCTTTTTTTGGAGTTTTTTTTATTCCACTGTATCTTTTTGCAAAGTGCGAGGTTATACTAACACAAATCTGTTTAAAACATCGCTTATGGTTTAATTTACTCGTCTCTTTCTAAGGTAACTTCGTGTAATTAAAAAATAAGCTCTATGATGTCATTCATTCTTCAAATAACACCTACAGTTGCAGGAGCAATTGCAGATACAGCTGCGGCAATTCAACCAGCTGTAACAGGCATACAAACCGCTACAGAACTTCCTCCAAACGAAATATCATTATTTGAAATGGTAGCCAAAGGTGGTGTTATTATGATTCCCCTAGCCATTTTATTACTAATGTCTCTTTATGTAATGGTAGAGCGTTTTTTAACAATTTCAAAAGCATCGAAGAAAAATGCCACCTTATTGGCAAGCGTGAAAGATATGATTAACAGTGGCAACTTAGCGAATGCTCGTAATATGTGTAAAAGCGTCAATACACCTGAGGCTATTATGTTAGAGCAAGGTATTTCTCGTATTGGACAAAGCATGCAAGAGATTAGAGAAGCCATGGATAAAGCGGGTTCTTCTGAATTAAATCGCTTAGAAAAAAATATGAGTATTTTAAATATTACAGGTCGTATTGCTCCTATGTTTGGTTTCATTGGAACTATTATTGGGGTTATTAAAATTTTCTATGATATATCTGTTGCTAAAACAGTAGAAATTGAAGTTATCTCTTCTGGTTTATACCAAAAGATGATTACCTCTTGTGGAGGTTTAGTTGTAGGGGTTTTAGCTTTCGTATTTTACCATTGGTTAAATGCACGAATTGATAAACTAGCTCATCGCATGGAAGAAACACAAATCGCGTTTTTAGACATGTTAAACGAGCCTTCTAAATAAGTAAGGAGTTAGAAATCAGATTTTAGAAATAAATCTAACTTCTTAAATCATAAATCTTAAATAAAATGGGATTACGTAAAAAAGCACATAGAGACGCAGAGGTAAGCACAGAGTCGTTAAACGACATCATGTTCTTCTTACTGTTGTTTTTCCTTATCTTATCAACCATGGTGAGCCCTAATGCCATTAAAGTAAACTTACCAAGCGCAAAATCTAATACACCAGTAGAGAATAAGAAAAAACCTATTCACTTAAACGTTTCAAGCGATCGACACTATTTTGTAGAAAGTGACCCTGTAGATTTTTCGGTTTTAGAATCTGTTTTAGCTGCAAAAATTGCTGGAAATCCTGAACCAACCGTGGTATTACAAATGGATAAAGATTTGAGCATACAGGATGCCGTAGACGTGATGATTATTATTGATAAATTAAAATGCAAAATGGTTTGGGCTACTAAACCATCTAACGGAAAATAAATCATGGTTTTATCGCAAGCCGAAGAAAATAAAAATAGACTGATATCAATAGGAATTTCCTTATTGATATTTGCTCTATTATTATTATTTCTTATTTTTTATATCATCGTTACTCCCAATCCTCCTTTCCCTGAAGCGCCAGGTGGTGGTGGTGGTATTGAATTTAATATCGGTAATTTTAATGAAGGTACTGGAAATGTAGAAAATAATGGCATTGGTGACGCTGTTAAGGTTGTAGAAAGCACAGAAGTAACTCCTACTCCACCAACTAATAGTGCTGAAGAAATTGTGACTTCTGAAAATGGCGTTGATATTAATGTCACCAAAACAGAAACAAAAGCTAACACCACTAATCAAACTGTTGTAATTCCTGTTCAACCAAAAGTTAAAACAGCTGCTGAATTATTGAAAGAAAAATTCGAAAAAAATAAAGGCAATAACGGTGGTGGCGGTGATGGCAATAGCGGACATGCTGGTAACGATGGACGACCAGACGGAAATCCAAATACACATGGCAATGGAGGAACTGGTGGTGGCGAAGGCGGCGGCGATGGTCCTGGAAAAGGACCAGGCAAAGGTCCTGGTAATGGAGGTTATGGATTTAGTTTATCAGGTAGAAGCATTATGACACCTCCAGTATTATCAAAAGACACCAAAGAGGAAGGCAAAGTAGTCGTAGAAATTACAGTAGATAAAAATGGCAAGGTTATAAAAGCTGACCCTAACGGACGTGGAACAACCACCAGCAGCCCAATGTTAAAAGCAAAAGCAAGGCAAGCGGCTTTGGCAACACAATTTAATGTAAGCGGTGAGTTTGAAGAACAAAAAGGAACCATTACTATTATTTTTAGTTTTTAAAATTCTATGCGTTTTTCTCTAAGTCATAAATTCTTAATACTTAAAGATGTATGACCTACCAACAAACACTCGATTACTTATTTACAAAACTTCCCATGTACCAACGTGTTGGTGCAGCAGCTTATAAAGCCGATTTAAATAATACCATTGCTATTTGCAAAGCACTAGGTAATCCTGAAAAAAAAATAAAATGTGTACACGTAGCAGGCACTAATGGTAAAGGTTCTTCATCGCACATGTTAGCAGCTATTTTACAACAAGCTGGTTACAAAACAGGTTTATACACATCGCCACATTTAGTAGATTTTAGAGAACGTATTAAAATTAATGGGAAGGAAATTCCTAAAACCGAAGTCGTAAAATTTGTAGAAGAACACAAAACAATTTTTGAAAGTATTGAGCCTTCGTTTTTTGAATGGACAGTTGGATTAGCTTTTGATTACTTTGCTAAACAAGAGGTTGATGTCGCTATTATAGAAGTTGGGCTTGGCGGAAGATTAGATTCAACTAATGTAATCAATCCAGTAGCATGTTTAATTACCAACATTGGCTTTGATCACATGAATTTATTGGGAAATACCTTGCCATTAATCGCTCAAGAAAAAGCTGGCATTATAAAATCAAGAGTTCCAGTTACGATTAGTCAAACACAGTTAGAAGTCATATCTGTATTTAATAACAAAGCAAAAGAGCTAAAGGCTCCAATTGAGTTTGCTGACAAAAACTATAAAGTAATTTCAGCTTCTCACCAAAATCATTTTCTATCACTTGAATTACTTCATAAAAAAACAAACACCAAGCAAACTTACAATCTTGATTTACAGGGGAGCTATCAAATAAAAAATGTGATGGGTGTTTTAAACACTATAGAAATTTTAAAAGAAGAAGGATTTTTAATTGAAGACGAAGTAATTCATAAAGCCTTAAGTCAAGTTCAAAAAATTACTGGCTTGCAAGGTAGATGGCAAATTATACAAAATAAACCTTTAGTTATTGCTGATACTGGGCATAATCAAGACGGCATCAAAGAAGTGTTAGAAAATTTAAAACGTTACGATTTTAAAAAACTTCACTTTGTATTGGGTGTTGTAAATGATAAAGATATTTCTAGCATTTTAAAAATGCTTCCAAAAGATGCTACCTACTATTTTTGCAAAGCATCCATTCCAAGAGCGCTAGATGAGAAAGAACTAAGTATACAAGCAAAAAAAGAAGGTTTATCTGGCAAAACTTTTAAAACAGTAGAAGAGGGCTTGATTGCAGCTAAAAAACAAGCTAAGACGAACGATTTAGTTTTTGTAGGTGGGAGTACGTTCACTGTAGCGGACATTCTTTAAAAAGTATCCTCAATAAAAAAGCCATCCGTAGTGGTCGGATGGCTTTTTTGGGTTTTAGTTTAATGTTATTTCTATTGGAATACGCTTATGGTACCTTGTTTATCGTACTGCACACCATCTAAACCTGTAGCAGTAAGGATGTAAAAATAAGTCCCATCTGTTACCGTTTTTCCCGATTTATTTTTTCCATCCCATCTAATGTTTCCTGTATCTGTTGATTCAAACATTTTTAAGCCCCAACGATCGAAGATTGTAATGGTAATTTGTCCCATGTTAACGGCATTAAATGTAAACACATCATTTTTACCATCACCATTTGGAGTAAATACATTCGGCACTTCAAATAAAGAAATAATATCCACTTTAATATATCTCATCGCTGTGTCTTTACAGAATCCATTTGTAGCAGTTAAAATAACAGGGAAATTTCCTTGAGTATTATAAAGATGATTTACAACGGTATCATTTGAATTTAAACTATTACCATCTCCAAAACTCCAAGAATAAGTTGTTCCAACTGGGTTAAATCCAAAAATACTTGTGTTTGTAAATGTAACAGGTAGTGGCATTAATCCTTGGTATGTGTCAGCTACAAATGAAGCATTAATGGATTGCATACTAATTGCTTGGGTAGCTGTTGCCGTGCATCCATTAGCCGTATTTAGTGCCACAACTGTATAATTATCAGGCGATGTCACAGGGAATGACGTTCCAGTAAAAGTGGTTGAGCTAGGTGTCCAACTATAAACATATGGACCTCCAACCGAACTATTTGCTGTTAAAGTTTCAGAACCGGTTGCGCATGTAATTAATGTGGATGATGCATTAATATTAACATTAGCAACTGTATTCGAACTTACCGAAATAACTGATTGACTTGTACAGCCTAAACTATTAGTTGCAATTGCTGTATAAGAACCACTTGCTGTAATTGGCAGTGGATTTGTTGTTACAGTAGATGTTCCATTATTCCAGCTAATTAATACACTTGGAGTAGAAGAAGCATTAGCGCTAATAGTTGTGTAGAGCACGTTAATAAATTACTACTAGGCGAGGTTAACACGTTAATTGTAGGAATAGATGTTGGAACGGTATAGGTTTGTAAACACCCATTATTAGGGTTAAACGCTGTTAATGTATAAACTCCAATTGCAGCTGATGTTGCTGGATTCCCGATGGATGTTGTTGGCGTAAACGGTGTAATCCAATCTAACTCAATACTTGGTGTTGATGTTGCGGTTAAAGATATGGTGTTAGCGCTACCGCAAACTACAGTATAATCAGCTGCAGGTATAATAGTATTTGTTGTTACAACAACGGTTCCAGATACAGAACAAGTACTAACAGTATTTAAAGCAACATACGAATAAGTTCCTGCAGCAGTAGCAGTTACAACAGTTGTTGTTCCAGAAATAATTCCCGAAGGACCACTCCAAGATGTACTAGTATTTGTATTTGTTGGAGCAAAAGTTAAAGTAGTGCTTGGCGAAGCGCATGTAATTAATAACGAAGGATTATTACTTAAAGTATATAGCGGAGCGCCTGAAAACGGGTTAACTGAGAAAGTAGTTAAAGCTGTACATCCTGCATCATCAGTAACAGATACTGTGTAATTTGAAGCTGGCGGTAAATTAGAGTTTACCGTATTTGTTGGAGCAGCAACTGTTGGCGACCAAGAATACGTGTATGGAGCCGTACCATTTGCAACACTTACGGTTGCACTTCCTACTGGTGATGCACAGCTAGGCTGAGTCAACGTAGAAGTTAAAACAGGTAAGTTTAATGACCCAACAATATTTATACTACCAGTTAATGAGCAAGTACTCACTGTATTAATTGTTGTATAAGTATACACTCCTGGCGCAGTAACCACTACATTAGTTCCAGTTATTGTTCCAGAAGGCCCTTGCCATTGATTAGCAGTGCTTGTATTTGTTGGCGCAAAAGTAATTGTTGTACTAGGTGAAGAACAACTTAAGCTATAACTAGGACTCACATTTAATGTATAAGCTGGAGCTGGCGGGTATGGATCTACTGAGAAAGTTGTAGTACCAATACATCCATTATCGTCTTCTGCAGAAACTGTGTAAGTAGTTCCTGGAGGTAAATTCGCATTCACAGATGAAGATGGTGCTGCCGGCGTCCAAGAAAAAGTATATGGTCCAGTTCCTCCATTAACAGTAATAGAAGCAGTACCTGCTGGTAAAGCACATATTGGCTGAGTTAATGATGCTGTGACTGTTGGATTTGGTGCAGAGTTAAACGTCGAATATAATACTGGACTGAATGAACAGGTTGTACCTGCAATTCCTAAGGTAACTGAGTAAGTTCCATTGGAGTTTGTATTTACACACTGACTTGTTTGTCCCGCAACACCTGGCCCTGTCCAACTATAAGTAAAACCAGGAGGTGCACATAATGTATTAGTTGTAGCTGCACCACAAAAGGAGTTATTTGTTTGTCCAATTGGAATATCTGTACCATTTAAATTTAATGTCATAGGGCTACAAGATGCATCTATGTATGCATAACCTCCATGTGCTCCTTGAGAAGCAACACAACCCGCAACCGTAAATTCTAAGTTCACACATTGACCAATATAAGATGTTAAATCAAAAGCAGCAGTTGTCCAATCTTTATAAGCCCAACTACCAGAAGTAATAAAAGAAGGATCTCCACTTGAACAAGAAGAACCAATAGCAGTTACATTATATTGACCACATGGAATAGGATTTCCGGAACAATCTTTAAAAGAAACATTAAAAAATGGCTGTTCAGAACAACTATGCGGTGCTTTGTTTAACAATACAGCATACTTGTAAATGAAAACTGAGTTTGCAGGAGTTACCGTAAAACTTTGAGATAAACGGTAAGATGTACCTCCACTAGAAACACCAGTTGGCCCTAAACGGCAAGTAAAATTCCCTCCTCCAGGAGGAACTCTTTGGATAGCTGGTACATTTGGATCGGTTCCAGCCGTTACAATAACAGCTTGAGATGTTGTGTTTGGGCAACAACCCGCCATAGTTAATGAATTATTATTTGGTCCTTGTGTAGCTGTCCAGCCTGCTATGGTACCTGTTTCAAAATCTGGATTAGAACAAGGTCCTTGAACTTCAGGTAAAGGAGCTGTTTTTGAAAAACCATATTTAAAATCAATAAAATTTCTCTTTAATACCGCAACAATACGCTCTTGACGCCATGCTTGATCTGTACTCATTTTAGCTTGTTGCCATGCAGCATCTTCATTAAATCCTCTTAAAGAATCTTTATCAAAGTCTAATGGCAGATAAAAATTATCAATATGCTCATGATTATGCTCATTTGTAATTTGAGGCTGTTGAGCTTTTAAAGTAAAGACGCTGCTTATAAATAAAGCAACTAATAATTTTGTAGAGTTCATCTTCATACTGTTTTTATAAAGTTTTAATTTTCATTCCATTCAAGAAAACTAAAATGATTTGAATGATAAATATATAAAAAGCTTACTAGGATTACAATAATATCTGATTAATAGATTCAAACCGTCTAAAAAATTAAAAACTAAAAAAATTAGATACTATGTATTCGTTAAAACCAAAGAACTAGGCCCAAACTTTAGTTCCTTCACTGCAGTTTTTACATATATCTATTTCTTGGCGAGATTTTAAAATTGACTGCCTAAAGCCAAGATATTTATAAGATTTCCATAACTCCTTAAATGATTGCGTTTTTAAATCACCTAATTGATGTTTAGCGTCTTTATCAAAACAACAAGGTACCACTGCTCCATCCCAAGTAACTACACAACTACTCCACATACGCCAACATTGATTTAGCAATTTATTTTTTATAGAATAGGTACCATTCGCATTTTTTTTATAGCGACTATATTTAATATTATCTGGGATCAATGGATTGCCTTTTTCAAAATCATACACCTGTGCCGTTTTAAAAACTACTTCATCAACGCCTAAATCATGCGCCAATTTTTTAACATCTTCCAACTGATGTTCATTTGGTTTTACCACCAAAAACTGGAAGACTATATGTGGCGTATTAGATTTTAATTCTCGTTTTGCTTCAATAATATTCTTAGTCCCTTCAATCACTTTTTGTAATTGTCCGCCAATACGGTATTGTTCATAGGTTTCTTGAGTGGTGCCATCAATCGAAATAATTAAACGATCCAATTTACTTTCAACCGTTTTTTTAGCCTGATCTTTATTGAGATAATGTGCATTGGTAGATGTAGATGTATAAATTCCTTTATCAGATGCATATCTCACCATATCCAAAAAATTAGGATTCAAATACGGCTCACCCTGAAAATAAAAAGTCAAATAAATTAATTCTTGATACACTTCATCAATTGTTTTTTTGAAAAATGATGGTTCCAACATGCCGATTGGCCTTGTAAATTGGCGTAATCCGCTAGGACATTCGGGGCAACGCAAATTACAACTCGTTGTAGGTTCAATAGCCATACTAATAGGAAAACCAATAGACAATGACTTTTTTGTGCTTTTTGAAACATGATAGCTTGCCCATACTTTAAACGCATTGAATAGCTTTTTAAAGCTGAGTTTTCTCAGTAATTGTATGTTATTGGACAAAGACACTATTTCAAAGATAAAGATTATAATTTATTATTAAATTTAACCTGTTTTTATTACAACCACTTATGACAAATTTTACTAATAGCCTCGAATTTGCTAAACAACTAGATTCTCAAGATTCATTACGTTTATATAGAAATAAATTTCATATCCCTCAACACGAAGGGCATGATATGGTTTATTTTACTGGTAACTCATTAGGTTTACAACCAAAAACAACTAAAGATTATTTACAACAAGAACTAAACGATTGGGCTACTTATGGTGTAGAAGGGCACTTTTTAGCCAAAAATCCATGGTTAAGCTATCACGAAATTTTAACGGATAAAACCGCTAAAATAGTTGGCGCATTGCCTTCTGAAGTTGTGGTGATGAATCAATTAACAGTGAACTTACATTTGTTAATGGTATCATTTTATCGACCAACAAAACAACGTTACAAAATTTTATGTGAAGCAAAAGCATTTCCAAGTGATCAATACGCTTTACAATCCCAAGTTAAATTTCACGGATTTAGTATTGATGATGCGCTAATTGAAATTGCGCCGCGCGAAGGAGAATACGAAGTTCGTCACGAAGATATTTATAAAGCTATTGAAGGTAATAAAGATACACTAGCACTTATTATGATTGGTGGCGTGAATTATTTCAGCGGACAAGTATTTGACATGAAAGCCATTGTGGAAGCAGGACATAAAGTTGGGGCTATTGTTGGCTTTGATTTAGCTCACGGTGCTGGGAATTTAAAATTACACTTACATGATTGGAATGTAGACTTTGCCGCTTGGTGTTCTTACAAATATTTAAATGGTGGTCCTGGTTGTGTGGCAGGCGCATTTGTTCACGAACAACATCATAAAAATACCGACATGCCTTTATTCGCAGGATGGTGGGGACATGATAAAGCAACCCGTTTTAAAATGGATAGAGAATTTGTTCCTATTCAATCGGTTGAACGTTGGCAATTAAGTAATGCACCCATTTTATCAATGGCTGCCTACAAAGCATCTTTAGATATATTTGATGAAGTTGGTATGGATAAGCTGAACGAAAAAAGCAAAGTGTTAACGGAGTATTTAGAATTTGTGGTTGGAGAGATCAATAAACAAAAAAATAATTGCTTAGAAATCATTACCCCTAAAGCCAACAGAGGTTGCCAAATTAGTATTGTGGCTCATGGACAAGGAAAAGCATTATACAACAAATTAATTGAAAATGGCGTAATTCCAGATTGGAGAGAGCCAAATGTGATTCGTTGTGCACCTGTTCCAATGTATAATTCGTTCGAAGATATTTATAGATTTGGTGAAATTTTAACCAGATTATTGTAGACCTCTAAAACATCAATAAAATAAGGAAAACTTAAAATAATTTAAAAAATAGTTGTTTGATTCATTTTTTTTAAATTACATTTGTCCGAACAAAATGAAAAATTTTAATCAAATACATCATCATCATTTTTATGCTGCACAGGTAAGTGTAGGTGCTGATGCTATTTTGTAATTTATATAAATACTATCATTATCTAAAGGCTTACCAATTGGTAAGCCTTTTTTATTTTCAAAAATTAATTTCAAAAATCTAAACAAATGCAAAAAAAATTAAAAATAGCCATTCAAAAATCAGGACGCTTAAGCGATAACTCTCTGAAACTTTTAAAAGAATGCGGGATCGATATCGATAACGGATTAAATAAGTTAAAAACAGAAGCTTCTAATTTCCCAATTGAAGTTTTCTTTTTAAGAGATGATGATATTCCACAATATGTAGAAGATGGCGTTGCAGATATTGGAATTGTTGGTGAAAACGTGTTGTTGGAAAAAAACAAAAACCTAAAAGCAGTTGACAAACTAGGATTTGGAAAATGTCGTTTATCATTAGCTATACCAAAAGACCAAAATTATAAATCCATTAAAGATTTAAATGGTAAGCGTATTGCTACTACTTACTCTACTATTTTATCCAAATATTTAAAATCTCAAAAAATAAAAGCAGAGATTCACGAAATAAGTGGGTC
The DNA here is from genome assembly GCA_016711805.1 of Bacteroidota bacterium. GTDB lineage: Bacteria > Bacteroidota > Bacteroidia > B-17B0 > Aurantibacillaceae > UBA4416. The sequence goes on from JADJSH010000007.1 coordinate 72,154, forward strand.
GGTTGAAATTGCCCCTAGTATTGGATTAGCAGATGCAATTTGTGACTTAGTGAGTTCTGGAAGCACATTATTTACTAATGGACTAAAAGAAGTAGAAATCATATTAAAATCTGAAGCGGTTTTAGTGGCTAACAAAAAACTAGGAAAAGAACAACAAAACATTTTAGATAAGCTGTTGTTTAGATTGAATGCTGTTAGAAAAGCTAAAAACACTAAATACATCCTACTAAACGCACCAAACAATAAATTAAACGCTATCTGTAAAATTTTGCCTGGAATGAAAAGCCCAACAATATTGCCTTTAGCAAATAAAGGTTGGAGTTCTGTTCACTCAGTTGTTGAAGAAAATCAGTTTTGGGAAATTATTGAAAAATTGAAAGCAGAAGGAGCTCAAGGAATATTAGTTGTACCGATTGAAAAAATGATACTATAACATGGAAACTATAAAATATCCAAATAAAGAAACCTGGAAAGATATATTGAAACGTCCAACCATTGATACAACGTCTTTGGAAGCCACTGTTCAATCCGTATTATTAGATATTAAAGCGAATGGCCAATCAGCAGTAAAAAAATACACTTTACAATTTGATAAAGTGGATTTAGAAAACATTTTGGTAAGCAATGATGAGTTTTCGGTAGCAGAAAAATCGATTACAACAGAATTAAAACAAGCCATTGAACTAGCTAAAAGCAATATTGAAACATTTCACTCTGCCCAAAAAGAAGAAGTGAAAATTATTGAAACGATGCCTGGCGTGAAATGCTGGAGAAAATCCATCGCTATTCAAAAAGTAGGCTTGTACATTCCCGGTGGCACTGCGCCCTTGTTCTCAACTATTTTAATGTTAGGAGTTCCTGCAAAATTAGCTGGCTGCGGAGAAATTATTTTGTGTACTCCACCAAATTCCAATGGCAATGTCAATCCTGCCATTTTATACGCAGCACAATTAATTGGTATTACTAAAGTGTTTAAAGTTGGTGGCGTTCAAGCTATTGGAGCAATGGCTTATGGTACCGAAATCATTCCGCAAGTTTATAAAATATTTGGTCCAGGAAATCAATATGTAACCTGCGCTAAACAATTAGTTAATAAACAAGGTGTGGCTATTGATATGCCAGCTGGTCCATCAGAGGTAGCCGTGTTAGTTGATGATACATGTGTTCCTGAATTTGTTGCAGCTGATTTATTATCACAGGCAGAGCATGGTTCAGATTCTCAAGTTATCTTAGTTTCTACGAATGAAGATGCTATCCAAAACATTCAAACTGAATTAATAAAACAATTAGCGCTTTTGCCAAGAAAAGAATTTGCAACTAAAGCACTTGAAAACAGTAAAGCAATTTTAGTAAAAACAAATACAGAAGCTATTGACTTATTAAACGAATATGCTCCAGAGCATTTAATTATTGCTTGCGCAAACGATGAGCAATTAGCAGAACAAGTTGTAAATGCCGGTTCAGTATTTTTAGGAAATTATTCCTGTGAAAGTGCAGGCGATTACGCTTCGGGAACTAATCATACATTACCAACCAATGGTTACGCGAAAGCATACAGTGGCGTTTCATTAGATAGCTTTGTGAAGAAGATTACATATCAAAAATTAAGTAAAGAAGGAATAAATAATATCGGTCCAGCTATCGAACTAATGGCAGAAGCAGAAGGATTACAAGCTCACAAAAATGCAGTAACATTAAGATTAAAAAGTAATTTATAAATCATGTTCAATTTAGATTCTATAACAAGAGAAAATATAAAATCTCTTCAATCTTACAAAGTTTGGAGAGATGATTATTTGGATAATAGTGAAGCTGTTTTTTTAGATAACTGTGAAAATAATTTTGGTTCGCCAATAGGTTTAGGTTATGAGCGCTACCCTTCTTCTTCTCAAAGCAAAGTAAAAGAAGCCATAGCAACATATAAAAAAGTAAACTTAAATCAAGTGGCTATTGGTAATGGTAGCGATGAATTAATAGACTTGCTGATTCGTTGCTTTTGTGAACCTAAGCAAGACAATATTTTGATTTGCGAACCAACTTTTGGAATGTTTAAAGTGTATGCCCAATTAAATAATGTAGAAGTTTTAAATGCACCATTAAAAAAAGAAAGCTTTTTGTTTGACGAACAAGTCATTTTAAAAACCACGAACTTAAGAACGAAACTCGTTTTTATTTGCACTCCAAATAATCCAACAGGCACTAGTATCTCGATAGAGCAATTAAAAACAATTGCTTTAAATTTTAATGGTATTGTTGTGGTTGATGAAGCGTATATTGATTTCTCTGAAAAAGCCTCTGCCCTATCTTTAATTACTGAATTTGAAAATATTTTGGTTTTACAAACCTTTTCAAAAGCATGGGGATTAGCAGCTTTACGTGTTGGAGTCGCTTACGGGAATCCTTCCATTATTGAAATTCTAAATAAAGTTCGTCCGCCTTTTAATATTAACTCCAATTCTCAAGAATTGATATTAAAAGCCTTGAATAAATCCGCAATAAAAGATACATTAGTAGAAAGCATTTTAAAACAAAAAACATATTTAGAAAACGAATTGCAACAATTGCCCTTTGTGAAAAACATTCTTGAAAGCGATGCAAATTATTTTTTAATTGAAGTTTCTAACGCGAGTGATATTTGTAACTATCTATTAGAAAAAACTATTTTAATCAGCAACCGTTCCAGCTTATTAAATTGTGAAAATAGAATTCGCATAAGCGTTGGAACAGAAAAAGAAAACAAACAATTAATCGACACATTAAAACAATATAAGTAACATGCAAAAAGTATTATTTATTGATAGAGATGGGACCTTGATTTGGGAACCACCCACCGATTTTCAAATTGATAGTTTTGAGAAATTTAAATTTTTACCAGGGGTCATTACTTGGCTTGGAAAAATAGCTAAGGAATTAGATTATGAATTAGTGATGGTAACTAATCAAGATGGATTGGGAACTCCTTCATTTCCCGAAAACACGTTTTGGCCCGTGCATAATTTAATGGTTGATACTTTAGCAAATGAAGGCATTGTGTTTGAAGACCAATGTATTGATAGAACCTTTGAAAAAGATAATCAACCAACGCGTAAGCCAAACACGGGTATGCTAACCAAATATGTAAATGGCGACTATGATTTAGCAAATTCGTTTGTGATTGGTGATAGATTAACAGATGTTAATTTAGCTAAGAATTTAGGAAGCAAATCCATCTTCATCAAAAACTATGATAAGGAAACTGGCTTTGAAAGTGATATCAATAAAATAGTTGAAACCTGGGAGGAGATTTATAACTACTTAAAATTACCTGAAAGAAATATTACACACACTAGAACTACAAAAGAAACTGATATTACGGTCGCAATTAATTTAGATGGTAGTGGTAAGGCAGAAATTAAAACAGGGCTTGCTTTTTTTGATCACATGTTGGAACAAATTGCTAAACACGGTAATATCGATTTATCCATCAATGCAAAAGGTGATTTACATATTGATGAACACCACACTATTGAGGATGCCGCAATTACATTAGGTGAAGCTTTTGCAAAAGCATTAGGAGATAAAAGAGGTATTGAACGATATGGTTTTTGCTTACCAATGGATGATTGTTTAGCTCAAGTAGCCTTAGATTTTGGAGGTAGAAACTGGATTGAATGGCAAGCAGAATTTAAAAGAGAAAAAATTGGAGATATGCCAACAGAAATGTTTTATCACTTTTTTAAATCATTCAGTGATGCGTCAAAATGCAATTTAAATATTAAAGTAGAAGGACAAAATGAACACCATAAGATAGAATCCATTTTTAAAGCCTTTGCTAAAGCTATTAAAATAGCAGTAAAAAGAGATGCAAATAACATGAGTTTACCAAGTACTAAAGGCGTTTTATAATGAAAGTATCCATCATAAAATATAATGCGGGCAATGTGCAATCTGTTTTATTTGCTTTAGAGCGGATAGGAATTAATGCCACCGTTACAGATGATATTAGTATTTTGAAATCATCCGATAAGATTATCTTTCCAGGCGTGGGTGAAGCTAGTTCAGCAATGCAATACCTCAAAGAAAAGAAATTAGATGAAGTGATTGTGAATTTAAAACAACCAGTATTGGGCATTTGTTTGGGGATGCAACTCATGTGTAAATCCTCAGAGGAAGGGAACACTGAGTGTTTAGGCATTTTTGACAATAATATTAAATTATTCTCAGGGGACGTGAAAGTTCCTCAAATTGGTTGGAACAACATTTATGATTTAAAAACCAATTTATATAAAAACGTTAACGAAAAAGAGTATATGTATTTTGTGCACAGCTACTATGCAGAATTAAGCGAACACACCATCGCTAAAACAAATTATGGATTAGAATACAGTTCTTCTTTAAGAAATAATAATTTCTATGGAGCTCAATTTCATCCAGAAAAATCAAGTAAGGCAGGGCAGACTATCTTAGAAAACTTTATCAAATTATAAGTATGCAAATTATTCCAGCAATAGATATCATCGATGGTAAATGTGTGCGATTAACACAAGGCGATTATTCGCAAAAAACAATTTATAATGAAAATCCTTTAGAAGTCGCTTTGGAGTTTGAAAGTATTGGAATTACTCGACTACATTTAGTGGATTTAGATGGGGCAAAATTAGGAAAAGTAGTCAATTATAAAGTGTTAGAGAGTATCGCCAGTAAAACAAAATTATCAATTGATTTTGGAGGAGGTATTAAAACACAGGATGATATAGAAACAGTTTTCAATTATGGGGCTGACTTAGCAACCATTGGGAGTTTGGCTGTAAAAAATAAACCGCTATTTTTTTCTTGGATTAAAAAATATGGCGCAAAAAAATTTTTGGGGGCAGATGTCAAAAATGAAAAAATAGCTGTAGGAGGTTGGTTAGAAACAACCAATGTTTCCATCTATGATTTTATTGATGAAAATTTGAACGAAGGAATTGAAAATGTTTTCTGTACAGATATTTCGAAAGATGGATTATTACAAGGTCCATCGATTGATTTATATAAAAACATGCTTGCAAAATTTCCTAAACTAAATTTAACGGCCAGTGGTGGCGTCTCTCAATTAAGTGATTTAATTGAATTAAAAAATATTGGTTGTTCTGCAACTATTGTTGGAAAAGCGATATATGAAGGACGCATTAGTATGAATGAATTAAAACAATTTATGGCATGATTACAAAAAGAATAATTCCATGCCTCGACATCAAAGACGGAAGGACAGTAAAGGGCATCAACTTTGAAAACATTAGAGATGCTGGAGATCCAGTTGAACTTGCTATCGAATATGCCAAACAAGGCGCTGATGAATTAGTGTTTTTAGATATTACTGCAACAAATGAAAAACGAAAAACATTGTCGGAATTAGTTACTCGAATTGCTAAACATATCAACATTCCATTTACGGTTGGAGGCGGAATTAGCTCCATTGAGGACGTGTCTGCTTTATTAAATGCTGGTGCAGATAAAATCTCTGTTAATACCTCTGCTGTTAAAAATCCTCAGTTAATTAAAGATTTAGCCAATCAATTTGGTAGCCAATGTGTGGTGCTAGCTATCGATACTAAATTTGAAGATAATGACTGGTATGTATACTTAAACGGAGGTAAAGTAAAAACAGAATTAAAAACACTTGACTGGGCAAAACAAGCTGTTGCTTTAGGTGCTGGAGAAATATTATTAACGTCGATGAATAATGATGGAACAAAAGATGGCTTTGCCTTTGATATTACTAAACAAATTTCGGAAGCGGTAAATGTACCTGTTATTGCAAGTGGCGGAGCAGGCACTATGCAACACTTTAAAGAAATTTTTGAAAATGGAAAAGCAGATGCGGCATTAGCGGCAAGTGTTTTTCATTATAAAGAAATTGCCATACCAGAATTAAAAAGATTTTTAAAATCAAACCAAATAGAAATTAGATTATAAATAATATGAAACCAGACTTTACTAAATCACCAGACGGATTAATTCCTGTAATTATACAAGATAACATCACTAACGTAGTATTAATGCTTGGCTATATGAACCAAGAAGCATTTGATAAAACACAACAAGAAAAACGAGTGACTTTTTTTTCGCGTTCAAAAAACCGTTTATGGACTAAAGGAGAAGAAAGCGGCAATTTCTTAAATGTCGATTCACTTTTAATTGATTGTGATAATGATACTATTTTAATTAAATCAACTCCCGCTGGACCAACTTGTCATACTGGAGCCGACACTTGTTTTAATGAAAAGAATGTATCCACTAATTTTCTAACTGAATTGGAAATGATTATTAGAGATCGAAAAAACAATCCAACTGACAAATCTTATACCGCCTCTTTATTTGCTAAAGGCATTAATAAAATTGCTCAAAAAGTAGGGGAAGAAGCTGTAGAGGTAGTTATAGAAGCGAAGGATAATAACGATGATTTATTTAAAGGAGAAGCAGCAGATTTATTGTTTCACTATTTAATATTGTTACAAGCTAAAAACTTTACCTTAAACGATATTATTAGCGTTTTAAAAAGCAGGCATTAAGGCAATAATTATCAAATAATTGTTTATTTTTAGCCTAATGAACTTGGGCCGCCCTAAATACATTTCTTTATTGTTTTTCTTAATCTATTCATGCTTAAGTGTAGACTCGTTTTCTCAACAGCAAAAATTTGACAGCTTAAAAGTTTTGTTGAAAACAACAACAGCACCTAAAGAAAGAGCAACTCTTTTGGTAGATATTGCTAAAAGTATTTACAATTCCATTCCAGATTCCTCTATAGGTTACTGCGAGGAAGCTGAAGTATTGAGTAAAAAATATAATTTAGAAATTCAATTAGCTTACTCACTTCATTGCGAATCTCGTTACATCTTATTAAAAAATGATTTAAAGACCACAATCGAGAAATTAAACAAAGCAATCTCAATTTTTGAAAAAAACAATGAATTAAAAGGATTAGCAAAAGCCTATTCATTAAAAGCATTAACACTAGGAAGATTAAATAAAGACAAAGAAAGAATTGAACACCTAGAAAAAGCAAAAGAAATATATACTAAACTCAATGATAAGGATGGTCTATCAAATGTTTACCTAAATATAGCAAATGCCTATATTGATGGTGGAAAATATATTCAAGCTCTAAGCGTTTTAGGAGAAAGAGCAAGCCTTAATATTAGTGACGGCGGTAGTAATTTTTATGTTGAAATTTATTATGGCAATATATATTTTCATCTTAACCAAATAGACGAAGCTATAAAGCACTTTAAAAAATCTGTTTTAATAGCAAATCAATATAAAATGTTGGATAGCGAAATTACTGGCCTTACAAAACTTGCAGAAACATACCAAAAACAAAAAAACATTCCAGAAGCGAAAAGTTATTATTTCCAGGCATTGGACTTAGCAAAACAGAGCAATCTAATGGTTGAAGAAGCTGATGCCTTAAAAGGCATGACTGATTTATATGAAACTGAGCAAGATTATAAAAACGCATTTACCTCATTGAAACAATATAAAAAAATACAAGATTCTATTTTTAATATTGAAAAAATAAAAAACATTAATGATATAGAAAACAAATTACAACTAACTGAAAAAGAGAAAATCATAGCTGAGCAAAGTCTGTCGTTAGAAAAAGAGAAAGTTGCCCTTGCCTCTTCAAAAAACAACACCTTATTGCTTATTGCAGGATTAACCATTGTGGGTATTGCCTTTCTGTTTCTATTTTACTACAATGGCAAAACCAAAAAACTATATTCTTTAATTCAGACTCAAAAAAAGGAAGTGGAACTTCAAAAGGAAATTATTGAAATCAAAAATAAAGATGTAATGGATTCTATTCATTACGCTAAATACATTCAAGGAAGTATGCTGCCTTCTACTAAGGCTATGAATAATTCATTCTCCGAAAGCTTTGTTCTTTATAAACCAAAAGATGTTGTAGCGGGCGATTTCTATTGGACAGAAACTATCAACAACAATCCTGTGCTTGCTGTTTGCGATTGCACTGGTCATGGCGTTCCTGGAGCTATGGTTAGCATTGTAGCATGCAACGCTTTAAATAGAGCCATCAACGAATTTAAATTATCCAGTCCTTCTTTGATTTTTGATAAAGTGAACGAATTGATGCAAGAAACATTTTCGAAAAGTGATTACGAAGTAAATGATGGAATGGATGGCGTACTATGCGTGTTTGATTACGAAAACATGAAACTTCATTTAGCAGCTGCCAATAATCCTATATGGGTTGTATCACCGCCTTCCATTAAAACAGAGCTTTGGCAAGAACCTTGGCAGCTATCTCAAATAACTCCCGACAAACAGCCTATTGGAAAATATAAAGAAGAAGTAGCTCCTTTTAACTTAAAAACCGTTTCTATTGAAAAAGGAGAAATGATTTATCTATTTTCTGATGGCTATGCTGATCAATTTGGCGGTCCAAAAGGTAAAAAATTCAAATATAAACCCTTTCAAGAATTACTAATTTCTATAGCCCATTTACCCTTAGATGAGCAAAAACAAGTGTTAGACTCAACTATCGAATCTTGGAGAGGCGGTTTAGATCAGGTAGACGATATGTTGGTTATTGGAATTCGAGTTTAATTACTGTTAGGCTGACCGGATTTGAAGCCAAGTTAATACCCCTTCGACTCCGCTCAGGGTGACAAACCTTCGTTATCTTTCTTTTTAAATTTCAAAAAAACTCGTAATAATGCTTAAATTTGCCCCCGATTATGGCAGATAACCAACCCGAAGAAATGTCGATGCAAATGTCCTTTATGCAACACTTAGATGCATTAAGATGGCATTTAGTGCGCAGTGCTATAGCCATTTTTATTTTTGCGGTAGGATTATTTATGTTCAATAATTTTTTATTCGACACCGTCATTTTTGGTCCTCTAAAACAAAATTTCATTTCTTATCGCGCTCTTTGCTCACTAGGTCATAGAATTGGAGCTGGAGATGTGATGTGCATGACGGTTAAAGAACCTCACTTACAAACACTATCTGCATCCGAACAATTTTTCACACATATGTGGATTGCTTTACTGGGAGGAATTATTTTAGCATTCCCTTATGTACTTTATGAATTATGGAAGTTTATAAAACCAGCGCTTAAAGACACAGAATCGAAACCCGCTAAATGGTTTGTGATTGTTGCCTCTATTTTATTTTTAATAGGAATTTTCTTTGGTTACTTTTTATTGTTTCCAATGTCCTATAATTTCTTAATCAACTATCAATTATCGGATAGTGGAATTGTACAAACCAATAATACTTTAGATGATTATATTTCTTTAATCTCAACGATGGTATTAGTTTCAGGCTTGGTGTTTGAATTACCTGTTTTAGTTTATTTCTTAACTCGCTTAGGAATATTAACGCCAAATTTTATGCGTAAATATCGTAAATACGCTGTAGTAATTATTTTAATTGCTGCTGCTGTTATTACTCCTTCGCCAGATGTAACCTCTCAAATGGTAGTAGCTGTGCCAATGTATTTACTTTACGAGATTAGTATTTTTGTGAGTGCCTACGTGATTAAAAAACATAATTTAGAAGTATAATATGTCAAATCAAGTTAAAGAATTCAACGATTACCGTTCGAAAATGAATGATGTTATTTTAGGTAAAGATAACCTAGTAATTAAACGTTTATTTAATTTAGACACGCAAACTTATTCTGACGGAGCTTTAAACGTTAAAACAAAAGAAATGCTTGGCTTAGTAGCTAGCATGGTTTTACGTTGCGACGATTGCATTAAATACCATTTACTAAAATGCCACGAACAAGGCTGTACTACTGAAGAAGTTTACGAAATTTTTGCTGTAGCTAATATTGTTGGCGGAACGATTGTAATTCCTCATACACGCCGTGGCGCTGAGTTTTGGGAAGAGCTAATAAAGAAATAATTTCCCTGTAACTTTTTTTAACATCTGCGTTATCCATGCAGATGAAGCTTCAAAAATATATCATTCCCGTTTTTGTGAGCACCAATTTATTGGCACAAAACGACGAAGGTTTATTTCCTGATTTAAGTTTTGGTATTACCCATTCAACATACAGTAGTATGTGTTTTCAAAAATCAACAAGCAATCCTATATCAACTGGCGAAGGGCATCTATTGCAAAACAAATCTAAAGTTACAGAAATACAATATGGTTTTGGACTTGGTTTATTTTTATGGATGCCTTTAAATGAAGGGATTGTATTTAAACCAAAAGTAGAAGGCTCTTTTTCTAATACGTGTGTAAAGCAAAGCCCTTGTGTGTTTGCAACTTCATTTGATTTAGCGGTATCACATGGCTTTGTCATTGCTTTACGCAAACCCGATAAAGAAGGTGTGATTTATGTTGCCAGAAATATGAGCTGTTACTTACAAAGCAAACAACCTTATGTATTAGTTGGCCCAAAAATAAATTTAAAAAATATGACAAAGGCTATATCAAAAAAGGTTTTGAAAACGAATTCACTTTTGGTTTATTTTTAGGTTACGGTATTAACTATATCTTTCAAGGTAAAAACTTTGCACCCGAAATATGTTATAGTATTTCGTCTACCTCACAAAATAAAATTAATGATGCCCGAAAAATAACTCACAGCATTTCACTAGCCGTTAATTTCTTTTAGAGAATTAATTAATACGATGTAAATTAATGTCTTTTGGTGGATTAATAATCATCGGAAATTTTTCAATTTTCACAGAGCTACTATCCAAACCAAAGGCTTTTGCTTCACTTAAACTGAAACGTTTCAAGAAGAAATAAGCATTTAAAATAATCTTCTCAAATAATGGCAATTCATTTTCGTATGACAAGAATTTCTCAATCACCACAAATTTAAAATCACCAATAATATTATTTTTGTTTAACGATTCGTAACGGCTAGTAATATCTACTTCTTTGTTTTTCACTAAATCTTCTACTACTTTTCTAAACATCAAATTTACTCTTGGTGCTACTCTAAATCCTAATCTAAAATCTACACGAATAATATCATCAGCTGCCACATGAGTTACTTTATAATCCATGCGGTATGGTTCATCCATTACATCTACATGCACAAACCAATAAATATCGGCACGTTTAGGGCGTTTTTGTAAAATAGAATAAATAACTTTTGATTCAATTTCTTCTGGGTTATTAGCTCCAGTCATATACACTAAGTGCGTTGCATATTTAGGGATTGAGTCATCATTACTTAAATCCACTAGTTTTTGTTGATGATCTGCTAACTTAACAACATCAGCATAACGGTTACGAATTTTCTTTGCCAAAAACCAAATAGCCATTACCGACATTAATACAGAAGCTATTAATAAAGTAATCCAACCACCATGAGCAAACTTACTCAAGTTAGCAGCCATAAAAGCAAATTCGATCACTAAGTATATAGTAATAACAACGTATATAAATATTGGATTATAACGTTTCATGTGCATATAGAAATTCAACAAAGTTGTTGTCATTAACATACACAACACAATCGCTAAACCATAAGCCGCCTCCATATTTATAGATTCTCTGAAATACAATACAACACCTATACAACCAGCCAATAATAACCAATTAGTTGACGGGATATATAACTGCCCTTTCATTTCTGATGGATACTTAACTCCTACTTTTGGCCACAAGTTCAATCGCATAGCTTCATTAATTAAACTAAACGAACCACTGATTAATGCTTGTGAGGCAATAACTGCCGCCATTGTTGCAATTACAATTCCGTAAGGCAAAAAGCTTTCGGGCATAATGGCATAAAAAGGATTGCTAGATTTAAATGAATCTAAAGTTTGACCTTGATGAGCAATTAACCAAGCGCCTTGCCCAAAATAGTTTAACACTAACGTTGTTTTTACAAAAATCCAAGAAATACGAATGTTTTGCTTACCGCAATGCCCTAAATCAGAATACAAAGCTTCGGCTCCCGTTGTACAAAGGAAAACGGCTCCCAAAATTAAATAGCCTGATGGATGTATTTGTAATAAATGATACGCATAATAAGGATTTAAAGAAGATAATACGCCCCAATTACTAGTCATTTGATAAACGCCTAATGTGCCAAGCATTAAAAACCAAATAGCCATCATTGGCCCGAAAAATTTACCAATGAAGCTAGTTCCAAACTGCTGAATAAAAAACAAAGCACATAAAATACCAATAACAATAGGCACTGTATTTAACTCAGAATTATACACTTTTAAACCTTCGATAGCAGATGATACAGAAATCGGAGGTGTAATAATACCATCAGCTAATAAAGCACTACCACCAATAATGGCAGGCACCAATAACCATTTAAACTTGGTACGTTTCACTAAAGTAAATAAAGAGAAAATTCCTCCTTCGCCTTTATTATCGGCTCTTAAGGTTAAAATTACGTACTTGATAGTAGTCTGCAAGGTTAAAGTCCAGAAAATACAAGAAATTCCCCCTTTAACAATATCGGCATTAATAGCACCTTTACCAACAATAGCGCTCATTACATAAAGTGGTGAAGTACCAATATCGCCGTAAATAATTCCGAGAGTAACAATTAGACCTGCAAGAGTAACCTTGCTCATTTGACCATGATGATGAGAGCTCATTTAAATAGGTTGTTAAAGAATTGTAAAATTACTACTAATACAAACGCTAAAGCACATTTTCGACGAAATAATTATAAAATAAAAACGTTAATAAATTTGACTTTTTCATTCTAAAACTGTTTACTTGCAAAAAGGGAATTTTAACGTACATTTTAAATATTTTTCCCTATCTTTAAATACTAAAATTTTAGGGTTTTAGGCGTTTTATAAGCAAATATTGTATTCTGAAAAAAAGTATTTATATAATCGTTTTAAGTTGTTTGTTTTATTCTTTAAAACTTAACGCAGCATACAGGGCTGGCAATATTACCTACAGTTGGCTATTTGGATATACTTATCAAATTAAATTCACTACGTATACTACGGATATTATGCCTGATCCATATTGTCAGATAGATTCAATTTGTTTTGGAGATGGAACACGTGGCAATTTATACAGAAACAATGGACCATGTTCAGGACCATGTTCGTCAGCATGCGAAGGTGTTGTTATTTCTACAAATATTAAAATGAATGAGTATATAACAACCCATACTTATCCTGGATCTGGTAATTATATGATGTGTTTGAATCAACCTAATAGGAATGCTGGCGTTATCAATTTACCTAATTCAGTAAATCAACCCATGGCGTTTTATAGTTATTTGGTTATTCCTACTTTTGGCTCTGGTAAAAACACATCATCTGTTTTTGCAAACCACCCTATTGTAAGTGGATGTTTAAATAATGGCTGCGTCACTTATAATCCATCCGCAACAGATTTAGATGGCGATAGTTTATCGTATGAGACTCAGATGTGTACAAGTAACACAGGCACAGTTGCCGGTTATTCGTACCCTTATGCTGGCGCTGGTGGCACTTTCAGCATCAATCCTATAACAGGATTACTAAGCTGGTGCGTGCCACAATATGCTGGAGATTACAATGTAGTTATTAAAATAACGGAATGGAGAAAAGATGACGACGGATTTTATTATATGGTTGGTTACGTGGAGAGAGATACAGAACTAAGTATTGGAATATGCACAGGAATTAATGAAACAACCGAAAAAGAAAACATCATAAGTGTTTCCCCAAATCCAGTTACCGGAAATCTCACTCTTTCGCTCAACCAAAATAGTGATGAGTTGTTTGATATTGACATCATTGATTTAACCGGCCGTAAGATTAAGACATTCCTAAACAACGAATCACTTTCAAAAGAAAATAAAGTTGTACTAAACTTAGAAACTATTAATCCAGGTATTTACTTCCTTCAATTTATTGGCAGTAACAATACCGCAATAACTAAAAAAATTATTAAACAATAAAATTTATCATGTTCAAGAATCGATATGTATTATTCACTATTTTGTGCTTAGGTTTTTTCTTAAGTTCAAAAGCTACGCATAACCGCGCAGGAGAAATAACTTACAAATGGCTATTTGGTTATACTTACGAAATAAAAGTAACAACGTATACCAATATTAATGGCACGAACTTGGCCGATAGATGTGAAGACACCGTTTATTTTGGAGATGGAACAAGAGCAGTTGTTTTACGAAGCAATGGGACTACAAGTACACTATGTTCGGGCGGCGCAAAAGATGGGGTTCCTTTAAATTCAAATATCAAACTAAATGAATATGTAACCACACACACTTACCCTGGTCCAGGAAATTATTTAATTAGTATGGAGGACCCGAATAGAAATGCGGGGGTAATAAATATTGCTAATTCAGTTAATCAGGTATTTTATATCGAATCTTTTTTAGTCATTCCTACTTTTGGTTCTGGGAAAAATAGCTCTCCCATTCTCACCTTTCCTCCTATCGATGATGGATGTGTGTATAAATGTTTTTTACATAATCCAGGTGCTGTTGATTTAGAAGGAGATAGTTTGTCTTATGAACTAACTTCCTGCAGAGGCTCTGGAGGAGGTGTAATAAATGGTTATACCTATCCACAAACTGGCGGAGGAACGTACAATGTAAATGCTACTACTGGTACATTAACATGGTGTAGTCCGCAGCTGCAAGGAGAATATAATTTAGCGATGCTTATTAAAGAATGGAGAAAAGATGATGGTGGTGACTATTTTTTAGTGGGATATATCTTAAGAGATTTACAAGTAGATGTTGGTCAGTGTAGTAATAATCCTCCTAGCATCCAACCTATTACAGATACCTGTGTTGTTGCAGGCAGTATTATTACAAAAACAATTACTGCAACAGATCCTGATAATGATTTTTTAACTATGGAGGCTAATGGCGGACCATTTAACGTGTCCCCAACAATTGCTACGTTTTCGTCTCCACCAGGATTTACGTCTATCAGCGGGTTATTTACATGGCAAACCAATTGCAATCACATTCGTAAAACACCATACCAAGTTACTATCAAAGTAAAAGATACTGACCCTACTGTTAGTTTAGTTGATTTCAAAACGTTTAATATCACTGTTGTTCCGCCACCACCATTAAATGTGGTAGCTGTTCCTTTAGGCACTAGTATTAAAATAACTTGGACAAAACCAAGCTGTCAATTAACGACTGGAAATAAAATTGCACAGTATTGTGTGTATCGTAAAGAAAACTGTACGCCATGGACTCACGCCAATTGCGAAGTAGGTGTGCCCGCTTCCACCGGTTATGTAAAAGTTGGTTGCACTGCCAGTTTAAATGACACCACGTTTTTAGATACAAATGGTGGTAATGGTTTATCACAAGGCACAAATTACAATTATATTGTTGTTGCCGTTTATCTAGATGGTTCAGAAAGTTATGCCTCTAACCAAACTAACTGTATTCAACTAAAACGCGATGTACCAATTTTGGTTAATGTAGATGTACAATCTACTGACTTAAATACGGGTTCTGTATTTGTACGTTGGGTTAAACCATTGCTAGGCATTAACAATCTTGATACCACCGCCATTCCTGGCCCCTATGAATTTCGATTGATGCACCATGCAGGTTTTTCGGGAACATTTACTCAAGTGTACTCTGTTAATAAACCTTACTTTGCGGCGTTAAACCAATTATCGGATACCACATTTGTGCATACAGCCATTAACACACAAAGCAATTCTAACACATATAAAATAGAGTTTTATGCAAACGGACAATTTATTGGTAACGGACAAAAAGCTTCTTCCGTGTTTTTGTCATTAACAGCAAGCGACAATCAATTGAAACTAAATTGGCAACAACAAGTGCCTTGGACAAATAATAAATATTATATTTTCAGAAAAACATCTTCTCAAACCGTATTTACATTAAGAGACAGTACCACCCTTTTAACCTATACTGATACTGGTTTAGTAAACGGTGCGCTTTATTGTTACAAAGTTCAATCGAAAGGGCAATATTCAGATCCAACTATTTTCAGTCCTCTCTTAAATTTTTCGCAAGAAGTTTGCGATAAACCAAAAGATACAACGCCTCCTTGTGCTCCTAAATTGGAAATTGTATCGGATTGTTTAGTTCCTAGTTTAATGCTGACCTGGAATAATCCGAATAACACTTGTAGTGATGATGTTGTGAAATACCATATTTATTTTGCAGAAACGGAAGATGAAGTATTACAATTAATAGACTCTGTAAAAACTCTAAGCGACACTATTCTGGCTTTTGATAACTTAACTTCTATTGCTGGTTGTTATGCCATTACGGCGGTTGATTCGTTCGCAAACGAAAGTAGTCAAAGTGCAAAAGTATGTGTAGATAACTGCCCAGAATACGAACTGCCTAATGTTATTACAATAAATGGCGATGGTGCCAATGATTTCTTTAAAGCCATAAAAAATAAATTTATCAAAGACATTGATTTGAAAGTTTATAACCGTTGGGGAACTTTAGTATATGAAACGACCGATCCAGCATTTTTATGGGATGGCAAAGTCATACAATCAAAATTACAAGCCACAGAAGGAACATATTTTTATGTGTGTCAGGTAAATGAAATAAGAGTAAAAGGGATAGTACCAAGAGATTTAAAAGGCTTTTTACAGATATTCAATAAATAGATGTTGTGTCTAAACGAACGAGTTTCATATTTTTTGTTTTAGTCGGCTACATTGTATTGCAATTTTTATGGTGGGAAGTTTTACTGGTAAGACAATCCAACAACATCATTTCCTTAAAACAAAATTTAGCTGCCTTATCCTCAAGCGACGACCAAATTATCTTAAGAGACATTGATGCTTTACAGCACAAAAAAACGGCTCAAGTATACATGATTGTAGGCGAAGGCACTGTGTTTTTATTAATTCTATTATTTGGAGTATATCAAGTACGAAAGTCTATTCGTCGAGAAACAGCATTAGCGCATCAACAAAGTAATTTTATTTTAAGTGTCTCACACGAACTCAAAACACCTATTGCTGCTACTAAACTTCAACTACAAACTTTATTAAAACACGAGTTAGATAGAGACAAACAAAAAGAATTATTAAATAATGCTTTAAACGAAACTGGTCGCTTACACAAATTGGTTGACAATGTTTTAATGGCCAATCAAATTGAAAACAACAATCTAAGCATTCAAAAAGAAAAGTTGAATTTAAGTGAATTATTGGAAACAACAGTGAAACGTTATTTTTCGCCTCAACTTGAAAACAACACAATTCAATTACACGTAGAAAAAAATATAGACTATGAAGGTGATAAAGAATTGCTTCCATCTATTATTATCAATCTCATTGAAAACGCCATAAAATATTCCTTTGAAACCATAGCAATTGAAGTGGTATTGAAAACAGTAAATAGTAAACCGGTATTGGAAATAAAAGACCAAGGCTGCGGTATTTCTGATAACGAAAAATTACAAGTATTTCAAAAATTTTTTAGAAGTGGTAGCGAAAACACCCGCAAAACCAAAGGCACAGGCATTGGTTTGTTTATTGTAAAAAGCATTTGCGATTTACATCAAATTGCTATTAAAATTAGTAATAACCAACCAAAAGGAACTGTTTTTCAATTTCAGTTTTAATAATGTCACGCTGAGCGGAGTCGAAGCGAATTAAACAAATACACAGTCTTAAAATTTATTGATATATTTGTGCCTACTAGTTCTTTACTATATTTCTTCATCAACCGAAAAAGGCTTTACTTAGCTGTAAATTAAAAGGGAATCGTGTTTAAATCACGAACTGTCGCGCAACTGTAAGTAACAAAAAATGTTACAAGTCAGAAACCTACCTATTTCGAATTGACAATGCTTTCGCGAAATGAAGCTCAAGTCAGGCCTGATGTGTTAAACTACATGAATTTACATTCTGTTATAACACATTTTCCTTCCTTTTAATTTTATTTTTTTAGCATTGCGAAATAAAGCAAAGCAACAACATACATACGCTTATGATGCTAAAAAAAATAATTCTCTTTATACCGCTTTTGCTGATGCTTTCTTGCGCGTCAACAAATGAAGAACAACAAGCGAAAAATACATTGACAAGCGTTCCGCTTTCTTACGCTAAACGTTTTACCATTAAAACTTCCGCTGATTTTACAGTGCTCGAATTACATGGTAATAAAAATGATAGTGCTATTACTGCTTCCTTTGTATTATACAAACATCAAAAACCTAATTATACAAAAGACGCTTACTACATCAAAACACCTATCACTCGCGTTGCATCCATGAGTTCTATTTACACAACTATGATCGCGCAATTAAAATGCGAGGATAAAATCGTAGCCATTGATAATGTAGATTATTACAACAATACATTTATTCAAGAGCAAGTAAAAAAAGGTTTCATCATCGAATTATCAAAAGGTCCACAAATTGATATTGAAAAAACCATCGCCCTGCAACCTGATTTATTTTTAACCTTTGGTATGGGAAGTCCGAAAGATGATGTAGATAAAAAGCTAGTACAATCTTCTATGCCTATAGCCGTTAGTATTGACCATTTAGAAGAAACGCCCTTAGCACGCGCCGAATGGATTAAATTTTTTGCTTACTTTTTTAATAAAGAAAGTGCAGCGGATTCTCTATTTCAAATCACTGAAAAAAAATACAAAGATTTAAAAACACTTGCACAATCGAGCACTCACAAGCCAAGTGTATTAACCGAAATCAAATATGGTGATGCTTGGTACATACCCGCAGGTAAAAGTTTTATTGCGCATTTAATTGAAGACGCTGGTGGCGATTACTTTTGGAAAGAAGACTCTAAAACAGGAAGCTCTGCTCAGTCCTTTGAAACCGTTTATGCGAAAGCAAAGGATTGCGACATTTGGATTAACTTATATAACCTCAACTCTAAAAAAGAATTACTGAGTTATGATGAACGTTACGATTTATTTAAAGCCTGCAAAAACAATCAATTATATAATAACAATAAAACACAAAATACCTTAGGTTATAGTAACTATTGGGAAACGGGAATTACTAATCCAGATGAAGTATTAGCAGATTTAATTGCTATCTTCTCTCCTACTCTATTACCAAATCATGAGTTTAGCTTTTACAAGAAATTAGAATAATGTTGATTTCACATACTTTTTTTTGGGCGTGCCCGCCAGTGGGCGGATCGGGCTTTCGGCACTCGCTTTTTTATTGCCCTGCGGGACAATTAAAAAGAGCTCAAACAATGCCTCTATCCCTCACGCGAGTTCAATTTAAATTAGAAATTTACACTTCGATCTTTTCGATAACCCGCGTGAGGGATGCGAGCGAAAATCCTTTTACGAAACGAAGTGGAGTAAAAGATTACATCCGCCAGCTGGCGGACCTATGGCGCTGTCTCTTTGCGCCGGCACGCCCAATTCCTTTAACAATCTCTCTCAAAAATTAAAAAAGAAGTGTAATTTTATAAAATGTCAAAATCGAAATTCATATTCACAAGCCTGATGCTACTGCTAGTTTTAGCAGTGCTTGCTATGTGTGATTTATGTTTTGGAAGCACTAATTTGTTTTCTATCGAGACATCTAATCCCATGTTCTCGTCTATTTTATACGACATAAGATTACCAAAAACACTCACCTCTATTATTGCTGGCTCTGGTTTAGCCTTATGTGGTTTATTGATGCAAAGCTTATTTCGTAATCCTTTAGCGGGGCCTTATGTGTTAGGTGTGAGTAGTGGCTCTAGTTTATTTGTAGCTATTGCCACCATGATGATTTCATCGATACATGTTTCTGGATTTTTTATTATGGGAAAAAGCATCGTGACTTTATTCTCTATTATGGGAGCTTTTTTTGTGACCCTTATTATTTTATTAATCTCCAGAAAAAATAAAAGTAATGTCACCGTTTTATTGGTAGGATTAATGTTAGGGCAAATATTAAGCGCCTTTCAAGGATTAATAGAATATATGAGTAATGCAGATAATTTAAAAACCTTTGTGATGTGGGGCATGGGAAGCGTGGGAAGCACCACCTTACAAGATTTATATTTTGTGATTCCTATTTATGCCATTACCATTGTAGCCAGTTTCTTTTTTATTAAACCACTCAATGCTATTTTATTAAATGAGCAATACGCCCAAAATTTAGGAGTGAATGTGAATGCCTTACGTTTATCTATTATCATTATCTCGGCTGTGTTAGTAGGTGTTATTACTGCCTTTTGCGGACCAATTGCCTTTGTAGGAATTTCGGTGCCCATTGCTTCGCGTTTGTTTTTTAAAACATCGCATCATTTACATCAAATGACTTTTTGTTTATTGTTGGGTGCTTGCGTGGTGTTAACAGCCGATGTGATTTGCCAAGTATTAAGTAGCCAGTTTATGTTACCAATTAATACAGTAACCACGTTGATTGGTTCACCGGTTGTAATTTATTTATTATTCAAATCTAAATTAAGTATAGGATGATTGAGATTACGAATTTAGAAATTGGATACAAAAGCAAAGGCAAACACAACTCTGTGTTTAAAGACATTAATCTGACTTTAAATGCAGGCGATTTAGTTGGATTAATGGGAGATAACGGCATTGGTAAATCAACATTCTTAAAAACCATTACTGGAAATTTAGCGCCACTAGCCGGAGACATAAAAATTAATAATAAACCTAGTTCTCAGTTCACAGCTCAACAATTAGCACAGCTATTATCGATAGTTGTCACCGAAAAAATTGGTGGCTTTAATTTAACGGTTTGGGATGTAGTGGCAACAGGCCGCACACCCTACATTAATATTTTTGGGAAACTAACTCCTGAAGATGAAATCATTGTTACAAAAGCACTAGAGCAGTTAAACCTATTGCCTTTAAAAGATAAATTGATTGATGAGCTCAGCGACGGCCAACGCCAAAAAGTAATGATTGCAAAATCTTTAGCGCAACAAACGCCTATTATTGTACTAGACGAACCAACGGCATTTTTAGATCATACCTCCAAACATCATTTGTTTGCAACCCTCCAACAATTGTGTGCTGAACAAGGTAAACTCATCATTGTTTCCTCGCATGATTTAGAGTTAATGAAAACTTATATCAACCGCTCGGTGACGATGGCTGAGGGCAATAAGATGGAGGCACTTTAGTTAAAAAATTGGGCGTGCCCCTTCGGGTCGGGCTGACCCGCTGCAATCTTTTGTTCGTTCCTCACAAAAGGATTTACGCTTGCATCCCTCACGCGGGAGTTTACATTTCAAGGTTCGGAGTAACCTTTTCGATCTTACCACAAAGCTGCGTTTGGGATAGTAGCGAAAATCCTTTTTGTGTTCCTTTACAAAAAGATTGTAGCGTAAAGCCCAGGCCGAAGGCAACGCCCAATAATTCTACTAAATAAAAAATCCCTTTGCTAAACAACAAAGGGATTCAATTTATTAATTCTAACGAATCTTATTTCTTAACTCTCTCTACATAAGTAGCGGTGCGAGTATCAACTTTTACTAAATCGCCTTCGTTACAAAATAAAGGAACGCTTACTGTTGCTCCTGAATCTAAAGTAGCTGGCTTTAATGTGTTAGTTGCTGTATCGCCTTTAATTCCAGGCTCCGCATACGTAATTTCGCAAACTACAAATGTTGGTGCTTCTGCTAAAATTACCGTATCACCTTCAAAAGAAATTTTCACTTCCATTTCTTCTTTTAAAAATTGGAAACTATCTCCAAATAATTTTACTGGAACGTATACTTGCTCAAATGTTTCTTTATCCATTACTACTGCAAATTCACCTTCTTGGTAAATGTATTGCATTTGTTTAAAATCAACACGAACCACATCAACGCCTTCGCCACTTCTAAAGCGGTTTTCGGTTTGTTTACCATTTAATAAGTTACGCATTTTAGCTTGGTAAAATGCACGTAAATTACCTGGTGTGCGGTGTTGCCATTCTGTAATCACTACTAATTCGTTATTAAATCTAATAATCGATCCTACGTTAATATCACCTGTATCTGCCATTTGTTCTAAATTTTATGATGTTATAATTTTTTAATTTTCTAATTCATGAACCACACCCATGTTGCTGAATTTTTCGATACGAGCATTGATGCGTTCTTCTGGTGTTTGTTTTTTTAAGGTTGCTAAGTGTTTTAAAATTTCTGCTTTCACGGTTGCAAACATCGCTGCTTGGTCGTTATGAGCGCCACCTAATGGTTCGTTGATGATGCCATCAATTAATCCATTTTTGCTCATATCATCTGCTGTTAATTTCAAAGCTTCAGCGGCTGTTTCTTTAAAGCTCCAGCTGCGCCATAAAATAGATGAACATGATTCAGGAGAAATAACAGAGTACCACGTGTTCTCTAACATTAATACTTTATCGCCAATACCAATTCCTAATGCGCCACCACTTGCACCTTCGCCAATGATGATACAAATTACAGGAACCTTTAATTGGGTCATTTCTAATAAGTTTCTGGCAATCGCTTCCCCTTGTCCGCGCTCTTCTGCTTCTAATCCTGGGTATGCGCCTGGAGTGTCAATAAAGGTCACAATTGGTTTATTGAATTTTTCGGCCATCTTCATTAAACGTAATGCCTTGCGGTAACCTTCGGGATTAGCCATACCAAAACGACGAATTTGACGCATCTTGGTATTAATTCCTTTTTGTTGACCAATGAACATTACTGTTTGTCCATCAACGTCACCAAATCCTCCAACCATCGCTTTATCATCACCAACAGTTCTATCTCCATGCAATTCAATAAATGAACTATTAGAAACAGCGTCGATATATGCTAAAGTGTAAGGTCTTTCGGGGTGACGACTTACTTGTACTCTTTGCCATGCAGTTAGGTTAGAAAAAATCTCAACACGTTTTGAATGAATTTTAGCTTCAACTTCTTTAACAGCTTTGCTCATATCCACTTTGCTTTTTTCAGCAACGCTTTTTAATTTCTCTAATTCTTCTTCTAACTCCTGAATTGGCTTTTCAAAATCAAGATAAATCATGTAGTGTTTGTGTAATTAGTTAGGGGGCAAAGATACTAAAAATTTGAAAAAACGCCACTTTGCAACTGTTTGATTATCAGCGCAAACATGTTAATGGGTAGTCAAATTGCGTGGGGATAGAGGAGAGCCCAGAAAGAGGCACGAGTGCGAGGCTTCAACGATACCGACCTGCAATTTAATAACCCAAACCAATAATCATTTAAAAATAAAATTAAATTGTATAGTTTTACGGTATGATATGTTTCCCTAATGCTAAAATAAACCTTGGATTAAATATTACTGAAAAACGCGCCGATGGTTTTCATAATATAGAAACTGTTTTTTATCCTATAGGTTGGAATGATGCTTTGGAAATAATTGACCCTTCGACTCCGCTCAGGGTGCAAAAAGATGAGTTTAATTTACATTTAAGTGGCTTGTCCATTTCTGGAAATATAGAAGATAACTTACTCTACAAAGCCTATCAAATTATTAAGCAAACCAAAATAGTTCCTGCTATTGATGTGTATCTGCATAAAACATTACCCATGGGCGCTGGCCTTGGCGGCGGAAGTGCAGACGCTGCTTTTTTTATTAATTTGTTGAATGACCAATTTCAATTAAATTTTACAGAAACAGAACGCATTGATATTGCTCGACAATTAGGAAGCGATTGCGCTTTCTTTATAAAAAATTCGCCAGTATATGCTACACAAAAAGGCGATGTATTTACGGACATCAAATTAAATTTAAGTCATTTATATATTGCTATTATTTATCCTAACGTTCACAGTAATACAAAAGAGGCATATAGTTTAGTAAAACCTCAACAGCCAAGTAAATCTTTATTGGATGTGATTCAGCAACCAATTGCAACATGGAAAACGGATTTAGTAAATGATTTCGAGAAATCTATTTTTAGTTTATATCCTATTGTAGAAAAAACAAAACATGATTTGTATGAGCTCGGCGCCACCTATGCTTGCATGAGTGGCAGTGGTAGCGCCGTGTTTGGGTTATTTGAAAAAGAACCAGATATTAAACACTTAGCACAATTTCCACACTGGATTGGGAAGATGAAGTAGTTGTAATTGGAACGCGGATAACACTGATTAAACTGATTTGCACAGATTATTTTCGAGTGTTCTACTTCCATTATTAAAAAAATCCGTGAAAATCTGTCAGATCTATTTAATCCGTGTTCCCTTTTGAAACAAAAAAGCCCCAACATAATTGTTGAGGACTTTTTAATACTAAATTAAATTGAAAAATTAATTCTTAACTACTTTACTTGTTTTAAGTACATCACCTTGTTTATTTTTGATTGTAACTGTATAAATACCGTTGGCGTATTTCGAAATATCAAATTCTACATGCGTATCAAAAGACTGAGTCAACATTAACTTTCCAGTAATATCAAAAATTTCAACAGATGATTTATCGTTAGTATTCATGTATACGTTTAACACATCGGATGTTGGATTTGGTCCTACAAAAACACTAGCAATATCTTGTCCTAATTCAGTAGCACTTAAATTAATATCCTTTGTATTGGTTCCTACTTTATTTAAAATCCAGTTATTTGGGTCAACGCCGATATTTGTTACAGTTCCAGTTAATGGGAAACTATAATTTTCGATGGTTTGCCTATGATATAATCTTATAATCGTATCTGGCTTAGCTGTTCTACTAATTCTGTAATCAACATGAGTCATAAATAAAGGAACAGAAGAAGGAAACGATTGAGTTTGTGTAGATTTTAAATAAAACACACCGCTACCTTGATTCCATGAAACAGAAAATGTAGGATATCCTTGTCCGTAATACCATTGATTAAAAAACTGGGTGAAATTCAATCCACTTTGTGCTTCCATAAAGTTTTTAAACTCTATAACAGTTGCAGTACTGCCACCATACGTAGCTTGAAAAGCTCTGATAGCAGGAAAAAACACTGAGTCATTATTAATTTCATAACGTAACGAATGACAAACTGCACTTCCTTTATCATAAGTTAATCTTGAACTAAATATTCTAGTAGCATTCATGGTATCAGCATTTGTAAAATAACAACTTCCGCCTGGCTGCGACATCACGCTTGTGTGTACATCTAACATTTTCTGTGTAGCCGTTGTTCCTGTACCTGTCATATATTGGTGACATAAATACTCAGAATAACTAGCCCACCCTTCGTTAATAAAAATATCTTTCCAAGACGCACAGGTTACATTATCGCCCCACCATTGGTGACCTAATTCGTGTGCATCTAATTCAAAATCAAAAAAGCCTAAACTTGTCATGGTTTGATGTTCCATACCTCCACCAAAGGGAGCCATACAATGTCCGTATTTTTCTTTATGAAAAGGATACATACCAAATAGTTTAGATTGCATTTCGATAGTTGGAACTATTTGATTTAAAGCCGTTTTTTGACTTGCCCAAGCTGTATTATTAATAGCGTTGTCATAAATAAAATTTTGAATATAGATGGAATCATTTACTAAATATTGAGGTTTAGCATATAAAATATATGGTTTATATTTTGCTGTTGATACCGAAATTAAATAATAATCAATAGGATATTTTGATTTCCATTCGTAACGCTTTTTGTTTCCAACGGTAACTACATTTTTTAACAAACCGTTAGATCCTACCATATTTGTAGAATCTGTAGTTGCATAAACCCAAGAAGAATCAATTTTATCTCTTAAATCTTGCTTACAAGGAAACCAGTGGTAAGCACATAAACTTTCACTTAAACTCCAAGTAACTTGATTTCCCCAAGAGCCAGATGTTCCTACATTATAACCATCTCCGATAGCTGCCGCCCCACCGGTAGGCGCTGTGCCTTTATAGTAGACGATGGCAGTAAATAATTGATTTTGTGCAATAGGAGTTCCAGCAGTTGCTAAGGCTAAACTATCTCTTCGCACAAAATTACGTTTAGCACCGTTTACATATACCGAATCGATCGTATGATTTTCGTGAAGCACAAAAGCAAACGAATCTAAAGAAGTTGTAACAACTTTAGCAATACTTTTAACATTACCACTTACATACAAAGTGTTGCGCTCAACATTTATATTTAAATGATAAAATTTTAAATCATACATATTTTCTTTAGGTGCAATAGTGGATTGGGCCGTTTTTGCAACAGCTGCATTCATGGCCATTTGCTTATTAAAACGTTGTGCTTTATGATCAGCACAATAGTGGGTTTGAGCATTGATAGATGCAAAAGCCGTAAGCGTAAATAAAAATTGTAATACTTTTTTCATTGATACAGTGGTTTTAGTTCGTGATATTTTGATTGTAAAATATTGAATATCTAAGCTAAACTATATAAATGTTAAACGCACTATATTTTGTCGAAAAATATATAAACGGTAATTTTTATATATAATTTTGTTTAACCTTTGCTCAATTATGAAATATTTCTGGATTTTTATACTGTTTTCGTGCTCCTTAGTTCTTGATATACAAAAAGCTTTCGGACAAACTGATACGTTGCATTTGTACCAAGCTTACTATTCTTTTTCGAACGAAGAAAAAGCTGAATGGACCGCTTTTGAAAATAATTGGAACTATGTAGAATATACTGAACTCAAACAAAAACAAAAGATCAAAAAATTAAATTGCAAAAATTGCGGTAGTTTTTATGCAGATATTTATTTAGAAATAAATGCCTCTGGAGAGTTAACATCCGTCATATTCAAAAAAGGAAAAATATGCGGAGAAACCATTTTAAACGATGCCTTAATCAAGATGTTTGAAGAGTCTCTAAAGACACATAATTTCAACTATTTAAAAAAATAAGCAATTTATTGCCAGATTTGGGCATATTTTAAAGTGCTAAATTGCCGAAACCTATTAACTTTGCGCTGCAATTATGGTAACTTATAATCCAAAAGACTGGTTTACATTAATTATACAGTTTCACAAAAGTGATACTTTCAGAAGACTATTTTGGTCGCTTGTAAGTATAGGCATTTATGCTGCCATTATCGTTTTTTCTGAAGCTCACTTTTTTCATTTAGAAACAAAAAACCCAACGGTGATGCATTCCATTTTAGGTTTTGTATTATCGATGTTGTTAGTTTTTAGAACTAATTCGGCATACGACCGCTGGTGGGAAGGAAGAAAAGTTTGGGGTAGTACCGTCAATAATTCAAGAAATTTGGCATTAAAATTATCTGTGATTTTAGTTCACGAAAAAGATAAACAAGAGATAAAACATTTAATTACAAATTATGTATTTGCATTTAAAAATCATTTAAGAGGAAAATATATTCAAGAAGAGTTTACTCCAACAGACAATATCAACTTATCACAATTTGCTGATGCCAATCACAAACCTAATTTTATTGCAAAATCATTATACGCTAAAATTAATAGCTTATACTTAAATAAGGACATAACTGGAGATCAATTGATTGTTTTAAATGAAGAGTTAAAATCGTTTACTGATAACGTGGGCGCTTGCGAACGTATTAAAAACACACCAATTCCTTACTCCTATAATATCTTTTTAAAGAAGATGATATTTTTATATATCATGTCATTACCCATATTTTTTGGAAGCGAATTTGGTTACACGACTGTTCCAATTGCGGTTATTGTATTATATGTATTTGCAAGTATTGAATTGATTGCCGAAGAAATTGAAGATCCATTTGGAGAAGACGATAACGACTTACCATTAGATGATATTTGCGGAAGAATAAAAACAAACTTAAACGATATTTTAAATTAATATGTATCAAAACGATTTAATACTTAGAGCAGCAAAAGGCGAACATGTTGAACGTGTGCCTGTTTGGTTAATGCGCCAAGCTGGCCGTATTTTACCTGAATATAAAGCAACTCGCTCTCGTGCAAAAAACTTTATTGAGTTTGTCAAAAATCCAGAATTAGCGGCTGAAGTAACCATACAACCAGTTGATATTTTAGGCGTAGATGCAGCTATTATTTTTTCGGATATTTTAGTAATTCCAGAAGCAATGGGATTACCTTATCAAATGATTGAAGCTAAAGGTCCAAACTTTGAGAAAACTATTAAGTCGCAAAAAGACATTGACGATTTACGTATTGCAGATGCTGGTGATTTAGATTATGTGATACAAGCAATTAAATTAGCTAAAAAAGATTTGAACAACCGTGTTCCTTTAATTGGATTTGGTGGTGCTCCATGGACATTGATGGCATACATGGTTGAAGGTAGCGGAAGCAAAACATTCAGTCAAGCAAAAAAATTCTTCTATCAAGAACCTGCTTTGGCTCATCAATTATTAGAAAAAATTACACAAAGTACGATTGCCTATTTGAAAGCACAAGTTGCAGCTGGGGCTGATATGATTCAAATTTTTGATAGTTGGGCCGGCGTTTTAGGACATGAACAATATTTAGAATTTTCTTTAAAATACATTTCAAAAATTTGTGATGCTATTGAACCTTTAGTTCCAGTTACCGTATTTGCTAAAGATGCACACTTTGCATTAGCGGACATGTCAAAGTTAAACTGTAACACCATTGGTTTAGATTGGACAATTAATCCTCAAGATGCACGAATTATTATTGGTCACGAAAAAACATTACAAGGTAATGCCGACCCTTGCATGTTATATGCGGATGAAAAAAGCATTGAAGCAACGGCACGTAAAATGGTAAATGCTTTTGGAAAACAACGCTATATTGCAAACTTAGGTCATGGCTTGTATCCTGATTTAGATAAAAATAAAGTGAAATTCTTTATTGATTGCGTGAAAGGATTGTAACATTTCTTTTAAAAAAACTAAATTCTACAACCTATTGTCGTTTCAATTGACAATAGGTTTTTTTAATATGAGCGAAATCAAAACTTCACTCATTATGAGCTAGTTTTCGCTCAAAAATCAGTCCATTATTTTGACTTAAAGTGTTAAAAACCATACTGATAAGTAATTTTTTAATATATTTATCTTACTGATGTAAGAATTACCTTCATTTGTCTTCTGCTCCAAAATTTCGCAAACTATTATTTTAATATTTATGTATAGAAAAACCTACTTACTTTTTATAATAATGTTTATCGGTAAGATGACATTAAATGCCGCTGTCATTACTAATACTACTTCGGGCACTTGGTCAGCAACAGCAACTTGGGGAGGAGGAGTTGTTCCAGGTGCAGGAGATGATGTCATTATTTCAAACGGGAGCACAGTTACTTTAGACGCTAATTATAATTGCTTATCCCTCACTATTAATGCAGGCGTTAATAATTCAACACTAGACTTGAATGGTTTTACGTTTAGCGTTACTAATACTATTACCATTAATGCTCCTACAGTTAATAATAATGTGAAACGAATAATTGTTGGAACAGGAATATTAAATTGTGGCTCTGTTTTTATGACGGCCGGGGGTAGCACAAATAGAGATTGTTTTATTAGTGTATCAACTGGTACCGTTAATGTAACAGGCAATATTACAATGCTAGGAGCAGCCGATAGAAATTACGTGCTTTTTAGTGGCGCAGGAATTTTAAATATTACTGGAGCTTTTTTAGGAGGCGCTGGAGGCATTACATTATCTGGAACTTCTACGGTAAATTATAACGCAGCGGGAAATCAAACTATTCGAAATTTTGCTTATGACAATTTAGAACTTTCTAATTCAGGAACAAAAACGTTAGCCGCTAACGCTACTATTAATAAGAATTTAATTATATCCGGAACTGCTCAATTAGACCCGACAGCAACACCGTTCAATATTACGGTTGCAGGTAATTGGTCGGTTACTAGCACCAATGCCGATCCATTTATAGAACAAACTTCTAGAGTAACATTTAATGGCTCTACTGCATCGCAAGCTATTGCAACTCCATTAGTATCCGAAACATTTTATAATGTAACCATTAATAACTCATTTGGCTCAAGTCCACAATTAGCAACAACATCACACATTAATGTGACTAATGATATTGATTGGACCGCGGGCGCATTAGACCTAGCAGGAAAAAATTTAGTGATTACTGGTGGTACTGCTACTTCTGCATTAAGTAATGGAACTGTTATAACGACAGTTCCTGGATCATCAATTACAATAACTGACCCAACAGATACCTATACAGTTGATTTTAATAATTTTACAATAGGTACTAATACAACAACTGGTGCTGTTCCCGTTACAATGACTTCAAATAGTAGTTCCTGGATAGGTTCTAAATTTTATGGGACAACAAATTTCACAAAAACTGGTCCATCGGTTGATGATTTTGCGGGGGGCAATATTTTTTACGGCCCAAGTTGTTATTTTAAAACAACTGCAGCTGCAGCAAGGTGGAGAATGGGGCATAGTAATCCCAATCCTGATATTTTTTACAACGCAACATTTGATGCTAACGGAGCTGGCGGCACCAATAATAATTTTATTGTTGGCGCCAATTCTTTTGGCAATGAGTATTATGGAACAACAACACTGATTAGTACAACACCAGGAGGTTTTTTTGTTGGACGATCAAACGGAACTGGTAGTGGTAGTAGTCATGTTTTTCATGGTCCAATTGTAGTGAACGTTTCATTAAATGGCAATGTTACAATTGGAGATGCAGATGCAACTAACTCTGCAACCGTTACAATCGAAAACACTTTGCAATTAAACTCACTAGCAACCTCTGTTGGTGATATTTATATTGGCTCAGCAACAGGCTATTCATCTTTAACTTTAACTGGAGCAGGACAAATTATAGATGGAACTATTTTAGGTGCAACCAATATTTATTTTAATAGCATTAATCAAACAAATGCATTACCTCTTAGTACAATTAGTACAGCAACTACCAACTCAACCATCTACGTTGGCAACTTAGCGACTTCTGCGGCAACTAGATGCACATTTAATGGCAACGTCAATTTTACGTCTCCAAATATTGGATTACGCGGCGGAACATTTAACGGCACTAATAATTTTACTGCCAATGGAATTTCAACCTTATCAAGTTATGGAGGGAATATATTTAATGGTTCATCTACATTTATAAATAATGGTAGTGGCGATTGGAATTTAGGATATAATGTAGCCGACGATTTTAATGCAAATGTTATTTTTAATAGAAATAGTTCTGGTATTTTAACTCCTGCTAGTAGAACAAATAGTACATTTTCAGGAAACATATCTACTGTTGGATCGAATAGTGTTGTCACTTTTTGTGAATCATCAACCACTGGCACCGTTACTATCGATGGAAATGGCACTCAAACTTTATCTGGTTCTTCAACACGCATTCCCATCATCAGAAATTTAGTAATGAACGCAACAGCAAGCGGTTCATTAACTTTAAATGTACCTCTAAATATTTCTTCTACGTTATTGATGACGTCAGGTAATATTATTGCCACCTCAACTAATAGCATCACATTAACAGATGAAACTGTAACGTCTAATATTGGGAATGCTAATTCATTTATCAACGGCCCTTGTTATTATAATGTGACCAGCAATGCACTAAATAATTTAACTTTCCCCATAGGTAAAGGCACAAAATGGCGTCCAGTAATTTTAGGAGAAAGAAATAGCGTAGCTACCTCCATTACATACAAAGCGGAAGTTATTAATACATCCGCGAGATCTTTAGGATATACGTTACCAGCAACAGTTGATACCGTTTCGGATTTTAATTATTGGGATGTTGACAGAACTTTAACAAGCACTGGAGCAGCATTGCCAACCCAATCATTAACAGGTACGCAAACCATTACATTGTATTACTTAAATGGTGATGAAGTAAAAGATGTTGCAAATTTAAGAATAGTAAAAAACACTTCGGCAGCACCAACTACATGGATAGATATTGGTGGGACAGGTTCGGCAGCACCCTCAGGATTTATTACCTCCACTTCTGCTCCTTCTGCATTCACAAACTACAGTAGATTCACTCTTGGAGATGCTATCGGCGGTGGAAATCCACTTCCCATAGAATTAATTTCATTTACAGCTACTAAAAAAAATAAAGCGGTGGATGTAACATGGGAAACGGCTGCTGAAATTAATAACGATTATTACCTTGTAGAAAAATCGAAAAATGGTGTAGATTTTGAACCATTGGGTCAAGTAAAAGGTGCTGGAAATAGTTTAGCTAAATTAAACTACAATATAGTCGATGAAAAACCATACAATGGTATTTCATACTATAGATTGAAACAAATTGACTTTGATGAGACTTTTAGCTATTCAAAAATTGAATCCGTTGATTTCAATAATACAAAGGATTTTTCATTTGATGTATACCCAAATCCAAATAAAGGAACCAACTTCAATATAGCATTTGAAGGTATTATTAATGAAGAAGTGTTAGTTGTAGTATATGATGTTTCCGGAAAAGAATCTTTCTCGAAAGTATTAATTACAAACGAAAATGAAAGTTCTGTATTTGTTATTGATCCAACAAAAGCATTGTCTTCAGGAGTTTATATTATCACTGCAACTTCTAATCAGGAAATTTATAGAAAAAAGTTAATTGTAGAATAATCCTACATCTTCTCTAATTGATGATTAGTTAATTTGCAATTTACCCATTCATCATCTAAAGTGGCATCATACTTTTTATAAAATTCAATAGCTGGAGTATTCCAATCTAGCACTTGCCATTCCATACGACGAACTTTTTGTTCTTTACTAACTTGCACTACTTTATCAAACAACAACTTTCCTAAGCCTTTCCCTCGTTGGGATTCAGTAACAATGATATCTTCTAAAAATAAACATTTTCCTTTCCAAGTACTGTATTTATAGTAATATAAAGCTAAGCCAACAATCACATCGTTTTCAAGCGCCACATAAAAATCAAATTGTTTGTCAGTACCAAAGCCCCATTCTGTCATTTCTTCAATGGTTACTTCTACTTCATTAGGGGCTTTTTCGTAAACTGCTAATTCTTTTACTAAATTCAATGCAAATGGAATATCTGCTTTTGTGCCAATTCTGATTTCTATACTCATACTATTTAGAATATTGTTCTTTTAAAATTACTTTTTGTAGAATGCGTTTGATGATTAATTCAGCTAAAATTTGTTGGAAGTTTTTTTCAGGATGACTAGTAGCCTCTTTTTTTATTTGTAGCTCAGTTACATCAATTCTATATAATAGATTTTGAATAGAAGATGAATCTTTTTTTTCAATAATCATGACTGATTTCAATACTTCCTGAAAGATATGTTCTAAATTATTTGAATTTAATTGCGGAGCAATATCCGAAAAGCCACTTAATTCAAAATCACGATGTAACTGAGTTTTAAATTTCTCAAATAAATCAGGTTTTTGTAAATCCTGTATGCGTTCTATTTCCATTCTTTTAGCAATAACCTTTCTACTGGTCTTTTATTTACAATGTGCGATTGCACAATTTCTGTAACATCTTCTTTTTTTACTCCCACGTAAAAAAAACCTTCTGGATAAATGGCAATGGTTGGTCCAAAATCGCAGATCCCCAAACAACCACTTTTATTAGCGCGAGTTTTTAAGCCAACGTTTAAATCTTTCAACTGTTTTTTAAATTCGGCAACTAGCTCTAATCCGTGTACTTCTCCACAACTTAGTTTTTCGGAACCAGTTCGTTGGTTTGTGCAAACAAAAATATGTATATCAAATATTGAAGCCATAATTGTATTAACTTTAAACAAAGTTACAGCTAAATTGTAATTTATACATCATGGCAGTTATATTAATATCAGGCGGAACAGGTTTAGTTGGAAAAGCTTTAACTAAACGTTTAATAACAAAAGGACATGAAGTAAGAATTTTGTCAAGAAATCCTCAATCATCTTCTCAACTCAAATCATTTTATTGGAATGTAGAGAAAAATGAAATTGATGAAAAAGCATTTGATGGTGTTGAGCATATTGTACATTTAGCCGGTAGTGGCATTGCCGATAAACGCTGGACTGATACTCGAAAACAAAACATTATTGATTCGAGAGTAAATAGTATGAGGCTAATTACTGATGTTTTAAAAAAAAAGAACATAAAACTAAAATCTTTTGTTGGGGCTAGCGCTATTGGCATTTATGGCATGACAACTTCCGAAAACATATTTACCGAATCCGATAAAGGCGAAGATGATTTTTTAACACAATCGTGCACCCAATGGGAAAATTCCTATCAGCAAATTCAACTGGTTTCTAATAAAAATTGCATCTTTAGAATTGGCGTTGTATTGAGTAAGGATGGCGGTGCTTTAAAAAAATTATTACCCTTATTTCAATTAGGATTAGGCTCCGCTGTTGGATCTGGAAAACAATATATGCCCTGGATTCATATAGAAGATTTAGTGTCTGTTTTCCATGAAGCGCTTTTTAATTCAAATTACAATGGAATTTATAATGCAGTTTCTGAAGAAAAAACAACCAGCGACTCTTTTTCAAAACAACTAGCAAAAAGTCTTTCAAAACCATTTTTTTTACCTCGTATTCCTGCATTTGTTCTTAAGCTAGCATTTGGTGAGATGGCAAACGTTTTATTAGAAGGCTCTCGAGTTAGTAATCAAAAATTGATTCACACGGGTTTTAAGTTCAAATACCCCATTCTTTCTGAGGCATTGAAAGAAATCGTTCTAAAAAATAATTCTTGATTTTATTGTGATTTCAGGCAATATTTTCGCGAAAAAAGCGTTATATTAGCCTTGTCTTTTATAGAAAAATTATGTGTGGAATTGTAGGATATATTGGAAACCGTGATGCGTTTCCTATTTTAATTAAAGGGTTACAACGTTTAGAATACCGTGGCTATGATAGCGCAGGTGTAGCAATGATTTCGCCTGAGGGAAGTTTAAACGTTTATAAGAAAAAAGGGAAGGTTTCTGATTTATTAGAGTCTTGTAAAGACAAAGACAAATCTGGTAATATTGGTATTGGACACACGCGTTGGGCTACACATGGTGAGCCAAATGATGTGAACTCTCATCCTCATTATTCTCAAACTAAGGATTTAGTGATTATCCATAACGGAATTATTGAAAATTACGCTTCCATCAAAGAGGGCTTACAAAAACGTGGACACACTTTTTTGTCTGAAACTGATACTGAAGTGTTGATTCATTTAATTGAAGATATCCGTCAGCATGAACCTTCCATGAAATTAGGGCATGCTGTGATGGCCGCTTTAAAACAAGTAAATGGCGCTTATGCTGTTGTAATTTTAAATAAAAACGATCCTGATACATTAATTGCTGCTAAAAAAGGTAGTCCGATGGTAATTGGTGTTGGCAAAGATGAATATTTTATTGCATCAGATGCTTCACCAATTGTAGAATATACAAAAAATGTAGTTTATATTGAAGATGAGCATGTAGCAATTATTCGCCGTGGAGAAGAATTAAAAATCAGAACCATTCGCGATAAAGAAATTACACCTTATGTTCAGGAATTAGAAATGGAATTAGAAGCTATTGAGAAAGGCGGCTACGACCATTTTATGTTGAAAGAAATTTATGAGCAACCGCGTTCTATTTTTGATAGTATGCGTGGACGATTAAATTCAGAAACTGGTCATTTAAAAATGGGTGGTATTGAAGAACACGAAGGTAAATTTAAAAATGCGAAACGTATTTTAGTCATTGCCTGCGGTACTTCGTGGCATGCTGGTATGGTTGCTGAATATTTATTTGAAGAATATGCACGTATCCCAGTAGAAGTAGAATACGCTTCTGAATTTAGATACCGTAACCCAATTATTTATCCTGATGATATTGTGATTGCTATTTCTCAAAGTGGAGAAACTGCCGATACTTTAGCGGCTATTGAATTAGCAAAAGCAAAAGGGGCGACTATTTTTGGTGTATGTAATGTGGTTGGTTCTTCTATTGCTCGCGCTACTCATGCAGGTTCATATACTCATGCAGGACCAGAAATTGGAGTAGCTTCAACAAAAGCATTTACTGCTCAAGTAACCGTATTAACGTTAATGGCATTACATGTTGCTAAAGTTAAAGGAGCAATTGCAGAAAGTAGATACCGTCAATTATTATATGAGATGGAGTCTATTCCTGCAAAAGTGGAAGAAGTTTTAAAAATGAATGACGCCATTAAATTAATAGCTGCTGAATATAAAGATGCATCAAATGCATTATACTTAGGAAGAGGTTATTCTTTCCCTGTTGCTTTAGAAGGCGCTTTAAAATTAAAAGAAATTTCATACATACACGCTGAAGGTTACCCTGCTGCAGAAATGAAACACGGGCCAATTGCTTTAATTGATGAGGAGATGCCTGTTTTTGTTATTGCAACAAAAGGTCCTAATTATGAAAAAGTAGTAAGCAATATTCAAGAAGTAAAAGCACGTAAAGGAAGAATTATAGCGATTGTAACTGCAGGAGACACAGAAGTGAAAAAAATGGCAGAACATGTGATTGAAATTCCTGAAACAGATGAATCTTTGGTTCCATTAGTGTCTGTTATTCCTTGGCAATTATTATCATACCATATTGCGGTAATGCGCGGTTGTAATGTAGATCAACCAAGAAACTTAGCAAAGAGTGTAACTGTTGAATAACCAATATAAATAAAATTAAAAATCCCCGCCAAATTGGCGGGGATTTTTTTATTTCTTTTTACTACTATACGCTTGATAAACGGCATCTAACTCTTCATACCATGCATCGCCATATTTTCTAATCAAAGGTTCCTTTAAAAATTTATAAACTGGTACATTTAATTGTTGCCCACATTCGCAAGCAGGTTTGCAAATATGCCACGAATGATAATTTACGGCGTCGTATTCTTTATATTCTTTTATACGTATTGGATATAAATGACAAGAGATTGGTTTTTTCCAATCAATCTTCCCATCCAAATAAGCTTGTTCGATAGCGCATTTCGCAATGTTTTTATCATCAAAAAACACAAAAGCACATTCTGCTCCATCACTTACTAAGGTGGTTGTATAATCTCCGTCGCTATCTAAAGTATAAGTTCCGTTTTTTTCAACCGCAGCAATTCCTTTTTCATTCATATAAGGCTTAACTGTTGGATATACCTTATCTAAAATTTTCAGTTCCTTTTTATCTAATGGAGCTCCGCTATCACCCGAAACACAGCACTCCCCTTTGCAGGCATTTAAGTCGCATACAAATTTTTTATCAAAAATGTCTTCCGAAATAAGGGTATGGTTTATGGCTATCATGCAGCAAAGGTACAATAAATAAAATCTGATAAAAAAGAATTGATTAAATTGATAAAAGCTATATTTGAGTAGTTAAAAATCATGAAGAAAGTACTCATTGTTTATTACACTCAAACAGGCCAAGCAAAACAAGCGTTAGATGCTACTTTAAAACCATTTGAGGATAGTAAAAATTATCAATTAGATTATTTATTGGTAAAACCAAAAAATGCATTTCCTTACCCTTGGAGTTATACTCAATTTTTTGACGCCTTTCCAGAAACGGTGCATGGCATTCCATGCGAGTTAGAACCATTATCTATAGACACTTCAGTGAATTATGATTTAGTGGTGATTGTTTATCAACCTTGGTTTTTAAGCATCTGTGTGCCTATTAGTAGTTTTTTACAAACTCCTGAAGCTAAACTACTATTAGCTAACAAACCTGTGATTACTATAATTAATTGTCGTAATATGTGGTTGGGAGCCCAAGAGAAAATGAAAAAACGCTTATTAGATGTAAAAGCAAACTTAGTTGGTAATATAACTTTTGTAGACAGATCTTCTAATTTAGTAAGTTTGGTAACTGTGTTAGCTTTTGTTTTAAAAGGAAAAAAAGAAAACTTTATGGGTATTTTCCCGAAATATGGAGTAACTGATAAAGATCTAGCTCATGCGCCAGTATTTGGAAAAATAATTCTGGATAATTTTGAAAATAATCAATGGCAAAACATCCAACCTCAGTTAAACCAACAAGGCGCATTAGATATTAGAGGAAATATTTTATTAATGGAAGGAAGAGGAAGAGCTTTATTTCCATTATATGCTAATTACATTTCTAAAAGAGGAACTCAAGGTAGCGAGCAGCGTAAACTCCGAGTTAGAATTTTTGGAATTGTTTTACCAACAGCTATTTTATTATTATCACCTATTATTACCATTCTTTCTCGTCTAGCTCCTTTATTAGCAAAAACCAAATTTGATAAAGAAATTGCCTATTACTCTCAAAATACGTTAAGAGAAAAATAACGGAACACTTTTTGTTTTAATT
The DNA here is from genome assembly GCA_016711805.1 of Bacteroidota bacterium. GTDB lineage: Bacteria > Bacteroidota > Bacteroidia > B-17B0 > Aurantibacillaceae > UBA4416. The sequence goes on from JADJSH010000007.1 coordinate 110,226, forward strand.
TTGACTATCAAATCCTACAAAATGAAAAAACTACTTTATCTTTCAATAGCTATCACAGGATTATTAATTACATCTTGTGCTTCAAATAATAAAGAGGAGGACGATTCAATTGCTCCATCAACTGATCCAAGAGAAAAATATGTTGCCTACTGGAATGTGAACGAAAATAGTGCAGTAGCTGGAACAAACACTCACACAGTAAATATCATCAAATCAACTACTAATTCAAGTGAGATTATTATAAATAATTTTTCTGGGCTATCCGTTTCTGCGAGAGCAAACGTTAGTAATAACAATTTAACTATTCCTTATCAACAAATAGGAAGTATTGGTTTTACTCAAGGCTCTGGCACATTTAATGGTTCAAATAGTATAGCATTTACATATACAACTACTATTAGTACAAGTAGAGACAGTTGTACAGCAACTTATACTAAATAAGTTTCCAATTTTAAGTTAAAACATACCACTTACCAAGTCATACTAACCACATCCAAAACGGATGTGGTTTCTTGTTTTAAGTCGATATACTTTTACATCAGCAAACCATCTTAATCGCGAAAAAGAAAAGTTTGAAAGCAAAAAGAAGTATAAACCTTATAAAATCAAAGTTATGAATATCTTAGGAAACAACTCCAGCAAATTAAATGAAGTGATTTTTGAAAACAGAAACAAAAATTACGGTGCTTATGCTATCAGACAAAGTTATAATGATTCACTTATGAAATCTATCATTTGTTTAAGCAGCATCATTGTCTTAGTATTTGGATCTGCTTTTGCCTACAACAAAGTAAGCAAAACACCTTCAGAAGAAAAGTTAACCATTTTCAGTGATCCAGCATTAGACCCAATTGAGTATACAACTAAAGTTGATGTGACTCCAATTACAGAGCCCATTGAAAATACTGCTGCAGCTGCAGCGCCAGCAGGCGTTACTACTGCTACAACTATTATCGATGACGCTCCAGAACCAACTACACCTACAAATTTAACTAGTCCTATTACTGGAGTTGGGACTGAAACAGCAACAGGTACTTCTCCAGAAGGCACCGGAACTTTAACAACCATTAATCCTTCTGTTAATACACTGCCTTACACTACTCCAACAGAAGCAGTTCCATTTGCTGATGAAATGCCAGAATTTGATGGAGGAGCATCTGGTTTAATGAGATATGTAGGACAAAATATTGTTTACCCATCTGTTGCAAGAGAAATTGGGATAGAAGGTACAGTTTATGTATCGTTTGTAGTAAATGAATTTGGGAATGTGGAAAGTGCCAAAGTAATGAAAGGTATTGGCTATGGTTGCGACGAAGAAGTTATTCGAGTTGTAAATAAAATGCCTCGTTGGAAAAAAGTAGGTAAAAATGCAGGTCATCCTGTTAAAGTTAGATTTAATATACCAGTGGCATTTAGATTACAATAAGCTTATTTAAAAAAGAAAACCCCATTCACTAAAGAGTGAATGGGGTTTTTTATATTTAAAAAATTAGTTAAGCGTCTGGTGCAGCTTTTTCAATAATATTTTTAGCTGAATCATACATCTTTTGGATAGCTTCTTTTCCTAAAGGCTCTCCGTCTGTTGGAACAACATCTTCAAACACATAATTATTGTTTCCAATTTTTTTAATTGTGTAAAAGTGATACTCAGGTTTTGTAATAGCGCTTTCCCACATAATGGTTAATGGCTCCTCTACAACAAATGATTTGAAAATATTTACATCATTTGATTTAATGTCACTTTTTCTCAATTCAATATCTCCTGGATCTTCAGTAACTGAGATATGGAAGTTTTTTCCAACTTTAATTTCCAATGCTCCCCAGCTTTGTTCAACAACTTCTAATTTTGCTGCTGTCGTATCTGGAACAAAAATAGAAAACTGTTTTCCAAACTTACTTAAGTCTAAAGCAACCATTCCTGCTGGCGCTTCTATATTTTGTGTTGCTCCTTTATCACCACAAGAACTGATTGTTAACGATAAAGCTAATACTGATAATACTGTAATTAATTTTTTCATGTCTGTTTATTTTTTTGTTGAACAAATATAATGTAAACACACGTGTTACAAAAATATAAATGCCACTATTTTAGTAGTGGCATTTGTGTGTGTTGATTGTTTAATTAAATTAAGGAAAAGCCTTTAAACAAAAAACCCCGCTAATGCGGGGCTTTTATTACTTTTTCTTAGCTGCTGCTTTTTTAGGAGCTGCTTTTTTAACCGCTTTTTTAGGAGCTGCTTTTTTAACCGCTTTTTTAGCTGCTTTTTTAGGAGCTGCTTTTTTTACTGCTTTTTTAGCTGCTTTTTTTGGAGCTGCTTTTTTTACTGCTTTTTTAGGAGCTGCTTTTTTAGTTGTTGCCATGGTTTTTTGTTTTTAAGATTTTTGTTACTACGAAGTAAATAAAATTATTAACGCTAACTAATTTCCAGACAGTTAATTTATTAACATAAAATTGTTGAAATTGTTAATACCGTTTTTCAATACCTCAACCAAAATTAACAATATGAAAAAATAAAATATCAAATAAAAAACAAACACTCTGTATGCATTGATTTTAAAGGCGTTTCAAGAGGTCGTATTTTTTATAAAACATCATTCACAAAAATAAATTTTATTTAAAACGGAAAATGAGATGAAAAAATGAGATGAAAAAAAATTAATTATTTTTTAAAAAAAGAAGAATCAACTCTTATTTCACAATCCATTCGTTTTCAATTTCCCAACCTGCTAATAATTTTATAGAGGTTGTATTTACAAAAATAGTTTCAGGTTGTTTGTTTAAAAAATAATCACCCATGTCGAAAAGCCTATTTTTATTGACATCTTCAACGATCTTAATAAAATAATTTCCTGGAATTAAATTTTTATAGGCTATTATTTTCTCTGAAGTAGAGTTTAAAGAGAATTCTACAAAACTTTCGTTCACTAATTGTTCTTTTTCATTTAATAGCATGATTATATAGTTTTCTTTCTTCGGAAAGAACAATTTCATATTTAATTGAGCATAATCATCTATTGCAGTAGTTTTAAATTTATAAGTGATAGAATCATTCTTTCTTTCTGCATTATCTGTAAATGCAGCCTTTTCAATAGTTAAACTATAACTTGTTTCTGGTTTAAATTCAGCTTCTACTCCAATTAAAGTAGTTAATTCTTGGCGAACAGATAAATTAAAAGGTATATTCTTAATAATAGTATCCGTTTTTTCAATTAACTTGATTTTATCCTTATTAATATTTTTAGGATCGATAGGGAAAGATAACTCGAAAGAAGGATTACTGTAATAAGGTAGAGTTGAACTTATATTAGTTTTAAGTTCATACTTAATGCTTTTGCTCTTATTAAGCTTATCAAAGGCTGTGGCAGTTAGTACCTTAATATACAGCGTGTCTGTTTTTTGAGATTCATACTTTATATAAGTTTCTAAAGTATCAAACTTCTGACTGTAATAGAGTGTCAATGTATCTTTTAAGGTGTTTAATTTATAATTCACCAATCCTTTAGCTATAATTCCTTTAATACTCGTTTGTGGCTTGTTATAAATTATATATGCTTTGCCATATTCTGGTGAAAATGATTTTTTAATAAAGCTCTTATTTGGAATTTCTTTAAATAGAGTTAATTCAATACGTTGGATGTCCCTTGCACTTATCAATTCTTTTGTAAATGCAATTTGTTCTTCAGAGCCATCATACAATAAATTTTTATTTTGATCCTTAATCCCTACTATCTTAAATTTAGAATCTGGTAAATAATTAAAACTAAAATTTCCAGCGCCATCTGTTTTACTAATATATAATGGTTTGTCCTTATATATAATACTATCATTAGCATCTGCTTTATATAAGCCAATTAAAATTTGTGAAGCAGGTTTTTTATCTGAAGCGTTTAAAATTTGTCCCGATAACTTTAAACTATCAATGGTTGAGCCTGTACTAAATATGTATTCGAAGTTTTGCAACACATTAGCTTCGTTTAAATCTGTTACTGAATTACCAAATGCCATTTTATAGGTTGTATTTGGCAAAAGTTCTTCATTAAACGTAATTTTCAATTTTTTACCAGATGCTTGAATATCTGGCATCTCTTTAGTTTGTGGTGTAATAATAAATTGATTAGCCACATCCTTTAATACAATGTATTCGTTAAACTGAACTTCAATAACCTTGGTATTAAAATTTAAAGAAGCGTTTTCTGGTTTATAAGTTAAAACCTTAGGCGGCGTGTCGTCTTTTTTACCGCCAGTTAAAGGGGTTACCTGAGCGCATTGTGCACATAAAAAAACGATACATATATATATGAGTAATTTTTGCAATTTTTTTATACAAAGAAAGCGATTTTTTTGTTTTGACAACAAAACCAAAATACCAAATAATGATAAAAGGAATCCTATACATTAAACCACATTTTTAAAATACTTAGGTATTTTTTTATATCTTTATTATATAGCTTATTAATAAAGACAGTTTTGAAAAAAACAAAATACATATTTCAATTAAGCCTTTTATTATTCTCTCATTTACTATTTACTCAAAACAGTATGGTGGGCGATGGCTTTGGTGGACGGTTATGGTATCAACCTACAAACTATACCGTTGGTTCATACTCTGGATATAGCATTTGTTATACGGGACCTTGTAGTAATGGAGCCAATCAATTGTATGGTTGGGGATCAAATTTTTCTGAACAACTAGGTTATAGCTCATCAATTATACCAACTGGCGTAACAACCCCTACTCCTATCCCAAGCATGACTAATGTGAAATATTACAGTACTGGCTATATTATGGGTGCCATTAAAAATGATAATTCGGGTTGGGTATGGGGCTCTGGTATTGGCGCCACTCCTACACAAGTGATTACAAATGCTAAATTTTTAGATGCCAGTTCCACTAACATAAGTTTTGTAAAATATGATGGCACCGTTTGGAGTATAGGCAGCAACACTTCTGGAAATTTCGGAGATGGATCTTACAACAGTGCTAATACAATTCCTATTCAAATGCAAAATATTACCAATGCCGTTAGGGTTGCTAATAGTTATTACTCCACTACAATTTTATTGGCAGATGGCACTCTAAAATCAGTTGGATCAAATCTAATTGGCACTTTAGGTATTGGAAATGCTTCTATTACTGAAACATTGTCTCCTTCTCCCATTCCCTTACTTTCCAACATCATTGATATAAAAGCCACCACACAAAATGTTATTGCCTTAGATGCCAATGGTGATGTTTATACTTGGGGAATGGGAAGCGGCATTGGAGATGGTGATAATAGCGATGAGTATAGCCCAAAAAAAATAACGACTCTTAGTAATATTGTGGCTATTTCTGGTTGCGATGATGGTTATCATTTTATGGCGTTAGATGCAAATAAAAATTGTTATATGTGGGGATCAATTAATCTTATTAGCACCTCACCCGTTCTAACACCATCTTTAGTAGCAACCAATGTGATTGATATTATGGCTGGAGAATTTTTTTCCTATTTAGTAAAAGCCGATGGATCCTTGTGGTGTTCAGGAGCTAGCAATGGAGGTTCCATTTGGTTAAATTTGTCTGATGAAATAAGAGATACTTTTACATTAGTAAATCCCGCACTCGTTGCTGGCGCTTGCAGTGTTTCATCTGCTTTAGCAAATACAACCCCTGCTTGTAACATTAATGATGGTAGTGTTATTGTATCTCAATCTGGAGGACAAGCACCCTATACTTATAACATAGGTAGTGGCAACCAAAGTAGTAATGCGTTTACAGGATTAACTGCCGGTAACTACACTGTAACTATTACAGATAATAATGCTTGCGTTACAACAGTAACTTGTTCAGTGAGCACCGGAAGTGGATCATCACCAACTATTACAGTTAATAGTCCCACTATTTGTGCAGGAACAAACACCATCATTACAGCGAATGGCGCTCTAAATTATTCATGGTCAAATGCCTCAACACTAAATTCAGCTTCTGGATATTCGGTTGTGGCAAATCCTACCGTTACAACTATTTATACCATTACTGGTACAAGTAATAATGCTTGCGCTGGCTTTAATACGTCTACCGTTACCGTTATTGAAAAACCAATGATAACCAGCACTACTAATTCTATTTGTCTTGGTAGTTCTGTCATTTTTAATGCAAGCGCATTAGGAACTCATTCATGGTCGCCCTCCAATACTTTAAACACAAGCACAGGAACACTTGTTGTTGCAACTCCGACAAGTAATACAACTTATACGATACAAAGTACAAATGGTATTTGTTCATTTACAAATACCCAAACTATTATTGTAGATAATGCTATTCCAGTAGCCGATTTTAATGGAATTACAGATTTAAATCTAACTACGGGCACCATTTTGCAGTTAAATAATTTGAGTACTAATGCCACTTCTTTTAAATGGGTAAGCTGTGACAATGCTATCTCAACCAATAGTATTTTAACTTTACCATTAACTACAATTGGCGATTGTTGTATTTCGTTAATTGCTTATAATAATATATGTACAGATACAACTACAAAATGTGTAAAGGTATTCTCTGAATTTGAACTTTTAATTCCCAATGTATTTACGCCTAATGGCGACCAAGCAAATGATGTCTTTAAAATTACAAGTAAGGGACTAAAAACATTGCATTGCGAAATATATAACCGCTGGGGAATGAAGTTATATGAATGGGATGATATCAATGGTTTTTGGGATGGAAAAACAAAAACAGGTCTAGCGCCAGATGGCACCTATTTTTTCATTGTCAACTATACTAATAATGAAAATGAAACGAAAACCGAAAAAGGTTTTTTAAGTCTTTTTAGAAATTAGCAATTAATCCTCTACATTTTTATATTCTTTACTGACGAATTGGCGTTAAAAACTTTTTGGCATTCATTTGGCTTTACCCAATCCAACAAGTATATTTGTTTAACAACTTAAACCCTCAGATTATGTTTGATCAAAATGAATTTAAAAAATACGCCACTAAACATGTTGGCATCAATAGCTTAACTTACGATAGTTATGTATCTGCTATTACTCCTGGAATTAGAAACTTAACTCCAAATATTATTGAAGAAAGACAATTGAACGTTTCGGTTCTGGATGTATTCTCTCGTTTAATGATGGATCGTATTATTTTCTTAGGAACTGGTATTAACGACCAAGTTGCTAATATCGTTCAAGCTCAATTATTATTCTTAGAATCAGTAGATCCTAAAAAAGATATCCAAATTTACTTAAACTCTCCAGGTGGATCCGTATATGCTGGTTTAGGTATTTATGATACTATGCAAATTATTAAACCAGATGTAGCTACTATTTGTACAGGTATGGCTGCAAGTATGGGTGCTGTATTGCAATGCGCTGGTGCTAAAGGAAAACGTACCGCTTTAAAACATGCGCGCGTTATGATTCACCAACCATTAGGTGGTGCTGAAGGACAAGCATCTGATATCGAAATTACAGCTCGCGAAATTCAAAAATTGAAAAAAGAGTTGTATGAAATTATTGCTTTACATAGCGGTCAAACTTATGAGAAAGTTTGGGCAGATAGTGATCGTGATTACTGGATGATTGCTCAAGAAGCAAAAGATTACGGTATGATTGACGAAGTTTTAATGAAAAAATAATTTTCGAAATAAATTAAAAAGCCCGCTATCGAAAGATAAGCGGGCTTTTTTGTTTTTTAGTTAATAGAACACTGATAACAAAGATGATTATGATTAGAAAACAGGAACACGGATCGGACGAATAAAGCTGATTTGCACAGATTTTTTATTAGTCAATCTGCATGAATTTTTCAATCTGTGTAAATCTGTCTAATCCGTTTCATCGGCGTTCCTATTAAAAATGAGAACCTAATCTTCTGCTACAACAATAATAAAATCTTCTTCACTAAATTTTACTGTATTAGCTTTATGAGGATTTAATGCAACACCAAAGTGTTTATCTGAATCTGAGCTTAAAGAAGAAATTCTGTAACCGATAGCAGTTTCGTTTAATTGAGCTGCACTTTCTAGTACGGTATAAAAATTTACTGGCTGTCCAGTTTTTACATATCTACTCACTGGCTTCAAATAAATTTCAGAACCTTCGGCTTCAAATAATACATCGTATACTTTTTTCAGGTCTTTGTTTTCGCTTAACTGACTTAACATTAAACTAATTAAGTTGTCGCCAACAATAAAGTCATCTGCTTTTGCTACCACTCCTAATTCTCTATTTCTAATGTCTAACATTTCAGAAACGATACTATAATCTTTATTAGCTTTCTCACTTAAATTACGTAAGTGTAATAAACAGATTAACGTTTTTGCATCGCTTTCTTGAACATCAATATCGGTGTAGCTTAATAAAATAATATGATCGTAAATTTCTGTTTTTAAATTTACTAAAGTCGTTTTGTCATTAATATCTCCTTTTTGATACACAATTTTAATTTTTTGAAGCGATTGTTTTAAATCTGCCAAATCATCTGCTATATCAACACCATCTGCTACAATCATTACTTCTGAACCAGCTGCCACGTAATTATCCAATTCTTCAATAATTCTTGTTCCTCTCGCATTCCATCCTAATATCAGTGTGCGTTCAATACTTGCTGGTTTATCAGCCATTCTATTAAAGAAATTTTCTTGAATATCAAACTTAGTTTTACCACTTAATACAACTGTATCATCATCTTCTGAAATTGCAATAACGGAATCACCTGAATTAAAAACTGTATCCATTGGAGGATTAATTAGGGCTTTTTCACCCTTTGTTAAAATTCCAATTACTGTAGATTTATCGTAAGCAAATAAAGTGTCTTTATACGTTTTGCCTGCTAATTTTGGTTCTGCCTGAAAATAAATTTCATCACCATCAAATTGTAATAATTCGCTATACACCACACTTAATCCAGATTGGCGACAAGTTTGTGCTGTAATACGTGAAATTAAATCAGCTGATAAAACAAAAACTGTTTCGTCATTGCCCACCAATTCAGCCGCCTCCATGTTTTTAGGATCTTTAATTTCAGCAACGATATTGTACGCTTCTTTCTTTCTATTTTTTCCGTTTGTTAAAGCTAAAACAGATTTAATCACATACGTATCTGCATTTGCTTCTTCGTTAGCTAATACAATAATTGAACGTGCTTCATTTGGACTAACCACAGCAATATCGGATGATTCTAAAGGACTTCCACTTCTTATAATAACTTTAGTGTTTTTTAGATTTTCAATCTTGCTTCTAATCTCATCTTCCATTTCCACTTTATCTCTATCAGCTAAGATCACAATACTTGGTTTTTTTTGATTAGAGTTTGCCTCAATAATTTCTAAAATAATAGAAAATACTTTTTCTGACCATCCCAATATTAAGGTGTGGTTTGTTTCTAAAACTCTTGAACGGCCTTTTTTTAGTTCATCCAATTTTTCATCAATACCCGAAGAAATAGTACCAATCAAAATAGAAATTAAAAAGATACCTCCTAATGTTGCAATAAAACGAACGCCTCTAAATGCCCAACCTTCGTCGCCACCCATGGTACCTGAATCTAATGTAGCCATTAAACTTTGCCACGACCCTTCAATAAAACCTAAATTTTCGGCCTCTGGTTCTGGCGAACCTTTTATTCCAAATACTAAAATAAGTAGTCCCAATATTAATACCATAAATAAAGAAATTATGGCAAGCCATTTAATAACGCCAGCAGGACCAGCTGACATGGTATTCTCAAAATAATAACGCGTTTTTTCGCCGAAAGATGGTTTTTTCATAAAATAGGTTTTAGTAATTTATTAAGTAAAAATAATAGTTTATATGAACTTTCAAATAAACTAAAGGTTAAAATTTAAAGAAAATCACTCTAAATCAATTTACGATAAAAGATTATTAAACTCTTTTAAAACTACCCACTCCTCATTTTGGTGTTTTAAAAGGGAGAAAGAATTGCAAATAAAATCAGCAGAAAACGTTTTGGATTTATACTCTTCCCAAGCTTTATAAAAAGTAGGTTTTTTCAAATCTCTAAAAGCAATAGTAATATGTGGATGAAAACCACGCATATCATCTGATTGGTTGAAAATATTCAAATGACGTTTGACATGACTTACTAATTGCTTTTGCAAATTAAACAATTCTGCTTGTTCTAGAACATTAATAAAAATAACGCGAGGCTCAAAACAATCGTAGTTATTTAAGGAAATTGGAAATTGTGTTTTAAATTTAAAATCACTCAAGCATTCAATTAATTTATTCTCTTTACTTTCATCAAAAGAAAAGGGCATGTGAAGAGTAATGTGACCCGGAGAACGCAAGGCTCCTTTTGACTGGTAATTATCAGAAATAGATTGCTTGATGTTTTGAATATCAGACAATAAGGGTTCGGGAGGAACTATGGCAATGAAATATTTTTGTAACATTAAATCTTCACGCCAATTACTAATACATCATCCACTTGTTCCTGACTACCTTTCCAATCTAAAAATGCTTTGTTAAGCGCATTGTATTGGTCGTCGACTGGCAAATGAAAAGATTGTACCAAAATATCTTTAAATTGATTGTACTTGAATTTTTTGCCTTTTGGTCCGCCAAACTGATCAGCATATCCATCCGTAAAAATATAAATGCAATCATCTTTTGAAGTTGAATAGTATGATTTGTAAAAATATCGGCAACACCATCTTTATTATTACCGATATAATTTTTATCAGCTTTAATTTCCATTAAATCTGTTCCATAAAACAACTCTCTATCCGATTTAACTTTATAGGTAGTAGAAATGTTTTTTCTTAAGAGCCACAATGAGTTAAATACTCCTGCATACTGAAGCGTAAGTGTTTTATAATCTAAACTACATAATGCTAAATCCATTCCATCTTTAACAGCATTAGGATCATAAGACTGACGTAATGTATCATTCACCCCTGCATCAATATATTGTAAAATATCTGCTGGCACATTTAGCTTTTTATCTTGTACTGCTTGATTCAATAGTTTTAATCCAATAACACTCATCATGGCTCCTGGCACACCATGTCCAGTACAATCAACCGCCGCAAAAAATACTTTTTCTTCTGATTCATCTACCCAATAAAAATCACCGCTCACAATATCTTTTGGACGATAATAAATCATACTTTTTGGCAAAAGTGATTTTACATGTTGTTGGGTAGGAATAATAGATAACTGAATTCTTAACGCATATCTAATGCTATCCATCACTTCCTGCTCCTTATGTTTTAAGGCGGCAGTACGCTCTTCTACTAGTCGCTCTAATTCATTCTTTGCTTTTTTTAACCGTTTATCTCTTAGTTTAAATAAAATAAAAGCTACTAAAGCAAAAAATATTAATATTTCTGTAATACCTATTTCGTAAGTAACAGCAATGTTTAATGGTAAGAATTTTAACAGCATCAATCAGTAAAAAATTAAGAAATGTAGCAAACTATTTACTACTATATTTGTATATAAAAATAAACAAATTTACTTAACCACAAAACAATATATAACCAATGGCAGAAGATCTTCAAATTAAAGGAAACACCAAAGAAGAAAAATATCAGTCTATTATTCCACAAATAAAAGCATTAGTAGATGGGGAACCTGATGCTATTGCTAATATGGCAAACATATGCGCTGCATTAAAATTTGGATTCAATTTTTTTTGGGTAGGATTCTATTTGATTAAAGATAATCAATTGGTGTTAGCTCCTTTTCAGGGGCCAGTAGCTTGCACTCGCATCCATTTAGGAAAAGGGGTTTGCGGAACGGCTTGGAAAAACAATGAAGTGATTATTGTGGATGATGTAGATAAATTTCCCGGACACATTGCTTGTAGCTCATTATCAAAATCAGAAATTGTATTACCAATCTATAATTCTAAAAAAGAAATTATAGGCGTATTGGATATAGACAGTGATGAATATGCCACTTTTGATAAAACAGATGAATTGTATTTAAATCAAATTCTTAAATTGATTGAACAATAATTTTAGCCTCATATTTGTATATTCATTTTAATTTGATAATCTTTGAATAGCAACTAATTTTTACTTTCTAAAAACAAAACTATTATATGGAAATTACTCGTGTATTTGACATTTTAGATTTATATAAAACAACTTATAAAAAAGAAGATGTTTTATCTGCCAAAGAAAACAAACAATGGAAAAAATATAGCAGCGACGATTTAATTGCCAAAACTAACTCTGTAAGTTATGGCTTAATGTCGCTTGGCTTAACCGATAAAGATAAAGTAGCCATTATTTCGAACAACCGCCCTGAATGGAACTTTTGCGACTATGGTTGTCAGCAAGCTAATCTTGTAACGGTTCCTATTTTTCCAACTATTAGCAATACTGATTTAACATTTATATTAAATCATGGCGAAGTAACTACCATCTTTATTTCTGATAAATCCATTTATGCGAAATTAGTTGCGATTGAAAAAGAAATTCCGAATGTAAAACACATCATTAGTTTTAATCCTATTGATGGCGTAATGTCTTTTGCTGATTTTATAAAATTAGGGGAACAAAACGCCAACCCTCAAAAATTAGCTGAAACAAAAAAAGCGATTTTACCAAGCAATCTTTTAACCATTCTTTATACATCAGGAACAACAGGAACACCAAAGGGAGTAATGATTACACATCATAATTTAGTGTCGAATGTTACTGCTTGCCAAGGATTTGCGCCATTTCAAAGCGCCTGGAAAGCCTTAAGTTTTTTACCTCTAAATCATGTGTACGAAAGAATGGTGAGCACCTTATATTTATATAAAGGTATTTCTATTTATTACGCAGAAGGTTTAGAAACGATTGGCGATAATTTAAAAGAAATAAAACCTCAGATATTTGTTTCTGTACCTCGACTGATTGAACGCGTGTATGAAAAAATTACCGCTACTGGCGAAAAATTAACAGGCTTTAAACGTAAAATTTTTGATTGGAGTATGCGCATTGCCAATACATACGAGCTTAATAATAAAAACAGTTTGTGGTATAAAATTCAACATAAAATTGCCGATAAACTTGTATTTAGTAAATGGCGCGAAGCAGTTGGTGGCAATTTAGTTTGCATTGCCTCTGGTGGCGCCGCATTAAATCCTAAATTAGAACGCATCTTTTTATGTGCCAATATTGTATGCTTACAAGGTTACGGCTTAACAGAAACGTGTGTGGTTGTTAGTGTAAATAGATACGGAGAAGATAATATCAGAATTGGAACTTGCGGCCCTGTAATTAGTGGTGTAGACGTAAAAATTGCTGAAGAAGATGGTGAGATATTAGTGAAGGGTCCTAATTTAATGATGGGTTATTACAAAAATCCAGAAGCTACTGCGGAGGTCATGGATAGCGAAGGTTGGTTTCATACAGGTGATGTTGGAACTTTTATAGAAGGACGTTTCTTGAAAATTACAGATAGAAAAAAAGAAATTTTTAAAACAAGTTCCGGAAAGTACATTGCTCCTTTAATGATTGAAAACAAAATTAAAGAATGCCGTTTTGTAGAACAAAGTATGGTAGTTGGCGAAAATCAAAAATTTGCTTCCGCTATTATCGTTCCTTCATTTGTCAACTTTAAAGAATATTGCAAAGACCATAACATTACTTGGACCAACAACGAAGAGATGAGCGCTCATGAAGAATTAAAAAAACTCATTAACGATCATATTAAAGTGATGAATAAATCTTTAGCACCTTATGAACAATTAAAACGTGTAGCTGTTTTAAGTAAAGAATGGAGCATTGAAGGCGGAGAATTAACTCCTAAAATGAGTTTAAAGCGTAAAATCATTAAAGAAAAAAATATAGACGCTATTAATAAAATTTTTGCTGTAGAGGACTAACAATCAGATATTAAGTCGACAGTTTAGAGATAGCAGTTTTATCTACAAACTGCCATCTGCAGACTTTACGCTGCCTACTTCTTTCTTTAATAATGAAAAGAACTCTAAAATAAATGCATCCTATTTCCGATAAACTGATCTCTTGGTACAAAAAAAACAAACGTGATTTACCTTGGCGTAATATCAACGACCCCTATAAAATTTGGCTATCAGAAATTATTTTACAGCAAACACAAGTTGTTCAAGGTTTAAATTATTATTTAAAGTTTACAGAAACATTTCCAACGGTTGTTGATTTAGCAAATGCACCAGAAGATAAAGTGATGCGGCTTTGGCAAGGCTTAGGTTACTATTCAAGAGCCAGGAATTTACATGCTGCGGCAAAAGCGATTAAATTAAATCATAAAGGAAATTTTCCAAACACCTACGAATCGATTAAAGAACTAAAGGGTGTTGGTGATTATACAGCAGCAGCAGTTGCATCGTTTGCATACAATTTGCCTCATGCCGTAGTTGATGGAAATGTTTACAGAGTTCTATCTCGTTTATTTAATATAGATACTCCTATCAATTCTACTCAAGGCAAAAAAGATTTTCAATTACTGGCAGATGAGTTGTTAAATAAAAATCAGCCAGCCTTGCATAATAGCGCGATCATGGAATTTGGAGCTTTGTGGTGCCGACCACAAAATCCAAAATGTGAAGAATGTCCATTGCAAGCACAATGCTTGGCCTTTCAAAATAAAACAGTTGCACAGCTACCAGTAAAGGATAAAAAAATAAAGATAAAAAACAGGTACTTACATTACTTCCTCTTTAATTACAAAAATTACGTTTACATTCAAAAACGAACTGAAAAAGATATTTGGCAAAATTTATATGAGTTTTATTTGATTGAGACAGCAGCAGCCAGATCCAGAGCTATTATTTAAAGATAAAGCACTTAAGAGATTAGTTTCAAACTTTAAAGTAAAATCAGTTACACCAGTCAAAAAACATATATTATCTCATCAGCATTTATATGCAACATTTTATGAATTAGATTTAAAAGCTGAACTTAAACATAAACCAATACTAAAAGTTAAACGTTCAGACTTAAACCACTTTGGCTTGCCTCAATTAATTACTAAATATTTAAATAAATCTGTCAGTTAATGTAATTTGGGCATAAAACTGTTAAATATTTAGATAAACGCATAAAAAATTCTACTTTTATATTTATAAATAAAAATAAGACTCTAATAAATGAAAATATTTTCAATCTTAACCCTAACTGCATGTATATTGATTTTAGTAGCATGCACAAAAGACATTGGGCCTAACCCAGATTTAGTGAAAACCGAATTTTGTGACACAATAACATTTACTAAACACGTTAAACCAATAATCATAAAAAGATGTGTTTCATGTCATACTGCTGGTGGCTTTGCCGCTGCATATGGTGATTTTAATACTGATACATATACTGGTATAAAGCCAAAAATTGATAATGGTACATTTAAAGGCAGGGTTATTGATTTAACTATAACACCAACTATGCCATTTGGAATGACAACGCTTCCTGCAGATACAATAGCAATTTTAAAATGCTGGCTAGAGGCTGGGGCACCAAATAACTAACTTATAAACTAAAAACTATGAAAAAAATAATTTCAACTGCATTATTCGTAATTGCAATAACAACTGCAGCAAGTGCTCAATTATATAGAGGAAAAGCTGATGCTTCTTCCATCTCTTTTTTCTCAAAATCACCATTAGAGGATATTGATGCTACTAACAAAAAAGTAACTGTAGTGATTAAAACAACTACAAATGATATTCAATTTGCCGTGCCAATGATTGGTTTTAAATTTCCAAAACCATTAATGGAAGAACATTTTAATGAAAATTATGTAGAGTCTTCGAAATTTCCTACTTGTACATTTAAAGGAAAAATAGTTGAAACGATTGATTTCACAAAAGATGGAGAACATAAAGTAAATGTAAAAGGTACTTTAGACCTACACGGAGTTACTAAAGAAATAGAAACTGCTGGAACTATTTCAATTAAAGGCACAGAAGTTCACGTGGTTTCTGCCTTTAAAATTAAAGTAGCAGATTACGGTATTAAAGTTCCTTCGTTATATGTTCAAAATATTGCTGAAATTGTTGATGTAAAAGTAAACGCCGTTCTTGAACCCTTTACAAAAAAATAATTTAAAACTAGCATTATAACACGAAACAAAAGTTTCGTTTTTAATATTTATATTTGAGTGATTAAACTAATAAGTTATGATTAAAAAAATTACATTTTGCTTAGCTGCTTTTATGTCATTGGCATCTTCTGCGCAAGACGATTTACTGGATTTAGTAAAAGAGGAGCCAAAAAATGAGCCCGCTAAAGAAGTGTATGCAACATTTAAAACCACTAAAATTGTAAATGCGCAAAATATTGAAACTGTAAAAAAACGCAACATCGACTTTCGAGTGACACACCGTTTTGGAAACATTTACAATAGTACGAGTGCTAATGCCTTAAATGAAGCTGCTCATAGCGCTTTTGGTTTAGATAATTCAACAGACATTAGAACATCTTTTGACTATGGTATTACTGATAAAATAACTATTGGAATTGGACGAAGCAAATTCAGAGAAATGAATGATGCTAGTATTAAATGGCGTTTTTTAACTCAACGCGAGAACAACAAAATTCCATTATCAGTATGTTTTTATGGAAGTGTAGGCTATACCTCTATGACAACTGATAATTTATATGCAGGAACGATTCGCCCGAAAACAAATGAGGCACATAGAGTACAATACGCCAGTCAGTTATTAATTGCGCGTAAATTTAATAATTGGTTTTCTTTACAAATTATGCCAACTTATGTTCACCGTAATTTTATTAAACAACAAGTAAATACTAATAATAACAAAGAGGACGAAAACGGATTACTTTCTGTTGGAATTGGCGGAAGATTAAAATTATCAAAACGCTTTGCTTTGGTAGCAGATTATTTCTATAATTTTTCTGAATATCAAACCAATAACCCAAATGCCTACTATAATCCTTTAGGTGTTGGTATTGAAATTGAAACTGGTGGACACGTATTCCATATTAATTATACAAATGGTCCTGCTATTTTAGAAAGCAGCTTGTTAACTTCAACTCAAGATTCGTGGGCAAAAGGGCAAATTAAGCTTGGATTTAATATTTCGAGATGGTTTGCGCTATAAAGTAAATTTAAGTGAACAAGCAGGACTCTATCTTACAAATACAAAGTGATTCTTTACTAATCAAAAAAACTGAGGGCTATCATTATCCCTCAGTTTTTTTTGGTCATTCATTAAAACCAATTCACAGCACTCCGATTTTAAAAATTAACGAGGCATCGTATTGGGAAGGTATTGTTCTTTTTGTTATTTTCTCGATATATGTATTAATACGAGTTTCAGAACCCAGAAAAATATTAAAAATATTCACTTCAGTCTTCAGTCTTCAGGAATCTAAACAGCTATTTAGAGAGGAGTTTAAACTCACCAAAAGACTTTCTGTATTACTTGGTATTGGTTTTATTTTAGTGGCTGCCTTTTTAATTCAGTTTACTAACAATTACTTTGGACTCATTTTACACAACTATTCTCATTTACAGCAGTATAGTTTTTTTGTAATGATACTTAGTTTAGTGTACTTAATTAAATTTTTGGCGAACTACATTTTAGCTTTTATCTCATCAAATAATGAGCTATCAAAAGAGTATTTATTTAATGTATTTGTGTTTGCTCAAACCATAGGCATCGTTATCTTTCCGTTAATTGTATGCCTTCAGTTCACAAAATACCCTGCTGAATGGTTTTTATACCCTGCATTGATCATTTGCGCAGGATTTTACGGTTTAAGGATGTTTAGAGGCTTTATTATCTCAACGGCTGAACAAAGCATAGGAATTCTCTATATTTTTTTGTACCTTTGTGCCTTGGAAATTTTACCAATGTTAGTATTGATAAAATTTCTACTAGTTAATTTTTAAGCGTCGATTTTTATATGCCTACAAAGAAAAAAAAATCTGTTAAAGCGTCTTCAAAAAAGGTAGCTTCTTCAACCAAGAACAAAAAAGTAGCACGTCCAGTTGCCGCTGCTTCAAAGAAAACAAAAGCAGTGACAAAGAAAAAGGCATCACGTTCAGTGTTGGCAAAAAAACCTGTTACGAAAGTAAAAGCTTCAGCAACCAAAACTAAAAAAACGATTATTAAGAAGGCAGTTGTTAAACCAGTTGCAAAGAAGGTAGTGGCGAAGGCTAAAAAGGCAATTGTAAAAAAGGTAATAAAAAAAGCAGCTCCCCAGTCTAAAGTTAAATTAGCAAAAAAAACCGTTAAAAAAGAAATTGCTCCAGTTGTTGTAAAAAATGCGACACCTAAAGTTGCCTCGAACTTAACTTCCAAAACAGAAGTAGCAACGACTAGTACTGAAAAATTTGTAAAAGTTGGGGTTAAAACAAAAAAACAATTAGTAGCCGTAGCACCTCAACCTGTTATTGAAGTATCTAATTACCCAAAACATAAAGTTAAAACCATTTTAATTTCTCAACCTAAACCTGAGAATGATAAAAACCCATACTACGAGCTTTCAAAAAAATATAATTTAATTGAAACCTTTCGTCAGTTTATTAAAATAGAGGGTATTCCTGTTAAAGATTTCAGATCTCAACGCATTGATATTTTAGAACATAAAGCGGTGATTTTAACTAGCCGCATGGCAGTTGATCATTACTTTAGAATGTGTAACGAAATGCGTGTAACTGTTCCAGAATCGATGAAATACTTCTGTATTAACGAAGCAACAGCTTACTACTTACAAAAATATATCCAATACCGTAAACGTAAAATCTTCTTCGGACATCAAACAATTCAAGATTTAGTAGATGTTATTAGAAAAAACAGAGAAGAGAAATTTTTACTACCAGCAGCTGACGTTCACAAAGAACAAATTTGTGAATTCTTAGATGCTATTAATATCAAATACACGAAAGCTGTCATGTACAGAACTGTAAGCGCTGATTTATCTGATATTAAAAACTTAAATGAATTTGATATATTAGCATTCTTTACACCTGCAGGGATTAATTCGTTAAAGCAAAACTTCCCTAACTTTAAACAAGGTAATACGCGTATTGCATGTTTTGGCGCTGCTGCGGCAAATACATTAAAAAAACACGGTTACCGTTTAGATATTTATGCGCCTAATCCTAAAAACCCAAGTATGTCGGGGGCTTTGGATGAGTACATCAAGGAAGCAAACAAACGTTAGTGTGTTTTATTTTCTATTGTTAGGTTAATTTAGCCTCATAGAAACATAGATAATCATAACTGCAAAAGCAAATTCAAAGAAACGACGTTTTTTCAACTAGCTGCTATGTTTGAAGCAAAGCTTCAACTAGATATTACTACATTTCTCAAATTAAAAAAACTATGTCCCTATATGGTTAAAAAATACCTTATTTTTAAACCTTAATAAACAATTACCCACATGGATTTTACCTTTACTAAAATAGAACGTTTGTGTAGCAAAAAAGCTATCGACGATTTATTTGCCAATGGTAAATCCAAAAATCAATTTCCTTTTAAATTAATTTACAAAAAAGCAGAATTTGAAAGTCCCTTTCCTGTAAGAGCGATGTTCGTGGTTCCTAAAAAGAAACACAAACGCGCCAATAAGCGCAATGACATTAAACGCCGCATGCGCGAAGTATACCGCTTAAACAAACACAAGTTGTACGAAGCACTCAAAACTCAAAAACTAGATATTATGTTTATTTGCTTGAGTAATGAAGAATTAGAATACGTTACTATTGAAAAAAGTATGCTTCAACTAATGGAGAATTTAGGAAAGATGGAGTTTTAAGCTTATTTCTTAAATCCATTTTTAAGCCAAAAGGATAGATAGAAAAATAAAGAGAAAAGTCCAGTGATGAAAACCCAAAGAATTGATAGTCCAAAAATACTGTATAAAATAGCATTAAAGAAGGAATCTATTTTCAGAAAGTCAATTATATAATATATAAGCCAAGAATAACAATAAGTGATAATACCAATAGCAGAAAGTATTAGATAAAATTGCCGACTTGGCTTGTTATTAATTTTATGATTTAAATAATATCTTCTAGAAAGTATAATAATTGGAGAAAGGTAAGCAACTAATAATATTACTGCCCAAAAGTCTTTCATATACTACTTCCCAATCTCGTCCAAACTCTTCATTACTTTTTCTTTCAACTCTTCTTTAAATAAAACAAGTTTATCAAAGATAGCTTTGTCTTGGCAACCTAAAATTTGTGCGGCTAATATCCCCGCATTTTGTGCAGCATTAACTGCCACTGTTGCAACAGGCACGCCATTTGGCATTTGTACAATAGATAATAATGAATCCCAACCATCAATAGAATTACTTGATTTTACGGGAACACCAATAACTGGTAATGGCGTTAAAGAAGCTACCATGCCTGGTAAATGTGCTGCGCCACCTGCACCCGCAATAATTACTTTAAAGCCTTTTGCGTGAGCATTCTTTGCGTAATCAAACATGCGCTCTGGCGTACGATGAGCAGATACAATCGTTACCTCGTGAGGAATTCCCATTTTCTTTAAAAAATCTGCTGCATCATTCATGATTTTTAAATCACTGCTGCTTCCCATTATAATACCTACCATGTCTTTACTGTTTAAATGTTTAACTAAAAAAATGTTTACTGCTTCTTACTGTATTAACTTATTACCTTCACTAAATCTTTTACGGTTATTGCTTTCTTCTTCGCCAAATTCAAATCATCATCTATCACAGTGATGTGTCCCATTTTACGGAAAGGCTTTGTTGTTGTTTTTCCATACAAATGAATGTACACACCTTTGTATTTGATGGCATCCGTTAAGCCTTCATATTTTGCTGCACCTTCATGATTTTTTTCGCCTAATAAATTAATCATCACTGCTGGCTTAATAATACTTGTGTCGCCTAAAGGTAAATTTAAAATAGCTCGCAAATGTTGTTCAAATTGCGACGTAATATTTCCTTCAATCGTTTGATGTCCGCTATTATGTGGACGAGGTGCTACTTCGTTTACTAATACTTTACCATCTTTAGTGACGAATAACTCAACGGCTAAAATTCCAACAATATTCAATTTTTCTGCAATCTTAATTGCAATTTCAGTGGCTTGTTTATCAATGCTTTTTTTAATGTTAGCTGGCGAAAATAAAAACTCCACCAAGTTTGCTTCAGGGTTAAACTCACACTCAACTGCAGGAAAACATTTGGTTTCCCCACTTTCGTTACGAGCAACAATCACTGAAATTTCTTTATCAAAATCCACTAAGCGTTCTAATACACTTGGCACTTCAAAAGCATGTTCAATTTTATTAGGATGCCCTAATT
The DNA here is from genome assembly GCA_016711805.1 of Bacteroidota bacterium. Lineage (GTDB taxonomy): Bacteria > Bacteroidota > Bacteroidia > B-17B0 > Aurantibacillaceae > UBA4416. Next base: position 131,466 of record JADJSH010000007.1, read on the forward strand.
TCACAACGCCTTTGCCATCATAACCGCCAGTGCGCATTTTTTGAAAGAAAGGAAAAAAGTCTTTATACTTTTCTATTTGTGCTTTGTTTTCTACTAGAAAAAAATCAGGGCTTGGAATATCATTACGTTGATAAAACATTTTCTGTAATCCTTTGTCTTTGATAATTTCAATGACTTCTGGTTGAGGAAATACTTTTTTTCCAAGCTTTTGTAAATCTTTTAAAGCTTCAACGTTTACGTTTTCAATTTCAATGGTAATGATGTCTTTATCCTTACCAAATTTGTAAACGGTATCATAATCAGTTAAGCTACCTTTGGTAAATTCGTTAGCAATAGCTTTGCAAGGCGCATTGGCATCAGGATCTAAACAACAAATGTATAAGTTGTAGTTAATGGCGCTTTGTATCATCATACGGCCAAGCTGACCGCCGCCTAAAACGCCTATTTTAATTTTATCGGGTTGAAAATAGTTCACGGATTAAAGGTAAATATTTTTTAGTAAAATTAGGTATTTAGTGCGGTATAGATTTTATGGGCGTGCCCCCGCATAAGAGGCGGCGGGGTCGGGCTGTCACCACAATCTTTTGCAAGTACTTCGGCAAGCTCAGTAACCTGCAAAAGGATTTTCGTTTGCATCCCTCACGCGAAGGAAAAGCTCATAAAAAAACCGCTACAAGAGCGGTTCCTTTAATTTATTTAGCTGCTTTTTTAGCTGCCTTTTTTGGTGCTGCTTTCTTAGCGGCTGCACCCGCTGCTATTTGCTCTGCTGTAACTGCTTTAGTTTTTTTACGTGGACGAACTTTTCCAAATGAACCTACTTGAATTTTTCCACGTCTTGTTTTTTGATCGCCTTTTCCCATAATGAAATGTGTTTTAAATTAATATTCTCAAAATTAGCTTAATAAATGGTATTTTCAAACATAAATTTTAAAACAAGCACTAAAATCTTTTATTTGGATTAAAAGGTTTGTTCGGTTTTTCTATTGTTGTTAAAATAGAAGTCATTTTTTGTTTGTCACTCAATAATTTTTTTGCCTCATTCACGTCAGCATCGTATTTCAATGCAGTTTCGATTCTTCCCTTTTGAAACGTAAAACGTGATGCTAATTCCTCTTCAATAAACTGTTTAATTTCAGGCTTAAAACGCATTAAGTCATCTTTTTTATTCGACTCCATCTTGTTTAACAAAGCCTCATATTCTGTCTTAATACTTTCGTAATATTTTTCGTTAGATGCGTCTAGTTTTAAGTCTTCTAAAGCAAAATCGCTTTGTGTTTTATACTTGTAGTCTTTGTCTTTTAAATAGCTAATAAAATCATTGTAATCATTATCTGAAAAAGTAGAAGTTGCATTAAATTGAGGATGCTTTAATAAATATGTATTCACATAAGTAAATACATGATTTCTATTTAACAAAGTCGCTAAAATATTACTGTACTTGATGGGAGTTGTTTTTACATCTGGTAATATCCCAGCTCCATCATAAATAATACGTCCGTTTTTAGTTTTAAAAGCCGTGATTAAAGAATCTGGAACTTTCTCTACTCTACCATCTTCGTCTTTATGTGTATAATCTAATGCTTGAATACAACGGCCACTTGGAATGTAATATTTAGCCACTGTTACCTTTAATTTAGTGTTGTACGTTAAATCTCTGGTTTGTTGCACTAAGCCTTTACCAAAAGAACGTTGTCCTAAAATCACGGCTCTATCTAAATCTTGCAAGGCACCAGAAACAATTTCTGAAGCGGAGGCCGAATTATTATCTACTAAAACTACTAAAGGCATTTGTGTATCAATGGGCGCATACAAAGAAAAATATTGCTTGTTCCAATCTTTTACTTTGCCTCTTGTAGAAACCACTTCGTTATTTTTTTCTACAAACAAATTCACAATGTTTACAGCTTCGTGAAGCAATCCGCCTGGGTTACCGCGTAAATCTAAAATTAAAGATTTACAGTTTTTTTCTTTTAATTTTAATAAAGCCTCTTTTACTTCGCCCGAACAATTATCTGTAAAGCTGGTTAACTTAATGTATCCAACTTCTGCGTTTAGCATATCAGCATAAGGAACCGCTTTTACTTTTATTTCTTCACGAACTAAACTAACTTCAGAAGAAGTGGTTTGACCTAAACGAATAATTTTTAATTTAATTGGTGTGCCGGCTTGGCCCTTTAACATATTAGTAATTTCTTCTGTTTTTTTACCAGAAACATTTACGCCATTTACTTCTATAATTTCATCGCCCGCTCTTAAGCCTGCTTTATAAGCTGCAAAAGTTTCGTAGGGCTCAGTTACCGTAATCTTATTATTCACATCTTGTATTAAAGCCCCAATACCGCCATACTCACCAGTAGTCATAAAGCGATAATCTTCAATGTCATTTTCGGTATAATAATTTGTGTAAGGATCTAAAGATGCTAACATGGCTTCGATACCTGTTTTCATTAATTGCCCAGGCTTTGTTTCATCTACATAAGCAATATTTAATTCGCGATAAAGCGTATTAAATACATCTAAGTTTTTAGAAACCTCAAAATAATCTTGAGAAAAATTAAATGCAAACACAGAAGCGATGCATAAACAGCCGATGATGATATATTTCTTCATAATAGTGATATAAGTATCAATTAAACATAGGGATATATAAAAATACTGTAAAAAATGCATTAAAATTTAGCATTTAGCGTTTTTTATACAACAAATATGTGAACGGCTTGTTTAGTAAATTAGCGGCTTCACTAAGTCAATATCGGGTTTCACCCATCTGTTAAGTTAATGGCACGGTTTTTCATTAACTTTGTTTCAGTATCCCCGAGTTAATTTATGTAAACCCATTAAAAGATAAAACAATGGCAACACAACAACTCACCATCCCCATGTTTCCGCTAAATATGGTATTGTTACCAGGCGAAACAAAAACCCTTCACATATTTGAAGAGCGTTATAAGCAATTAGTGGCCGACTGTTTAGATAATGAAGCCCATTTTGGTATTCCATTCATGCATCAAAAAGCAATGGGTGATTATGGTATTGAAGTAAAAATTAGCAATGTGATTAAGCTATACGAAAACGGCGAATTGGATATTGCAATTGAAGCGATTAGAGTATTTAAAATCATTGAATTTTCGAAAGTACTCACACCAAAATTATACGGTGCTGGTGTTATTCAATTTGAAGAAGAAATTACTGAAAAACCTTCGCACCTACTTTAAGAATTAACCAAAGAATATATGTGGGTGTCTCAAGAAAACATTATCCCGATTGATGCTTTTGATAATACGAACGTTTATGGTATTGCAAGATTATTAGATTTATCGGCACCCGAAAAATATGAACTCATTAAAGCAAAATCTGCTATTAACAAAGAAGAATACTTAAAACCAAAAATTAAGCTATTTATTCATTTGATTAAAACAGAGAATGAATTGAAATCGAAGTTTGTTTTGAATTAATTATTTTTTAATTATTTAGATTTAAGGTATCTGTGCGTGCCCCTCCTAACGTCGGGTCGGGCTTTCGGCACTCGCTTTTTTATTTGTCCTTCGGAACAAATAAAAAGAGCTCAAACATTGCCTCTATCCCTCACGCAAAAATCACTCTGAATTAATAATGACACTTCCATGTAAAGGAGAACTTGCGTGAGGGATGCAAGCGGAAATCCTTTTACGAAACGAAGTGCAGTAAAAGATTGAAGCGGGCCAGCCCAACGGCGCCGTTCCTTTGCGCCGACACGCCCAAAATACTATTTATAGAACTACCAAATAAAAAAGCCTCTCTCGTTTCCGAAAGAGGCTTTTAGTTTTAAGATAATCTTAAATTATTTTTTAGCTGGAGCAGCATTTGTTTCAGCAGCAACTGCACGAGTTGTAGTTACAGAAACAACTGATACGTTTTTAGCATTTAATAAAGTAGCACCTTCTACTACGATATCACCTACTGCAATTGAATCACCGATATCTAATTTTGTAATGTCGATAGAGATTGTATCAGGCAATGTCGCAGCAATTCCACGTACTTTTAATTTACGCATCTTCAATACTAATTTACCCCCTTTTTTAACACCATCAGATTGACCTGTAATAACGATTGGAATATTTGCTGTTACTGGTTTTCCTTCTTGAATTTCTAAAAAATCAGCGTGAATTAATTTATCATTGATTTTGTGATATTGTGCTTCTTGTAATACAGTTTTGTAAACTTTACCACCTAAGTCGATTTCAACGATGTGTGCATTTGGAGTGAAGATAACTGGTTTGAAAGCACGAATATCTGCTTCAAAGTGAATTTGCTCTTTTCCACCATAAATTACACATGGCACATTTCCTTTTTCTCTAACCGCCTTAGCGTTTACCTTTCCTACGTTCGCACGTAACGAACCGCTCAATTGTACTGATTTCATTTTGTTTTATTTTTTGTGATGTGTTTAAAATGCTCGCTTCATTTTTTGACATCTGTTATTTTTATTTATTTAATGCGAGTGTAATTACATAATAAAATTGCTACTGATAGATTCATAGTTTTGTACACTATGAATTACTTTAGCAAATAGTTCAGCAACAGATATTACTTTAATTTTTGGACTCTCTTGTTTTAAAGGCACTGTATCTGTTACAATCAATTCCGTTAATTTAGAGTTTGCAATGTTTTCGTAGGCTTTTCCTGATAAAATAGCATGTGTACAAACAGCTCTTACACTTAATGCACCACGTTCCATCATCATATCAGCAGCTTTACATAAAGTTCCACCTGTATCTACTAAATCATCTACTAATACAATATTTCTTCCTTCAATATCTCCAATGGCAGTCATGTGATCCACTACATTAGCTTTTGTACGCTGTTTGTAGCAAATTACGATTTCTGATTTTAAATGTTTAGCATAGGCGTTTGCACGTTTGCTGCCACCCATATCAGGTGCTGCAATAGTTAAGTTTGGTAAATTTAAACCTTGGATATATGGTAAAAATATAGAAGAAGCGTATAAATGATCTACTGGAATATCAAAAAATCCTTGAATTTGGTCAGCATGTAAATCCATCGTCATTACACGAGTAGCGCCAGCTAATGCTAACATATCAGCTACTAATTTAGCGCCAATAGCTACACGAGGTTGGTCTTTACGATCCTGACGAGCATAACCAAAATAAGGTAACACGGCAATTATTTCTTTTGCAGACGCGCGTTTAGCAGCATCTAACATCAATAATAATTCCATTAAATTATCAGCTGGAGGCATGGTTGACTGAATAGCAAACACGCTTTGTCCACGAATACTTTCATCGTAAGACACCTGAATTTCCCCATCGCTAAAGCGATAATGAGACATTTTGCCCAAATCTTTACCATACGATTTTGCAATCTGTTCTGCTAAAGTGTTTGTAGCGCTACCTGAAAATATTCTAACGTCTGTTTCCATGTTGTGTTTAAGGGACGCAAATATAGTGTTTTTAGGCATTTTGACAATATTTTTGTCTGTTTTTTTGATAGAATATTGGTATAATTAAAATTCTGATTACATTTGCAGCCCTTATTGTTGGGAAACTAGCAAAAAGGAGTCTAAAATGCCCAGCTGGCGGAATGGTAGACGCGCTGGTCTCAAACACCTGTGGGAAACCGTGCCGGTTCGAGTCCGGCGCTGGGTACGGATAAGTACAAAAGGTCAATGCAATGCATTGGCCTTTTTTGTTTTGAAAAATCCATCAAGCTTGCTTGAATGGGTTTTTCAAAACAAAAAGCAGAACCGCGATAGCGGTGATGGCTTTTGTAATTTCAAGACGACACAGAATGGCCCGCTGCTTTAGCAGCAATCCGGTGCTGGGTACAAGTAAATGCCTTGTCCTACCAAAAAATAAATACAACGAATAATTATTTTTCACTTTTTTTTATGATTGCTTTAATTGCTTGATACATAAGCAAATTAGCCACTTATCAACGAAAGCTGTTAATTTCGTAATGTTAAGAAAACAGCCTTAATGTTCATTTCATTTTCTAAAAATCCACTGATTTATTCCCAACTTTATAAAGCAGAAAGACGCACCATTTGTAAGGTGCGCCTTCGTTAGATAGGTCTTTGAATTTAATTAATTAGTTGTCCAATTAATCAAAAAAGGGGAATCCATTTGTAAGGTCCTTGAAGCTTCGTTAGTTGTATAATGAACTTTTTCTTAGACTATAGCCTCAAACTCTGAACAGTTTGGGGCTTTTTTATTCCCAATGAGTAAATTTAACTAATTTAATAAAATAGAAATTATTTAAGTTTGAACATTGAATAAACATGAAGTTCAATTTTGGTGAATAGGCTGAAAACCAGATACATTTTTGTTAAAAAGAATGTGTCATAATACATCTAGCACTTTCCTCTTCAATATCTCCTTCCGCAAATCCGTTCCCACAAGTCATTAAAACTTTCTTTCATGTTCATATTTTTTTCGTTGGCTTGTAGCATGCCCATGGTTTCGATGCCATTTTTTTGATAGAGCTTGTAATGAAACACAAATGTTTTTTGCAATTCGCTTTCCTGCATGTTTGTTCTCCCAAACTTTACAGCATACATATTCAATGTATCGCCATTACTTTGTGCAATCGTGTAGGGATCACTAAACCATCTTAATATTTCTACATCTTTTTTGCTTTTGCATTGTTGCATTAAATATTGGTTACGTGGATAGCTGTGCCAAGTCATAGGATTTTGTTTGTGTAACAAACTGAACTCTCCAATAAAAACAGTACTATCGTTACTACCTACAGCATACCACAATACATTATTCAACATCGTTGGATTCGTCATATAATGAGTAGCAGGAATATTATTTTTTGCGATTGATTCCTCAACCAAACCGTTTGCTTGAACTTTATTAATAAAGGTCAATCCCAAATATGCAAAGCAATAGATTAAAGCCGCTCGTGATAACTTATACCTTCTTGTCTCATTTTTTCTATAAAAAACAGCAATCACAACCAAGATAAACATGGGTAACGTAAATAGTAAATCAACAATTGCCAAGGTGTTTAATGAATAATTTTCATTCGTAAAAGGCAGTAATAATTGGGTACCAAAATTAGTACACCAATCTAAAAGCGAGTGACCCCACAAACACGCTAGTAAAAAACCCAACATACGTTTAAAGGACACTTTTTGCTTAAACAGTTTCATCAACAACCAAGCGATGGGTATCGCATACAATGTTTCAATAAATAAAGAATGCGTATGCGCTCTATGATCACACATATAAGCGCGTGGATCAGTTAATCCTGTCACAAACAAATCAAAATCAGGAGCACTTTTGGCAATGGCTCCTAACAACATTCCCCATCGTCCTATTTTCTTGCCTAAAAAGACTTCGCCAATAGCAGCGCCAATAACTATATGTGATAAGGAGTCCATTTAATGCAATTATAATTTTAAAGTTCAAATATCAGAAAAACTCTTTACAAATTTGTTGGTTCAGCTATATAATCCAAAACGTAGATTAACAAGTCAATAACAAGATATTCTTTAAATAAGAATTACATTTATTCCATTGATAACAATAAATTTTAAAACAAAAATGTCATTGAATAGAGTTTTACATTTTGGCTTACTAACTGTGTTGGCTTCGTGCAATGCACAAACCAACACAAACATGTCAAAAGAAAAAGCAGTTGAGCAACCCACAGTTACTGTTGGTCAAGCAAAATTAACTAAGACGCAAGGTTCAAACGAATATCAAAGTGTAACCTGTGGCATTCAAGACAAGCTTGGGAACCTTTGGTTTGGAACAGCAGGAGAAGGCGTGTATAAATACGATGGAAAATTGTTCACTCAATATACTAAGAAAGATGGATTAAGTAATAATCATGTTTGGTCTATCATACAAGATAAAGATGGTGACATTTGGTTTGGAACAACTGATGGCATCTGTCGATTTGATGGCATAAGTATTACGGCTATTCAAATTCCTTTTCTCCTGCGGCCTGCTGTAAGCAATAATTACTATAATAAATGGAGCACAAAAAATACTGTATGGAGTATGTTACAAGATAAAACAGGGAAAATGTGGTTTGGGACTGGTGATGGAGTTTATTGCTATAACAAACATTTATACGGCAGCAGCACATCCATTGGGGAGGTTGATGGCTTTACTCGATTTTTAAATAGTGATAAAATTATAAATAAAGATACTCTGCATCTTAAATTAGTATCAGACATGCTGGAAGATAAAAATGGAAACATCTGGTTTGCCTCTGGAATGCCTCCAGGCTATGAAGGCTTTTGCAGATATGACGGAAAAACGTTAGAAAGCTTTAAGCCCAAAAATGAAGGATGGATTCGAAATGTCATAGAAAGCAAAAGCGGAAACTTATTACTTGCTACTAGACACTATGGTGTATGGACTTACGACGGGAAATCGTTTTCAGATTACATGCAACCTAAAGAATTAATAAATGGCTCCTTAAATTATATTTTAGAGGATCATGCTGGGGATTTATGGGTAGCTTCTGATTACGGAAATAATATGGGCGATACACTTGGTGGATTATGGCATTCAAATATTTCTGCTATTAACCCAACAGAAAAAACATTTACAAAAATCACCAACAAAGAAGTGTATTTTATATTTGAAGACAAAGATCATACGATTTGGTATGGCACCAGAGGCGTAGGCTTGTATCGTTTCGATGGAAAAACAATCACCTGTTTTTCTGAAGAGAAGAATTAACATTTAGCGATACAATTCCTTCATCTTCAGACAGATTAAACTTAAAATAACTTTTTGAAAATAATTATGAAAATTTTAGCAATCCTATTTCTTAGTTTAATTTTTATAACCAGCTATGGGCAAGCCCCCGAATTTAATGGACATACTTGGCAAGCGCCGTATCACCTTTCAAATCCTACTAATTGGGGTGCTGAGCGCTTCCCCATTCCTGTTGGTTTTGCACCACAAATTCCTTACAAAGGTGTGGAGGATATTCGTTTTACGCCAGGCTGGGCAAAAGCTGCGAGTGATGAGTATTGGACTTATGCCTTTTTGTGGTATTTGGATGGAGACGTAAAAATAGATGTTAAAACCATTGAGAGTAATTTAAAACTATACTATACAGGATTAATTACAGCCAATGGCAGTACTATTTCTACTCCAATATTAACGTCATTTAAAGAAATAACAAAAGACAGCAATGATTTAAAAACCTATCTAGGAACTATTAGTCTGTTAGATTATATGGCTAAACAACCCATGGTTCTCAATTGTAAAGTGCATATAGCATCTTGTACAGATAAAACTAAAACGTTTATCTTTTACGAGTTATCGCCAAAGCCTTTATCTCATATTATTTGGCAAAGCCTTGATGCCTTATGGACGGAATTTAAATGTAAAAAATAATACATAAGTTTTCAATTTCTTTAGTAATTTTATTTTTCATAAATTAAAATCATGTCAAATAAAAAATCAGTTTTAGTAATAGGAATAGATCCAAAATGTATTGATTTTTCCTCTCCAGAATTTACAGCAATGCCAGGCATTACTGCCGAAAAAGTATTCATGGGAATTACAGGTTCCATTAATGCACTCAATGATATTGGTTACGATGCCGAATTGTGTTGGACAGATTTAGGTAAAACTGCTATTGAGACTATAAAAACACATTTGCAAAAAAGACCTTTTGATTGCGTATTAATTGGAGCAGGAATTAGAAAAGTAGATTCAAATTTTAGCTTATTCGAAAACATGATAAACGTTGTTCATGAGTATGCGCCAAAAGCCAAAATTTGTTTTAATACAAATCCAATGGATACGGTACAATCGGTTCAACGCTGGGTTTAACACCTAGCCATTTTTTTCTTTTTGCCAAGTGTTCCTTTATCTTTTACTTTATTAATATAAATGGCGGCATCTGGCACTTTACATGCTGTCCCATCGGTATTCACTTTTACAGCGCCAATTTTTTTTGAAGCATTCATCGCTGCATCTGTTAATGCTGGTACAAAACATCCTGCTGCAATCACAAAACCATTCATGTTTGAGCGTACTCTGTTGCTCACAGTATGAATTTCTTTTTCTACTCGTGTGATTAATTTTTTTAAGGCAGGAATATCTAATTCACTATCTGGCTTAATTGACATCACGCTTGATAACGTTGCCCAACCAGCGGTTGCAACATGTTCGGTTTTTGAATCAATCCACTCTAAGGCTAACTCATAACCAAAATGACTTTCAGCAGCAATCCATGGCACCGCATACTCACTAATATTAGTTGACTCTGCTTGTTTTACCCAAAGCGATAAATCCTTCTTGGTCATTTTATCTTCATCGGCAATTAATCCTGCTAAATACATAGCATCAGCATTGCCAGTAGCATAAAGATCTTTAGCCAGCTGATAATCTTTCTTCACTTTTTTCTGAATCACTTTTAGGTATTCAATCTTCACACCAAAAAGAGGCTCTTTAATGCCGTGTTTCAAAAATATATTTTTTACACCTGCGTTTCCTTTGGCTTCTAATTCAGCCATAATCTCTTTTACAGTCATTATTCAGATAATTTTGTTATTTATAAAACTAAGAAATTTATTTTTAAATTAGGCTATTCTTAATTTAAATACCCATTGAAACCACTTGTAGATAAACTCTATCTTTTAGAAAAATTTCCTGGCAAAGGCGGTTGGACATTTACTCGCATTCCCGAAATACCACAAGATAAAAAAGCCCATTTTGGTTGGGTAAAAGTAAGAGGTACCATTGATGGTTATGAAATTAGAAAATACCATTTGATGCCCATGGGAAATGGCATGTTATTTTTGCCTGTGAAAGCAGAAATTAGAAAACATACCAAGAAAAAAGAAGGTGATTTTGTACATGTGATTTTGTATCCTGATAACGAACCTTTAGAAGTTCCAGATGAAATGTTGATGTGTTTACAAGATGAACCAGAAGCTTTGCATTTTTTTAATTCCATCTCCGAAAGCGAACAGAAATTTTACATTCAATGGATTTACTCCGCTAAAAAAGAAGAAACAAAAATTGATCGATTAGCAAAAACCATTAATCGTTTGCATAAGAAATTAAAACTATATGATAAAGAAAAGACGGATTAAATTATAAAAAGACTCGTCTTTCAATTCCGATTTTTTTCATAAATTAGATTGTCCGTAATCTTTTCCTTTTAAACTTTAAAAAAGAATCATTTGAAAAAGAATTTACTTGTACTACTTGCATTGTTTTTGATAAAAACAATGCAATCTCAATGTTTGCAGCCTGTAAACTTTCAGCTACAAAAAAATTTGGCAATGCCTTTTCCTACCATTCAGCTAAATATGACTGCACACAGAGATACATCTGCCTCAAAACCCTATTTATATATCTCGGGCAAAGGTGCTGGTTTACTAATTTATAATATTTCAAGTATTACATCCCCTACTTTGGTAACTACTATAGGAATTTCATCTTTTAATGGGCTGCATGTGATGAGCTCAACTCAATCAGGAAATTATTTGTATTTAGCATTAGGCGATCATTTTAACGCAAGTGCTCAAAAATCCGGAATGGCAATTGTTAACATTTCAAATCCAGCTAGTCCCACCGTAACAGCAACATATTCATTTACTGCAAATAGTGGGGCGGGTCAGGTAGCTGTAGAAGGAAATTACGCTTATCTATCTGCCATGCAAAATGGAATTATCGTTTTAAATGTTACTAATAAATCAAACATTATTCAAGAATCCGTTTTTAAACCGAGTATACATTTTCCTAAAATAAATCCTGATGCTTCTGAACAACTAAAAATTAATGTGAGACAAATTGCTGCTAAAAATGATATTTTGTATTTATGTTATGATGCGGGAGGCGTTCGCATTGTAAATGCAACTAACAAAACAACTTTAGTGGAAACAGGACAATATTCAAATCCTGCTTTAATTAATAGAGCTAGAGCGTATAATAATTTAGTACTTAATGATTCATTAGTTTATGTGGCAACAGATTATTGTGGAATGGAAATATTAAATGTAAAAGACACTTCACAAATTACACAAACAAGTTGGTGGAACCCATGGAATTGTGAAACTGCATCAAATACCTGGACCAACAGTCAAGGACATACTAACGAAATTGAATTTGATCCAACTTGTAAATTAATCTTTATGAGTGCTGGCAGAAGCGATGTGTTTGCTATCAATGTAAATAATCCTCTAGCTCCAGATTCATGTGCAAGATTTGGAATTCCAACAGATAGTTTAGGAAGTTGGGGAATTGGTAGATACAATAATCAGTTATATGTATCATATATTTATGCTGCAATTCCATTTTATGCAAATTGGGGAGGAACAAAAATTTTAACGTACGATAATAACTGCAGCTCAACAGGAATACAGAAGCTGAAATTCAAAGAAGAAGTAAGTCTATTTCCAAATCCTGTTATCAGCAATTTATATTTAAACAATTTAACGAATGAGTCATGGCATTACAAAATAATAAATACTTTAGGTCAAGAATGTAAAGTTGGAGAGTCCTTAAATAATATAGATGTGTCTGAACTAAAGGCAGGCAATTACTCCATTAGATTGTTTTCAAAAACCAGTTCAAAAACTATAAAGTTTATAAAAGAGTAATTGTATTACTCTTTTCCTAACACTTCTGTAGCTTCCATTACAATCATTTTCACATTTTGATCGTACTCTAAAACTAATTGTTTTAAGGGTGTCAATTTATTCTTGTCAATCATCAAAAAAATAATGTCCTTATATTCTGTATCCCCCAAATCATTTCCTTTTATTATTGTTCCAGATATTCCAAGGTTCTCTGTAATAATTAAACTTAATTCTTTTAAGCTTTTAGCAGATGATATATGAACTATTTTTTGACTATTAGCTCCAACTAAAATTAAGTCAATTATTTTAGAGCCAACATAAATACTAATCAAACTCCAAAGCGCTAACTCCATACTATTAAAAACAAATCCTGCTGAAGCCACCACTAATGCATCCAATACTAAAATAACCGTACTCGTTTTAATACTTGTATTTGCCGCAATAATTTTTGCCAAAATAGTTCCGCCACCTGCCGATGCTCCGCCTTTAAATATTAAACCAAGTCCTGCACCAACAGTTACGCCACCATATAAAGTAGCCAACATTAAATTATTACTCAAACTTTGCAGTTGAATAACTTTAGCTAATAAATCCACAAAAAATACAATACTCGCAATGCATATAATCGTATTAATGGCAAATTTTTTACCTAAGTATTTTAAGCTCACCAATAATAATGGAATATTAATTAATGCCATTAACAAGCCAATTGATAAATGAAAAACATGATTCAATACTATTGCTAAACCTGCTGTTCCACCTGTAGCAATATGGTTAGGAGATAAAAAACCAACAATGCCAAGAGACATGACAAAGCTTCCTAAAACAATGAAACCATAATTTAGCAACTCTGTTTTGTAACTCTTCATATTAAATACTTAAACATAAAGGCTAAAAGTACGAAATAGCCTTTGTTAAATTAGTTCTTAAAGAGAGATAAATCAATATTAATGATAATTTTGTTGCCTTAATTAATTTTATGAAGAAAAGTAATCATATATGGAGTTTCTCTACTGTTGGTGGAGTAAAGCGTGTGAATTTAGAATCTGGTTCAGATTTAATACACCTTGAAGAATTGGATCCAAAATTATGGACAGCCTTAAGTTGCCCTGTAAATGGATTAGAGATTGATAAGAAAACATTAGAGATTATTGATGCTGATAAAGACGGGCAAATACGCGTGCCAGAAATTATTGAAGCGGTAAATTGGATTACATCTATTTTAAGAAACCCTGATGATTTATTGAAACAAGAAGCGGTGTTTTCTTTAACATCAATCAATGATTCAACCGAACTAGGAAAAAATCTTTTAGACTCCGCAAAAATTATTTTAAAAAATTTAGGTAAAGAAGGCTCAACGATATTAACCGTTGAAGAAACATCTGATACAGAAAAAATATTTGCTGGTACAAAATTTAATGGTGATGGTATTATCACAGAAGACTCAACTTCTTCACCTGAATTGATTGCTCTTTTAAATGAAATTATTCAAACATCAGGTTCAATTGCTGATAGAGGTGGTAAGCAAGGTATTACAGCTGAAACTTTACAACTATTTATAGAAAATTGCGAAAAGTATTCGGCTTGGTACGCCAAAAAAGAAGCGGATGTAAAAACCATTTTCCCATTAGGAGACATCACTGGCGGAGCGTATCAAAATTTTTTATCCATCAAATCAAAAGTAGATGATTATTTTATTCGTTGTCGCTTAGCAGCTTTCGACACACAATCTACTGAAGTATTAAATTTACAAGTAGCACGTGTTGAAACAATTACAGCGCGAGATTTATCGAGCTGCATTGAAGAAATTGCAGCTTACCCATTAGCAAAAATAGAAGCCCATAAATCATTACCTGTATCTACTGGAATTAATCCAGCATGGGAAAAAGCCATTAGTGATTTCAAAACTCTAACAGTGAGTGTTTTATTTCCAAATAAAGATACTATTACAGAAACTGAATGGAACAAGATTGCTGAAACCTTTGCACCCTATGCACAATGGAAATCAGAAAAAGAAGGAGATCTTGTTGAAGGATTAGGAATAGAAAGAGTTCGTGCCATTTTAGTAGGTACTGAAAAAAATCAGTTGCAAACTTTAATTGAACAAGATAAAGCTTTAGAGCAGGAAGCCACAAATATTATTTTAGTAGATAAATTGGTTCGCTACCACCGCGATATGTTTACCCTATTGAAAAACTTTGTAACCTTTTTTGATTTTTATACGCCTGGTTCTAAAGCCATTTTTCAAGCAGGTACATTATACATCGATCAAAGAAGTTGTGATTTATGTATCAAAGTATCAGATATGGCTAAACACGCAACCATGGTGTCGTTTAGTGGCATGTATTTAATGTATTGCGATTGTACATCAAGAGCAACTAACGAAAAAATGACCATTGTTGCTGCCTTAACTAACGGTGACATTGATAATTTAGTGGTTGGTAAAAATGCTTTATTCTATGATAGAAATGGATTAGATTGGGATGCAACGGTTATTAAAATTGTAGATAATCCAATTAGTATTCGTCAGGCATTTTTCTCTCCATACCGTAAAGTATCTCGTTTTATTGAAACACAAGTAAATAAAATGGCAGCGGCACAAGATGACAAAGTAAATGCTGATTTAACAAAAGGTGTAGAAAGTGTTCCAGTAAAAGTAGAAGAAGCGAAAGCAAAAAAAGATCCACCAGCACCATTTGACGTTGGTAAATTTGTGGGGATTTTTGCCGCTATTGGATTAGCCGTTGGTGCAATTGGAACTGCCCTTGCATCGGTTGTAGCAGGTTTCTTAGGTTTAACTTGGTGGAAAATGCCAATTGCCTTTTGTGGGTTATTGCTTTTAATTTCTGGGCCATCAATGATTATTGCTTATTTAAAATTACGTAAACGTAACTTGGCACCTTTATTAGATGCTAATGGTTGGGCGATTAACGCGAGTGCTGTTGTAAATATCCAATTTGGAAATACACTGACGCACTTAGCTGAATTACCAAAAGGTGCAAAAATTAATTTAAATGATCCTTTCACTAAAAAGAAACAACCTATTCTTCCAGCAATATTTATTTTATCATTATTGGCAGGAGCTGCGCTTTATTTCTTATGGAAACTAGGATATATTCATCTTCCGTTTTAATTAAAATAAAATCTCAAACTAAAAAAACCGCCCCATACAATAAGGCGGTTTTTTTACAATTAAACTTTTTAAAAATTAAAACTTAGTAATCAAGAACTCTGTTCTACGATTGGCTTGGTGTTCATCTTCTGAGCAAGATGATACAACTTTACCTTCGCAAGCACAACCATTGATGAGTTTGCTTTCACCATAACCCTTACCAACGATTCTGTTTTTAGCAACACCTTTTGATACGATGTAAGCAGCTGATGATTTAGCACGTTTATCAGATAAAGATAAGTTGTAAGCTTTTGATGAACGACAATCTGTATGCGAACCCAACTCAATGGTCATCGTTGGATTTTCTTGCATCACTTTCACGATTTTGTCTAGTTCTTTTGCAGCATCAGCACGGATGTTCCATTTTGCTAAATCAAAATAAATAGGATTGATTTGGATAACCTTAGCAATATCTGCTCCAATTTCTAACTTCTGCATTGTTTCTTTTAAGTCGATAACAGTATTCATGTCTAAAGTAATCTCGTAGTTTTTCTCTACAGTAATGTATCCTTCTTTCTCATACTTAATGGTAAACTGTAATTTGTCTCCAGGTTTCTTGCCTTTAATAATATCCGTAAAAGTTCCTGTAGCATCTGTGGCGTATGTTTTTGGTAAGTTAGTAGCCTTATCAGTAAAGGTGGTTTTAACGCCATCTATTGGTGATGCTGTTTTAGCATCCGTTACATTACACATCAATTTGTATTTAGGGAACAAGCCAATATCTTTTCTATTATCGCCCACGACGAGTTTACCAACTGGTACTAAACGATCGTAATACTTAACACGCTCTTTGGCGCCTACAAAATATTCTTTGCTTGGGTCGTTAATAGGAAACATGTACTCAGCTTTTGCATTTACTTTAGCGGAATCAATCACCAATTTATTGTTATCTAATAAATACACCCAAGCATTATTAATAATTTCTTTATTGCTTTCATCAAACACAATACCACTCAACGTAACACCCATCAATGGTTCTTTAGAACGGAAGAAATAAATATCATCTTTTCCTTTTCCGCCAGTTCTGTTAGAAGAGAAGTACCCTGTTTTTAAATCGTTGTTCAAGGCGAAACCAAAGTCATCAAAGTTGGAGTTGATGGGGTAACCTAAACTTTGTGGTTCAAAATAGGCATCCATCGCTGGAACCGTAAAGTATAAATCTAAACCACCTAAGCCTGCTCTTCCATCCGTTGAGAAAAATAAGGTTCCATCTTCATGCACATAGGGGAACATTTCTCTTCCTTCGGTATTAATAGCTTGTCCTAAGTTCTCTGGTTTTTGCCATTGACCGTTTACGTTTTCTGATAAGTATAAGTCGGTTTGTCCGTAACCTCCTGGCATGTCTGATACAAAGTATAGACGCTTTCCATCTTTGGTAACCGTGGCATGTCCTACGGAATAATCATTAGAGTTAAAGGGAAAGTTTTCTGGTTTGGATAATTTACCTTCAGCGTCTTTCGTTAAGATGTAGAGTTTTAAATTAATGACGTTTACGGCTACCCCTTTTATCTTTTTAACGATGATATTACTCTTAGTTAAATAAACCGTTTTTTCATCGGCTGATAAAGATGCTGGTCCATCATGGTAAGTACTAGAAATCGTTTTTGCCATGGGCACAGTCGATTCAAACTTTAAAGAATCTTTTTGTTGGAAGTGTACATGTCGATAAAATAACTATCGTCCCATGCAAAGGTTTTGTTTCTGGCAGCGGTGTTTCTTCTATTAGAGGCAAATAAGACAGCTTGATTTTTATTGAAGAACACAGGAGAAAATTCTGCATTCTCTGTATTAATCGCTTCCACGTTGGTGACTTTATAAGCCGCTGAATCTTCTTTTAATTGTTTAACGTAGTTCTTGTTTTTAGAGTGATTCTTTGTGATCAGATTGTCTTTACGTTTTTGCTCAATTAAGCTTAAGGCGTTTTCTGCTTCGGTGTATTTTTGATTGTACTTTAAGCATTGTAAATAGTTAATCAAATCTGCTTCGGTAGTGGTGGCTGCAAATTTGGCTTGTAAGTTTTTATAGGCTTCTTCGGCTTTTACAAAGTCATAGATCTTAAAATAAGAGATAGCCAAGCGACGCATGTTTTCTTCGGTAGGTGTATCTGTTTTTACTAAGCTCTTATAATAATCAGCAGCAGCTAAATACGACAATTCATTATACAATTGATCTGCCTTCTTTTGAAACAGGGATTGAGCGTGGATACTACTTAATGAAAATAATAGAGTTATTGCTAAAATAAGTTTCTTCATAAATATAAATTATAGTTCGGTCGTAAGTTTTTTATCTTTTTTATCTCTTAAAAATAGCGTGGCGATTTAAATCCTTTGGCTTTACTTCTTAAATCGTAGCTAATCATAATTTCATGAGAGCCTACACTAAATTTTTGTAAAGAGGTTAATTGATAATCGTAAGCGTAGCCAATTCTTAAATTCTGACTAATGTTGTACATGATGTTTAAACCTGTTGCTGCTTTATGACGATACATCGCTCCTATCCATAATTTTTCATAAAACAAAAACGATAAGTTTCCTTCAATTGATAAAGGTGCATTGTTTACATATTTCACAATAAAGGATGGACGCATATTAATCGCTGGATTTAATTTAACAACAATGCCTCCAAAAGCATAGTAGTGATTCTCTTGTAAAGCGGATTGATCTGCAGCTAAATTTATTTTGTTTTTTACTAAGCGTGGTGTGGAGATTCCGATGTAATGTCTCTTGCCGTAATAGTATAAGCCTGCACCAATGTTAAACAAATTCTTTTTGTATTGAAATCCTTCTAAGTATATTTCATCGGTATTGTCGTTGATTCTTAGGTTAGAAAAGTCTTGTCTGAAAAATCAACGCCTGCTTTTACACCAAAAGCTAAACGGTTGTTTTTCTTATTCACTTTAATGCTATAGGCTAAATCTGCATACACGCCTGTGTTTTTAGTCACACCTAATTGGTCATTCAACACAGTTAAACCAATACCAATGTTTTCGGTTTTTAATGGCGAGTGAATAGACAATACTTGCGTTTTAGGAGCACCTTTTAAGTTCGTCCACTGGTCACGCACCGTTCCTGTTACCTGTATCGCTTCCTGACTTCCTGCATAGGCTGGGTTCAATAACACAGGATTAAAGAAATACATACTGTGCTGTGTTTCTTGTTGGGCTTTCAGTGTTCCTATTAGTAATAGTAACAGTGAGCTTAACGTTATGGCTATTTGTTTTTTCATATCTTCTTTTATTTAATGGAACACAGATGACACAGATAATGCTGATGTTCACTGATTTCTTTTGTCTCCTATATTTTATTATTACTGTTCAATTGTCTCTTTTGTCTTGATTCCCTTATGTCTTTTTAATATTGTAATACTAATATCCCGTTATACGTTTCTGTTTTTTGATCTCCGTATTCTAAGACAACATAATAGGTTCCTGATGGTAATTTAGATTTCCCTACTTGATCGCCTGTATTTGCATATCCATCAAACTCATTTAAGTAACCATTCTTCTCGTAAACCAAGTTACCCCAACGGTTAAAGATTTTTAACTTGTTGTCTGGGAAGTTCTCGATGTTCTTAATCACAAAACCATCATTCTTACCATCACCATTTGGTGTAAATATCTCTGGCACTTCTGTGATACATTCTTGCGCGTCAATTGCACCAATCGTTCTGTTGACACAGCCGTTTTGGTCAGTAGCCGTTACAGTGTAGCTTCCTGCTGTTGCTTGCGTTAATGGGTTCACATTTAAGTTTGGTCCCGTTGATGTGTTTGAGCCGTTTGTCCAGTTGTAAGTGTAGTTGCTATTTGGTCCTGCTACATCTAATTGTGCGGATGTATTTTCACAAGCTGATGTAATTGAGTTGACTAAAGCTACGGTTGGTAGGGCATTTACAGTTAGTGTATTTGCTGCCGTGTTAGTGCATGTTCCAATACCTGCAATCACATTTACGGTATAGGTTCCTGCTGCGCTTGTAATTGTTGATGGCACCGTTAATGGATTGGTATTATTAATAGCTTGTCCGTTAATGTTCCAATCATAAGTCACTCCCGTTTGTGGGGTGTTGATGCTGATGGTGCCGTTTTCATTTTGGCAGATAGATAAATCGCTTAAATCAAAGTTGGCGTTTGGTGTATCAATAATATCTAAGGTCGTGGTTGCTTGTAACGACACACAACCATTTGCATCCGTTGCTACTACTGTATAGGTATAAGTTCCTGTTGTTAATCCGTTTGCTGGGAACGTGATGCTTCCTTGATTTTGGTTCGTGTTATCTACACCATTACCTATTGTCCAAGTATAATTAGTAATAGCAGTTGTGCCTGTAGTTGCTGCATTTAAATTAACCGTGCCACTTGTACAGGTGGTGTTTGGATTAGCATTTGCTGTGATGTTCGGTAATTGGTTAACTGTTACATCTGCTGTTACTTCATTACCAGATAAACAACCGTCTGCACTTGTTCCAGTAATGCTGTAAGTTTGATTACTTGTTGGATTTACGGCAAAACTTGTTCCGGTTAAGTTTCCTGGATTAAGTGTATACGAAGTTGCACCTGAAGGTGTAATCGTGGTAGTGTTACCTGAACAGATTGTCGGATTTGAAACAGAAGCAATGGCAACCGTTGGAGTTGGATTTACGATAACAGTTGTCGTTGCTTCATTGCTGCTTAAACAACCACCTGAACTCGTACCTGTAATACTGTATGTTTGGTTGCTTGATGGACTCACTGTAAAAGTTGTTCCTGTTATATTTCCAGGATTAAGTGTATAAGTACTAGCACCAGAAGGTGTAATTGTGGCTATATTACCTGAACAAATAGTAGGATTAGACACAGACGCAATCGCAACGGTTGGTGTTGGATTCACAGCAATATTAGTAGTCGCTTCATTTCCACTTAAACATCCTTCTATACTTGTTCCAGTTATACTATACGTTTGATTACTTGTTGGACTAACAGTAAAGCTAGTTCCTGTTATATTCCCAGGATTAAGTGTATATGTGTTTGCTCCTGACGGTGTAATCGTTGTTGTATTACCTGAACAAATAGTTGGATTTGAAACTGATGCAATTGCAACCGTTGGTGTTGGATTAACTGTAATATTAGTAGTCGCTTCATTTCCACTTAAACATCCTTCTATACTTGTTCCAGTTATACTATACGTTTGGTTGCTTGTTGGACTTACAGTGAAACTTGTTCCCGTTATGTTTCCAGGATTAAGTGTATAGGTAATTGCACCAGACGGTGTAATCGTTGTTACATTACCTGAACAAATTGTAGGATTTGAAACTGATGCAATAGCAACCGTTGGTGTTGGATTGACTGCAATACTAGTCGCTACCAGATTACCACTTAAACAACCTACAATACTTGTACCAGTGATAGTATATGTTTGATCACTTGTTGGACTAACTGTAAAACTAGTTCCAGTTATATTCCCAGGATTAAGTGTATAGTTATTTGCTCCCGAAGGTGTAATCGTTGTTGTATTACCTGAACAAATAGTTGGATTAGACACTGATGCAATTGCTACTGTTGGTGTTGGATTAACAGTAATGCTAGTAGTCACTACGTTACCACTTAAACAGCCTTCCATACTTGTACCAGTGATACTATAGGTTTGGCTGCTTGTTGGACTTACAGTGAAACTTGTTCCAGTTATGTTTCCAGGATTAAGTGTATAAGTACTTGCACCAAACGGTGTAATCGTTGTTACATTACCTGAACAAATTGTAGGGTTTGAAACTGATGCAATAGCAACCGTTGGTGTTGGATTGACTGTAATACTAGTCGTTATCTGATTACCACTTAAACAACCTGCAATACTTGTACCAGTGATACTATACGTTTGGTTGCTTGTTGGACTTACAGTGAAAGTTGTTCCTGCTATGTTTCCAGGATTAAGCGTATAAGTGCTAGCTCCTAATGGTGTAATCGTTGTTACATTCCCTGAACAGATTGTTGGATTAGAAACTGACAATATAGAAACGGTTGGCGTCACATTAACAACAATATTTTGTGTAGCTATATTTGTACAACCTGTTAAAGTATTAGTTCCAGTAACTGTATAAGTTGTATTACCTGTTGGACTAACTGATACAGTTGCCGTAGTAGCAGAACCAGCATTTGCACTCCAAGTATATGTGCTTGCAGATACCGAACCAGATGAAGCGGTTAACGTCGTTGAATTACCGGAGCAGATAGTTGCGTTAGAAGCACCAATCAATACTACTGGTAAAGGATTTACATTCACACTAAATGTTACATTGCCATCACATCCATTTCCTGCAGAGCCTAACACCGTGTAGGTTGTATTACTTGTAGGATTTAAAGTATAATTTAATCCTGTAGTATTCCCTGGTTGTAACGTATACGTATTACCTCCAGTTGGAATAATATTTAATATAGAGCCAGTACATAAATTTTGAGATTGACCACCAGTAATTCCAATGTTCACAGATGATACAACTGAAACCGTTACTTGTGCTACAGAACTCGTACATGTATTAGCACCATACGATTGTGCAACTGTTACTGAATAATTTCCTGCATGAATTGCTGCTATAGCAGATGTTACTGTAGGTTGTGCTAAAGTCGATGTGAATGAATTTGGTCCATTCCATTGTATGACTGTTCCTCCAGAAACAATAGGCATTACCAATGGATTACCGGTACATAATGATAAATTATTAGTTGCAATATTGACTGTTGGAGTTGCGTTCACGGTAATAGTTGTGATTGCGTTATTTGCACTTAAACAGCCAGCTGCACTCGTTCCTGATAAACTATATGTGGTTGTTGTACTTGGACTAACAACAAAAGGAGTTGCTGTTAATGTTTGTGTTGAAGAGGTTAAGGTATACGAACTAGCTCCAACTGGATTTGCCGTTGGTGTTATGGTTGTTGAATTACCAGAGCATAAAACAGAATTTGAAATTGCTGAAATAGCTACTGTAGGAGTTGTATTGACTACAATCGTTCTTGTAACTGTATTTGCACTGATACATCCACCAACACTTGTTCCGCTAATTGTATAAGTTGAAGTAGTACTAGGAGAAACCGTAAAACTCGTTCCTGTTAATGACCCTGGATTTAATGTATATACACTTGCCCCTAATGGAGATGCTGTAGGTGTTATCACTGTGCTATTTCCAGAACAAATTGTTGGATTACTTACTGATAAGATAGAAACCGTTGGCGTTGTGTTTACAACAATCGTTCTAGTGACTGTATTTGCACTGACACATCCTGCTACACTTGTTCCACTAATTGTGTAAGTTGTAGTAGAGCTCGGAGAAACCGTAAAGCTAGTTCCTGTTAATGCACCAGGGTTTAATGTATATACACTTGCACCTGTTGGTGTTGCTGTTGGAGTAATGACTGTTGAGTTATTTGAACAAATCGTTGGATTACTTACGGATAAAATAGAAATGGTAGGAGTTGCGTTAACTGTGATCGTTGTTGTCGCAGAATTTGCACTAACACATCCAGCTGCACTAGTTCCTGTTAATGTATAGGTTTGATTTGAACTTGGCGATACTGTAAAGCTTGTTCCAGTTAACGAACCAGGATTTAATGTATATGTACTTGCTCCAGTTGGCGTTGCACTTGGCGTTATAACTGTCGAATTATTGGAACAAATCGTCGGATTACTAACTGATAAAACAGAAACTGTAGGAGTTGTATTAACCGTTATAGCTGTTGTTGCAGAATTTGCACTTACACATCCTGCAGCACTTATTCCTGTTAATGTATAGATTGTATTTGAATTTGGTGACACGGTGAAACTTGTTCCCGAGAGTGCACCTGGATTTAACGTATAGGTGCTTGCACCTGTCGGTGTTGCCGTTGGAGTTATTACAGTTGAGTTAGTTGAACAAATAGTTGGATTACTTACCGATAAGATAGAAATCGTTGGCGTTGTGTTTACAACAATCGTTCGAGTAACTGTATTTGCACTGATACAACCTGCAGCGCTCGTTCCACTAATCGTGTAAGTAGTATTGTTGGTTGGTGATACAGTAAAACTACTTCCTGTTACTGCTCCTGGATTTAAAGTATAAGTACTTGCTCCTATTGGTGTAGCTGTTGGTGTAATCACTGTGCTATTTCCCGAACAAATGGTAGGATTGCTCACGGATAATATAGATACTGTTGGTGTTGTATTAACTGTTATCGATGTTGTTGCAGAATTTGCACTCACGCATCCTGCTGCACTTGTCCCTATTAATGTATAAGTTTGGTTTGAACTTGGCGATACAGTAAAACTAGTTCCAGTTAAAGCTCCAGGATTTAATGTATACGTACTTGCACCGGTTGGTGTTGCACTTGGCGTTATAACTGTCGAGTTATTTGAACATATCGTTGAATTACTCACTGATAATATCGACACTGTTGGGGTTGCATTAACGGTAATTGCAGTCGTGGCAGAATTTGCACTGACACATCCTGCTGTGTTTGTTCCTGTTAAGGTATAAGTTTGATTTGAACTTGGTGATACTGTAAAGCTAGTTCCTGTTAAAGTGCCAGGATTCAGCGTATATGTGTTAGCACCAGATGGTGTTAATGTTACACTATTATTTGAACAAATAGTATTTGAAGATGCCGTTAAAGTAACAGTTACTGCACTAGCGGGTTGAGAAATAGTGACATTTTGAACAGCTGTACAAGTACCATCTGTGGCTGTTACAGTATATACATTTGCACTTAATCCAGTTTGTACTGTCCCTGTTAGTGAACCTGGCATCCAAGTAACGGTATAAGTTCCTGATCCGCCAGAAGGAGTTACTGTTGCAGCTCCAGTAGCCGCTCCAAAACAAACAACGCTAGTTGTTGCAGTTGTTGTTAAAGAAACACCTCCTGTTCCAGGAGTTACGAAAAATGTACATAATGAAATGTTTCCTGCTTGATCTGTTACCGTCATCGTAACTTGAGTAACAGCCGTAATAGTAGTTCCAGGTGCTGGACTTTGTGAAACCGTAAATGAACAATCATCAAACGCAACTACTTCTGCAACATAATTACCTAATACACTTGAACATCCTGTTAAAGTTTTATTAAATACGCAAGAAATAATAAGAGGAGGAAGAGTTTCCGTTGCACAATTTATAGTTGCACTACAATTAGCAATATTAGTGTTCATACATATTGCTGTTGGAGTTGAAGAAGGAGATAATGTATTACACCCAATTGCGGTAAAAACAGTTCCAATAAATGAAGGGGTTCCAGAGTTAGCTAAAACAACATCTCCCGCTGCCATATCAAAATTTCTAATATTAACTTCTCCAATTGGTGCCGTTGTGAACGTACAATTTGTGATTGTTCCAGTTAAAGAAGCACCTTTGTCTAAATAAAAATCAGCTCCTGTATCAAATGGAACATTATTAGAAAAAGAACAGGTATTAAAAGAAAAAGTGCCAGTTGCTCCTCTGAATAAAATAGCCCCACCATCTACAGAACCATTATTTGGATCAGCACCTTGAGAATTATAATTATCATTAAATCGACAATTTGTAAAACTTGATGTTCCTGCATTTTGACAAAAAGCACCACCACCATGATTAGGATCGGATGCATCACCTGCTGAAAAATTATCTAAAAAACAACAACCATTAACCGTTAAAACACCTGAATTCTGATAAATGGCACCACCACGTCGCGCCGAACATTCACTAAAAGTAGAATTAAGAACGGTTACATTTGGACTTGCTCCAAACATGTAAATAGCTCCGCCGTATCTAGCAAAATTTCTATCATCTTTAAATAAACAATTATTAATGGAAACCGTCGAGTTATCTACATAAAGTGCTCCGCCAAAATCAGCATTCCATCCTGAACAACTAAATACACAATTATCAAATACCACATTAGACCCAGAAGAAACCAAAACGTTAGCGCCTGCTGTAGCAGTGCCTGGATTTTTTCTAATAACAATGTTTTCAAAAATAATTCCTGTTAAACTTGCATTAATTAATAAAACCTGACCTTCCTGATTTAAATAATAATTGATGAAATTCATATTCATCATTTTCACATTATTAACGCTAATCGTTCCAAAACGATTAACTGTTGCGTTTCCAGTAAAAATGGTATTACCAGATCCAGCACCAATTATTGTTACTTGAACATTAATTGCATTATTAATAGAAATGTAATTTCCTTTATCAACTAAAATCGTATCACCATTAACCGAAATAGCTAAAGCTTGAGCCAAAGTTAATTTTGGAGTAGCTGTTGTTGTACCATTATTACCAGCGGCACCAATTGCTGAAGTGTAAATATCTCCAGTTGTTGAATTATCATTCACATATACTTTTTAGCACTTACCTGAATTGCAAAAAACAAAAATGTATAAAATAGAACTTTAGAAAATTTCATAATTTAGTATTGATATATTAATGGTACGTTTACTTCTGTCTAATAAAATTAAAGCAATTTTATCCAAAACAGAATGTTAAAAAAGGGTTTTTTAGTAAGTCTGATTAGATTAAAAACTGCAATAAGTTGTCGTTTTTATTTAAATATTCATACTGAAAGCCAGAAGCTAATAGATTTTTCTTCAAGGCCTCTAAATCTTTAGGGTCCTTTATTTCTAGCCCTACAAGAGCCGGACCATTTTCGCGATTATTTTTTTTCATATATTCAAAATGTACAATATCATCATTTGGCCCCAAAACATTTCCCACAAATTCTTTTAAAGCCCCTGCCCTTTGAGGAAATCTGATAACAAAGAAGTGTTTAAGTCCTTCAAACAACAAAGAACGTTCTCTAATCTCTTCCGTGCGCATAATATCATTATTACTTCCGCTCACCACGCACACCACATTTTTTCCTTTCAAGGTATCCTTTAGATAATTTAAAGAAGCAACCGTTAAAGCGCCTGCTGGCTCCACAACAATAGCTTGCTGGTTGTATAAATTTAAAATGGTAGTGCAAACTTTTCCCTCAGGAACAAGAACAATGTCGCTTAACTTTTGTTTACAGATTTCAAAGGTTTTATCCCCAACTTTCTTAACAGCGGCACCATCAACAAACTTGTCAATTTCTTTCAATTCTGTATTAAACCCATTTTCAATAGAAGTTTTCATGGATGGAGCTCCTTCTGGTTCAACCCCTATAATTTTGATTTTAGGATTGGTTTGTGACAAATAGCTCACACAGCCAGCCGCTAAACCACCGCCACCTATTGGCACTAAAACAAAATCAATTTCAAAATCAGCGTCTTCAACTATTTCTTTCGCAACCGTTCCTTGCCCAGATATTACTTTTTCATCATCAAAAGGATGAACGAATGCAGCACCCTTAGAATTACAAAAATCAACAGCTGCTTTATACGCATCATCAAATGTATCTCCCACTAACATCACATCCACATGCTCTTTACCAAATAATTTTACCTGATTAATTTTTTGAGAAGGTGTTGTTGCTGGCATAAAAATAGTGCCTTTAATATTTAATTTGCGACATGAATAAGCCACGCCTTGTGCATGATTACCAGCGCTTGCGCAAACAACACCATTCTGTTTTTCAAAATCAGATAAAGAACTAATTTTATTATAGGCTCCTCTAATTTTATAAGAACGAACAACTTGTAAGTCTTCGCGTTTTAAATAAACGTTACAACCAAATTCCTCACTTAATTGCAAATTGTATTGCAAAGGTGTATGCATTGATACGCCTTGCAAATTTTGAGCAGCTTTATTGATGTTATCTAATGATACCATGTTATCTTTTTTATTTTCTTAATCTATTACCCTATCTTCTTCATTTCAGTCATCGATTCTCTTAGCCAAGCACCCACTTCTTCAATAGGGTGATTTCTGATGCTTTGATTCACTGCAATTAACAATTTATTATCAACCGCATTTGAAGTTGAAAAAGACTTTCCAATAACATTACTATCAACGTTCTTCATGAATTCTTTTAATAATGGGCTACATGAATGGTCAAATAAATAACATCCGTATTCAGCAGTATCAGAAATGATTCTATTCATTTCATATAACTTTTTACGTGCAACAGTATTTGCTATTAATGGCAACTCATGTAATGATTCGTAGTAGGCAGATTCTTCAATAATACCTGATTCAGTCATGGTTTCAAAAGCTAACTCAACACCAGCTTTCACCATCGCAATCATTAAGACACCGTGATCAAAATACTCTTGCTCAAATATTGTTGAAGAAGTTGCTGTAGTTTTTTCGAAATTAGTTTCTGCAGTTGCAGCTCTCCATGTTAATAAATTAACGTCATCATTGGCCCAATCTGCCATCATGTTTTTAGAGAACTCACCAGATAAAATATCATCCATGTGTTTTTGGAACAATGGACGTAAAATAGATTTTAATTCTTCAGCCAATTCAAAGGCTTTTATTTTTGAAGGATTATTTAAGCGATCCATCATGTTGGTGATGCCACCATGTTTTAAAGCTTCAGTGATTGTTTCCCAACCATATTGAACTAACTTAGAAGCATAACCTGGTTCTATTCCCTTCTCTACCATTTTATCAAAACATAATATAGAGCCCGTTTGCAACATACCACAAAGGATGGTTTGTTCTCCCATTAAATCTGATTTTACTTCGGCTACAAATGATGAATTTAAAACACCTGCTCTGTGGCCACCTGTGGCAACTGCATAAGCTTTGGCTTGTTTTAATCCTTCTCCGTTTGGATTATTTTCTGGATGAACTGCGATTAAAGTTGGTACACCAAATCCTCTTTTGTATTCTTCACGAACTTCAGAACCAGGACATTTAGGTGCACACATGATAACTGTAATATCATTACGTATTTGCATACCTTCTTCTACAATATTAAATCCATGAGAATAAGACAACGTCGATCCCTTTTTCATTAAAGGCATAATAGCCGTAACTACAGATTTATGTTGTTTGTCAGGAGTTAAATTACACACTAAGTCAGCTGTTGGTATTAGTTCTTCATAAGTTCCAACTTTAAAACCATTTTCTGTAGCATTCAAAAAAGAAGCTCTCTTCTCGCTGATTGCATCTGCGCGTAATGCATAAGAAATATCTAAACCAGAGTCTCTCATATTTAATCCTTGATTTAATCCTTGAGCTCCACAACCAACAATCACTACTTTTTTACCTTTAAGTGCAGACACACCATCTGTAAATTCTGATTGATCCATAAATTCACAAACACCTAATTGTTCAAGTTGTAATCTAAGTGGTAATGTGTTGAAATAATTTTCCATATAATTAGTTATTAAAATGTTTAACAGTTGTTTTACTATTGTTTTCTACTTCTTTTAAAAATGTATTTAATGTTTTCATTGGTTTGGTGATAGCTACTCTTCCACTTCTGACGAATTCTAGCATGCCAAATTTTTCTAAGTCGTTGAATAAATGTTTAATCTCACGCTCATCTCCAGTCTTTTCTATGACAATAAACTCTTGTGAAATACTCAATATCTTCGCATGATTTTCATTGACAATACGTGTAAATAATTCATTTTCTTTTAGAGCATCAGCAGACACTTTATATAAAGCCATTTCACGGGAAAGGATATCATTATTGATATGATAGAAAGCTTTTAAAACTTCCACTTGTTTTTCAATTTGCCCAACTAATTTTTCAACTTGTTCTTGAGAAACAGTCACAACAATTGTGTAACGGTAGATTCCTTTTACTTCACTTTCGCTAGCTGTGATACTTTCTATGTTAATGTGTCGTCTTGTAAAGATGATGGTTATTCTATTTAATAAACCTATTTTATCTTCTGTAAAAACAGATAATGTATATGTATTTTCCATGCTGTTATTCTAATATTATTTCTGAAACACTTGCTCCTGTAGTTATCATAGGAAAAACATTTTCTTCGTTTTCTACAACTACTTCCAACAAGTAAGCCTCTTTTGATTCATACATTTCCTTTAATGCCTCTTTTAAATCTTTTCTTTCTGTTACTTTTTTTCCCTTAATATTATACCCATCGGCAATGGCCACAAAATTTGGATTCTTCATTTCTGTAAATGAATAGCGTCTATCAAAAAATAACTGTTGCCATTGACGAACCATTCCTAAGAAATTATTATTCAATACTAAAATCTTTACAGGAATGTTACTTTGCATGATGGTTCCTAATTCTTGTATCGTCATCTGAAAACCACCATCACCTAAAACTGCCACTACTTCTTTGTTTGGTTGCGCGACTTTAGCTCCCACTGCAGCGGGTAATCCAAAGCCCATAGTTCCTAAACCGCCAGAAGTAACATTGTGATTTGGTAGATTGAATTTATAGTAACGAGAGGTGATCATTTGATGTTGCCCAACATCCGTTACAACTATAGCATTTCCTTCACTTAATTGATGAAATTGATGTATCACCTCTGCCATTCTCAATTTTTCAGTAGTAGGATTAACGGCATTTTTTACAACCTTTTCAAATTCTACTTCGGTACAATCAGTAAATTTTTGTAACCACTCCAAATGCTTTTGTGATTTTATTTTTGGTAATAATAATTCTAAAGCTTCTTTCGCATCTCCTAATACCGCTACATCAGCATGTATGATTTTATTAACTTCAGATGGATCAATTTCGAAATGAACTACCTTAGCTTGTTTCGCATATTTAGCAACATTACCTGTTACGCGATCGTCAAAACGCATTCCTACG
The DNA here is from genome assembly GCA_016711805.1 of Bacteroidota bacterium. Taxonomy (GTDB): domain Bacteria; phylum Bacteroidota; class Bacteroidia; order B-17B0; family Aurantibacillaceae; genus UBA4416. Next base: position 161,842 of record JADJSH010000007.1, read on the forward strand.
GCTATTAAAACATCGCACTCATTCGTCAATAAATTTGGACCATAATTTCCATGCATTCCCAAATAACCAACATACAATGGATGCTTAGGAGGGAATGCTCCTAGGCCTAATAGCGTTGAAGCTACTGGTATACTTGCTTTTTCAGCTAAGTCCAATAATTGTTTTTCTGCCCCAGATAATAATACACCTTGACCACATAGTATATAAGGTCGATGAGCATTATTGACTAATTCAGCCGCTTTAGAAACTTCCTCCTCATTTACTTTAGGACAAGGAAAATAACTTCGGATGCTTTCACATTTTTCATAAACATATTTTGTTTTCCCGAACTGTGCATCTTTTGTGATATCAACTAATACAGGGCCTGGGCGACCAGATGTTGCTATGTAAAAAGCTTTAGCTATAGCAGGAGCTATATCTTCAGCCTTCGTCACTTGGATATTCCATTTCGTAACTGGCATCGATATTCCAACTACATCTGTTTCCTGAAACGCATCTGTTCCTAATAAATGAGAATGCACTTGACCAGTAATACAAACCATAGGCGTTGAATCAATTTGTGCATCGGCTATGCCAGTTATTAAATTAGTAGCTCCTGGTCCTGAAGTTGCAAATACAACACCTGGCTTTCCAGATACTCTTGAATAACCTTGCGCCGCATGCGTTGCGCCTTGCTCATGTCGAACCAAATAATGATTCAATTGATCCATATAATCGTAAAGCGCATCATACACAGGCATGATGGCGCCTCCGGGATAACCAAATACATCGGTTACTTGAGCATCAAGCAATGATAATATTACTGCTTCTGCACCCGTTACTTCTGTATTATACTTATTGTGTTTTTTCATTTTAAAATTATAAATCAGTTAAACAACCTTTACTTGCAGAAGTTACCTGTTTAGCGTATTTGTACAACACACCAAACTTTACTTTCAATTCTGGTTGTTGCCATTGTTTTTTTTCTTTCTGCTAATTCTTCGTTTGATAATTGAACATCGATTTTATTATTCACTGCATCAATCGTAATCACATCCCCATCTTTTACCAAGGCTATTGGTCCTCCATCAAATGCTTCTGGACTTACATGTCCAACCACAAATCCATGAGTGCCTCCTGAAAAACGACCATCTGTAATTAAGGCTACACTGTTCCCTAAACCTGCTCCTATTAAAGCAGACGTAGGTTTCAACATTTCTGGCATACCTGGCCCACCTTTTGGTCCCTCATTTCTGATGACTAATACTTGTCCTGCTTTTACCATTCCTTCACGTATACCTTTGATGCATTCAAATTCATTTTCAAAAACAATAGCTGGCCCTGTAAATGATTCACCTTCTTTACCAGTTATTTTTGCAACCGAACCTTCAGGAGCTAAATTGCCATATAATATTCTTAAATGTCCGTTTGCTTTTACTGGATTAGTTACTGGCAATATTACATCTTGTCCTTCAGGTAAGGCATTTACTTCATCCAAATTTTCTTTGATAGTCTTTCCAGTTACTGTTAAGCAATCTCCATGCAACAATCCGTGTTGCAATAAATATTTCATTACTGCAGGCACGCCTCCAACTGCAAAAACATCTTCCATTAGATATTTACCGCTTGGCTTTAAATCAGCTAATACTGGCGTTTTTGCATTTACACGTGCTACATCTTCTAAAGTAAAATCAACATTAGCGGTTTTGGCCATCGCTAATAAATGTAATACCGCATTTGTAGAACCACCTAATACAACAACTACTGTTAATGCGTTTTCAAAAGCTTTTTTAGATAATATATCTGATGGTTTTATATTCTTTTCTAATAGTAATTTTAAATACTCTCCTGCTTTTAAACATTCTTCTTTTTTATCATCACTTAATGCAGGATTTGAAGAACTATATGGTAAACTTAAGCCCATTGCCTCTATGGCAGATGACATGGTATTTGCCGTGTACATACCACCACAAGCGCCAGCCCCAGGACAAGCATTTTTTACAACTCCTTTAAAATCTTCATCAGATATTTTGCCCGCATATTTTTCTCCTAAAGCCTCAAATGCTGAAACGATATTTAATTTTTTGCCTTTATAATTTCCTGAAGCGATTGTGCCTCCATAAACCATAATGGATGGGCGATTAACTCGTATCATGGCCATAGTAACACCAGGCATATTTTTATCACAACCAGCTATTGTTATTAAACCGTCATAATAATGCGCTGCCGTAACAGCTTCAACTGAGTCAGCAATGATTTCGCGAGATACTAAAGAGTAACGCATACCTTCCGTTCCGTTAGTGATACCGTCGCTTATACCTATTGTATTAAATTGTAAACCAACCATACCATTCTTACGAACACCATCTTTTACAAAAGTGGACAATCCATTTAAGTGCATATTACAAGTGTTACCTTCATACCAAGTAGAAGCGATGCCAACTTGTGGTTTTTTCATATCCTCTTCCGTTAAGCCAATACCATACAACATGGCTTGAGAAGCTGGCTGAGACTCATCTTGAGTAACTGTTTTACTATAGCGATTTAATTCCATGATTTATATTTTATACTAATGAGAAATTTCCGTATTCGTTAAAAGCGACACGACGCGCATATTTAGCTTGAAGAACTGCGCCCATGGAGTCTTCCCAATTTAATTTAAATGGTACTTTATCCAATGAATCTATACCTGCCACTTCTGCAGCAGTTCCAGTAAAGAAAGCACTATCAGCACCTTTAACTTCTTCAGGTGTAAAATATTTTTCGACTAGTTTAAACCCTAATTCATCACACAATTCAAACATCGTAGCGCGAGTGATTCCAGGTAATATATTTCCTAATGGAGATGTATATAATACTTCGTCCTTCTCAAAAAAGAAGTTCGCTCCGGGTCCTTCGGCAACATGACCGTTTGCATCTAACAATAAAGCTTCATCAAAACCTTTATTCTTCGCCTCTGTTGTACCTAAAATAGAGTTAACATAATGACCGGTAACCTTAGCGTCCACATGACAAGACTTAGGATTTGGACGTTGATAAGAAGATATCATTACATCTAATAGTTTATTTCCTAAATATTTTCCCCACTCCCAAGCACATAGCATTACATGTACTTCATCTGTAGGAGTTAGAGACATATTAGAGCCAGCAAAAATTAAAGGGCGGATATAAGCATTACTTAAATTATTTTTTTCTAATAATTGATAGGTTAACTGCGTAAACTCTTCTGCTGTATAATTTACTTTCAAATACATTTTTTCAGCAGAATACAATAAACGCTTATAGTGCTCATCTGATTTAAAAACTCTAGTTCCATCTGGCGTAGCATATGATCGAATACCTTCAAAAACTCCGCTTCCATAGTGCATCACTTGCACATATGGACTAACCATTAAATCTTTTGCTTTTACCCATTCTCCATTAAAGAAAACTACTGTGTTGTCGTTGTAATACATTGTTTTATTTTTTTTGATTTTAAATTTTTAGTAAATAAAAAAGCCTTTCTCGTCAGAAAGGCTTAGTTGTTATCATAACAATACCTTTCCCTCACGAGATCGGAATAATAATGATAGTATTATATTGTTTTTTCATATTCAATAATTAACGAGACAAAAATATAGAAAAAACTAATATACCAAATAAAATAAAATACATTTTTAGTAAGTCTGTTTTAATGAAGTCCTTACTTTTATGCCTGAGTTATGCAACATATCTTTAAAAGCAGAGCTTTGAATAGTAAATAATTCGTCTGTGGTGAGTTTTTCTAAACTCATTAAGGAATGTTCTTTAGAATATTTCAAAATTCGATTGATGACTTTCATACGAAGTATGTCTTTTGAGTAAGATTCCATGCTACAGTTTTAAAAATTTTTGAATACTTTCCTTTTCATTTGTATATCCCTTAATAAAATATAAACCTGAAGGAAGATCAATTGCCTCGATATTAATGTCGTGATGCCCAGCCTCATAAGTTTGCATGGGAATCAATTTAACTAATTGACCAATCCCATTAAAAACTTCTACATAAATTGATGAACGTTTGAATAATTTTATACTCAAAAAGGCATTATCAAGTGATGGGTTTGGATAAATTGAAACTTCAGCGTTTTCACTTTCTTCACACCTGTGCTCAGATGTAATAATTGATAATTGATGTTTTTTTTCATTAAAATCAATTTGCGTTAAGCGATAATATACTAAACCATCAATTTTATTTTCGTCAACAAAACTATAGTTATTGTATCTAGTAGAATTACCTACCCCTTTTACTGAGCCTATAATCTGAAAATTAACCCCATCTACTGAGCGCTCAATATCAAACTTCTTGTTATTAACTTCAGAAGCTGTTTGCCAAGTCAATAGAACATTATTTCCATTACATTGCGCATCAAATCGGGTTAGATTAACTGAGAGTAAACAACCTGCATCTACAGTTATATTATCAGAAATAGTTCCACAATAGGTTGTATTAATCGTCCATTGAAAAATATTTGTGCCAGCTGTTAAACCAGTAACATTAGTAACATTGCTGTTTGGATTTGAGAAAACACCAGTACCGCTCACTACGGTCCATGTTCCTGTTCCAATAGCAACAGCCGCATTTAGGGTAGTACTGCTAGTGCAAACCGATTTGTCGATTCCAGCATCAGCAATTGCTACTCCAGAATTGGCGCTGATGTTATAATTACAAACATCTCCCGCGTTACCATCAATCATTAAATAGTACATATTACCAGGAACTAATGCAGTATTTGTTGTCAAGGTAAATGTAGAGTTCCAACTATTATCGGAATTTGCGCAAGGTGTCAATCTGGTTAAAGTTGAGCCATTGTAACTAAAAATTGCCATTTGGACTCCATTTTGGCATGACCCACCCAAAGGTGCTGTTACAACAAACGAAGCTACAGTAGATGTTGCTTGAAACTTAAGCCATGAATTATTTTCAACAGTTCCCAAAAAATTCAAACCAGAAGGGCAACTGCCTCCGGCTGTATTTAAATCAACTGGCATGTCTGCACCAAAATCTCCACTAGTGATGCCACAGTAATTATTAAAATTACAAATAGTCGGTGCTCCTAAAAATAAATCAGAAGCTGGGGAATTTCCTGAGCCACAGATAGTAGGATTAACGCATGATATTTGTGCTTGCCAGCCATCATTGGTGCCAGATCCATTTGATTTAAACCTGAAAGTTATACAAGAACTGGGCGATGTGAAAATTGCATCGCTTGCTTCTTTAAAATATGGCAACCGATCGGAATTAGCTGCATTGCCTGTAACCTTATATAAAAGAGGAGATAAAATTGAATTACCGTCGTAAATAAATAATGTGTCACCAGGTTTTATTCTCTCAATTACAACATTACTAAATGCTGAGAAATCAAATTTTAATAATTGACTTGATCCAGAGCAAAATGTAATCGTGTAATCCTCGTTACTAGCATAATCAGCTGTTCCCGCTCCACTATCTTCAAATTTTCCCGAACAAGTTGTAATAGTTTGCCCATTATTTGCTGACATATTATATGTTTGAGAAACCACAATGAGATGCGTGAAGTAAAAAAAAACAAAACATAATCTCTTAAAATTCATGGTTTCAATATTAATATAACATCAAAATTATATTATCCTATTGCTGCTTTTGTTTAAAATTTGAGTACTTTTAGTAAGTCTGAATAAACAATATGAAAAAGAATAGCAACGCTTTTATATTAATCAAAAGTTTAACCATGTCAGAAAAGAGGTATTTTAAAATATTTTCTGAGAGGCACACTATAGGCGAACAAAACAAATACATTGCCTTATTTGATGAATTAGATAGGGCTGAAAAAGAGGTTGATTCGGAATTGAAACCAAAATTGAAAAGACTTGGTGTAAATCCAGACTTTATTTCGGCAGATAAAAATTATCTCTATCACCTTATTTTAAGAAGTCTAAATGTGTTTCATGATTCAAAAACCTATAATCTAGAAATTAAACAGACCTTATTATCTATAGAGGTCTTATTTCATAAAGGGTTATACTATGAATCCTTAAAGCTAATTGCAAAAGCAGAAGACCTAGCGAAAGAGTGCGAAAATTTCCAATTAATGATAGACATTCTAATATGGAAAAAAAAATGTAGTGGTTACTCATTAGGACTAAAAAAAGCGGCGGAGGTAAACTCAGAAATAGATAAATATATTTTGCTATTAAATAACTTTAAACGAATAACAGATTTATACTATGAAAGCAATTTGATTCAAGCTGCAAATGAAAAACAATCACAAAAGGAAGTTGTAAAAAAACTAAATAACATATTAAGTCAGCCAGAACTTAAATCAGAAAAACAGGCGCTTTCATTTTCAGCTAAAATATTTTACTACTTAATTTATTCTAACTACTACTATTCGCTGGATAACAAGCAAAAGGAATACGACCACCTTCAAAAATTGGTAGATATTCTTAATGAATCGAAAACTTATGCCATTGAAAACCCATTAGATTATGTGTCGATTTATAATCGTTTACTTTCAATTAAAAAATTCTTCCCGAAGTCTACTTTTTTTGAAGACATCAAAGTATTAAATGAGTTTCCGAAAAAAATTAACATCAGGAAGGAAGTTATTGCCGAAAGAGTATTTATTCATACTAATACTCACGAACTAGAATATTATTTAATTAACAATAATTTTCAAGCTGCATTAAATAAGATAAAGGAAATTGAAAAGGAAATATCAAAATTAAATGTAGATATTGAACCATATCATATTATTTATTTTTACTACATACATGCTATTACATTAATATATGTAGGTCAATTTCATAAGGCCTTAAAATTCATCAATAAAACATTGAATGAATTTGGATTTGGTGAGAGGCCACAAGTATATTTGCGCATTGAAGTTTTAAATGCTATTACCCATTACGAATTAAAAAATTATTCGTTAGTTTCTTCTCTTTCAAAACAAATACTTAAAAAAAACACTTCAAAAAATATTTTAACGCCTTTCGAAGAGCATATACTGAATGCGCTATATAAAATAACAAATGCAAAACACTTAACACCAAAAGAAGAAACCGTTATATTTCAAGAATTAGTGAATGAACTAAATAAAAATAAACCAACTAGCCTTTTATCCAGCAATTTACTGAATGAAAACTATGAAAAATGGTTAACTGCCAAGTTAAAAAGGAAACAGGTCTATGAATTGTATAAATAATCTATAAAACACTAAACTCATCTCCATCCAGCATCACGGGGAACACTTTTCTAAATTCCTCCAAATAGGAAAAAGATAAATTCAATGTTTCAGAAACATCTTCGTGTGCTTTAGTTTTACTGATAATTTCTCCCCGAGGATTAAGTATACAAGAATCGCCTGAATGAGTAATCGCATTTCCATCCTGTCCAATTCTATTAACTCCAACTACATAGGCTTGATTTTCGATAGCTCTGGCAATCAATAATTGTTTCCAAGGATAAGAACGTACTTCGGGCCAATTTGCCACATATACTAAAACATCATAAGTATTCTCTTTTGTATTTCTGCTCCAAACAGGGAAACGTAAATCGTAACAAATTAAAGGGCAAATTTTCCAACCTTTATATTCAACCACAAACTTTTTAGATCCCGCTGTGTAATGTACATCTTCTTTTCCCATTTGAAACAAATGGCGTTTATCATAAGACTGATAGCTTTCATCTGGCATTACCCAATATAATCGGTTATAAAATTTTTCTCCATCTTTTACCGAAATACTTCCAACTAAAACACAATTTTTTTCTTTCGATTTTCTCTGCATCCATTGCAAGCCTTTATCTCCGTGCGACTCTGCTAAAACTTTAGGATTCATTGTAAAGCCCGTCGTAAACATTTCTGGTAACACAATAATATCGGTCTGCTCATTTATCGCATTTACTTTTTCCTCAAAGTGAACTAAATTTTGATCTATGTCTTCCCAATATAAATTAGTTTGTATCGTTGTAATTCTTAAATCATCCATGTTTAATTTTTCGATAATTGATTGTAAAGTTCAGCTACTCTATCAGCGTGTTTAACCCGTTTCAATTTATATTTAAAAGATATTATTTGTGATGACACTGCTATGCCAGCACTCAAAATACCAGCAAAAGCTGCAAGTGACGCATCGTTTGAATTTGAACTCGATCCGCCAGCTATGGCAGATGCATATAAACCAATCCCACCAATAATTGCCCCACTATAGCCTATAGAATATTGCATAACTTTGTGTTTTTTAGAAGCAATAACATTTAACTCTATGTCGGTGTTTTTCCAAAGGTTATTCTTTTCCAAAGCCATTAAAAACACATGTCTATCAGATAGAAGATGTCCTTGATACTTGTATGTGCCTCGTCTTATGGAAGGCTGAATTTGATTAAAATCGGGTGCAATGTATCTAGGATTTACAAAAACTACGTTTGGTGCTTTTGTCCCCTCTTTTAAAACCATAAATGAATCAATGGTTCCATTAGCATACTTAATTTTTTGAATCTCATTTTTATTTATGATAAACAATGGCCCGTCCAATAGATCCAATCGCTTATAGGAAATCTCTTTAATATTTACTTCTGAGATTTTTGCAGGAATAACAAGTCCAGTTCTTTTATAAATACTGTCTTGAGCATTCAAATATAATTGAACAGCACAAAGTATAAATATAAAAACGACTCTCATTTTGAATGTTTTAATAAATGTAATTATAAAATATCATTATTATATAAAAGTGCAGCTTTACGAATGTGCTTATTTTTTATGGATTTATATATCTGAGCTGTGATGAGAGAAACAACACAAACGCTAAACCCGCTAATTAAAAAAGTTCTTAAAATCATCTTCTGCCTTGGGTCATTGTAACGATGTTGCCTTGCAAAATAAATACCGCCAACTGCTGCTACTGGAGCAATAATATTGAAAGCAATCTGCCCGTTACGTTTACTATCCGCATCCACTAGAGCGCCATTCAATTCTTCTGAATTTAATTGAACATCTCTTTTCATCATTATTTTATAAGCTGCTTTATGACTGATATCGGTATTATTAATAGCAATATGCTTTCCTTCCACGACGAATAAATTAAGTGGTGATGTAGCTCCTGATGTTTTTTGTTTTAATTGAAATTTAGATTCCTCTTTGCCGTTTTCGTATATAATTTTTGCAATCTGTTCATTACTGAGGCTTCTTATAATGCCATCTGGATTATAATAATTTTTATATGTCACTTCTGTTTTAGAAATCTCTAATACTCGAACTAAAAGGATTTGAGAAGTATTGGTAAAAATAGTGTCCTGTGCAAAAGCACTTGCACTTAAAAAAAACAGAAAAAATAATCTGAAATAATTATTGATTGTAATAATTAACAAATTCGTTGCGTTTTTTCTTTAAATTTATATTAATAGCAATAGAAGTGCCACCTAAAATAACAGCCAAAGTGCCAAATAAAACTGGTGGCGCTGCATATATAGGATCTACGTAGCTACCAAAACTAGCAGCACTAATCAAGGAATATACGGCTGCGCCTCCAATAGCAACTCCTCCAAAAATAATAGCCCCCGTTCGTGTTCCATCTTGATGTCTCTTTAAACTTCTCATAGCACGAGCGTCTTTCATTAACTTATCGTGCCTAGATGGATCAGGATGTCTATCCACTAATCTAATTAATGAATTCTGACTACGCTTTGTGTCTGAATAAGTGATTTTCTCATAGTTAAGATCAGCTGGCGATGAATATGTTACCGTAAAAGGTTGATTAGAGCTGCCTATGGTAGTTTCAACAACAGGTGCTTTTATTTCTTCTGTAAATCCATTTTTATACACGATTTTTGCGATATCATTTTTATCAATAATGTACATTGGCCCGTCTGGCATTTCCACTTTTTTGTATTGTACTTCCGTTTGCGAAACTTCTTTCACAAACACGACAATACTGCCCGCTTTCTTGTAAAAAATAGTGTCTTGCGCAAAAACTGTCACTGAAATATTTAAAAAACAAAGAACAGATATGATTAATTTAAGAGCTATTTTTTTTGTCATGACTAATTATTATAAAGGTTGGCGATATCTACTCGTTTTTTTGTTCGTTTATGTTTATTTATTCCAGAAAGTACTGCGCCTGTAATACCAAAAGTAGCTCCAGCAGCAAAGCCAATAGCAAACGGCACTCCGTCATCGAAAACAATCGACGACATTAATCCAATGTATGGCAATGCTAGTCCCGCACCAAGACCCACAAAACCAAATAAATACTGTCGCTTTTTGTAAGACTTCATTACTAAATATTCTTTGTATAATTCAGCTTTTTTTTCGGGAATAGGTACATTTGATATTAATCGAAACAATCTTGCTTCTCCTACAGCTTTACCGTTATGAGATAATCTACTACCTGATATCAGTATTTTTTCGCTGCCATAAGCAGAAATTGGAGCACTGTAAACCGTCAACGTTTCGGGCGCTTCCGTTTTTAATTTACTAGCTACTGTTATCGAATCAACAAGTCCGTTGGAATATTTAATATATCTAATTTCATTTTTACTTGCAACATATAAAGGACCATCGAGATTATCAAAACGATGGTACTTGATTTCATCAATGCCAACTTCGGCAACTTTTACAGATTGAGGAGCCTTACTAATAAATTGAATGGTATCTTGCGAATAAGCAAATGTTGCAATTCCTAAAAGATACAGTAAAATAGAAATCGACTTCATAAACAACATTTAGTGTAGTAAATATACCAATTAAATCTTACAAATAATCTCTGCCGCTTTTTCTAGAGTCTCTTCTTTTTTAGCAAAGCAAAAACGCAATAATTGCTGTTGTTGCTGATTTGTATAAAAAACAGATAATGGAATAGAAGCTAATCCTTTTTCCTTAGTTAATCTAACCGCAAAATCCGTGTCTTTTTCTTCAGTAATATTTTTGTAACTCATCAATTGAAAGTAAGTACCTGTGCAAGGTTCTATTACAAAACGAGAACCAGAAACTAGTTTTCTAAAGTAATCTCTTTTAGCTTGATAAAATTGATGCAAGCCTTTATAAGTAGATTCGTCTTTTAAATAATCGGCTAATGCCAGCTGAAAAGGGTGGTTTACACAAAACACTAAAAATTGATGTACTTTTCTAAATTCTATCATTAACTCTTTTGGCGCTGCTATGTAACCGATTTTCCAACCAGTAGCATGAATGGTTTTTCCGAAAGAAGAAACAATAATAGATTGAGCCGATAAGTCTTTAAAACGAGCCGCACTTTGGTGAGGTTTCCCATCAAACACCATGTGTTCGTACACTTCATCACTCACTACAATAATATTTTTCCCAGCTACTAATTTTTGCAATTCTAACAAATCACTTTCCAAAAGAGTTGTTCCACTAGGATTGTGAGGTGAGTTAATAATAATCATTTTAGTTTTATCGGTAATCTTATTCTTTACGGTAGTCCAATTAATGGTAAAATTTGGGTACTCTAACTGAATTGGTTTTGCAATGCCGCCGTGCACTTCTATCGCAGGAATATAGCAATCATAAGCAGGTTCAAATACAATCACTTCATCTCCCTTATTAATAAAAGCAGCAATACTGGTATAAATACCCTGTGTTGCTCCAGCCGTAATGGTAATTTCAGAATCTGGATGATAAGCAGCACCATAACAATTTTGCATTAGCTCACTTATTACCTCTCTTAAAGATTGGGCGCCAGTCATAGGAGCATACTGGTTAAAGCCAGCATTTAAGTGTTTTTGGGCAAATTCTAATAATTTAGCATCACAACCAAAATCGGGAAAGCCTTGGGATAGGTTAATGGCATTATATTCTTTGGCTAAACCACTCATAACCGTGAAGATGGTAGTGCCAATATTTGGTAATTTTGAATTTATCTGCATATTTTTTTATAATAATTAGACTAAGTTGCTAAAAAAATCTTATTTTTGCTACCCGTTCTTGGATTTTCATTAAAATAATAAAAACCATTAACAAAATGGTCCTGTGGCCGAGTGGTTAGGCTCAGCTCTGCAAAAGCTGCTACTCCAGTTCGAACCTGGACGGGACCTCTAAAAAACCTCCAAGAAATTGGGGGTTTTTTGCTTTTAAAGCCCAGCGAAAATGTATACTTTAGTGTATGCCATTGATTAAACACCTTTCTTCAATTATTACTGTTTCGCCAAATTTAGCCGAAGAACTAAAAAAGGTAACTATTAAAAAAACAGTTTCAAAAGGCGATGTAATTGTTAATTGCTACGACCGTTGTGATAGCATTTATTTTATTGAAAAAGGATTAGTGCGAGGATATTACTTTAATGAAGAGAAAGAAATTACCAATTGGTTTGCACAAGAAGAAGAATTTGCAACTTCGTTTTATGCTTTTATCACCAAAAAAACAACCAACGAAACTATTCAGGCATTAGAAGATTGTTCGTTAATTGAAATTCCATTTTCAGTTTTACAAAATCTATATACCAACTTTCATGAAACAGAAAGGTTAGGCAGAATCATCACCGAAAACTATTACATAAAATTAGAAGAACGTATTTTAAGTTTACAATTTAAAACAGCAAAAGAACGTTATCAAAAATTTGCCGCATCAAAACCTAGCTTATTGCAAAGAGCATCATTAGGACAAATTGCTTCTTACTTGGGCATCACGCAAGAAACCCTGAGCCGAATAAGAGCCGAAAACTAAAAATTAGTTAAAAATTTATTTTTTGATATTTATCAAAAAGTCCCTCCTCTACTCTCTCTACTTTTGATCTCATAATTTTAAAAAAAACTTATGAATCAAAAACCATCAAATGCTTTTATCGGTGCCTCATGGCTTGCCTTATTAGCGGGAGCAGTATCTTACAATATCGGATTATGGAATGCCGACATGATGCTAAATGAAAAAGGCTACTATTTTGCAGTGCTGATGTACGGATTATTTTCTGCCGTTTCACTTCAAAAAGCAGTTCGAGATGAACTCGAAGGCATTCCTGTAACTTCGATTTATTACGGTATTAGTTGGTTTTCTACAATCCTAACCATTTTATTATTAGTGATAGGTTTATGGAATGCCGATTTAATGCGAAGTGAAAAAGGTTTTTATGGCATGTCGTTTACCTTAAGCTTGTTCGCAGCTGTTGCAGTACAAAAAAATATACGCGATAGTTCTTCTGCAAAAAAACAAAATAGCTTGCGTGAAGAAAAAACAGAGTTTAACGAAGTTGTCTAAAATAACTACATTTTATAGCGCACCTATCAGACGTTGGTAATAGTGCGGCTGGTTTTGGCGAAAGAGTGCGAACTACAATTTTTTAGGTGGCACTGCGAAGACATTTTGAGGGATAAAAAATTGGAGTTGGTCTTTCGCCTTGACTTTTTGGTTCTTTTTTGTTAAGAAAAAAGAACAATGAAAATCTAAAAATAAAAAACATGTTAGCAACCACACCATCAAAAAACAGGTTACTGTTTGGTATTACTATTATGGGAATGAGCGCATTATTCTTTATAAAGCCAATAACTCAAAATCCAAACTACCATTTGTTTGCTGATCAACGAACCTTTCTATCGATAGAACATTTTTGGAACGTTGTATCTAATATTCCTTTTTTTGTGTTGGGTTTGCTTGGCATGTTTTTTACAATTAAAAAATACCATGCTATACAACATAACACTAATTGTTTTGTTTTTTATTTAGGAATCTTTTTAACTGCCCTTGGCTCCATGTACTATCATCAGCAGCCAAGCAGTCAGACATTGGTGTGGGACAGGTTACCCATGACCATCTCTTTTATGGCCTTTTTCTCCATTATTATCGGAGACTATATTTGTATAACAACAGGAAAACGAATGCTATTTCCGCTGTTATTGCTAGGAATTATTTCTATTATTTATTGGCAAATGACAAAAAGCAAAGGTCATGAGGATTTACGATTTTATGTGCTCATTCAATTTTTACCCATAATTTTAATTCCAATTGTTTTAATACTATTCAAAAATGATAATCCTTTAACAAAAACCTATTGGCATATTTTGATGGTGTATGTTATTGCAAAAGTATGTGAGGCTAATGACGAATTTATTTTTCATCACACTCAATTTATAAGCGGACATAGTTTAAAACATTTAGCCGCAGCCTTTGCGCCCCTATTTTTACTGCGAGCTCAATATAAATTGACATTAAAATCCTAAAAAAGCTTGAGGATGTTTGAATAAAGAATAAATTTGTTTTCGATGGCAAAAAACTATTGGAAATATGTACTACTGTTTTTCATAAAGATTTCTCTACATGCTCAAAATCCTGCCTACTTTCAAACCACCATTGATGATGGATTACCAAGCAACGAAGTGTATAGTATTGTTGAAGATGCAAAAGGATTTATTTGGATAGGTTGTGACGCTGGCCTTTTTAAATACGATGGCGTTAGATTTCATTCATACAAAAGCAAAACACAAAAAACAAAAGCCATTACAGGGCTTTGTGTTTCTAGTTCCGGAAAAATTTACTGTTATAATTTCAGCGGACAATTATTTCATGTAGAAAAAGATTCTCTTCAATATCTAAATTCATGGCAAGGCAAAGTATCAAACATTACTTGCGATAAGGGAAATAATTTATGGGTGTGTGGCGAAAATGGCATTAACTGTTACAATGAATTAAACCATACATGGAAAAATTATTCGGATTTTAATTCGGATAATATTACAGACAAATATACTTTTACAAATAGCTGCAAGCTCAATCCTGACGGCAGTATTTTTATAAACACCGCTCTAGGTATTATTAAAATTCAAAATTTAAAACTCTCTCTCTACGCCTTGCAATATCCGAAGTCAACACCATCTGGCGAATATATTTTAGAAAGCAATAAAAGCGGAATATGGTTATTTAAAGTAACGGATGGGCTATTTTATCACAATGAAGGAAATACTATCAAAGAATATCAATCAAAATTTTTACATGAAAATTTACGTCGTTCTAAAATTACTTCCATTAAAGAATTAGAAGATGGATTATTATGGATTTGCACCTATTCGGGCATAATCGCATATAATCCAATAACAGATAGTGGTAGCATTTTTTATCCGAACATGGCTTTTTCAAATATTATTTTGGATAAAGAAAAAAGTTATTGGCTTACAACGTTACATGATGGATTGATGCGAGTAGCAGATATCAATTCAAAAACGTGGAACGCCTCAGCTAACCACTTAAGCTCGAATAAAATTTTAAAACTAGCGCAATGTAACCCATATATTTACTTCTCATCCTTAAACGGACAAATTGGTTATATAAACACTCAAAACAAACAGTTGCAAACCTTTAATCTGGATGTTAAATCAGATATTAGAAACATGGTTTTTAGTGCTCAGGAAAATCGTCTATACTTCAATGCGCAAAACACGTTATACTATCTGCAAAATAATCGTATTACAAAAATAGATAATCAATTTCCACCAACTAAAGATTTTTGTTACAGCAACGGCGCACACATTTTTGCAACATCAAGAGGTTGCTTTGTTTATGATCATTTAGAAAACAAAGTGTCATCAGATACATTAACCACTTCTTGGACAAGGGCCATTAGTATAGATTCTACAAACACACTTTTATGGTTAGCCACTAATGATGGTTTGTTAAATTATAAATACAATCAAGGTAAATGGAAATCAACTCATTCTGATATGATTAAAAAACAAGTGCTTTCCATTACCTATTATAATCACAATCATACATTATATGCCATCACATTTGATGGAGAACTTTATCAAATTGATGCTAATCATAAAAGCAACCGCCTAAAACAATTACCAGTAGATGTTCAAGCTAATCAATTATATTATTTTAATGACGCGTTGTACATAGCAACCAATCATGGTTTATGGAAACTTAATTTAAAAACAAATACATGGACTGTGTTAGATAAACTAACAGGCTTAAGTTCAAACGAAATTCTTTCTATCTCTATCTTAAATAATACCATTTGGCTAGCAACAGCAAATGGATTACAAATGATTCCAGTAAACTATAACAAAGAAGTAGATTTATCAAAAATTTATTTAAAGCAACTTTACATCGACTCAAAATCTTATGGTTTGGATACAGCAATTAGTTTAAACTATAATCAATCATTGTCCATACAGGCAGAAGCAATAGCATACAGTTCAAACAGAAATTTTAAATACGCCTACCGTTTTTCAAATGTAGACAGTACTTGGATTACATTGCCATCTTCCATCGATAAAATTCAAATTCCAGCTTTACCCGTTGGCAATTTTATTTTAGAGATCAAATTAATTGACTACTTGCAAAGAGATTCAGAAAATCGAATTATAATTACAGGAACTGTCACGCCTCCATTTTGGCAACGTTGGTGGTTTCATGCGTTAATATCGCTAGTAGCCCTAGGCTTAGCATTTGTGTTTTTTAAATATAGAATTAAGCAATTACGAAAAAAACAGTTGGCCGAATTAAAACAACTACAATTAGAAAACGATTTAAGATTTTCGCAAGAAACAGCCTTAAAAGCACAAATGAATCCCCATTTTCTATTCAATGTATTGAATTCTATCAAGGGGTACATTTACGAAAATGATAAAAAAAATGCAGCTCTTTATTTGTCTAGTTTTTCTGATTTAATTAGAAAAATACTAACGCACAGCTCTTCACCCGAAATAACATTAAAAGAAGAAATAGAAATATTAAAATTATACATTGAATTGGAAGCCATGCTGATTCAAGATGATTTTAAATATTCGATAATTGTAGAGGAAGATATTTCTATTTCAAATATTAAAATACCAGCCTTATTAATTCAACCCTATATTGAAAATGCCTTTAAACATGGGCTAAGGCATAAAGATGGAAAGAAGGAACTACACATTAATTTTAAAGTAAATTTTGAAAAAAATTGTTTGATAATTTCTATAAGCGATAATGGCATTGGAAGAGCGGCTTCTGCTCAACTAAATTTACAACACAACACGCATCAATCATTTGCTACAGAAGCTACTGCAAAACGAATAGCCCTTTTAAATTCAAACAAAAAAGATATTGTAAACGTAGAAATAATTGATAATATTGCTGAGAATAATTCTCCTACTGGAACAACTGTGATCATAACAATATCTATAAATGGCAAATAACATCCATATCAAAGCAGTAGTTGTAGATGACTCTCCGCAAGCACGAAAACTACTACGATTAATGTTGCAAGAATTTGCGCCTGATATTGAAGTTGTTGCGGAAGCCGAAAATGGAAATTTGGGAATTACAGCAATTAAAACTTACGCGCCAGATGTAGCATTTTTAGATATTGATATGCCCGAAAAATCGGGTATTGAACTAGCAGAAGAATTAGTGAAAGAAAATATCCATTGTCGTATTGTTTTTACAACCGCCTTTAATCAATATGCGATAAATGCCTTTAGATTATCAGCCATTGATTATTTACTAAAACCCATCAACGAACAACAATTAATTGAAAGTGTTGAGAAAATTAGGCAACAATTGCAACTCAAAACAGCACAAGAGCAGCTTAAAGCATTATCACAAAATTTGAAATCAAATCAAAAACAAGTGATATGTATCCCTAGTCAAAATGGTTATGATTATATAAATATTGCAGATATTGAGTATTTAGAAGCTGATGGATCGTATGTGCATTTATTTTTAATCGATAAAAAACAAAAAACAGTTTCTAAAAATTTAAAATACTTTGAACAAACATTAGAGCCATTTTCAAATTTTGTGAGAGCGCATCGATCTTTTATTATTAATTTAGATTTAATGACTTCGTTTAGTAAATCTGGCAGAGGAACCATTATCATGCAAAATGGTAAAGAGGTTGATTTGGCTCGCGATAGACGAAGTGATTTTCTGACCATTTTAGAAAAAATAGGTAAATAGTTCCCATTCACAAAGTCATCTGTTCCGTTTACAAAACATAAAATAGGTTGCGGTAAATTATTTTCATTTTTGTTAAAAAAACAACTATGAGAAAACATTTACTAGCAGCAATCTCCATTTTTTGCGGAACTTTTGCACTTTTGGCACAAGTGCCAACCAACGGATTGGTATCCAAGTGGTCTTTTGAAGGAAATCTAACACAAGATAGTCACGGCACTTATACCCTTACTAACAGTGCAGTATTATTAGACACTGGATTTCAACAAATACCAAACACTGCCGCTTACTTTAACGGAGGTGCAAATTTGTCAATAAATAATGCCGTTTTTCGACCAACAACTTTTTCAATAGCTACCTGGTTCAAAAGAGATGGCACTGTTCCCTACCACACTTTAGCTAATGTGCGTATTAACCCTTCATCTTCCCCTTTTAATTCTTACAACTTATGTTTTGGTAATTCAACATCACAAAAACTAACTTTTTTCTTCACAACAACAAGTAATAATGACCTATCTCTTCAAGATACCGCTATTATTGATCCTAATATCTGGACACATGTGATTGTTACATGTGATTACAACAGCACAAATAATAACACAATCATTAAAATGTATGTAAACGGATCCATTCATGCTCAAGGAACTTATTCAAATAGTATATATTACTCTCCCACAAGCAAACCACTCACTTTAGGAAGTGTTAGTGGAGCGCCAAGCGGAAATAGTTTAAACGGAAGTTTAGATGAATTTCTATTTTATAACCGAGTGTTATCGCCTACAGAAGCTACCAACATCTATAACAGCACACCTACTGGCATTTATTCTTCTAACAACATTCAAAATTCAGAAATTACACTTTATCCAAATCCAACTAATTCAATCTTAAACATTGAAGTAAAAAAACAAACACAAATTTCTATTGTCAATATGTTAGGAGAGGTTGTAAAAACAGAAACTATTAACGGAGCAAGCAAACTAGATGTTAGTGATTTAACTACTGGCGTTTATTTTATACAAGATTCTAAATCTGGAAAAGCAATTAAGTTCATCAAGCAATAATAATATCACAAAACAAAGAAGCGTATACCTGCTTAAGGTATATGCTTCTATATTTTTAAACTAAATATATATTTATGAAAAAAACCATACTATTATCAACGTTACTTTTAACACTTAATATCCAATCTACAATTGCTCAATGTGATAATTTTTATAGCATTGCAGTTCCATCAGGCGACACACTTCATTGCACTGGTGGAGACATGTATAGAACCGCTGTAGCTTTTAACCCAGTAAAGCAATTATATTATAGTGTAAATGCAGGCGGTTCTGCCTATGACGAAGTTTTTAACATAAATGGACAAAAAGTTGGATCTTCAATTGCTGTTGATTGGAGAGGATTATGGTGGAATCCAAATCAAAATGTGATTGAAGGAAATACTTGGGATAATTATTTTGCAGTTGATAGCTTACAATCAAATGGACATCTTGGAGGAACGATATACACATTTCCTGGTAACACCACACCTCCAAATGTACAATCTGCTGGAACGTATGATCCTTCACAGAATTTAATTTATTATTATTACAATGGAACATTATATGGTGAAAGCAGAACAGGACTTGTAGATATTACTCCAATAACATTAACAGGCCTTGCATCATTTACAGATGTTATTTCACACTCGCTTTTTTACTATGATTGTCCTGGAAAAGAAATTGTATTATTTGAAAATGGGAGTCTAAATAAGAGATTACTGTTTTTTAATAAATCAACTGGGGCATTTAGTGCGGCAGTACTATTGCCATCTTCATTAGGAAGTATAACCTACACTGGCGGAAGTTTCTCATTTGCAAATGACATCGTTTGGTTATATAATTTCAGTATAAATAAATGGGTTGGATATGATTTTATTCAATCGAGTGTTGGAATAAATGAATTAAAACAAAATATAGTTTCAATTTACCCTAACCCAACAAATTCAACCTTAAACATTGAAGTTAAAGAACAAACACAAATTTCTATCCTTAATATTTTAAGTGAAGTTGTAAAAACAGAAACTATTAACGGCACAAGTAAACTAGATGTTAGTAATTTAAACGCTGGTGTATATTTTATTCAAGATGCTAAATCTGGAAAAGCCATTAAGTTTATTAAAGAATAGATTTTTTGATTATAATAAAGACATTTAATATTCACTAGATGTCTTTATTATTTTAAAACTAAAAATACACTATGAAAAAAATTACATTATCTATCTTCTCCTTTCTATTAGCAATCACTGCTACGGCACAAAACTTTACTTGGGTAGGAGGATTCAACACGTCGAATTCCTTTGGGAACTATGGTATTCAGGGGGTACCTAGTTCATCTAACCAACCAGAAGCAAGGACTGGGGCAGCCAATTGGATAGATGCGTCCAATAACCTTTGGCTATTTGGCGGCAATACACAAACCGGCAGAAAAAACGATTTATGGAAATTTAATACCACCACCAATCAATGGGTGTGGTTAAAGGGGCCAAATACTATCGATGATCAAGGTTCTTCAGGAACAAAAGGGGTAACTGCAGCTTCAAACAATCCCAGTGCCCGCGATGGCGGAATAACTTGGATGGATACCTCCGGAAATTTATGGCTTTTTGGAGGGTTTGGCTTTCCTTTAAGCGGCACAGGTTTAGGGGCCTTAAACGATTTATGGAAATACAACACTAATACTAACGAATGGACTTGGATAAGTGGCGATAATACCAAAGATATAAATGGCATTTACGGAACAATAGGTGTATCAAACTCCGCCAATAAAATGGGTGGAAGATATTTAGCCGCATCTTGGGTTGATAACCTCAATAACTTATGGCTATTTGGCGGCATTGGTTTTTCTTCGGTTAACACCTCAGCAAACAATCAAAACGATTTATGGAAATACAATGTTACAACCAATGAATGGACTTGGGTAAGTGGAAGTAATTTCCAATCTCAATTCGGTACTTATGGAACAAAAAGTATAGCTTCCGTTTCCAACACCCCTGGAGCAAGAAATTCCGTAGCTTCATGGAACGATGGAAATGGAAACCTATATCTATTTGGCGGCAATGGTTTTGCCAACTCGTCTGCGGGATCGTTAAATGATTTTTGGCGATTTAACTCAATTACCACACAATGGACGTGGATGAAAGGAGATAGTATAGCGGATAAAAAAGCTGTTTATGGAGTCATCAATGTTACAAATCCATTAAGCATTCCGGGTTCACGCTCCTTGGCGGGAAGTTGGGTTGAATCAAATGGGAATTTTTTCTTATTTGGTGGGCAAGGTAAAACTGCCAATACAGTTGGAAATGTTTCCTTAAACGATATTTGGAAACTTGATCTTTCAACAAATAACTGGACTTGGGTCGGGGGCGATAGTATAGGCAATAAGCTCGGCAACTACGGCACCCTAAACGTACCTGCTGCCACAAATCAAATGGGTTCTCGTAGCCGACATAACTGCTGGGTTGAATCAACCGGAAAAGTATGGGTTTTTGGTGGACAAGGTTACTCTTTTAACATTCCTAATTTCACGCTTTACCCCAACCCAACAAATTCAATCTTAAACATTGAAGTTAAAGAACAAACACAAATTTCTATTCTTAATATTTTAAGTGAAGTTGTAAAAACAGAAACTATTAACGGCACAAGTAAACTAGATGTTAGTAATTTAAACGCTGGTGTATATTTTATTCAAGATGCTAAATCTAGAAAAGCCATTAAGTTTATTAAAGAATAATTTTATTTTAAACAGCAGAAAGCGCTTGTCGGAATTTTTTCGGCAAGCGCTTTTGTTTTATAACAATTATAAAATCGCTATGCTGAACCAATGATTTTTGCAATTTCTATTTATGACAATTGTCATATCTAAAGCATGAAAAGCTTTTTAAATTTGAGTATAGTGATTTTGTTTAGCTTAAAATTACTACATTAGATACAGTAACTGTTGTAACATTTACCTTAACCCAAAATAATACTAAAGCCATGAATAAAATTTTAGTTCCCTGCGACTTTTCTGACACATCAAAAAACGCATTAAGCTATGCTATTGAATTAGCTAAAAATTTATCGGCAGATTTACTATTATTACATGTAGCGCAGCTACCTGTAATGAATTCAGAATTTGGTTTAACCAGTTACTCTATACCTAATAATAATGCCGATAACAAAGCATTACTAGAAGAATTAGCTACTAAAATAAAACAAGATCATTCCACTATCACCAACGTTACTTGCTATGCAGAAATTGGGAATGCTAACGATGTAATTGTTGAATACAGTAAAAACTACGACATCACTTTTACAGTAATGGGCATTAGTGGGCACGGAAATAAATTGATGAAAGCTTTTTTGGGAAGTACTGCCGTAAATGTTTCTAAAGAAACAATAACACCATTAATTATTGTACCGCCATATGCGAGCTACAAAAAAATTGAAAATATCGCCTTTGCCTGCGACTACGACGAACATATTGAAAGCAACACGTCTCTATTACAAGTAAAAGCACTAAACAGTATTTTAGGCGCTACATTAAACGTGTTGCATGTCGTTCCCGAAAATCACAATTTAAATTTTAAAGAATCACACATTGATTCATTCGTGGAGCATTCTTTAGAAACTGCTACTCATAAAACATTTATCATTACAGATAATGATATCAGTGAAGGCCTGTTAGAATTTGTGGAATATCACGATATTGATGCCATCATTATTGAACCAAAAAAACATTCTTTTTTTCACAATCTATTTTACCCTAGCATCACCAACGAAGTAGCATTTAATAGCCCTGTGCCAGTAATAACAATACATGGTTAGTCATTAAAGCCTTTGCCATAAGTTAATCGCTTCCACAACCACTCAACGGGTCCCATTTTCAAAAATCGAAAATATATGTTGGAGTAAGTGATTTGTATAATCCAAATGGTCACTACAAACAACAAAAGTCCTGTTGCATCATACTCACCATAATGATTTAATCCAAAACCAAAAAAGTAGAATGAACATAATATTGTTTGCATAATATAATTCGTAAGTGCCATTCTTCCAACATTAGCAAACAGCCTTAAAAAAGATTTCAACCAATTCACTCTGCATAACAGTAATATCGCAGATGCATACCCAACTGTTAAAATAATACGTCCTGCACCACCTGGATGATTAACACTAAAAATTCTTGTTTCTATTGCTTGTATGAATTCGGCTTGAGTGTGAACCGACGTCAATACTGACAAACCACACAATGTAATGCCAACTGGTATTCCAATAAACACTAAAACTCTATAAATACTTGTTTTAATTGTTCCCTGAAAAAATCCAAATTTAAAAAGCGCCATTCCTAATAAAATGGTAGCAAATGATTCCCACATTCCCATAAAAAATTCCTTAGTATGATAGGGCATTACTTCTTCTGCATTTGCCAAAAAAATAGCAGGGTAATCCGCTTTCATTTTAATTTCTCTATTATAAATGTCTTCTGTCACATTGTGTATATGATCTTTCGAAAATGGCAAGTAACTTCCTTTAACCTCTACAAATTCATCATAGACTTCTTGTTGTTTTTCATTAACAGGCTTATGCTCATTAATCTGTTTTTCAACATTTTTGTATTCAATATATTTTTCCTTTCGTTCCAAAAATGGTGCGCCACTAAAGTAAATGAATAGGGATAAAATAGAAAAAGACAATAAAAGTAAATTACGCGGTTTCATCGTTCTAAATGCAAATGCAAAAATTCCACACATGGCATACTCGTATAATACATCACCTCCCCATAAAAATATATAAGCATCTACTAAACCAAATACAATCATCCATGTCATCCGCTTAAAGTACAAATCAGCGACATGAATGGAATTGTCGTTTTTGTTTTCGATAAACAACATTAAGCCTGCACCAAATAAAAGAGTAAATAAGCCTCTCATTTTCCATCGAACAATATCATAATGGTATTATAAATAACACCATTTGTTGTTGTTTCCCCCTTCAAAGCATCATGCCAATATAGAAAAAACTCATGTGCAGAAAACGCCGGGATATTCATTAATAAA
Organism: Bacteroidota bacterium; assembly: GCA_016711805.1. GTDB lineage: Bacteria > Bacteroidota > Bacteroidia > B-17B0 > Aurantibacillaceae > UBA4416. The sequence goes on from JADJSH010000007.1 coordinate 185,780, forward strand.
ATTCCTAATACAGCAAATCCCCGCATAACATCCATAGCGTGAATTCTATTATTTAATTTAACGGCAGTAATGGCAGTCATACGATTTACAATTTGTGTTTATAGATTACATTCCTATTTTTAAATGTACGTTTTAAAAAGTAAATTAGTACTATTTATAGAAATAAATTGCTTCCATTATCCATTCCTATTTATCAAATAGTTTTGTACAACTTAACGAAACCATATTTTTTGTCACTTTTCAAAAAACTAAGATTATAATAAAAAAACAGAATATGAGGTATTATAATGCATGCTTAGTTTTATCTGCAACCATGTTATTAATTACATCTTGCAAAAAAATGAATCAACTTCAAGAGCAAACCCTTGATTCAGACAAAAAACAAGTTTTATATTCCATTTCTTATGGCAATCATTGGCGACATAAACTAGACATTGCGTTGCCTAAAAACAGAACCACTAAAACACCAACGGTAATTTTTATTCACGGCGGAGCTTGGGTAATGGGAGACAGAAGCGTTTTTTTACAAGAAATAAATAAGTTTGCAGATGCTGGCTTTGCCTGCGCTACAATTAATTACCGCTATGCTTCTTCCATCACTCACCAGCATCATACCGAACTAATGGAGGATATAAGAAAAGCTGTAGATTTCATTTCTAGTAAATCAGATGCGTGGCAAATTGCTCCTAATAATTTTGGATTAGTGGGACAAAGCGCTGGCGGACATCTATCTATGATGGCAGCCTACACTTACAACCCGGATCATATTATTAAAGCCTGCGCATCATGGGCTGGACCAGTTAATTTTATAGATAATGATCAACTTGCAATAACTAGCGCGCATCAAGTTTTTGAAGTATATGCTGGCTGCGCATTAAATGATCATCAAGATACTATGACTTACAAAGCAGCTAGTCCGTATTGGAATACACAAAATGCTGTGCCAACATTAATAATACATGGCACAAAAGATATCGGAGTACCCTACTCTAACTTGCCGCGTTTTAAAGACCAACTAGATGCTTCTGGCATAAAAAATTCATTTGTAACATTTGATGGAGAAGGACATCTATGGTATGGCAATAAATTAAATGAAGCACGAAATTTAACTTTAGATTGGTTTAAGCAAGAGTTGATATTGGACAATAAATAGTGCTTAGAGGCCTCAACAATATCTTAATAATTCGTTTGGTGTCATCTGACAACACAAATTGATTATTTTCGCAGTCTAAAATGGACCTATTCTCAGATAATCAAATTACCAACTTATTACCTTACGACGGTACCGTATTGTATTACGGAACGGTAATGCCTCAAGTGGAAGCCAATCACTATTTTAATGAATTGTTTAATAGTATTGAATGGAAAAATGATGAAGCTATTGTTTTTGGAAAACATATTTTAACCAATCGTAAAGTAGCTTGGTATGGCGATAAGGATTTTGATTATACGTATTCCAACACCACCAAAAAAGCCCTGCCGTGGACAAAAGAATTACTCGCGCTTAAACAACTGGCAGAAGAAAAAACGGAAACAACTTACAATTCCTGCTTATTAAACTTATACCATGATGGCAATGAAGGCATGGCTTGGCATAGCGATAGCGAAAAAATGTTACAAAAAAATGGCGCTATTGCTTCGTTTACCTTTGGCGCCGAGCGTAAATTTGCCTTTAAACATAAAGTAACAAAAGATAATACTTCTCTTATTTTAGAGCACGGTAGCTTACTGGTAATGAAAGACGAAACCCAAACTCATTGGCTGCATCGCCTACCGCCAACTACAACTATTAAACGCCCTCGCATCAATCTGACTTTTAGAACAATTATAGAATAAATTTAGTAACCCCCCTCGATTGACAAAACTTGTATTACACAACACTTTAAGCATTGTCCGTTCGAGCGTCGTCGAGAACTAGCCATTTAAAATTCTCGTTTCTAATCACAAATTATATTACTAAATATTTTAGAGAAAACTATCATTTTTATGGAGATTTCATTATATTCGTATCTGTGCTTAACGGAAACGATATACAACAAGATGCAACTTTGAAAATTCAACAGTTAACTCATCAATCTATTGAGTTGTGCAGAAACAATCCTGTTGAAGGTATTAAACAAGCTGAAGAAATTATTGCACTAGCAACCTCTATTCAATCTGACTCAGATGTTGCCATTGGTAAAGCTTGCAAAGGCTCTTGTTTAGTGTGGCTAGGCCATTACGATACTGCCTTACAAGCGCTATTTGAAGCGCTGCCTCAACTACAAGAAATTGGCAATAAAAAAACAGAAGCTCATGCTCGCTATCATGTATTCTGTAGTTACTACTTTTTGGCAGATTATGATAACGCCCTAAAATATGCGCACGAAATGTTACATCGTGCGGCACAAAATGAAGATTTATTATCTCAAGCAAATGCCTACAATGCCATTGGAACCATTTGTTATACAACAGGCGAAAATCAAAAAGCATTGGATGCTTTGTTAAATGGTTTAACTATTGCCAATTCGCTGGATGACAAACATTTACTAGCACGTATTTTAGATGGTATTGGAACAGCGCACTTTAATTTAAATGATACCGAAAAATCAATTGAGTTTAAAAAGAAAGCATTAGAGGTTTCTCGTTCCATTGGTTTAAAACAAATTGAATCGTATGCCATTGATGGCTTAGCCAAATTATATTTAGATGCAAACGATTTAAGCAATGCCGAAAAATATTTGCATGAATGCTTAGCCATTCGTCAGGAATTGGATTTTAAATCCGGAATTGCCGAAAGTAACTTTCAGTTAGGCGATTTGTATTTAAAAATGAATCGCTTAGATTATGCTTTATCTCACTTAGTAAGCGCCTTAAAAATAGGTGAAGAAACCAATACAAATGAGGTTGTATACAAAACACATAAATCGCTTTATAAACTTTACGAAAAGCAAAATAACCACACCAAGTTTATTGAACACTTTAAAAGTTATTATACCTTAAAAGAAGAATTTTTTAGTGAAAAAAATAAACAGAAATTGAAAGGCGTTGAAATGCAAGCCAGCATTTCGCAAATGGAAAAAGAAAAAGAATTGCTTAGCGAAAAAAACAAGCAATTAGAATCTCTTTCAAACGACTTGGTTGTTTTAAGTGATTTAGGAAAAACCATTACCTCTCTCTTATCCATCGAAGCCGTTAATAAAACCGCCTACGACATCATTAATAATATGATGGATGCGCATGGGTTTGGAATTGGCATTGTCTCCGACAATAAAGCAATTTTAAATTTCCCTGGCTATATCGAAAAAGATGTTGTGCTTAGCTCTTCGGGCTACGACCTAACAGATGAAAACAGATTAGCAAGTGTTTGCTTTAACAAAGAGTTAGAAATTGTGATCAATGACTATGAATTAGAAGCAGGAAAATTTATTCAAAAACGGTTGCAACCCGTTGTTGGAGAATCTGTTCAGTCTATCATTTATCTTCCATTAAAATTAGGTGAAAAAAAATTAGGTGTTTTAACCGTTCAAAGCTTTAACAAAAACGCCTTTGATGATTACAAAGTAAATTTAGTAAAAAACTTAGCGGTGTATTGTGCCATTGCTATCGAAAATGCTACTCTGTATCAAAAACTAGAAGAGCGCGTAGAAGAACGCACAAAGGAACTAATTACGGCGCAAGAAACCACACGTATGCTAAGCGTGATTGGTAAAGAAATTATTTCAACAACCGATTTTGATTCGATATTTCATACCTTGCACCAAAAGGTTGGCCAGTTAATGAACGCCGACTGTTTTAGTGTGAGGGTTTATCAAAAAGATAGACATGAAATAGATTATAAATATTCGATGGAAAAAGGAAAATTAAAAACTCCTTTATCCGTATCGATGAACGACATTGATAATTACTCGGTATGGTGTGTAACGCATAACAAAGAAATTTTTATTAATGATAACCTCAACGAGTATCATAAATACACAAAAAAAATAGTAGTGCCTTCTGGCGAAATGCCAAGTTCATTATTATTTTGTCCTTTAACCATTGGCGATAAAGTAACAGGCGTAATTACCGTTCAGAGTTTTGAAAAAAATGCTTATACACCATTTCATATGGATGTATTAAAAACGTTAGGTACCTACACGGCTATTGCCTTAGAAAATGCAAACCTAGTTGAGACCCTTGAAGAAAAAGTAAATTCGCGAACTTCCGAAGTTGTTGAACAAAAAGAACAACTTGAAAAAAGTTTTAGAAACAGCAAACTACTAAGTGAAATTGGAAAAGAAATTTCTGCTACTTTATCTGTTGACGAAATTATCTCTACTGTTTATTCTCAAATAAATACCTTAATGGATGCTACCATTTTTGGAATTGGTATTCATCGACCAGAAAGCAATGATTTGTATTTTTCGGGCTCTATGGAAAAAGGAGAAAAATTAAATTCATTTGCATTTGATTTAAACGTAGAAAAAACAGCTACACTTTGTTTTTTACAAAGTAAAGAGTTTGTAATAAATGACTGGCAAAATGAATACAAACAATACGTCAAAAACACCTATCAGCCAGTAGAAGGCGAAATGCCGGAATCAATGATTTACATGCCTTTACTGTCTAAAGGCAAAGCTATCGGTGTAATTACTGTACAAAGTTTCGAAAAACATATTTATAACGAACACCATTTAGATTTATTAAGAAGTTTATCAGTTTACGTTGGTGGTGCTATTGAAAATGCAAATTTATATAAAGGTTTAGAAGATAGAGTAGCTGAAAGAACAAAAGAAGTAATTATTCAAAAAGAACAAATTGAAAAATCGCACGAAAACACACGCTTACTTAGTAAAATTGGTCAGCACATTATTTCCAACGTAAACTTTGATGCTATCTTTGGCGAACTGCACGAAAATATTAGTCAGCTTATGAATGCCGATTGTTTTGGGGTTCGCATTTATCATCCAAAATCAAATCAAATTGAGTACCGCTACGAAATAGAAAATGGCGAATCCTTTGATCCAATAAGTGTTTCGATGGACAACGATGATAACTACTCGGTGTGGTGTGTAAAAAATAAAAAGGAAATTTTTATCAATGATAACCTCAACGAATACCATAAATACACGAAAAAAATAGTCGTACCATCTGGCGATATGCCTAACTCATTATTGTTTTGTCCCATGATGATTGGCGACCGTGTTGTTGGTGTTATTACCGTTCAAAGTTTTGAGAAAAATGCATATGTGCCTTTACATATGGATGTTTTAAAAACATTAGGTACCTACACAGCTATTGCTTTAGAAAATGCAAATTTAGTTGAAAATCTGGAAGAGAAAGTAGAAGAACGAACTAAAGAAGTAGTAAAACAAAAAGAAATTATTGAGGAAACTAATAAACATATCACCGACAGTATAAAATACGCAAAACGAATACAAGAAGCATTTTTGCCTACCGAAAGTATGGTAAATGCTCTTTTAAAAGATGCCTTTGTATTATACAAACCAAAAGATATTGTCAGTGGCGATTTTTATTGGGTTGAGAAAAAAGATAATAAAATTTTATTTGCTGTTGTAGATTGCACTGGCCACGGTGTGCCTGGGGCTTTTATGAGTATTATTGGATTTAATGCTTTAAATCAAATTGTAAACGAATACAATTACACCAAACCATCAGAAATTTTAACGCAGCTAAATAAAAGTATTAGTACAACACTAAGTCAAAAAGTAGAAGACTCGAAAATACGTGATGGTATGGATGTGGCATTGTGTTTATTGGACTTAGAAAATTTAACACTAGAATTCGCTGGAGCATTTAGTCCTTTATTTATTTTACGTGATGGTGAAGTTGTAAAAACAAAAGGTGATAAACATCCTATTGGAAATTTTGTTGGCGCCGAAGATTTTGAATTCACAAACCACGAAATGCAATTAATTAAAGGAGACAAATTGTACATCTTCTCAGATGGTTTTGTAGATCAGTTTGGTGGTGCTGGTGGCAAAAAATTAAAGTACAATGCTTTTCGTAATTTGCTAACCGATAATCATCAAAAAACAATGCCCGATCAAAAAATAGCTATTAATGCTTTCTTTGAAACATGGCGTGCGGGCTATGAGCAAATTGATGATGTATGTATGATTGGAGTGGCAATCTAGTTCCTTATTAAAACTTAATGTTTATATGTGACTAAATTTTCGTTCCTTGTAAACATTATTACTTTTTATTTGTCCTTAATTGTGTCCCTATTAAAAACTGCTCCTTAAACTACAATCAAGCTTTTTGAAAAATTTATACACTTCTGAATTAACTAAATCAACCTACGATTCTATTATTATTGGATCGGGAGTAGGTGGATTAACGACAGCGGTGTGTTTAGCAAAGTCAGGTAAAAAAGTATTAGTACTCGAAAAGCATTATGCTATTGGTGGTTTTACACACACTTTTAAACGCAAAAAATTTGAATGGGATGTTGGTGCGCATTATATTGGTCAAGTAAATAATCCAACGTCACTCATTCGTAAAGCCTTTGATTATATTACCAATAGCAAATTGCAATGGGACGATATGGGCGATATATATGATCAAGCCATTATTGAAGGCAATACTTACAACTTTAAGAAAGGTTTGCAAAATCAAATCAATCAAATGATTGAATATTTTCCTAATGATGAAAAAGCCATTAGAGAATACTACGCTTTAGTAAATAAAGTTAGCGGACATGCCTCTGTATTTTTTTCAGAGAAGTCGATGCCAAATTGGTTAAGTAAATTAGTTGGCCATCAGCTACGCAAAAACTTTTTAAAATATTCAAAACAAACCACTCACGAAGTATTAAGTAGTTTAACAAAAAACGAAAAACTAATCTCGGTGTTATGTGCTCAATGTGGTAATTATGGCTTAACTCCTAAGCAAAGTAGTTTTGGTGTTCATGCTTTGGTTGTTACTCATTACATCGAAGGAGCAGCTTATCCAGTTGGTGGGGCAGCTAACATCCATAAAAGTATGGAAGACGTGATTGCAAAACATGGAGGCACGATTGCGATTAAAGCTGACGTTAAACATATTATTATAAAAGACAATACGGCCATTGGTGTCCTCATGCAAAATGGTGATATGCTCTATGCTAAAAATATCATCAGCAATGCTGGAGCTCATAATACTTTTAATAAACTAATTTTACCCGAACTCCAAAAACCAGAAAACACCATTGCTCTCAATAAAGTAATGCCTTCTGTTTCGCATGTGTGTATTTATGTTGGTTTAAATGCAAGTGACGAAGAATTAAATTTGCCGAAATATAATATTTGGCTCTACGAAAACTATAAGTTGGATGAAACGAGAGAACTGCATTTAAAAACCAAAGACAGTATTTCTCCTGTGTTTTATATTTCTTTTCCCTCAGCAAAAGATAGCGAATGGCCAAAAAAACATCCTGGCACAGCTGCCATACAAGTATTAGGTTCCTACCCTTTTAATTGGATGGAAGAATGGGAACACATGAGGTGGCAAAAACGTGGTGTTGATTATGAGGCTGTTAAAGAAGAGTTGAAAAACGTTTTTCTCGAAAAATTATATAAAACCTTACCACAAATAAAAGGCAAAGTTGAAATTTGCGAACTCTCCACTCCCCTATCTACAAAGCATTTTAGCAATTACGATAAAGGAGAAATTTATGGGTTAGAGCATACCCCCGAACGATTTGAACTAAAACAATTACGCCCTAAAACAAACTACAAAAATCTGTATCTAACTGGACAAGATATTATCGCCGTGGGAGTTTGCTCGGCTATGTTTGCTGGCATTATCACATCCATTAATATATTAAACCGTAATGTTTTATGGCGAATTGCTCGCTATAAGGCTAATTAATTCTCAGCACTTGTAGTTTTCAAATTTAGAACTATTCCAAATAAGGCAATTTTGGTCTATTTGTAAACCTAATTGGGCTTAATCTTGTTATTTAGTTAATAAAAGCATGAAATAATATTGGATTAAATGCTTCACAATTATACATTTGCCAAGTAAAAACTAAACACATTTCTCTTATGAGCAAAGGATTCTTAAAATCTTCCATCGGAAAAAAAGTAGTTATGGGCCTTACAGGTTTATTTCTTATTTCTTTCTTAGTAGTACACTGCTTTATTAACTGCCTTATCTTTTTTAATGATGGCGGTTTAACGTTTAACATTGGCGCCGATTTTATGGCTCACAACTGGTTAATTAGAGCAGGCGAAATCGTATTATTTGCAGGCTTAATCATGCATATTGTACAAGCTTTAATTTTAACTTTAGAAAACAAAAAAGCTCGTCCTGTTGGATACGCAAAAATTGATGGCGCCGCTAACTCATCTTGGTATAGCCGTTCAATGGGTTTATTAGGAACATTATTATTAATGTTTTTGATCATTCACTTAGTTCATTTTTGGGTTAAATCGCGTTTCACTGGCTTACCAGGGCACGATGCAAACGGAAACGAAAACTTATACGCTGTGATGCAAGAAACTTTTAAAATGTCTTGGGTAGTTGTATTGTATGCTTTGTCAATGATTTCGCTAGCATACCATTTATTACATGGTTTCCAATCAGCATTCCAAACATTAGGATTAAATCACAAAACCTATACACCAATCATTAAAAAAACGGGTATAGCGTTTGCAATCCTTGTCCCTTTTATTTTCGCTTTAATGCCAATACTAATGTTCTTAGGCGTTATTAAATAATTAAAAAAATTCAATCTTACATTCTTAATTTTTCGATATGAGTAAATTAGATTCAAAAATTCCTGAAGGAGCGATAGACCAAAAATGGTCGAAATACCGCTCTACAGTTCATTTAGTAAACCCAGCTAACAAACGTAGTTTAGAAGTATTAGTTGTTGGTTCTGGTTTAGCTGGTGCATCAGCAGCATCTTCTTTAGCAGAAATGGGATATAAAGTAAAAGTATTTTGTTTTCAAGATTCACCTCGTCGTGCTCACTCTATTGCAGCGCAAGGTGGTATCAACGCAGCAAAAAATTACCAAAATGATGGTGACTCAACTTACCGTTTATTTTACGATACAATTAAAGGTGGAGATTACAGAGCACGTGAAGCAAACGTTCACCGTTTAGCTGAAGTGTCTTCAAATATCATTGACCAATGTGTGGCTCAAGGTGTTCCTTTAGCTCGCGAATACGGCGGATTATTAAGTAACCGTTCGTTTGGTGGTACTCAAGTACAACGTACATTTTACGCCGCTGGTCAAACTGGTCAACAATTATTATTAGGTGCTTACTCAGCTTTACAACGCCAAGTTGGTATGGGTGCAGTTGAATTATGCGCTCGTCACGAAATGTTAGATGTAGTTACTATTGATGGTGTTACTCGTGGTATTATTGCTCGTAATTTAATTACTGGCGAAATGGAAAAACATTTCGGTCATGCTGTATTATTATGTACAGGTGGTTACGGAAACGTGTTTTACTTATCTACTAATGCAATGGGAAGTAACGTAACAGCAGCTTGGAAAGCTCATAAAAAAGGAGCATTCTTTGGTAATCCTTGTTACACACAAATTCACCCAACATGTATTCCAGTTTCTGGTGATCACCAATCAAAATTAACCTTAATGTCTGAATCGTTGCGTAACGATGGACGTATTTGGGTTCCAAAAAAGAAAGATGACAACCGTAAACCAACAGATATTCCTGAAGAAGAAAGAGATTATTATTTAGAGCGTCGTTACCCTGCATTTGGTAACTTAGTACCTCGTGATGTGGCTTCTCGTGGAGCTAAAGAGCGTTGTGATGCTGGTTACGGTGTTGGTAATTCTAAAATGGCTGTGTATTTAGATTTCGCATTTAATACAGCGCGTTACGGAAGAACAGAAGCTACTAAACGTAATATTCAAAACCCTAGTCATGAAGAAATCATGCGCTTAGGTAAAGAAGTAGTAAAAGAAAAATATGGTAACTTGTTTGATATGTATCAACAAATTACTGGCGAAAATCCTTATGAAGTGCCAATGCGTATTTATCCAGCGGTTCACTACACAATGGGTGGCTTATGGGTAGATTATAACTTAATGACAACTGTAAAAGGTTTATACGCGTTAGGTGAGGCTAACTTCTCTGACCACGGGGCTAACCGTTTAGGTGCTTCTGCATTAATGCAAGGTTTAGCAGATGGTTATTTCGTAATCCCTTATACATTAGGCGTGTATTTATCTGAAGAAGTTTCTCGTATGAGTGCTGAAAAAGATAAAGCAGATTCGATCGATAAATTAAAAACTAAACATCCTGCATTTGATGCTGCTTTAAAAGAGCAAACAGACTTAATCAATAAATTCTTAAACATTAAAGGAACTAAATCAGTAGAAAGTTTCCACAAACGTTTAGGATTGATTATGTGGAACAAATGTGGTATGGCTCGTAACAAACAAGGTTTAACAGAAGCTATTGCAGAAATACAAGCATTACGAAAAGAATTTTGGAATAATGTACGTGTATTAGGAAGTGCAGATGAGTTCAATCCAGATTTAGAAAAAGCAGGTCGCGTAGCTGACTTTATTGAGTTAGGTGAGTTAATGTGTAAAGATGCTTTACACCGCGAAGAAAGCTGTGGAGGTCACTTCCGTGAAGAACACCAAACAGAAGATGGTGAAGCTAAACGTGATGACGTGAACTTTGCTTATGTTGCTGCTTGGGAATACAAAGGCGTAAGCGAATGGGAATTGAATAAAGAAGAATTGAAATACGAGAATATTAAAATCGCACAACGATCATATAAATAATAGAAACTATGGGATCAGGACACGGAACAGAATTGAATCTAACTTTAAAAGTTTGGAGACAAAAAAATACTAAAGCTTCAGGTAGCTTTGAAACACACCAGTTAACAGGCATTTCAACAGATATGTCGTTTTTGGAAATGTTTGATGTATTAAACGAAAAATTAATTAGCGAAGGTAAAGAAGCTATTGCTTTTGATCACGATTGCCGCGAAGGTATTTGTGGAATGTGCAGTATGTACATCAATGGCCGTCCACACGGACCAAAACAAGGTGTGACAACTTGCCAATTACATATGCGTTCTTTCAAAAACGGAGATACAATTGTTGTAGAACCTTGGAGAAGCGCTGCATTTCCTGTAATTAAAGATTTAGCAGTTGATAGAGGTGCATTTGACCGTATCATTGCAAGTGGTGGTTATATTTCTGTAAACACTGGTAACGCAAAAGATGCCAATAATATTTTAATTCCTAAGCCAGATGCTGATGATGCATTTGCTGCTGCAGCTTGTATTGGTTGTGGTGCTTGCGTAGCAGCTTGTAAAAATGGATCTGCTATGTTATTCGTTTCAGCAAAAGTTTCTCAGTTAGCGTTATTACCTCAAGGACAAGTTGAGCGTAAAGAGCGTGTATTGAAAATGGTAGCGGCAATGGATGAAGAAGGATTTGGTAACTGTACAAACACTGGTGCTTGCGAAGCGGAATGTCCTAAAGGAATTTCTTTAGAAAACATTGCTCGTATGAATCGTGAATTAACAGCAGCAAGTTTTAAATAAGATTTTTAAACATATAATGTAAAAGCCTTTCAGAAATGGAAGGCTTTTTTGTTTCTATTACGCAGGGCGATTAATCAACTCGTTCGTTTTCATAATCAAATCCATAAATAAAATTTTAGGATTTGCATTACGCTCTACATGATAAAAAGCAGAATTGAATTCTTCTAGGAGTTTTTCGTAATTACGTTGATGCACAAAACGAGCAAATTTTGTAATGAATTCTTTTTCTTCTCCAGAATGTCTTACTAAATCAACGCTTCCAAAATTAAACATTAAGCAATCTCTGAAAATTTCTAATCCGTATTGCAAAAATTGCTTTTGTTTTTCTCTTCCAATACGAGCATTTTCATCAACCCAAGCAACCGCTTTAATGGCATCAAACTTTAAAGCAATTAACATAAAGGTTCTGAAATTTTGCAGATAGGCTGTTCCTCCATCTAAATGCTGTAATAGTAATTGCGCTTCTCTATAACTGCCATCACTCAATAGTGCAGCTTGTTTAGCTGCTATTGGCTGGCAATCAAATTGTTCCTGCAATCCTTTTACAATGTCTTCTGTGTCTATTTTATAAAACGGAATTTGTTGTACACGCGAAATAATAGTTGCCAATAATTGATCGGGATGGTTACACACCAATAAGAATAAAGTTTGCTCTGGTGGTTCTTCTAATATTTTTAAAAGCTTATTGGCTGCCGAAGTATTCATTTTTTCGGGCTGCCATATAATCATAATCTTATAGCCACCTTCGTAACTTGTGTAAGACAATTTTTTTAAAATATCATTGGCTTCATCTGTTGGGATAGTCGGTTGCTTATTTTCAGCACTTAAACTATCAAACCAATCGTGAACAGTAATATAAGGTGTTTCAATAAATACTTCTCTAAACTCAGGCAACAAATCATTACTCGTTCGAACATGCTTGCTGAGAGGAATTGGAAATACTAAATGTAAATCGGGGTGAATTAATTTACTCACTTTTAAGCACGATCCACAAACGCCACAGGAATCATGCTCTTGTTTGTTTTGGCAAAATAAATATTGTACAAAAGCAAAAGCAGCGGGTAAATTACCACTTCCTTCTGGGCCAGTAAACATTAAAGCATGTGGCACACGGCCATCCTGCAACATGTTTAGTAATTTTTGTTTAACGGGTGTTTGCCCTACAAGGTTCTTAAAAAGCACAGGCTAATTTACATATTTAGCTGATTAAAAAATGCACAATAAATCGAAAATGATGTTTAATTTTGTTTTATGCATATTGGTTTGTTTTTTGGGTCTTTTAATCCTGTTCATGTGGGACACATGGTGCTAGCAAACTATATGGCTTCATTTACTGATTTGGAACAAGTTTGGTTTGTAGTATCTCCACACAATCCATTAAAAGATAAATCATCTCTTTTAAACCAAAATCAACGCTTACACATGGTTAATTTAGCTATTGGCGACACTAATAAACTCAAAAGCAGTAATATTGAGTTTGGTCTAACTCAACCCTCGTATACCATTAATACACTGGCTCATTTAAAAGAGAAATATCCTCAACATACGTTTTCATTAATTATGGGCGAAGACAATTTACAGTCTTTTACCAAATGGAAAAACTACGAGGAAATCCTGAAAAACCACAAATTATATGTGTACCCTAGGCCAAATTCAAATTCAGGAGACTTAAAAACGCATCCAAACGTTATTATGACAGAGGCTCCTTTAATGGAAGTTTCCTCTACCATGATTAGGCAGGCGATAAAAGACAAAAAAAACGTCTCTTTCTTTGTGCCGCAAGCCGTTTGGCAGTATTTGGATGAAATGAATTTCTATAAAAAATAGAAAAAACACCTTTCTAGGAATCCAATAAATTGCTCAATATTTAACAATATCAGATTCTCTTTGTTATTCGTTGCCATAAAAGCCTTCTATATTTTATTGAGTGGCTATTTTACTGCTATTTTGAATGCTTTTCTGGCTTTTTTTAATCAAACTAAACAGAGTTAGGAATACCATTTATTATCAAATAGCATTATTATTTTAGGTTTTAGTTTCATAATATTGTATTAAGAATTATTTAATAATCAGATAAACCCTATACGCATGAAAAAACTTTTACTTATTGCTTCTAGCTTAATAATTGGATTAACCAATTTAAATGCGCAAACTTCCATAGAACTCACTAACAACTCAACAGGAGATCCAATAACAAATAATATTGTTTTTACTGAAGCGGTTGCAACTGGTGGACAAAGCCATGTTTATATCCAATTAAAAAACATAGGCTCATCATCGGTAACTTATGGGGTTAAAAAATATGATATTACTATCAATCCAGGAGGCGATGCTTACTTCTGTTGGGGAGGCCAATGTTTTCCAACAACTACTACAATAACCCCTGCCATAAATCAGGTAACATTAACTGCTGGTCAAACTTACGCTCCTCAATCATTTTATTATGATGAAACGATTAGCGAAGGATACACTGAAGTAAGATATGAAGTTTATGATGTAAATAACACTAGCGATGCAGTTACTTTTACATTTAAGTTCAATCCAACTTTAGCTTCTGTTAGAGATAACGGAAACTTATTCACTTCTATTTCTGATGTTTATCCTAATCCATCTGTAAATAAAGCGCAAATTATTGTTAATTCTAAAGTAAACACTAATAATGCTTCTATTAGTATTACAAATGCCTTAGGTTCTATTGTTTCAGTAAAGAATATTGAATTATCAGCTGGGAAAAATAATATTCATTTAGATTCTGAGAATTTAAATTCAGGAATTTATTTTGCTACTATCTCATCTGGTAACAATAAAATTGTAAAAAAATTCACCGTAAATAAATAATAACTAACAACCAAACACATATCATGAAAAAACAATTACTAACATTACTAGCTGCAGGGGCCACAGGTTCTATGTTTGCTCAATTACCGGTAAGTACAACTCCGTCTAATAAAAATATCGTTTTAGAAGAATTCACAGGTATTCACTGCGGATACTGCCCAGATGGCCACGTTGTTGCTAACAATATATACAACAATAACCCAGGAAGAGTGGTTTTAATTAACATCCACTCAGGTAGTTTTGCTAATGCTGCCAAAGGGGAACAAGATTTAAAAACAACAATGGAACTGCCATTGATGCGATGCCAGGTATGGGAATTACTGGTTACCCTGCTGGAACTGTAAACAGAAGTGTTTTAACAGGAACTGTAATGTCTGGTGGACGTGGCTCATGGACAACTTGGGCTAATACAATTAAAAATCAAGCGGCGTATTGCAATGTTGCCGTTGAAGGTTCTGTGGATGCTGTAACAAGAGTTTTAACTTATACTGCTCAAGTATATTACACAGCTAACAGTCCTGTTACTTCAAACTCTTTAACTGTGATGTTATTAGAAGATAAAGTATTAGGTATTCAATCTAACTATGGTACTCCAACTCCATATAATGCAGCGAACTATAATGCTGATGGAACTTATAACCATAATCACGTGTTGCGTAGAGGTTTAACTACTGGTAACTTTGGTATTACTATTCCGGTAACTACTGCAGGAACTACATTCTCTACTACAGGTACTTATACAATTCCTGCTACTTATGGTGCAGTTAATAAAACTACTCCATGTTTATTAGGTAATATTGAATTAGCGGCTTTTGTAACTCAAACAAATTCTGTAACAATCAATGGTGCTTACGGACCAATTGCTATCACAAACGTTGCAAATGTTAGAGATGGTGCTGTAAGTAATTTAGTTGCTGATGCTGAAACTTGTGCTGGGAACTTACAACCAATGAAATTTAACCTAACAAATAACGGAAGTGCAAATATGACTTCTGCTAGCATTTCTTACTCTGTAAGTGGTGGTGCAGTAATGAACTATAACTTTACTGGTAACTTAGCTCCTTTTACACAAACGGTAATTACATTACCAGCTTACTCTTTCCCTGCTTCTGCTACTAATACTTTAAATATTGCAATTACCAGCGTTAATGGTTCAACAGATCAAAATGCAGTAAACGACGTTGCGGTTAAATCAATTCCTTTAACAACTAAAGTAGCTAATACTCCTGCAACTATGGCAATGATTTTTAAATCTGACCAATATGGTTCGGAGTTATCATGGGAAGTGAAAGAAGAAGTATCTGGTACTGTAGTAGCTTCTGGTGGACCTTATCCTGATTTGACTGCGGCTGGTGTTACAACTCATCCTGCGGTAACTTTTACAGCAAATCCTAGTATGTGTTATAAAACAGTAATTTATGATTCTTACGGTGATGGTTACAACGCTGGATACGGTGCTGGTGGTTATACAATCACATCTGGCGGAACTAATGTTTATACTAAATCTGCAGCATTTGCTGATGAAGATATCGCATTATGGAAAACAGCTACTGTAACTGGTATTACTGAAGTAAATTCTTCAATTTCTAATATTTCAGTTTACCCATCTCCTGCTAAAAACGCGGCTACTCTTTCTTTAGAATTAGTTCAAAACGAAAACATTTCTATTAGTGTTGTTAACACTGTTGGACAAGTTGTATATACAGAGACTTTAAACAATTTATCTGCTGGAAATCACGTGGTGAATTTCAATGCTGAAAACTGGGCTTCTGGTATCTACAATATCAACATCACTACTAACAACGGAACAACTAATCGTAAATTAGTAATCGCAAAATAATTTTTCTTTTTTTAGTTTAAAGGGCAGAAGGCTTGGTGTATATTCATCAAGCCTTTTGTTTTTAAGTCATTTTAACTAAAAATAGCATTCAGGTACCCAAATTACTGCTCATGAAGGCTATTTTTTAATTAAAAACCCTATTTTTGTGGGGCTTGACAAAAATGTCGGGTCCCACTATTTTTATACTATGCTTAAAAAAATACTTTACTTATTGTTTCTTTCATTGAGTTTGCAACAATCGTTTGCTCAAGTTATCTACAACGAACGATTTAATACCTTAGCCTTAACCACAGCAACCAATAATACTTCGCAAACATATTTGTATGCCGACGTTCCTACAGGCATGTTTTCGATCAATAATGGGAACTTAATTGCTGATACTTTAAGCGGTAACTTTCCTTTTAGAGCAAACGGACAAAAACAAAAAGCTTGGTTAAGTTATGTTCCTGTTGGAGGAACAGATACTTTCGCTGTTTCTACTTCTTGGTTAAAACCAATAGGTACTGCCAGCGCTTGGTTAATTACACCAACCATTACTGTTGCTGCAAATAGTGTTTTAACTTGGGAATCTATGTCGCCAGATGTAAATAATGCAGATGGTTACGAAGTGTATGTAACTACAAGCACAGCTCCTACTCCGCTTTTAATTGACTTTACAAATTTAATATATAGCAAAACCAACGAATCTAATACATGGCAAACAAGAGGCCTATCATTAGCTGCATTTGCAGGACAAACCATTCGTATTGCTTTTAAAAACAATTCCACCGATAAATACCAATTATGGTTAGATGATATTAAAGTAGAAAATATTAGTAAACAGTTTGACGCAAATCCAGTGTCACATAAAATATACAAATACTCTTCTATTAATATAAATAATAATTTCTCTGCTGTGTTTAAAAATAACGGCTATACTCCCATCACCAACCTTACCATTAACTATAAAGTTGGTAATGGGCCAACGGTATCGGAAATAAAAGTATTGTCCCCACCGTTAAATTATTTGGAAAGCAGAGATATCTCGTTTACTACATTATATAATTCATCTGTGCCAGTATATAATACATTTAAAATATGGACAAGCACTATTAACTCACAAACAGATCAAGATCCTGTAGCTGATACCATAAGTGGAGCTATTACGATATCATCTTCGATACCACCAAAAAAAGTATTAGTAGAAGAGTTTACAAGCGCAACTTGTGGCTGGTGTCCTAATGGTTATACAAACATAAAATCAATTGTTAGCACCAACACAAACGTAATTGCAACTGCATTACACAACAATGATAGTATGGCTATAACGGCAACTAATCCGCTTTTTATAGCGCAAGGAAGTACTGAGGATATTTCTTTAGCTATGGTCGATCGTTATTTATTTTCTACTTCTTCAAAAATAGCCACTGGCACCAATAGCTTAAGCACTTTTATTGCTCAGCGTCAAGCAATGACTGTTCCTGTTACGGTTACGGTTACTGGGGTAAACTATAATCCAACAACAAGACAAATAGATGCTACAGTATCTTCCAATTTTGTTGGAGATGTTAAAGGGCAATATCATATTAACTTGTATATAAAAGAAAATAATGTTTATGGTTCATTAGCAGATAGCACAGATAATAAATGGAATCAGTACAACAATTCTTTTAATATACCATCATCACCATTTTACCAATATGGAAATATGATTGGAACTAATTATGTGATGAGTGCTGCATCCTATAAACATAACCACGTCATTAACGAATTTATAGATGGCTGGATGGGAGATCCTTCGGTTATTCCAACAAATAGTTCTACAATTGGACAAAATTATAGTAAAACATATTCATATACTCTCCCAAATTCTTTAACTAGCGCATTTAGATACAATGCTGATAATATTTATTTGATAGGCGTTATATCAGAATACGATCCTTCATATTATAATGGTATTGCCATCTTAAACGCTGCAGAAATAAAATTAACATCCAATCCTGAAGCTATTGTTGGAATTAAAGAACACGAAAAAACAGCTATTCAACTAAACGTATTTCCTAACCCAACAAGCGATGTTTGTCATTTAAACTTCTCATTAAAAATGATGAGTTTGTGAAAATCAACGTTTACAATACTTTAGGCGAATTAGTTTACATCGAAACTAAAAACGTATCGGCTGGCAATGTAGATTATATTTTAAATGTAAACGCATTACCGTCTGGAAACTAGAGTATTCAGGTGTCGTTTAAAAATAATACCGTTACAAAAAAATTAACCATCATTAAATAATACAATGATTGTCATTACAGGTGCCGCAGGCTTTATAGGAAGTTGTTTAATTAGCAAATTAAATAACGAAGGATTAGAACATTTAATTTTAGTAGACGATTTTTCGCAAGAACAAAAAATTGATAACTACCATACTAAAAAATTTGTACAAAAAATAGATCGTTCCCAATTTTTAAAGTGGTTTGAAGAACACGCTCCCGAAGTTACGTTTGTGTTTCATATTGGAGCTCGTACAGATACCACAGAGTTTAATGTGGAATTATTTAACGAATTGAATTTAAATTACACTAAATCTATTTGGACAACTTGCACCAAGCATTTTATTCCTATGGTATACGCTTCTTCGGCTGCTACTTATGGTTTAGGGGAGTTTGGCTATGATGACGACGAAACAAAAATAAATTTATTAAAACCACTAAATCCTTACGGAGATAGTAAAAACGATTTTGATAAATGGGCGATTACACAAAAAACGTGTCCTCCAAAATGGTCGGGCTTTAAGTTTTTAATGTGTACGGGCCAAATGAATTTCATAAAGGACGCATGGCATCTGTGATTTTTCATTCCTTTAATCAAATCAACGAAAAAGGACAGGTGAAATTATTCCGTTCTCATAATCCTAATTATACAGATGGCGGACAATTACGCGACTTTGTGTATGTAAAAGATTTAATTGATGTATTATATTTTGCTTATGAAACACCATTAAAAAATGGCATTTATAATTTAGGAAGTGGAAAAGCTCGTCCGTTTTTGGATTTAGCAAAAGCAACCTTTAAAGCTCTAGGTAAAGAACCAAACATTGAATTTATTGATACACCCATAGATATTAGAGATAAATATCAATATTTTACGGAAGCTAACATGAATAAATTGATTGCACAAGGTTACAAAAAACCATTTACTAGCTTAGAAGACGGTGTGCATGATTATGTAACTAATTATTTAATTGGGCATCGTTATTTTTTAACTTGTTTTAATAAAAAAGGAGCTATCAAACAATAGCTCCTTTTTTGTGTCACATCGAGATTAATATTACTTCTGTAAAATAATTTTTTCAGTTTTAATGCCGTTTGCACCTTGCATGGTCACAAAATAAACTCCCGCACTATTGCCTGATAAATCAATGTTTTGCGTGTTATTAGCGTCCATTTTTTCTGATAAGATTAACTGCCCTAAACTATTCGTTACTTTATACGTAAACTGTTCTTCTATTTGTGAGCCAATATATAAATTAAATATGCCACTAGTTGGGTTAGGATAAATAGTAGTGATGTTTTCGAAAGTGTTTTGATTAATTCCTGTTACCACATTGGTGCAAATAGATAATCCCCAGCCTGCTAAGGCACCGCCATCCTGATTGGCATCATCCACAACAGTCAATGTCCAAACACCAGCAGCTAACTGCCCATTAAAAGCACTTAATGCTGCTTGAGATTGATACGTGCCTCCAGTGGTTGGCGGGCAAGGAATTGCGCCAGCGGCTGCTGCATCATCTAAACTTAAATTAAAATCATTTTGACTTGTACAAATTCCTGAAAATAAAACAACGCTAGTTCCTGCAGGGCTCTTTAATGTAAATGCTAAATCGCTCATATAAGAATGCGTTCCATTTAAACCAACTACATTTACATCAGTAATAGTACCTGTTGTACTTACGGTTAAAGTCGAAGTCACCGTTGGCGTACCTGTTGCTGAAATCGTAACTGGTACATTCACACTGGTTAACATATTACAAGAATTAGTCGTAAATGAAAATGGCGTAGAATAAGCCGATGAACCACAAGCATTCATGGACATTACTCTCCAATAGTACGTCGTTGAAGAAAGTAATGAAGATGATGAATAAGAGTTAGTCGTTAATCCAGAAACGTTATCTACAATGTTTGTAAATCCAGCATCCGTAGCAATTTGAATTTGGTACGTAATCCCTGGTCCTGCAACTGCTGCCCAACTTAAATTAGCAGAAGTGGTTACGCCTGTTGCTAAATCTACTGGCGAAGATAAAGACGTTTGATTTGGTGTAGGAGACAATACATTTAATGTTAGTGTATTTGTTTTTGTAACGGTGCTTGCAGTTCCAATTGCCGAAACAGCATAAGAACCAGCCATGCCAGCCGTTAATCCACTAACTGTCATAGTTACAACCGTGTTGTTTGATGATGTTGAAGATGGACTAAACACTGCGGTTGCACCAACTGGTAAACCTGTTGCTGAGAAAACCGTTGTTTCGTTAAATCCTAAAAACGTATTATAGGTAAATGTATAAACCGCATTATTTGGAGGACAAACGCCAGTTGACTGTGTGTTATAATTCATCACAAACTCGGATGCTTGTATCGTAATATTTGTATTATTGATGTCATAAAAAATATTTCCTGCACCTCTTACCATCACACGTGCTTGAGTTGTTGTAACAACTGGCACGGTAATAACTGCAGAGCCATTATTAGGAACGTTAGTTGCTAAAGTGATAGGGTAAGTGTAACCTCCATCGGTTGACATATAAATGTTGACATTAGCAGCATTAACTGGCGCTGCTGTTGTATTAGCTACATTCCACGTAATTGTTTCGTTAGCTCCCGAATTCCATGTAGTAGCTGTACCTTGAGAGGTCACAACAAATGGGCCTGAGCCACCATCAACCGTTACTAACAT
The DNA here is from genome assembly GCA_016711805.1 of Bacteroidota bacterium. Lineage (GTDB taxonomy): Bacteria > Bacteroidota > Bacteroidia > B-17B0 > Aurantibacillaceae > UBA4416. The sequence goes on from JADJSH010000007.1 coordinate 206,894, forward strand.
TAAATCAGAAGCGGTTTGTCCGCCAGTCACATCATTATCTCTAACAATAAAAGAGAAATTCATAGTACGAGCAACAGAAGGCGTTACTTCCCAAGTGGAAGCTAATGTATTAGATAATACAGTAGCAATAGCTGGCATCCATCTGTTAGGAGAAACTGATGGTGGAAGAGCACGATATAACGGTCCTACCGCATAGGTTGATAATGGCGCTGCATTTCCTGGCGATTGCGTCACATCATTTTGACTCCAGTTATACGTTAATGAAGCATTTCCATCTGGGTCACTACCAGTTCCTTCTAAAATATATGCGGTGCTTTTTGGTATTATATAATCATTCCCTGCACTCGCTGTTGGAGGATTGTTTGTTAAGTTTGTGATTTGAGCGCAACTACTGCTGTTTCCAGTTTTTACATTTGCACTAATATCTCTAATATTTACATAATTAAAATCATCATGACTTTGGTTTTGAACGTTTGTTCCGCAAATACCTGCATACCCCATAATGGAACTTCCGCTTGCTGGTTCAACTTCTGTAGCGCCATTTCCGCTTCTGCTGCATGTATTCATCACGTGATAACCGCCATATTGATGTCCCATTTCATGAGCCACATAATCAATATCAAATGGGTCGCCCGTTGGGTTTGTACTTCCAGTATAACCACGTCCTTTGTGTGTACCAGTTTGGCTTGTACTTAAACATACGCAAGCAAGACAACCTGCATTACCACCACCAGTTGTGTTAAAATTATGTCCAATATCATAATTTGCTACGCCAATAGCAGCATCAATTGTTTGTGCTGTTTTTGTATTCCATTCATTGCTCCAAGGATCAGTAGTTGTACTTCCGCAATAAATAATTAAATCGTTATTAGGTACAAACTCCATGGTGATGGATAAATCTCTCTCGTAAACACCATTTACACGATTAATCGTTAAAACCATTTGCGCTTGGATATTGGCTTTTTGTTGCGCTAAAGTTCCTGTTCCTGCAAAAATATTTCCATACTCCGCGTTGCAAGATTGCGCTAATCTATACGTTCTTAATTTTTGATCGTCGATGTTTAATACTTTTGCCACATCATTTGTAAGAGAAGGTAACTTCACCTCTTCATCAGTTAAACAAGAAAAATTTTGTGTGTTAGCACCTAAGGATTTTTTATCATACACCATATACACATTTGATGTAGTTGTATAAGGATCAATATAATTAGCGCTATGTAAACCCGATAAAACCATGGTGTGTAAGCCAAATTGCGTGATACTAAAACGCATCGTCGCTGTTGGATCATCGATACCTTGTGCTGCATACGTTTTTATCATAGGGTATTTAGCAGCCAAAATTGGATGCATGATAGGTGATTCCATCACACGGAATTGTTCTAACTCACCATAAGCATTTGGAAAACTAATAATTAAATTAGATTGGCCTGTAAACTGCCCTCTTACTGGAGCGCCAACTAATTTAGTTTTTAGCAGATTTAAATCTAACCGATAATACTCTGCTTTATCTGGGATCGCATTTCTGCGAGCCTTAGGATCGTTATTATATTTTTCGGGAGATGTTTTTACCCATAATTCATTTTGAGCGGAAAGGCTTAATGAAATAATTGTAGCGAAAAACGCAAAAACAATTTTTTGTAATTTTATAGTCATGAGCTTGTAATTTATTTACTACAAGATAGCACATAAAATCACAAAAATCAAGGTTTTTTTAAGGGATTATTGGAAGCTTAAAAACTAAAAATTATTTAGTACCCGTATGCCCAAAACCACCAGCACCTCTTTCGGTTTCATCTAACGACGAAGTTTGTTCCCAAGTGATTTGTTCATGTTTTGCAATAACCATTTGGGCAACACGCTCACCATCATTAATCATAAATGGTGTGTTAGATAAATTTACCAATAGCACTTTTATTTCGCCACGATAATCAGCATCAATAGTGCCAGGAGAATTTAAAACGGTAATGCCATTTTAAATGCTAAACCACTTCTCGGACGAATTTGAGCTTCGTAACCTTTATGCAATTCAATAAATAAACCGGTTGGCACTAAAGTTCTTTCTAAAGACTTTAATTCAATTGGGGAATCAATGTTCGCTCTTAAATCTAATCCTGCAGATAATTCTGTAGCGTATTGAGGCAATTCGTGTTTGGATTGGTTTACAACTCTTATGATCATGATTCTAAATGTTTTAATTTCTTTAAATTATCAAATTCTAATTTATAAAATATCAAGGCAAATAAAGCCAATAAAATATTATTCAATATTACCTTTATGTAGATATTTTCCATAGATGAATAAATCGTTGAAATAAAATAAAAACCAAGAGCTAAAAATGTAAATACAGAAATACTTCGCAAATTATATTTTATGGGATAATGCTTTTGTCCTAATAAATACGAAGCAACCATCATTGCGCCGTATGATGCTAATGTAGCCCAAGCACAAGCCATGTAACCAAATTTAGGAATACCCACAAAATTAATCACTAAAGTAATTACTGCTCCCATAACGGTTATGATGGCACCAAATTTTGTTTGCCCCGTTAGTTTAAACCAAATAGACAAATTCCAATAAACTCCTACACACAAATTAGCTAGTAATAAAATAGGCACAACGCCTAAGCCTGACCTGTAATTTTCGCTCACTACTTTTTGCAGCCAAGGTAAATTCATCATGGTTCCTAAAAACAAAAACAAACAAAATAACACGTAGTACTTCATCACCATGGCGTTTAATTTTTTTGAATCTTGACTTTTGGCATGATTAAAAAAGAATGGTTCTGCAGCGTATTTAAAAGCGGTTGTAAAAATGGTCATGAACATAGCTATCCGATAACATTGTCCATAAATACCTAATTGTGTTTTTGCAACATCTTCGGGAAGCAAATACTTTAAAATAAATCGGTCAAAGGTTTCGTTAATCATACCTGCAAAACCTAATATTAATAAGGGCCACGCATACCTCAGCATTTGTTTCCATAACTCTTTATCAAACACATATTGAATTCCGATAAATTCTTTTGTTAAAAATAACAAGCTCACCAAATTAGCTAACAACCCGGCTAGAAACATGTAGCCTACTCCTACTTCTGGATTGTAAAATTTTGCAAAAGCAGAATCTGGTTCATTAAAATATGCAGGCTTACAGATGTTGAAATAAAAAATACAGATTAAGATAAACACAAACACATTTAATAATTTGAGCATTCCAAATTTCCTTGCTTGATTATTTAATCGTAAACGCGCAAAAGGAATAGCCATCATGGCATCCGTAGCCACAATTAATACACACCAAATTATATAGTTAACATGGTCGGGTTCTTTTATAAAATCAGCTATAGAACCAGAAAACAAAATAAACAATAGGGATAATCCTATGCTACTTCCAAAAATAGAGATGATGGCGGTTGAATAAACTCGAGATTTATCATCTATTTTATTTGAAAAATGAAAGAAAGCCGTTTCCAAACCATAGGTAAATAAAATATTTAAAAAACTAATGTAAGCGTAAAACTCTGTGTTAGCAGATAATTGAGAGGGCTGCTCAAAAATGTAGGTTAATACAAAAGAATATAAAAAAGTAATCACACGAGGAAGAACACTTCCTAAACCATAAACGGCGGTTTGCGATGCTAATTTTTTAAGTGGGTTCGACAAGTTTGTAATTTAATTTACAAAAATAGGTTATTTAGCCTGATTTGCTTTATGCTAAGCATTAAGATATTAACGGGTAAAAGTGTTCATAAAACAAAAAAGGCTTTCAAATTTCTCTGAAAGCCTTTTTAATTGTATCATTTCAATTATCTAAACAACGTTACATAACCTTGGTTTTTAATCTCTTCGCCAACAGCTCCAGAGGCTCTGATGATATAGAAATACGTTCCATCATCCGCAGGAGATCCATTAACTTTACCATCCCATGCATTAGCAATATCTGAAGATTTAAATACTAATTTACCCCATCTGTTAAATACTGAACACTCGAAAGATGTAATGTTTGTTCCTTTAACCGCAAAGAAATCATTGGCTTTATCTCCATTTGGTGTAAATACATTTGGCACTATAATCTCAGGAATTAAATCAATCACTACAATTGATAAAGTATCGCGAGCAACACAGCCTGTAGAACTTGTAGACGTAAAAATTACTTGGTAAGTACCGCCAGTTTGATAGGTTTGTGGCGTAGGATTTTGTGAAGAAGACGTGCTGCCGTTTCCAAAATTCCAATTAAAAGTATTACCGCCGCTTCCTAAATCAGCAAAATTAACGGTTAAAGGTGCGTTTCCAATTAACGAATCTGCCACGATATTAACTGTAGGAGGAGGATTAGTTGCTACTGTAAACACAGCTGTTGCAGAAGGTTGAGAACAACCATCTGATATAGTTACCACATAATTAGTACTTGTTGGCGCCGATCCATAAACCATTACCGTTGGCGTTGTTGCACCATTACTCCACGAATAAGTATATGGCCCACCATTTCCTGGACTAGTAATTGTTGGTGTTAATAATACTGAATCTCCAACACACATAGCAATAACTACTCCTGTTGCTGTAAGTGTAGGTTTTACAGTAACAGATGTTGTTTGACTTTGCGTGCAGCCATTAGCATCCATAATGTCGCAAGTATATACCGTGCTCGCTGTAGGATTTGCAAGTGCTTGCGGTGTAGTAGTATTGCCAGGATTCCAAACATAAGAGTAACCAGGCGTTCCGCCGCTTGGCGAAGCATTTAATAACATAGATGTACCAGCACAAATAGTTGCATTTGCGGTTGTGGTTAAGGTTAATGCCGTTGGTTCTGAAACAGTAACAACACTTGACGTAGAACAACCAGCGACATCTAATACTAAAACAGAATAAGTTCCTGCTGCTACTCCAGTTACTGTTTGTGTAGTTTGAGTAATGCTTGGCGACCATGTAAATGTGAATGGAATAGATCCTCCTGTTAAATTGGCAGAAATAGTTCCAGTTGCATCGCCATTACAGAAAGGCTGTATGACATTGAAAGATGAAACAGAGGGCGCAGTTGTTGTAACTACTGTAAATACAGATACAGCTGAAGGTGTGGTGCATCCATCAGAAACAGTAACTGTGTAGTTATCTACTCCTGGCGTAGCATCAGCAGGTACAGAAATGGTAGGAGTGGTTGCTCCATTTGACCATGTATAAGTATATGGTCCGCCATTCCCTGCACTTGTAATTGTTGGCGTTAAAATAACCGAACCACTTGATGCGCAAATTGACTGAGAACTAGCTGCTACTGTTAAAGGTAATCCTACCGTTATACCAACAGTTTGTGTTACAGTACAACCGTTAGCATCGTTAAGAGTGCAAGTATATTGAGCGCTAGCAGCTGGTGTTAATGCTACGGATGCGCCACTTAAATTTCCTGGATTCCAAGTATAAGAATAAGCAGACGTTCCGCCAGCTGCAGAAGCCGTTAATGTTGTTGAATTTCCAGAACAAATAGTAGCATTTGAAGATGTCGTTAAAGTTAATACCGTTGGCTCTGATACAGTTACAACACTCGTTGTAGAACAACCATTATTATCTAACACTAATACCGAATAAGTACCAACACCTACTCCTGTTACAGTTTGTGTTGTTTGTGTAATAGTTGGCGACCAAGTAAAACTAAATGGAGGATTTCCGCTAGTTAAATTTGCAACTACCACACCGTTTGATTGCCCATTACATAATGGAGAAGTTACACTAAAAGAAGTAACAGTTGGCGGTGGATTATTAGATATTTGAACAGTTTTAGTAACTACACATCCACCATTTGACATTGTAACTGAATAGGTGGTATTGAATGGAATATTAGTTTGAACATTACTTGTGTTACCTGTTGGCGCCCAAGAATATATTAAACCAATGGTTGATGAAGAAACTGAAACAGTGGCTGTTCCAAACCCACTTGGACCAGCACAACCTCCACCAGAGGTTGATAGTGAGGAAGTAATGCCTGGAGTAATATTAATAGTTTCGCTATGTACAGCCATACAAGATCCATTCATAGATTGATGGGTAACGACGTAAACTCCTGGATTATCAAAAATTGGTGAAAACATTGGTCCCGAGCCAAAGGCTGGCGTTACACTCGTTGTAGGACTCACTGTCCAAATATCAGTTAAGGATGGCAATACTGCCATATAATTAGCAGTTGAGCCTGCGCAAAGCGTTGGCGGGCCAGCAAACAAAGCATTAGTGTTGGCTACAAAAACTGTTATGTTAGGATTGTAAGGAATGCCACATCCTTCTTTAGCAACGGCGCTGCAAGTATCATAAGACAGCGTATAAGTTGTTGTTGACGTTGGATTTACTAAGACGGTTAATGTATTGACGGCAATGACGCCACTGGGGTCTCGCCAGACTATGGAATCGCAGGTGGCGCAACCCGGAATTAAACTTTTTAAAGGACTACAACCTTGGGGTGGAGTAAAAGTGAGTAATACTGGGCCACCGCAAGATGGATTTGATAACGATGTAACGGGATTAGAAGAAATAAAACCTGGCACTTCAGGAACAGGTGTGCCTGGAACGGTAAACGAAACTACTGGTCCAAAAGGCCCAGGAGACCCGAAGCCTCCGGTAACAATCTCTCTGCAAGAAAAATAATACACTTTACCTGGACATAAATCCGTGAAAGGAATATACGTTGTATGATATGGTTCTAAGGCACATTGGTCGGGCCAACTTGATGCTAAATTGTAATTTGGAACATTTAACAAAGTGTTATACCAAGGAAATGAATTATAATTAACACCAGTACCTGTCCAATTTTGTAAAAAGGTTTTAATACATAAATCTGGAGGAGTATTTGAAAAAGCTAAAGGATTACAAGAAACTTTTGTTTGCATCCAAAACGGACCACTACCGCAGGTAGCAGCGTCTGAAAAAGCTGTAACTGTAATGCCTGCTGTCCCCACAGTATATGTAGCATTTACAAGAGGTAAACCGTGACTTGCTTTTAATAGTTGTGAAAATGAAATTAAAAGGCATAGCAGAAAAATAATACGTATTGATTTTTTCATAGTATAGATTTGATTGAATTTCAAAAATATACCAAAAAACTACAAAAATCAGTTTCCTAAATAATTGAAAGAGCAGTTTCACTCAATATAAAGTAACTAGGACTTCATTTTTTCGATCAATTTTGTGGTAGAAAAACCATCCACTAATTGAATAGTCATTACTTTTCCGCCTTTAGCTTTTACAATATCGTAGCCTACAATATCTTCAGCTTTATAGTCGCTTCCTTTTACTAAAATATCTGGTTGCACAAAATCAATTAATTCAAGAGGAGTATCTTCATCAAATAAAATAATTGCGTCTACACATTCTAAGGCAGCTAAAATAATGGCACGAGTATTTTCTGAATTGATCGGTCTTTCAGGCGATTTACCTAAACGTTTAACCGAAGCATCTGTATTTAAGCCTAAAATTAATTTATCTCCCAAATCGCGTGCGTGACATAAATATTCTACGTGCCCACGATGTAAAATATCAAAACAACCGTTGGTAAAAACCACCTCTTTATTTTCAGAATCCCATTGATTTAAAAGTATTTTTAAAGACTCTTTTGTATGAAATTTTTCAGATAATTTTTTATGATACGACATCACTTTTATTTTTATTAATGATCGGTAATAAAATAAGACTTATGATTCCTAAAACAACCACCAAAATAAATTGAGATGTCCAGGCCATCCAAGGAAAAGCCACTGCTGATATTATTTCGACATGATAGGTAGCAGTTAACAATGCTGTAATAATAGCAGGATAGGCGCCTAATCCGCCTGGAGAAAACACAACGCCAAACGTTCCAAATAATAATAATACTAAACATTCTGAATGTCCTAAATCTGATGTACCTGCAAAAGCAAAAAAACAAGCGTACAAACTATAAAAATAAGATGCCCAAATAGCAATACTTAAAGCAATGAATTGAAATTTTTTGTCAATGTCTTTTACAGAACTTAGTCCATTTCCAAAACCTTTGATAATGTTTCCAAATTTACCTGTTAATGCTTTTGCTAATCTTTTACGAATCAACATAAAGCCGATAAAAGCAATAATTGCTAATGAAATCAGAATAATAAATTTTACTGGTTGTGCCGAAATACCACTTAATTTACCCATCAATGGATCAACAATATATTCTACAGCTAAAGTTTTAAGTTGCGAAAACTGAGCGAATAAAGTCAACACAAAAATAGCAACTAACAAAAGCATATCTACAATACGCTCAGTAATAACGGTCCCTAAAGCTACTTCAAAAGGTACATCGTCGTATTTAGCAACTAGCGTACAACGTGTTAATTCTCCCATTCGGGGCAATCCATAATTAGCAAAATAGCCTACTAAAACAGCGCCAAGGGCATTTGCTGGTTTAACAGAATAACCTAATGGTTTTAATAAATAATTCCAACGAAACGCTCGTAAATAGTGACTTAAAAAAGCTATCGCAATTGAAACACCTACCCAAAAATAATTGGCTGTTGCAAATGAATCTGCAATTTTATCTCTCTCGCCCCAAACTGACTTAATAGATAACCAAGCTAACAAAATGCCTACACCAAGCAATACCGTAAACTGAATAATAGACTTGGTGCGTTTGTTCATGAATGTTATTTTAAACGATTTGTTTTAGTGTCTGGAAAAACCACCCAAGGTTTAAATGTTTTTGCCGTTTCAAATTCCATATTGGCATAAGAAATAATAATAACGACATCGCCCAAACTCACTAATTTTGCTGCTGGACCATTTAAACAAATAACTCCACTACCTCGTTCTCCTTTTATCACATAAGTAATAAAGCGTTGACCATTATTTTTATTTAAAATATGAACCTGTTCGTTTTCAATCAAATTAGCGGCATCCATTAAATCTTCGTCAATGGTTACGCTTCCTATATAATCTAATTCAGCTTGTGTTACAGTTACACAATGCAATTTAGATTTCATTACTTGAATTTGCATCATGGCGCAAATGTAAGGATTAAACCATAAACCACATAAATAAAAATAGCCTTAAAAACCGTTAAAACAAGCTAAAAAAATCCACCAATCATTAACCTCAACCGTTTATAAACTAAGCGGTTTTCTTTTTTTGCAAATCCCCAAATTAATTGCACATTTACTCTTCAAACAAATTTTACATGAACTACAAACACATCCTTTTTCCAGCAATTATTATTGGTTTTATTGCTGCTTGTTCATCCTCTAAAAAAACTAGCAAAACAAATGAACCTATTACAATGGCAGAACCCGCTATTGATTTAGATACCATTAGAGTTATAGCCCAAGAGCCACCAAAAAAGCAAATTTATCAAGCAACCCATACTAAGAGCAACGATATTATTCATACAAAATTATGGGTGAGTTTTGATTGGCAAAAATCTCAACTGATCGGTAAAGCCGAATTACTTATAAAACCATATTTCTACGCAACCAATATGCTTTTCTTAAATGCACGTGGCATGGACATAAAATCGGTTTCTGTTGCTCGCAGAGTAGTTGCACAAGGAACGGTATTAGAAAAAGGAAAAAAGAAATCAATAGACATCGAAAATTTTGTGCCTCAAGAATCTACATTCACTTATGATCATGATTCTTTGAAAATTGATTTAAAAAATACGTTTACTAAAGATGATAAATATAGTGTAACCATAGAATACATAGCTAAACCAAACGAATTAAAAGAAGGTGGCAGCGGTGCAATTTCTAGTGACAAAGGCTTATACTTTATAAATCCAACTGGTAAAGACCCAGATAAAATGCCTCAAATATGGACTCAAGGTGAAACGCAATCAAACTCTGTATGGTTTCCAACAAATGACAATCCAACAGAAAAAATGACTAATGAAATCTATATGACTGTTGATGACAAATACACAACTTTGTCAAATGGTTTGTTAGCAGATTCTAAAAAAAATGCAGATGGTACTCGAACCGATCATTGGGTGATGGATTTGCCACATGCGCCATATTTAGTAATGATGGGTGTTGGCGAATTCAAAAAAGTAACAGATGAGCCATGGAACGGTAAAGAAATTTCTTACTATGTAGAAAAAGAATACGAGCCACACGCAAAGGCTATTTTTGGAAAGACAAAAAAAATGATTGAGTTTTACTCTAATCGTTTAGGGGTTGCCTATCCTTGGCAAAAGTACGCACAAATTGTAGCAAGAGATTACGTAAGTGGGGCCATGGAAAACACCACTGCTACTTTGCATGGAGATTTTGTTTGCTACCAAACAACTCGTGAAATTATTGATGGTGCAAAAGGCGAAAGCACTATTGCTCATGAATTATTTCACCAATGGTTTGGTGATTTAGCAAGTTGCGAAAGCTGGAGTAATTTGACTTTAAATGAATCGTTTGCTACTTATGGAGAATATTTATGGGAAGAATTTGAATATGGAAGAGATGCCGCTGATGATCATCATGCTGGTTCTCGCTTTGGATACTTTGCGCAATCAGGTCAAAAACAAGTAGACTTAGTTCGTTTTGATTATGATGAACGTGAAGATATGTTTGATGCTTTTAGTTATAATAAAGGTGGACAAATATTACACATGCTGCGTAAATATGTAGGCGACGATGCGTTTTTCGCTTCATTAAAATTATACTTAGAAAAAAATAAATTCAAAACGGCTGAAGCTCATGAATTGCGATTGGCATTTGAAGAAGTAACAGGTGAAGATTTAAATTGGTTTTTTAATGAATGGTATTACGCTAAAGGGCATCCAGAATTAGATATCAAAAAGTCGTATGATGCAGCAACTAAAAAATTGAAAATTGAAATTACTCAACAACAAGATTTTAAAGTAGCACCATTATATAAATTACCTGTTTATATTGATATTTATGCAGGAGGCAAAAAAGAACGTAAACGTATTTGGATTGAAGACGTAAAAAACTCTTATACATTTGATGTTGCGTCAAATCCTGAGTTGGTAAATTTTGATGCAGAACGCCAGTTATTAGCTAAAACTACATACGAAAAAACAAGAGAAGAATATATCTTCCAATATAAAAACGCTCCTTTGTGGGGAGACAGAGATGAAGCTATTGATTATTTCAAAGATCACATGGATGATAAAATGATTTTTGATTTAGTAAAGTCAATTGCACAAAATGATCCGTGGAAAAAATTCAGATCAGATGCTGTCAGTATGTTAAGCGAAAAAGGAAAAGATAAGGAAGCTGAACTAAAACCTTTACTTATTTCTATTTCAGAAAAAGACGCTAACACAAAAGTACATGCAGCTGCTATCAAAGCTTTAGCCGCTAATTACAAAGGCGAAGATTTAAATGCTTTATATGAAAAAGCGCTAGGAGAACAATCTTACGCTATCGTGTCGGAAGGATTTGATGCTATTGCAAAAATAAATCCTGAACTAGCCATGAAAAAAGCAGTGGCTTTAGAAAATGAACCTTCAAAAGAAATAATTTATTCGGTTGCAGATTTATATTCTAAAAACGGAACAGATGAAAACCATGCTTATTTCAAAAAAGTGAAAAAATATTTCAATGGCTTTGAGTTATTAGCCTATGGAAATATCTATGGCAAATTTTTAAAACGTTGCACTAAACCTGAAACGGCAATTGACGGTGCTACAGAGTTGGCGAAAATTGGTGCGAGTGATAGTAAATATGTTAAATACGCTGCGCAAAAAGTAATGAAAGATAATTTAGTAAATGTTTGGCAAGACAAAGAAGATAAATTGAAAGCTAAAGTCGAAAAATCAAAAACAGATGCTTCCGCAGGTGACACTAATAAATTGACTGAAGAACTAAAAATTGTATCAGATACTAAGAAACAAATACTAGACTTATATAACTCTATTAAAAAATAAAATAATCTGCGAACATTCGCGAAATCTGCGGGAAAATGAAAAAATTATTATTACTAACTGGAGTCTTCACATTTAGCATCTCAATTGCACAAGACAAGCTACTAACTATACAAGATGCTGTTTTAAAAGGAAGAACAAGTTTAGCGCCAAAGCGTTTACAAGCTTTAGGATTTATTAAAGACTCTAATAAATTTTCTTATATTGATAACAACGTTATAAAAGTTGGCGACAATGCTACAGGAAAAACAACAGACGTTCTTTCGTTGAAGGACTTAAATGGAGTTTTAAAATCAAATAGTAAAGACACACTTACTGCGCTAACAAATATTTCATGGAAAAATGCTAATCAATTTTATTTCTCTAATAAAAAAGGTGAGCTATTATATTCATTAGATAAAAAAACGATTTCTGAAACAGACAAAAAAGCAGAGCTAACTTCTTTAGAAGAATATTTAAAAGAACCTTTAACTGGTGCTTATTCTTATTGCAAAGACAACAATTTATATGTGGTGAAAGATGGTAAAGAAAACCAAGTAACAACAGATGGTTCCTATGAAATTGTTTACACGGGAAAAAATGTACATCAAAACGAATTTGGAATTGACGGCAAAAACTTTTGGAGCCCAAAAGGAAACTTTTTAGCGTACTACAGAATGGACCAATCTCCAGTAACAGATTATCCAATTATTGATTGGACAACTCGTCCTGCTAAAAACGAAAACATTAAATACCCAATGGCTGGCAACAAAAGCCATCATGTAACTTTAGGGATTTATGATGTAAAAACAAACAAAACTATTTTTGTAAAAACAGATGGCGACAAAGAACAATACTTGACAAACATTGCCTGGAGTCCGGATGAAAAACACATTTATATTGCAGTATTAAGTCGCGCACAAAACGACATGAAACTAAATGAATACGATGCTGCAACTGGAAATTATGTTCGTACGTTATTTGAAGAACATGATGATAAATATACAGAGCCTTTGCATCCGATGCTATTTTTAAAAAATAATCCGTCACAATTTATTTGGCAAAGTCGCAAAGATGGTTACACACATTTTTATTTATACAACATCAATGGAACGTTAATAAAACAATTAACTAAAGGCAATTGGGAAGTTAAATCAGAAAATGGATTTGACGAAAAAGGAGAACGCTTGTTCTTCCATGCAAATGATCAAAGCCCTGTGAACCAAGATTTTTATAGTGTGAACATTAAAAGTGGCGAAGTAAAACGTTTAACGTATGGCAATGGGTTTCACACTTGTGTGCTAGATGAAAAAGGGAACTACATCATTGATAATTTTTCTAGTTCTACCACTCCAAGAGAGTACAATATTATAAATACATCTTCTAAAAAAGCAGTTAATTTTTATAAAGCAGAAAATCCCATTAAAGATTACAAAACAGGTAGCTGGAATTTATTTACAATTAAAAATAATGAAGGAACAGATTTACACTGTCGTTTATTTAAACCAATAAATTTTGATTCTACGAAAAAATACCCCGTATTAGTTTATTTGTATAACGGACCACATTCGCAAATGGTAACTAACACTTGGATGGCAGGTGGCGAGTTATGGTACCAATATATGGCCGAAAAAGGTTATATGGTATTTACATTAGATGGAAGAGGAACTTCTTACAGAGGAAAAGCATTTGAGCAAGCTACTCATCGTCAGTTAGGAACTAAAGAAATGGAAGATCAATTAAAAGGTGTAGACTATCTAAAATCATTGCCATATGTTGATGCTTCAAGAATAGGTGTTCATGGATGGAGCTTTGGTGGTTTTATGACGACAACATTAATGACACGCTCTCCTGGAACGTTTAAAGTGGGCGCAGCTGGTGGGCCAGTAATTGATTGGACTTATTACGAGATTATGTACACAGAACGTTATATGGATTCTCCTCAAGATAACAAAGAAGGCTATGAAAAAAATAATTTATTAAACTACGTAGACAAACTAAAAGGAAAATTATTAATGATTCATGGCGCCCAAGACCCTGTGGTTGTTTGGCAACATAGTGTGATGTATCAAAAGAAAGCTGTTGACAAAGGGATTCAATTAGATTACTATTTGTATCCAGGTCACGAACATAATGTGTTAGGAAAAGACAGAGCACACTTAATGGAAAAAATAACGAATTACTTTATCGAAAATTTATAATATAACTTAAACCGCACCCTGAGCGGAGTCGAAGGGCTGCGGTTAAACACTAAACAAAATGGACTTTACAACCTACAAACACACAGTAACAGAGCGTTTCATTCGTTACGCAAAAATTGATACGCAATCTGATCCTAATTCTACAACTATACCGAGTACTATGAAACAAAAAAATCTCGGTAAGTTACTAGTACAAGAATTAACGACAATGGGAATTACTGATGCTGAAATGGATCAGCATGGTTATGTATATGCAACTATTCATTCCAATACAACAAAACAAGTTCCAGTAATTTGTTTTTGTTCTCACATGGATACCTCGCCTGATTGCAGTGGCGAAAATGTGAATCCAATCATACATACAAAGTATGATGGAAAAGATATTGTATTGCCAAATGATAAAAATCAAATTATCAAATTTGCTGAACATCCAGATTTAGCTGCACAAGTTGGTAATGACATTATTACAACTGATGGCACTACTTTATTAGGAGCTGATAATAAATCGGGGATTGCAGAAATTATGGATGCTGCCAATTATTTAATGCATCATCCAGAAATAAAACATGGTGATATTCGTATATTGTTTACACCCGACGAAGAGATAGGCAGAGGAACTGACCATGTGGATATGAAAAGACTTGGTGCGCAATATGGTTACACGATGGATGGAGAATCATTAGGACATCTAGAGAATGAAACATTTAGTGCAGACGGTGTAACAATCACAATTAATGGAATTCCAACACACCCAGGTTTTGCAAAAGACAAGATGGAACATTCCATTAAAATTGCTGCAGAAATTATCAATCGTATTCCAAAAGATAAAACACCAGAAACTACTGAAAAGAAACAACCATTTATTCATCCAGTTGCTATCAATGGTGGTTTAGAACAAGTAGAAATTAAATTTATCATTCGTGCTTTTGATACTCCCACTTTAAAATCATTAGAAACAGAATTAGAAGAAATTACAAAATCTGTTTTATCTAACTATACAAAATCTAGCTACGAATTTAAAGTAACAGAGCAATATCGTAATATGAAAGATGTATTAGATACGTGTTATTTTGTAGTAGAAAATGCATTAGAAGCTATTAAACGTACAGGAGTAAAACCAGTTCTATCAAGCATTCGTGGCGGAACGGATGGTTCTCGTTTATCTTTTATGGGATTACCTTGTCCCAATATTTATGCGGGAGAACATGCCTTTCATAGCAAACTAGAATGGGTAAGCGTTCAGGATATGGAAAAAGCAACTCAGACAATTGTGCACTTGGCGGCAATTTGGGAAGAGAATACAAAATAATAAATTATAACCTAAACAATATTGCTACTATAATTCTATCTTCTGACTTTACTAAATCAGGTTTCCAATCAGTAGGTAATTGTGTAGTTGTATAACCGTTTGGGGAAGTAACTCCTCCTCGTCCAGCAAAATAAGGCACACTGGCTTCGCGATGCACATATTCTAATCTAAAACAGATATGTTGATTTGGCATCCAATCTATATTGGTTGAATAATCAAATCCAGAAAATTGGTCACCAGCATTTGCGCTATAAGGATAAGCACCTGCTGTTTGCGTTGGATTGTTGGTATTAGGCAAAGGACTTGCTTGCCCGGTTGGATATAATACTAAATAGCGACCAGGGTTTTGCATATAGCCTCCTCCAACAGTCCAAGCTAAATGATTTTTTGCAAACCAAATGCGGTTATAAAACATAACGCTTGCAAAATATTGTGCGGGCCCTTGAATAGAATCTCCATCTTTTATTCCGTTAACTCCACCACCTTTTTCAAAACCAAAATCGCCAGTTAAAGAAAATGCCATTTTACTTATAAACTTTGATTTAGGGCGATTAAAATATCTTACCAGTGCACTGTTATCTGTATGAAATCTCTTACGACTTGGTATACCAGCTGCATCAGCACCATAATAGTTATTAGTTAATAGTTTTATGTTTTCATTCGGACACCATGTTATATTTCCGCCTACCCCTGGCTGTTTATTAAACATGCCGTAGCTTTGCCAACCATTAATAATCCACGGTTCAATTTTTAATTTTTTAGTGGCAAAAATTTGTATCCTTAAACCATTAAAAAACCAAGGTGTGTTATCAGATGTAAATGACGCTTGATATTCCCAATTTTCAACCTGATAATAAGAATTTAAACCAATGTACGACATAAACATTCCCGCATCAACATTAATACCATGTAATACATTAAAATGATAGCCTGCATTAGCTTCAGCTAAATATCGATACACATCTGATAATTGGTATTGACCTTTATAAACACTGTAATCATTTCGTGGAACAACCGTGGAGCGAGTACCAAATTGGGTTACAATATGTGCTCTTGCATTTTGATAATTAAAATCGCCACCTAAATGTACAGCTGATACTTGCATTTCGTTATTTCGCGCTAATGCTGTAGAACCTACAACTGTATTATCAATAGGCTCATTAAACGAATAAGAATAATTAGCATCAACCATAACCGTTGGCGTAAAATATTTGCTAGACAAAGTTGGACTAGAGCGACGGTCGCCACCATTCCACCAAGTACAATCCATACCTTCTAACGGTTCGCCTTTTTGTTTATTTAAAATAGTTGTGGTGTCTTCTTGCGAGATTGCAGTAATAAAAAGGCTTGTGAAAAGCAAAGCCGTTATGTTCTTTTTCATGAAGCAAAATTATAGAGGATACTATAAATGCCATGTAAAGATTATAACGAGAAGTATAAAGATTTTATAAAGATTTACATAAACCTATAGCCAATGCCACTCTCTGTAATAATATGTAGAGGCTTATTTAAATCATCTTCAATTTTTTTTCGAAGCTGTGCGATATATACTCTTAAGTATTGAGATTGACTTATATAACTTGGCCCCCAAATAGCACGTAATAAATACTGATGCGTTAATACTTTTCCTTCATTTTTAATTAAGAGTGCCAATAGATTATATTCCGTCACTGTTAATTTTATAGGTTCATTGTTTTTCTTTACAATACGAAGCGATAAATCTATTTGTAAATCATTGCTAGTCAGAATAGGGTTTTCAGATTCAGAGGAAGAACTTCTCAATAAAGAGCGAATTCGTGCAAGCAGTTCTCCGGTTCTAAAAGGTTTAACTAAGTAATCATTAGCGCCTGCATCTAATGCTTTAACAATGTCTTCTTCGCTACTTTGAACTGATAAAATAATAATAGGTTTAGTGTACCATTCCCGCAATTTTTCTAATACAACATGCCCACTTTCATCTGGCAATCCAAGGTCTAATAAAATTAAATCTGGCGGATGATTCGCTGCCATCAATAATCCTTCACGCGCATTAATAGATTCTTTCACCTTATAGTCGTTACTTTCCAAAGTAATATTCAAAAGCTTTCTTATTTGTGCTTCATCATCAATCACCAATATTTCAATAGCATTACTCATGTTCAATGTCTTTTAAATAAGCAATTTCAGCTGGGATCTCAATAGTAAATTTAGCTCCGCCTTCCTTTCTATTTTCTAAAATGATATTTCCGTTCATAGATTCTACAAATCCTTTTACAATAGACAAACCTAGACCTGTTCCGCCCGTTTTCGAATTTTTCAATCTATAAAATTTATCAAACACGTGGCTAATTTCATTTTCTGGAAAACCTGGCCCATTATCTTCAACAGCTATCAAAAATTTCTTTTCTTTACTAATAATAGCAGTAACATTAATGATTCCATTTTCGGACATATAAATAGCTGCATTATGAAGAAGATTTAATAAAATCTGTTCTAGCAATCCATAATCTAATTTTACCAAAGGTATAGTTTCAGCAATTTTTATATGAACTTTTTTATCCAGTAAATTATCATGCAATTGATTAACTACATCATACACTAACTCATTCACATCACACCAATCTGTTTTAGGCTGAAGAAAACCTGACTCTAACCTAGACATGTTTAATAAATTGCCCACCTGCCTATTTAAGCGTAAGGAAGCTTTAGATATTTCAGAAATTAATTCTATCCTGTTTTCTTCAGTTAACTTGTTTTTATCCTCTTGTAAAGTGTCAGTTGCGCCAATAATGGTTGAAATAGGTGTTCTTAATTCGTGAGATAGAGAATTTAACAAGGTATTATATAATTTTAATGTGTTTTCTTTTTCCAACTTTTTATTGGCGTTTTTTTCTGATTCTCGTATTTTAAAAGTCAGTGCACCATTTACCAAAGCAATCACAAAATACATTGAAAATAATATCACATTATCGGCACCTTGAATAGCAAATGTAAAACGAGGAGGAATAAAAAAGTAATTCCAAACCATAGCACTCAAAAAAGCCGCTAACAAAACTGGTGCTATGTCGAAAAACATAGCAATTAATGATACGGTAACTAGTAAAAAGAAAGCTACCACTTTGTAATCAATAAAAGGAGATAACGCAAATGAGATGGCTGCCACAAAAAGTATTAAAGAAATACTAATGATGAATTGCTGTTTTTTACTGAATTTATATAAAAGAAAATGTGACAATTAAAATAGTTTTGTTCTACAAATGTAGGTGAACTAATATATTTTAATCATAAAATGTATAAAGATTTTATAAAGATTGGATTAAACGATTTTAAGGGCTAATAACAAAAAATCCGCTGCCAGATTTCTCTAACAGCGGATTTTCTTACATGAAAAAACTAACTGGTTAACTACTCCAGCATTTACTACTTGCTTATGATAAGCTTCTTATGAGCTACTGCTCCATTATTGTTTAATTGAATAACATAAATTCCATTCGATAAATTATCAGTTTCAATCGTCATTGTTTTATCTGCGTCAATAACTGACTTGTAAACAGCAACCTTTCCAGTTACATCCATTACATTTACTGTTGTTCCCTCCGCTACATTGCTTAAAGTGAAAAATGTTGAAGTAGGGTTTGGTTGTAAGGTAATGCTATTCAAAGCTTCTAATTCAGATATGCCAGCGCAAGTATTAACTGTAACAGTAAATGAACCACTTACTCCACATTGATTTGTATTAAAAACTTGAAACCCATAAGTTGATGTTACTGTTGGCGTAACTACTAAATTAGTATTTGGTGTAAAAGGTGTATACCAAACATAATCCGTAAAATTGATCGCATTGATACTTAATGTACTTGATTCACCTGCACAAATACTCGAACTAGTAGCACTTGCTGTAAATGTTGGAAGGGGAAGCACCGCAACTTGCACTGTTCCTGTTTGAGGACATCCAAAAGCATCATTTGCTTGAACAGAGTAAACAGTAGTAGCAGAAGGCGTAACAGAAATTCCTGTATTCTGTTGTCCTGTAGACCATGTATAAAAACCAATTCCACTTAAAAATAAATTAGCGCTTTCTCCCCCACAAATTGTGGGAGTAGTTGTACCTGGAAGTAAAGGATTATTGCCACAAAGTTCTACCGAAACCGTTTTTGTATCCGTAATTTGACATGCACCTAACGTTTTTTGTACAGATATAGTATATATACCAACAGTATTTCCCCAGTTTACCGAAACTGAATTCGTTGTAGCTCCAGAAGTTATTGTTCCACCAGACGGTAAAGACCAATTGTAAGATACGCCTTGAGTACTTAAATTTGTTACTTGATATCCAAGTGTAGTGTTTGTTAAAGTTGTGGCTGCTCCCGTTACATTTTGATTACCCAAGGTTGTAAAAGTAATAGCTGAACTTGTGGTTGTGCCACAAGCGTTTGTTGCAATACATCTGTAAACACCTTCGTTAGTTGCTGTTGGTGCAGCAAAATTAATTGTTGGTGTGGTCGCGCCCGCAAAAGGAGTACCATTTTTTGTCCAAGTATACGTTCCGCCATTTGCCACTGTAACTGCTATTGAAGCAGGTGTGCCAGGGCAATATACAACTTGAGTGTTTTGTGTTGTAATCACAGGAGCCCCAACTCTTGAAACAGCTATTTCTGTAGATGCACATGTACGAACTCCATTTGAGCATACAGCTGTTAATCGGATGTAATAAGTTGCTTGACCAGTTGCAGGCATTACAAATTGTGAACCAGTTACAACGTTTACAGGACTACCTTGTTGCCCAAAATCAATACCACTACTTGAACTGCAAGCAGAGCCGCTGCTGTAATTTGCTCTCCAATTATAATATGCACCCGCAGGTAAGCTACCGCCAGTTGCATTACAAGTTATTACAGATCCTGCACATGCGGTGTTGCTAGATACAGTAATATTTGACTGAACAACTGGGCTACAAAATTGAGCTTTAATTAAAAATGTTAATAATGTTAATTGAAAGGTAAAGTAAATTTTTTTCATCGTTTATTTTTTTAAGATTCAAGCCAAATTTCTATAATTACAACTACATTTTTTAAGTCAATTTACCAAACCCCGTTTTGAGTTGATGAAAATAAGGTTTGAGTTTTTTTTGAATTAAATAAAAAAATCCGCTGCCAGATTTCTCTAACAGCGGACTCTCATCATGAAAAACAAACTTGGTTACTAAACCAGAATTTACTACTTGCTTACAATAAGCTTCTTATGAGCTACTGCTCCATTATTTTTTAATTGAATCATATAAATACCATTTGGTAAATTACTAGTTTCGATAGTCATTGTTTTTTCTCCATCACTAACTGAACTTGAAACAACAACCTTTCCTGTTACATCCATGACATTTACAGATGTTCCTTCTACTACATTGTTTAATGTAAAAATGTTGAAGCTGGATTTGGTTTTAGGGTAATATTATTTAATAAGGAGTTTTCATTAATGCCAGTTATTAAAATTGAAGTACAGGTTGATGTTGATGCGCAATTATCTGTAACTACCAATGCATAACTACCGCTTACCGTTGGGGTAAATTGAGCATTAACCGCTCCACTAATTGGGGCGTTACCATTAATACAATCTAACCATTGAAAGGTTGTTCCCCCAACATAGCCATCATTAAAGTTTAATATATTTCCTCCTATGATATTAACAGGTACGTTATACGCCGCAGGTTGATTAACACTAAATGTTTGAGTTGAACTACATAATCCATTTGCAGATGATAAAATATTAATAGTATATACTCCAGCCGCTAAACTTGTTGCCGAATAAGTTGTACTTACATTTGGCGTCCAATCATAAATAAAAGAACTTGGATTATTTAAAGTTAAAGAGATTGATCCATTGCCTGAACCATTACATGTTAAGTTTTGGACTGTTTGGCTTAATATTGATGGAATTGGAGTAACCGTAAGCTCTATAGCAACACGCGGTGCTGACGTGCAACCATTTACTGTTTGATCCACGTAATATGTTGCGTTTGCTGTAAGTGTTGTAGGTGTTGTATATTGCGTGCTAAACAAAAACGATGTTCCGCCAGTAGCAGTTGTATACCAATTACTGCCCGCTGTTGTATTTAATACTAAACTAGTTGAAACTCCTTGACATACGCTTTGAGGAATACCTATATTAGTTGTTATATTTACTGGCTGAGCTGGAAGTGGTTTAACCGTAACTGTTTTTACTGCACGAGTACTTTCGCAACCATTAGTTATCGCAGATATATAATACGATGTATTACTGGTTAAAGTTGGTGTTGTATAAACAGTACCTGTTGTTAGTGCAGTTGTGCTTGTTGGCGATGCAAACCAAGAAATAGTTCCAGTACCACTTGCCGTTAATGAAGTTGATGTGCCAGAGCAAATAGATATAGATGATGGTCCAGAAAATAAAGGAGGTGTAAGTGAATTTACCGTTACTGTAACTACAGTTGATAGCGAAGTACAGCCAGCTACCGTATTTGTAATACTATATGTAGCAGTAGTGGTTAAGGAAGGAGTAACTAAAGTAGCTCCAGTTCCGCTTGATGGACCACTCCAATTTAATGTGCCTGTGCCTGTGGCAGTTAATGTAGTTGATTGTCCACTACATATATTTAAATTTTGAGAAGCAGTTGTATTAACCGGAACTGGTAAACTTGCTCCACAATTAATATTAGCCCAAGTATTTTTGTATATGACACCACTTGAAGTTAATAACATAACCGTACCATCCGAAGCAGCAGAAACTCTGATCAAATCAGCTGGAGCTGTTGCATCTAAAACCCAGGCTCCACCAAAGCGGAAATATAATTTACCTAACGCATCAACCGCCAAAACTTTTCCCGCATCTCCAACAGCAATATCAATTGCATTTAGTGTTGAATTTGATAAGGCTGTCCAAAGATTAGCGCCAACTGTATACACAATAATGTTGTTTCCGGTTGCGCTCCAATTCATCGCATAAATAGTAGGTCCAGCACCTGCAACAACTTTTTTAGCCGCAGTAGAAGTACTGCCAGGAAGAACGCTCCAAGCACTTCCGTTCCATTGATAAATATTATTGACAACATTGCCTCCTGTCGATCCAATATAATAATTTTGATTTAATACCGAAATATTATTGTTTATTACACCATTAAATGTATTGAACGCATTTGCAACAGCTGGTATAGCATTAAACTTTATTAAATTTGAACTTGCAGTAAAATTTAGATTACTTTTTCCTAAAAGAGTTCCATCTGCTGCTAAAGCTACTCCGTTTAAGTTGTACCCAGCCCCTGTCATTTGCACATAAGCACTAGTTCCAAAATTATATTTAAAAATTGCTGAGCCGCCAATACATGCAAACTCAGTTGCTGAACCACATGAAATTTCTGATGCCGTACCAGGAAAAACAGTCCATTGTGCCATTGCTCCCAATTGAGCAATCATAGTGATTGTAAAGAGTAATAATTTTTTCATAGTTTATTATTTAAAATTCAATCCAAATTTCTTTAAATACTATGGTATTTTTTAAGTCCTTTTACCAATCCTCGTTTTGAGTTGACGAAAACACGGTTTGAATTTTTTTAGTCATTCTGTCTCGCCAAGGCCTGATGGTTCAGAATCTCAAACGAGATTATAAGTACTTAACTGAGAGATGCTGAATCGTACCGATAGGTATCGGTATCAGCATGACCATACGAATAATAAAAAAATCCGCTGCCAGATTTCTCTAACAGCGGACTTTCACACATGAAAAATAAACTGGTTAACTACTCCAGCATTTACTACTTACTTATAATAAGCCTCTTATGAGCTACTTCCCCATTATTTTTTAATTGAATGATATAAATTCCGTTTGATAAATTATCAGTTTCAATAGTCATTGTTTTGTCTCCATCAATAATTGAATTAGAAACAACCACTTTTCCTGTTACATCCATTACATTTACAGAGGTTCCTTCTGCTACATTGTTTAATGTAACAAATGTTGAAGCTGGATTTGGCTGTAAAGTAATATTATTTAGTACTTGATTTTCTAAAACTCCAGTAGTGCTGCATCCACTAGTTGTCACATTAAAATTGATTGTTACAGCAATATCATTACAAGTGCCGTATCCAGAAAAACTTGCGCCAAATTGACCTGTGGCAGTAGGTGTGCCAGTAATTGTTATTTGATTATTTGAATAAGTTGCTGTAAGTCCCGTTGGCAAGCCGTATCCACTTATACTTGTGATTGCATTCGTTGTTAATACTAATGGAGTCATAGGAAGATTAAGGCATATTGTTTGAGTAGACGTAGTTTGTATAGACGGTGCAATGGCAGTAACATTAGTAACTTTTGCAGTATCAACGCAGCCGCCTATACCATTTACATCAAATGTATATGTACCAGAACCACTAATGTATTGCCCTTGGTAATAAATATCTTGGCATAATGTTAAACTTCCACTTGCTACAGCTGGTGCTTCACAATACTTATACATATTTCCAAAAGACGTTAGCGCACGTCCATAGTTTTGATAAAAATCCATCGCTACAAAATTACCACTTGATGGTATAACCGTTGCTGTCCAAGTAGTTCCCCCATCGGTTGTAGAACACATAGTTCCACCATCTCCGCACGCAAATCCTTTATTAGCATTAATAAAACATACATCTCTCAATGTTTGAGTAGTACCAGAGGTTTGTGCTATCCAAGTAGTACCAGCATCTGTAGTTTTAAAAATAAATCCACCAGTACTTACTATCCATCCTATAGTTGCATTAAAAAAATATACATTAATTTCATTATACCCAGTTAAGCCTGTCAAGGTTTGTGTTGACCATGTTGTTCCTCCATCAATCGTTTTATTAACTTGTCCGTAAGCGTCAACTACATAACCTGTATTTTGATCTGTAAAAACCATCGACAGATGAGTGGATGCACTAGGATTTGTTTTTGCTACCCAAGTTACCCCTCCGTCAGTAGTTGAGTAAATAGCACTATTATTCATAAACCAACCATGCGTGCTATTTACAAAATAAATTTTTAAAATACCTCCAGTCAACGAAAACTGATTATTCCATGTTACTCCACCATCAGTAGTATTAACTACATAACCAATACCAGTAATTAAATTTGTCCAAACTGCCCAACCATGGGTAACTGACACGAAGCTGATAGAAGTTATTCCGTTTGTACCATATAATCCAGATGTAGGAGTAGTATATAAAGATGTGAAACCCGTATTTACATTTGATAGTGAAAAGGTAGTTACTTTACGTATATAGCCTCTTGGATCTCCAGAAGCCCCAATGCTTCCCGTAAAATAGAATTGTGTTGGACTCAATATTTGTAAATCCTTAACAGCAGGGTTAATCCCACCCATAAAACTCGTACCGCTCCACGTTTGAGCTGCTAATCTTACTGAAGAAGAACAGCCTATTAATAAAATTCCCAGTAATAATTTTTTCATAATTTAATTTTTTAAGATTCAAGCCAAAGTTCTTTAAATACCATGTCATTTTTTAAGTCTTTTTACCAAAACCCGTTTTAAGTTGACGAAAACAGTGTTTGAGTTTTTGTAGATTTATATAAACTGCAGCACGAGAAACTATATTTGTTAAAATAATCGTAAGGTTAAATCACTACAAATAATTAGAAGAGTAGATAAACCCAAAACAACATTTGGTTAATTGAAAAGCTACTTTGGTGAAATGATAGACTGATACCAAACTTTAACATTATCTTTGTTCCATATTTTTTGAAACATTTACTTCACATACTATCTTTTTTTGCGTTATCGTTTGTAGCAATAGGGCAAGAACCGTATACCATTAAGTATAACAAATCTAATGGCATGCCATCAAATGCTGTATTTAATATATTTCAGGATAGTAAAGGCTTTATGTGGTTTGCCACTAATGCTGGGCTTACACGTTACGATGGCTTTGAATATAAAACGTACACATCACCCGCACAAACATCAACGCCAGGCAGTAGCATAGTAGAAGACAAGTACGGAAGAATTTGGTACGAAAATTTTGATGGATACATCTACTACGTGCAAAATGATAGTTTACATGCCTTTCTACAAAATGATCCTATTCAATATCTACCTATCACATTAACAGAAACACATTTATTTGCATTTCAAAAAAAAGGCATTGACGTATATGATTTAAAAACATTAAATAGAATTGCTACTAAATCTTTTCCTCATAAAATTGTAGAGTTTTCAGGCAGTAGTCAAAACAATTCTTACTTTATAGAAAGTGATGTGTTATACAAGTTAGATGAAAAAATGATCCTTTCATCTACGAATTTTTTCAAAATTAAAAATACAGCGCTAAAGCAATTATACGTTCATAATCATAAAATTTATATTGTAAGCAAATTAAATAAAACAAAACTTGTTTACGTTTTTGATGAAAATTTAAAGCATCTATATACGATTCCCATAAAAGAACCAGAGTTTATACAAGGTCTTAATTTTACAGATAGCCTTGTTTGGGTTCATACGCCGCAAGGGTCTCATGCGTATCATGATGATAAAACTAAAACAGGTTTGTACAAAACTTTATTTAAGGAAAAAAGTATCTCCTGCGTAAAAAAAGATAGGCAAAACAACTATTGGTTTAGTAGCCCTAACGAAGGTGTGTTTATGGCTCCAAACCTAAATAACATCGTGTCCGCACAACAAAATTTATTACCCAATAAAATTGTAGCAGCAAAGCAAGGCTTTTTAATCGCTACCAAAAAAGGAGAAATATGCCTATATGATTCCTTATT
Source organism: Bacteroidota bacterium (assembly GCA_016711805.1). GTDB lineage: Bacteria > Bacteroidota > Bacteroidia > B-17B0 > Aurantibacillaceae > UBA4416. The sequence continues at coordinate 232,997 of JADJSH010000007.1, forward strand.
AAATTTTAAATCTATTATAAATAAGCAAATAGATAATTCAGAAATCTATTATTTAAACTTCGACTCAACCAGTAACGATTTATTTTATTCTTCTAAAGGCTTTACACAAGCGCCGCAATTAAACTTTCAAAATTGTAACGTCTTCCAAACTGCCATTAAAGAAATTACAAGACTAGATGGTGCATACTATGCGATTGCTGCCAGCGGCTATTGTGGCCTAGCAACATTTAACAATGAAAAAGAAAACATTTCAGTTTGGAAAAACTATTTTACGAATCACATAAAAGTTGAAGTTCCTAATACTTCTTCAATACTTGAAGGCGTTCGAGGAAAATCAGTAGCATATAATAAACAAAAAAACACTATTTATTTTGCCACCAATATTGGATTGTTTAAATGTACTCCTTCATCAACTCAAGAAATAAAATTTAACGAAGCACCTTTTTATGCTTCAAAAATAGTTTTTTATAACAACATCATTTATGCGCTGTCAACTAAAGGCGATTTATATACCATCACAAACGAAACAAATTTTACTCAACTAAATACTAAAAACAACATCAAAAACTTTGATATTAAATTTATCAAGCAATACAATAAAAAGCTGATTGTTATTGCTAGCGGCTACGCTTATTTATATGATTTAGATACCGAACACTTATCTAAAATAGACGTGAATATTAACGCCTACGAAGTAAATGATGTGCTTTTAAAAAACAACACTTTATTACTGCTCACAAATTCTGGCATCATTAAAGCTGATATCAATAACTCCATCGTTAAAAAAGAAAAAGCCATTTTACAAATAACAAACTTATCTGCCAATGGAAAATCAATCAATATAAACGAATCAACTAATTTACCTTATAATCAAAACGATATTACGATTCGGTTTTCGGTATTAGACTTTGGAACCTCCACTGAAAATAATGTATTTTATAAAGTGAACAATGATCCATGGAAAAAGGTTTCAAACGAAACTCGACTTATTGAGTTTGCTTCTCTAAAACCTGGCACATACAGCATACAATTTAAAATTAATGAAACTATAACCGCATCAACCGTTCATTTTAAAATCATTACACCTTTTTGGCAAAGCATATGGTTCATGATCTTATGTTTTTTACTAGCACTTGCATTAGGGTTTACCTATTACAGATGGCAACTTAATAAATTACGAAATAAAAATAAATTACTAGAAGACAAAAACAGATTGCTAAACGAAAAAATTGAATTAGAACATAACTTAAATAAGTCAGTTTTAAAATCTATTACGTTGAAAACGCTATTAAGCATGGTTTGCTGCATAAAGAATCTGACAGGAAATTATGTATTTTATTTGAGGAAATTAAAAATCATCTTGTAATCACTATTGATGATAATGGCATTGGACGTAAACGTTCGGAAGAATTAAATAAAATAAAAAACGATAAATATCAATCCTTTTCAACTCAAGCCAACGAAAAACGATTAGAAATTTTAAACAGAACTAACGATAAAATAGTTGTTAAATTTAACGACAAAGTGGATGCCAGTGGACAATCGCTGGGAACAAAAGTAATACTGACCATGCCAATTATATAAGATGTACAAAGCAATTATTATAGATGATGAAGAAATGGCAAGAACCTTACTACAAGGTATGGTTGCCGAATACTGTAACAATGTTGAAACCGTTGATTTATGTAAAGATTTGCCAACTGGCGTAAAAGCTATTAGAAAACATAAACCAGATATTGTTTTTTTAGATATTGAAATGCCTGGACATAGTGGACTAGAATTATTAGATTTTTTTGATGAAAATGAAATCAATTTTTCAATCATTTTTGTAACAGCTTATAACCGCTATGCGATACAAGCCTTCAAATTATCAGCCGTTGATTATTTGCTAAAACCAATTGAAGTTGATGATTTAAAAAATGCGATGATATTATTTGAACGAAATAAAAATCGTAACAAAGCCACTTATTCTGTATTAAAAGAAAATTTAAAAAACTCTTCTCCAAAAAAAATTGCTTTAAACACACTTAATACCACCTCGTTTATCGAAACCTCTGACATTTTATTTTTTCAAGCAGATGGCTCTTATACAAAAGTAATTTTAAAAGACAACAAAACACTTACTATCAGTAAAGGCTTAAAAAGCTTTGAAACACTGCTTGAAGACAATTCAGAATTTTTTAGATGCCATAAATCGTTTATAGTAAACCTTACTCACATCAGCGATTACGTTAAATCAAACGGCGGTTATTTGGTAATAGACAAAACCCACGAAATTGGCATCTCTTCAGATAAAACAGATATGCTATTAAAAAAAATTGCTCAATCTGTTGACTAAATCAAAAATTATCCTCTCTCTTTTTTAATTGGAGAAAACGCTAAAGGATTAGCCGAAATTTCTTCCTGCAAATTTCTTGTTTTGTAAATATCAATAGCGGCGTATAAAGCTTCTCTAAAAGAGGATTCATCAGCAATTTGTTTTCCTGCAATTTCATAAGCCGTTCCATGATCTGGTGATGTACGAACAAAATCTAATCCTGCCGTAAAATTAACACCATGTCCAAAGGCTAATGTTTTAAAAGGAATTAAGCCTTGATCGTGATACATAGCTAACACACCATCAAATTTAGCTTGCGTGTTATTTCCAAAAAATCCGTCAGCAGAATAAGGCCCGTAAACCATCATGGTTTCTTTTGCTTTTTCTATCGCTGGAATAATGGCTGTTTTTTCTTCATCGCCAATCGCTCCATTTTCTCCTGCATGAGGATTCAAACCTAATACAGCAATTTTTGGTTTACGAATCCCGAAATCTTTAACTAAAGATGCATGTAGCTGATTAATTTTTTCTAACACATTTTGAGTAGTAATTTTTTCAGCAATATTTTTAATAGGAACGTGCCCTGTAACAATAGCAATACGTAAATCTCCTGAACATAAAAGCATCAATGGCTTTCCTCCTAACTTATCACCTAAATATTCGGTATGACCAGGATAATTAAAACCCGCTTCTTGCATCGAATGTTTATTGATTGGCGCTGTTACCAATACATCAATTTTTTTATCAAACAAAGCCATCGTAGCCGCCTCTAAAGATAGTTTAGCATACTTACCACTCATGGTAGTTGCCTTTCCCATTTCAATGGTTACTTCTTCTTCGTAACAAATAAAAACGTTTGGCTTTTTAGTATGTACATTCGTAAAGTCTCTTAATGGATTGAAATTAAACTCTTCTAAGTTTAACATCTTTCTAAAATAAGAAACTGTTTTTTGCGAACTAAATAAAACGGGTACACATATTTCTGATAGACCTGGCTCAGATAATGTTTTTAAAATAATTTCTAATCCTATACCATTTAAATCTCCTTGAGATATTCCTACTACTACTTTATTTTCTAACATAATTTATTTTTTAATCCAACCCACTAAATTTGCTACTTCTTCTCCATCCACGCTTTCCCATTTCGAGTTTGCAACATTATAAACCGACATACCTTGTTGATAGGATTCGTCGCCCATAATAATCTCTTTTACCAATACTCCGTAATTAGGAGATGACTTGAAATTTTTTAAATCAAAATGGTATCTTCCAATTTCTTTTCCTTTATGGTAAACCGCTCTTCCTTTTGGTTTTGGTTCAACTTCAACCGAAAAGTTTTTATCAACCTCTTTAAAGTTCGACATTAACATCGTTTCTTTAGCAGGGTTGATGCAATACAATTTATTTTTAAAATAAAATTCAATATAACAATCTACACTATTTACTAACTGATATGTTGCAGGAACGTTTGCAGTTGAATTAAATGTTCCAATTACTTTAGATGTTTTAGTGGCTATATTATACTTCACAATACTTCCTTCTAAATCTGTAATTTTAATGTTAGGAAATATAAACGTGTTGTTATCTACCCAATATATTGGAATATCAGCTTTTGGTGCTTTTGAACTCACTCCACCATGACCAGCATCTTCCATTAAAACCACTTTAGGTTTGTTTTGAGGGTAATACAATAATTTATAAGGAGATTTTGTTCTATCAAATTCGATGTCTTGTCCGATGCTAGGCTTAAAAGTTAACGTTTTAATTTCTGAATATTTATTTGTATTTAAATCGAAATAAGCATAATACTTCCCTTTAAAAATATCATTGATATAAAAGATAACACTATCGTTAGAACACCTTACTACTTTGCCTGAACCATCATAAAGCACTTTCTTTTCTTTCAAATCAATAATATTCCCAATAGCAGAAATTAAATAACGGTCTTTATATAACGTATTGTCTCCTTTATCACATCTTATATAATCTTTACTGTCTTTTCTTCCAACAACAGAAATTATTTGCTCTCTACCAGCATATACATTATTTACAAAGTTGTAACGATAGATTAATTGCCCTAAATTTGCTTTGTTACCTTCATCATAATGAACTACGATTAAAGATTCTCCAGTATTCGTTTGAGAGTAACTCAATAGTGAACAGAATAAAAAAATATGTAGTAAAACTTTCAAATGAATATAATTATGGTTAGTTATTTGTGTCTTATAAATTTGAGAAAAAATCAAATAATAATCTTACTCCGTAACCTGTTCCTCCTTTACCTCTATAACTATCTTTAGCCATAACAAATGCAGGACCTGCAATATCAAAGTGCATATAAGGATAGTCAGTATACTTCACTAAAAATTTACCTGCTGTAATTGCTCCACCATAAGGGCCTCCTAAATTTTTTTGGTCGGCAATATCCGATTTAATTAACTCATCATATTCATCCCAAAATGGAAATTCAGCTAAACGTTCATGCATACGCAATCCGCTTACTGTTAGGTTAGTTTTTTGTTCATCGGTTGCAGTCCCCATACTAACAATTCCATATTGTCCAATAGCTGCTGCAGCTGCACCAGTTAAGGTAGATAATTCAATTGCCATTTCTGGTTTAAAACGTTTAGCGTAATGTAAGGCATCTGCTAATATCATGCGGCCTTCAGCATCTGAATTTAACATTTCAACCGTACTGCCATCCATCATTGTAATAATATCTCCAGGGGCAAAGGCATTAAAACCTGGGCGATTATCTGTCGCCGGAACTAAAGCAATCACGTGAACATTTAATTTTGCCTTAGCAATCGCATACATCGTACAACCAACTGCTGCTGCACCTGCCATATCGCATTTCATTAAATCCATACTGTTTGGCGTAGGCTTTAAGCTTAATCCGCCAGTATCGTACACAACACCTTTACCAACTAATACATAAGGTTTTTTGTTTTTTGCATTTTTTGGTTTGTATTCCATAATAGAAAATGTAGGTTCGTCTACACTTCCCTGATTAACAGCTAACAAGCCACCCATTTTTAATTGTTTGATTTTAGTTTTATTTAATACTTCTACTTTAAAGCCAGCATTTTTTCCCATAGCCTTAAATGCATTTGCTAAATCAGTGGCATTTAAAGTGTTTACGGGTTCATTTACTAAATCACGCGCCTTTAATGTAGCATCAATAGCAATAGATAAATTAGAAATATGTTGTGAAGAAATTTTTGAATCAACTACAGATATATCCTTTAATGTATTAGCTGTTTTTTTAGCACTTGGCTTATGTTTAATAAACTGATAATTAGCTAAAGCGATTCCTTCTGCTAAAGCTAATGAATAATCGGTGTTTGATAATTCATTTACACAACATACAGATAAACGCTTTTCGCTATTTATTGTATCTGCTATAGTTGCACCGTTTTTACGAATTGCCTCTAACATAGAGTAATGATTTTTTTTATCATCTACTACAATCACAAAAACTAAACGAGATAAGGTGTTGATGCAAACAAATTTTTTATCATTTGTTTTTATGTCGTTAGATATATAATCAACTTGTTCTTTCGTTAAATTATATTCTGATTTATTTTTAAATGAACTGCAAACGATAGCTAAACTTTGTTTACTATCGATGTTACTTTTTTTAGAAATGGTTGTCATATATGCGAATTTACTAAAAATCAATGATTTGATAAAATATGAGCCAAGTTTTATTTACATTCTTATATAATTAAAACAAAAAAACCGTCCGCTAACAGGCGGACGGTTTCAAATAGTTTATTCTTAAATTTATTTTTTAGGCATTTTGTCTTTCGGTATTAAATATACCACTGATAAATCCATATAATTCATTGCGTTTTCAGGGAAATTACGAACGTTTAATTGCTCTAAACGGAAATTTTCATCATAAAAAATTGGCATAAATGGCGCCTCGTCCAATAACACTTGCTCTGCCTTAGCTAACATTGCATAACGTTTTGCTTTATCAGGCTCAGTAAATGAAGCTGCAAATAATGAATCAAAACGAGCATTTTTAAATCTTGTGTAGTTAATAAATGATTTTTCTGTAGCTCCAGCAGGAACGTGTTTACCATAGAAAATAGTTAAGAAAGTTTCTGGATCTGGATAATCAGCAATCCATGCTAAACGGAAGAAATCAGATTTTCCAGAAGTTACATTTTCAAGATGCTCAGCTAAAGGAACAGTATTGATTTCAATATCCACATTTAAGTTTTCCTTCAACATTTTTTGTACAACCTCAGCAATTAAGATGTTTCTATCTCCACCGCCACCGTTGATTTCTAAAGTAACTTTAGGGAATCCTTTACCATCTGCAAAACCTGCTTTTTTAAGGTATTCTTTCGCTTTAGCAACATCTAAAGTATATCCTTTTAATCCTTTAAAATCATACCCATCTTTTTCAAATGCTTCAACGTAAGGTACAATACCATAATCAGCTGAATTACCTTCACCTTGAATTGTGAAATCTGCAATTTTTTGTCTGTCAATAGCAAAATTAAACGCTAAACGAACTTCTTTTTTGTTAAACACCGCACTTGTATTGTTAAATCCAAGGTAATTGGTGTTGAAAGCTGTTGAATTTAAGATTTGGAACTCTGTTTTACGATCTTTAGCATGTTCTAAATCTCCCATAATCTCATGGAAAATCTCAACAGGTAAACGATATACCATATCTAAATTACCAGATTTAAACTCTAAAATCTCTGCTTTTTTCTCACGAATGAATGTGTATTTTAATCCATCTAAGTATGGTAATTTGTTGCCGTCTTTATCAACTCCATAATAATCTTGATTTTTCTTCATGATTAAAACTTCGCCTTCTTTTACTGTTTCTAAGTAAAAAGGACCTGTTCCTACTGGGTGAATACGTAAATCTACCCCGTATTTATCAATAGCTTCTTTAGGATATACCCAACATCCTGGCATAGCTACAATGTTTAAGAATCCAGCAAATGGATCTTTTAATGAAATAACTAAAGTTGTATCGTCAATTACTTTAATACCTGATACAGGAATGTTTTTTCCTGCCTTTGATGACGCAAAAGCCTCATTAGCACCAACTACTCTATCTTTAAACGTTACGTCAAACTGAGCATTGTTAGGATCAGCAGTACATAATTTCTCATAACATAGTTTAATATCATTAGCTGTTACAGTTCTGCCTTTTCCGTCTGGAAAGCATGCATCTGCGTGGAACTTAACACCTTGACGAATATGGAAAGTCCATTCTGTTTGATTCGCATTTGATTCCCAAGAGCGCGCAATTGCAGGCTTAATAGATAAATCATTTTGATCAAACTTTACTAATCCTTCAAACAATTGTCCGCCGATATGGAAACCCACAATCTCGTTAACAGCAATAGGATTTAAGCTTTTAAAAGCCTCAACTTCGTTCATGCGCATTACTCCGCCCATATAAACGCCGCCTTTTCCTTCTGCACCGTCGTGATTACCTTTGTTTTCGTCTGAACATGAGCTGCAAGAAGCTAATCCTAATGTGAATAAGCCTGCTGCTAGTGGAATAAATATTTTTTTCATACCTAGGTACATAAGTTTATAGTAAGGACAAATATAATCTAAAAAACTAAAAAAACTAAAAAATTAGATGAATTTCTTAAAATTCGATTTCTAGAAGAACTGGGCAGTGGTCACTATGCATCGCATCTGGCAATATCACTGCTCGTTTGAGGTGTTTTTCGAGGTGATTAGCCACTAAATTATAATCAATTCGCCAACCCAAATTTTTGCCTCTCGACCCTGCTCTGTAACTCCACCAACTGTATTGATGGGGTTCTTGGTTGAAGTGCCTAAAAGAGTCGATAAAGCCTGATTGAATAAACTGCTCCATCCACTCTCTTTCCTCAGGCAAAAACCCTGAGGTGTTGGCATTTGATTTAGGGTTATGGATATCAATTGGTTTGTGACAGATGTTGTAATCTCCGCATAAAATCAAATTTGGTAATTTTTTCTTCAAATCATCAATGTAATTCTGAAAATCAGTGAGCCATTGCATTTTAAACGCTTGTCTATCATCGCCACTACTTCCGCTTGGATGGTAAACACTCATAACTGAACAGGTATCAAAATCCAATCGGATAATTCGGCCTTCAAAATCGTATTTTTCGATTCCGCAACCATATTCAACATGTTTTGGTTTGATTTTAGAGAAAATGGCCACGCCACTATATCCCTTTTTTTGAGCAGAATACCAATATAAATGATACCCTAAGGCTTCAAATGCCTTAACATCCACTTGATCGGATGTGGCTTTTGTTTCTTGTAAACATAAAACATCTGGATTTGCAGCTTTTAACCAGCCTACCAAATCTTTATTCATGGCGGCACGAATGCCATTTACATTGTATGTAATTATCTTCATTTAAAATCAATTTAAAGGATAAAAATACAATTTCTATATTTATAAACCGTTATAAGCATGGTGAGTTTTAGATTTATTTTTATAGTTACGTTTTTGTGTGGATGTTTTATATCCGCCCAATCTCAAACGAACCTAAAACAAAAATATTTTTTCGTCAAATCTGACACTCTTTTTTTAGATAGTTTAAGTTTAATTCCTGGTACATTAAATCTTTCTACAAAAAATAACCCATTAGATTCTTCTACTTATCGCATTAACTACCCTTTAAAAGCAATCATCTTTAAAGTAAAACCAAGCGACCCATTATTGGTTACTTATAAAACCTTCCCCTATAATTTTGAGAAATCATATTATCACCAAAGCACATCAAAACTCACGAAAGATTTATCGCTACCACAAAACCCGCTTACTTTAGCTTTTGCGGGTTCAGCTCCGGCAAGCGAATCGTTTGTGTCTGACGGATTAAATAAAAACGGAAGTATTAGTCGTGGCATTAGTTTTGGAAACAACCAAGATGTAGTGGTTAATTCGAGTTTGAACTTGCAAGTAAGTGGAAAATTAACGCAAGAAGTAGATTTATTATTAGCTGCCACGGATGACAATATTCCTTTTCAAGCAGATGGAACAACGGCTCAGTTGCAAGAATTTGATAAAGTGTTTGTGCAACTATCCAATAAAAATTCAAAACTCATTGTAGGAGACTTTCAATTACAACGTCCCACTAGTTATTTCATGAACTTCTATAAACGTTCGCAAGGCGCTTATTTTTCTAATAATTACTACGACACGATTAACAAACAACAAGTGGTTTTTAAAACACAATTGAGTGGCGCTGTTAGTAGAGGGAAATTTGCAAGGAATGTAATTCAGGGAACAGAAAACAATCAAGGACCTTACAGATTACGTGGCGATAACAATGAACAGTTTATCATTGTACTTTCAGGTACTGAACGAATATATATTGATGGAAAACTGCTTCAACGTGGACAAGAGAATGATTACATCATTGATTATAATACTTCTGAATTAACCTTTACTGCTAAACAAATTATTACCAAAGACAAACGTATCATTGCAGAGTTTCAATACGCCGAAAGAAACTACGCGCGTTCATTATACTTTTTTAGTGAAGAAATAGAGGCGAAGAAATTAAAAGTGCGACTTAATTTTTTTGGTGAGCAGGATAACAAAAACAAAACCCTACAACAAACCTTAACCGAACCACAAAAGCTTACGATGTTTAACATCGGCGATACTTTGAGCAAAGCAGTAACGAGCGGAGCTAACCTAGCAACATTTAACACAACCGATGTGTTCTATTGGAAAAAAGATACCGTTGTTTCTGCAATATTATATCCTGGCATTTTGTTTATTCAACAAATCCCGATAGCGCTAAGTACACCGTTAAATACAGTTATGTAGGCGAAAATAATGGCTACTATGTTCAAGTATCAACCACAGCAAACGGAAAAGTGTATAAATGGGTAGCTCCAGTAGGCGGCGTGCTGCAAGGAAATTATGAGCCAGTGATACCTTTAGTAACTCCTAAGAAAAAACAAATGTTTGCCGCTGGTGCAAATTATGAATTTAATAAAAATCATAATTTAGATGTAGAAGGTGTGTATACCAAAAATGACATCAATACCTTTAGTAAATTTAATTCTCAAAACGATGATGGTTATGGCTTAAAAGTAAACAGCAATAACCAAAGCGTTATAAAACAAGACACGGTCAGTAAACAATCTCTAAATGCAGTTTATAATATAGGATACGAATATGTACAACAAAATTTTAATCCTATAGAGCGCTACCGAGCTATTGAATTTGAGCGCGACTGGAATCGGCCAATTAATGCGCCCATCAATACCGACCAGCATGTAGGTTTTGCTCAGGTAGGAATTCAAAAAAACAATAAATTAAAATTATTATACGGTGTTAACTTCTTTAAAGAAGGCGTTTTTTATGATGGATTAAAGCACAGCGTACAAAGTTTATTTAATACCAAAACAAGTAATATAACCTACAACGGTTCTTATTTAACCAGTAATTACAACTCTCAACTCAGTAATTTTTATCGACACAAAACCGCTTTCTCTCAATCGTTTTGGAAATTAAGAGTAAATTTTTTGGATGAGTTTGAACAAAATAGGTTTCGAAAAAACACCTCAGATAGTTTATTATCTCGCAGTTATCAGTTTTGGGAATGGGAAGGAAACATCACCAATAAAGATACTAGCGGGAATTTATACAAATTATTTTATCGAGAGCGAAGAGATAAGCAAGCCTACAATTCCATATTAAAAGACTCTACTTATGCACAAAACACTGGTTTTTCTGCAAATATTAATAGTATTCGTAATCATCCGTTTTCAGTCGTATTTACTTACCGTGAATTGAAATTGAAAAGAGACTCGATGACCATTAAGCCTGATAATACTCTATTAAGCAGAATAGAATATTCGCCACGATTAATTAAAGGTTTTATAACGTCGAGTATGTTTTACGAAACAGGTTATGGTTTAGAAAATAAAAAAGAATACTACTATTTGTTAGTAGCAGCAGGGCAAGGAACGTATGCTTGGAAAGATTATAACGACAATGGCATAGCCGAATTAAATGAATTTGAAATTGCGCAATTTTCGGATCAAGCATTGTACATTAAAGTGTATACGCCTACAAATCAATATGTCAAGGTGTTGCACGATCAATTTAGTTTTTCATTAAACCTTCGCCCCGCTGTATTTTTAAAAGATAGTTCTGGCAAAGCGCTTAAATTTATTAGCCGTTTTGCTACGCAATCTGTTTATCGAATTGATAAAAAATCGTACGACAACGGAAAATTATTTACGTTTAATCCTACGGATATTCGTTTAGACGACTCTTTACTAACCGCATTAAATTCTTCGTTACGTCAAAGCTTGTTTTTTAATCAAAGTGCCGCTGTATTTGGCACAGATTACACCTATCAAAGTAATTTAAGCAAACAACTATTAACCAATGGCTTTGAAACAAGAGAAAATACGACACATGAATGGCGTTGGAGATGGAATGTAACCAAGGCCTGGAGTTTAAATAGCATTAATTTGTATGGCATTAAATCAACGGTATCTGAATTTTTTAGTACTCGAAATTATAAGCTAGAGTCTTATGACTTTGAACAAAAATTAAGCTATCAACCTAATACTGCCTTTAGAATTAGCGTACTTTATAAACACAACAAAAAACAAAATATTATTAATAGAACAGAAGCCATGACGATTGGTAATGCTGAAAAAGCTGAGCTCAACGATTTTGGTTTAGAATTTAAATTTAATCAGGTAGAAAAAGGAAGTATCACTGGTAAAGCTAACTTCATTAACATATCATATAATGCCCCTGAAAATACGCCTGTAGCCTATGAAATGCTAAACGCTTTAAAAACAGGTTATAACTACACATGGGAATTAAGCTACCAACGTAACTTAACCAATAACATACAAATTAGTATTAATTACAATGGCAGAAAATCGCCCAATAGTAAAATTATAAATATTGGCGGCGCTCAAGTAAGGGCGTTTTTTTAATATTAATCTGTAATAACCAGTTTTTTTGTTTCAAAAACCAAGTTGTTTAAACTAAAAGAAATAAAATACATTCCAGCTGGTAAATTATTTAATTGTACATCATTAATTGATGATTCTAACTTTCCTGATTTCATAACACAACCATCAATTCCCATTATTCCATATTGAATTGGTGTTTGAAAAACGCGAATATTAATTACTAAATTATTAATGACAGGATTTGGAGAAATAGTAATGGAATTTTTTAATAAATCAATTTCATTTAATCCTACCTGAGCAGTATCAATTTCATCTATTTGCGGGCATACAGTAAAATCAGATAAAGAAGCCATCAATTGCGGATTAGTTCCGCCAATTTGTATAGGTATTGGCAACGGCGATGTAGGATTATTAGGAATAGTGTTTACAAAATTTACATTTTGCGCCTCTATTAAAAAGGTAGATCCTAAAGTTGCATTTAATGGGATAACTATCTGCAAAGCCTGCGGCGGAATACATTGTGAAACAGTGTTTACTGGTAAAAAAACTACTTGTGTTAATGTTGGGAAATAACCACTAAAAGATATATCAGCAGAAATTACTTTCGATTGATTTTTATCTTCTAAATTTACATAAAAAGTATCACCAGGCATGACATACAATCCATGACAGTTGCTATATGATAAACAAAAATTATATGTTTGCTGGGTATTTTCGCAAAAAATGACCGGTGTTAGACATTTATTATACAGCACAAAATGCTCGCCTTTAAACCATTGCACTTGTGACGGTTGGGTTTGAGAAAATGCTACTGTAGTAACCGCAAAAAAGACAAGAAATAACTTCATAGTAAATCGATTAATGCGGGGATAAGATAAAGGTACAAATTAATTTATATAAACGCACTCTTTAGTATATTTGTATCATGTTTACAGGAATTATAGAAGGACTTTCGAAAGTAGAAGCTATTGAAAAAGAAAATAGCAATGTACATTTTACATTTAGTTGTGCTTTTACTCACGAACTAAAAATAGATCAAAGTGTGGCGCATAATGGTGTGTGCTTAACAGTTATAAAAATCAATGGTCATCAATATACGGTTACTGCTATTGACGAAACTCTACAAAAAACCAATTTAGGGAATTTAAAAGTGGGAGATGAAGTTAACATAGAGCGCTGCATGTCTGCAAATGGACGATTTGATGGGCATATTGTGCAAGGCCATGTCGATCAAACAGGAATTGTAACTTCTATAATTGATAATAAAGGCAGTTGGACTTATACGATCGAATACAATAATAAATTAGGAAACGTAACCGTAGAAAAAGGAAGTATCACTATTAACGGAACAAGCCTAACGGTAGTTGATTCAAAAGACGATGCGTTCTCCGTTTGCATTATTCCATATACATTTGAAAACACCGTTTTTAAACATTTAAAAGTAAACGATGTTGTTAACCTAGAGTTTGATATTGTTGGGAAATATGTGGCTCGCTTACTTAAAAAATAAATCATGCAACAAAAAGTAGATGTTTTAATTATTGGTAGCGGTATTGCTGGTTTGAGTTATGCGCTTAAAGTTGCAGAAAATAATTCTGTTTTTATTGTGACTAAAAGCAACGAAGACGAATCTAACACCAAATATGCACAAGGCGGTATTGCAGCTGTGTGGCATGATAAAGACACGATTGAAAAACACATACAAGACACCTTAATTGCAGGCGCAGGATTGTGTGATGAAGAAGCGGTAAGAGTAGTAGTAACAGAAGGCACGGAACGAGTACGCGAATTAATTGAACTAGGTGCTAATTTTGATAAAAATAAAGAAGGTACTTACGATTTAGCTAAAGAAGGTGGTCACTCCGAACACCGCATCTTACATTATAAAGACATAACTGGTTATGAAATTGAACGCGCTTTAATTGCACAAATTCGCAAACATAAAAACATTACCGTACTCGATCATCACTATGCTATTGATGTGATTACTCAACATCATTTAGGAGAAGTTGTCACCTCTCACTCAAAAGATATTAAATGTTTTGGCGCCTATATTTTAAATACCAAAACACAAAAAATAGAAACCGTTCTTTCTAAAATTACCTTAATGGCAACTGGTGGCGCAGGTCATGTATATGCTACTACCACCAACCCAACTATTGCTACTGGCGATGGCATTGCTATGGTTTACAGGGCCAAAGGAAGAGTAAAGGATATGGAGTTTGTACAGTTTCATCCAACCTCTTTATACAATCCAGGAGAGCACCCTAGTTTTTTAATTACAGAAGCCATCCGTGGATTTGGTGCCGTGTTAAAAACCATCGATGGTAAAGAGTTCATGCAAAAATATGATGAGCGTTTATCCTTAGCGCCTCGTGATATTGTTGCTCGCGCCATTGACAATGAACTAAAAACCCGAGGCGAAGATTTTGTGTATTTAGATTGTCGCCATTTAGATAGAAAAGCATTTATTGAGCATTTTCCTAACATTTACAATAAATGTATGGATTTGGATATTGACCCTTTTGTAAATTTAATTCCTGTGGTACCTGCCATGCATTATTTATGTGGCGGCATTTTGGTTGATAATAACGGACAATCAACCATAGGCAATTTATTTGCCGTGGGCGAATGTGCTTGCACGGGCCTTCATGGGGCTAACCGCTTAGCTAGTAATTCATTACTAGAAGCAGTCGTGTTTGCGCATAGAGCAGCTAAATTGACTTCCGAAAATTTACCAAGCATTTCATTTACCGAAAATATTCCTAATTGGGATGCTGAAGGAACTGAGCATGCCGAGGAAATGGTATTAATTACCCAGTCGCAACGCGAAGTACAGCAAATTATGAGCAATTATGTAGGTATTGTTCGCTCCGAATTGCGTTTAAAACGTGCTTTTGATCGTTTGGAGATTTTATATAAAGAAAATGAAGCGCTTTACGAAAAAACAACGGTTACCCAAAAACTAGGCGAATTGCGCAATTTAATTTGTATTGGCTATTTAATCATCAAACACGCTATGCGCCGCAAGGAGTCTGTGGGTTTGCATTATATGGTGAATTATAGCAAAGATGCAGTAAAATAAATATTTTTCCATTTTCTTTTTCCTTGACGAAAAAGAAACAAAAAGTCAAGACAATTCGCCAACCCCCATTTACCCCGCAGAAGCTTCTCTGAATGGCGGTTCGCACCGAATTGTCAAAACCAGCCGCACTATTACCAACATAGGAACTAGTTTAATAGCATTTATCCTTCAGAACAGTATTTTCAATTTTTTTCTCATAAATTTTAGTAAAAACAAAAAAAACATTACATTTGTAGCCCAAAATGGTAGATGTAGCTCAGTTGGTTAGAGCATCGGTTTGTGGTACCGAGGGTCGAGGGTTCGAGCCCCTTCATTTACCCACTTAACAATTACAAATTGTTTCAAAAGTGCTTATTCTCTAGTAGAATAGGCACTTTTTTGTTTCAACATTTCATATTATTTCATTCTATTTAATCTATTCACCTCCAAATCGGTG
>JADJSH010000008.1 GCA_016711805.1 Bacteroidota bacterium
TTTATTTACTATTTACGAATTCTACTCATTTTTAAATGAAGGTTTATTATTGACTTTAATGAGTTCATTATCTAAATAGGCTCTTGCCCCAAAACCACAGTCAAAAGAAGCATTAGCAACGGCTATCACTTTTTTATTGCTAAAGGTAAATGTAATCTCGCACCAATTATCAGCTTCACCAGAAATATTGGCTTTGTATATATAAAGGTTTCCTTTTTTTACTGCTTTCCCACTAGCGTATGCTATGTGGGAGGTTGGGCCACAAACCATCTCCACTAAAAACTGTAACGAATCTTTTCCTAACTTTTTAAAATTGGCTGTGCCGCCATTAAATACTAAATCAATATTTGGATAAAACAAATCACTAATAAAATACTGTTCAACTTTATAAGTTCCGTCAATGTCATTCGAGGTGCTTTTATTTAAGGTCATTAAATCATTAGGCGCTAGTTGTTTTGCAGTTTCAGCATTTTTATATTTCAGCAAAACTGTTAAAGGATCTTTGTTTTCAGCTTTCCAAAAACCTTTCAGCGAATCACCATCTTCCTTAGACAGATAAAAGGAGCCGGTATTTTTGTTTTTAAAAAATTCGTCAATGGTTATGCAATCACCCTTTATTTCGCCTTTTATTTGTAATGCAACTTTTTTTCCTTTATAGTTATAGCTTCCCTTAAATTGTGTGGTTGATTTATCAAATTGTGTAATAAACATTTCAATGGAGTATTTACCTATTTTACCAGTTAATTCAACAGGTTTAAATTGAGCATTGGCATGCATGCTTATTAATACAATGCCAATTAAAATGTTCTTTAAAACGTGATTCATATATAATACAGCCGCAATTTAATTGGTTTATTAAGTAAAAATAATTATTTAGTTAGTCTGCCAAACTGCTTAATAGGGGCGTGTTATAGGCTGGCAATTATGTCTGGTTAGTTGGGCTTTGCTTTATCCCAAAGGTCTTTGAAATATTTTCTGTCATTAGGTTCATAGCAATAGTCACGAGTTTCTTTTGCACTTCCATTTATTTCAAAAGTCCTTTTTGTACCATCCTTTAAATATAGGTCGATACGATATACTGATTTAAATTACACACACCGATATAAGTTGCTTTGTTCCATTCGTCAACAAAACTTCTTATTTGCTCTGAATTTAATTGTCTGTGATCTGCACCCATTGTGCTGTCTATAATTGGCTTTGTGTACTTACATATTTCTGCATGGTCAACAGATAAAAAGTCTATCGCTGTCATATGCCTCACTTTAGGTCTAGTCTGTCCAACAGCTAAAAGTGATGTCAACATAAATGTTAGTGTCAATATTGATAATTTTCTCATTGCTTGCCTATAACGTTTTGGAGCTACCAGTAGTGCGGTTTGAAACCGTTGTCTACCGAAATGCTACTAACAAAGATACTATGTTCATGGACTTTTGCAAAGCGAAAATAATTGTCTTTCGCGGAGCGACCGCTTTTGCAAAAGCTTTGTTGTCCGCCCGCATTACTGGTAGGTGCTGTTAGTGGCTGCCAGTTTTGTCATTTAGTTTTAGTCAGTGCATATTCTTGTCTTGGAAGTATAGCACTTGAGTCATAATACAATATTTCATTTTCTGTCTTTAATTTAAAAACTTGAAAATATGGTTTAGATTCTGCGGCGTGGTCTATGCGTATAATGTAACGAGTAGGTTCATTTATTTCTGTTATTGTAATCATGGAAGTTGATTTTATCTCGTGGTCTTCAGACATATTTGTCTTATGGTAAACACCATTATTACTTATGTCCCAAGTTGTTACTAACCCATTTGTTTTCAAACTGTCGTTTTTTTTGTGTCCATTGTCCATGAAGCCATGTTGGTGGATTTAGGAACAAGATGTCAACACGATGGTCGATAAAACAAGAATGATTATTTGTCGTAACATTATTAGTTTTTATTTGTGTCTATACTGGTTGCCACTTTAACGTTTTCGCGGCTTGCTTCGGCCGTTTTGAAACCGTTGTCTACCGAAATGTTTAAATAAAGATACCATGTTGCTAGGCAATTGCAAAGAAAAAATTAAAAAAGTTTCTACCGCTTTTGCAATTGCTTTGATGTCTGCTAGGCTGGAGCAAGCCGTGTGTTATAAGTTGTGCGCCACATTATGCTTAACTTTTGCTTTCGTGTCTGCCTAAAGACGTTTATGTTTTTGTCTTATGAACAGTAATTGTTAATAGTATACAAAAATATTGAGTTGTAACTAAATTTATATAAAAATAAGTAAAATGCAAAAGAAAGGGGCGGAATACAAAGTTTTAAAAGATGAGTTTCATGGATTACTTGTCCTAACAAAAAAGAACAACGAGAGTTGTAAATTATATATTTCTACTAATTTATTAGAACAAAGACTTCTTTTAGGCTATTAAGATATGACTGCATTGCAACGAAGCCTGCTTTTTTGATGGTGTCTGAAGGAATATGTTTGGTAAGGCGATTTTTTGTAAAAAGTAGGTGTCTTTATGATGGACGTAGTATCAATTGAATAATCAGTGTACTTTTTTAACAACGTAAGCAATTATTGCACAAAGTAATTATCACTAAGATTATGTCACCAAACATAAATGTCACGCCGATCTATCTTTAAGTCAGCTTTAATATTCTCGGGCTTTTTATAACGTTTGCGCTAGAACTTGTGCGAAATTAAAACACCTCCTCCAACAAAAATGACTGTCAAAACAAGACCTAATGCTTCGCCGGCATTTCAAATTGAAAATAGAGTTTCCATATAGTTAATTAATTATTAGATTTGATTTGATGTCGTCAAGGAGCATTATTGGTTGCTGCTTAAGTTAGCCTATTGCGCTTGTTAAATTGTGTTTCTGGTTTCCACTTTCTTTTCAAAGTATATATAGATTGGAGAAGTTCTTTTATTTCCAGCGTCTTGATAAGATAGACTTCAAAATTATGCTAAAAGTTTAGTCGATGATTCTTTTCAAACTTGCTTAGCTAACGTCGCCACTCTTTTAAGTCACCATATTTGCTTTTGAGTTAATAAAGATACTATGTTTCTACGCATTTGCAAAGCAAAATAAATGTCTTTCGCGAAGCGGCTTTGTTTGCAAATGCTTTGATGTCGCCCGCAAAGTTTTAGGTGCTGTTAGTGGCAGTATATTTCTTCTGAGAAAATTTTGTCCTTAAGGAAGTTTGGCAAAATATATTTACCGCCATAGTTATAATTTTGACATAAACTCCATTCGTTTACTCTACATACATAAAATTGATTTTCGTATTCAGTAAATACTAGATTTTGTCCGAGGTCGCTTTGGATATTTATTGATGTGTAATAATATTTACCAAATTTACTAACCGAAAACTCTCTATTTCCTATATGACCGAAAGTGAAGTCTGCCCAATATTTTGGCAATTCTTTTGGAGGTCTAGTTTTGAGGATGTCTTGAAACGTCAAAACGTTTTTAACCCTAACTAATACAGTCGCACCGAATTCATTTTTGTCAATCAAAGAAATGATTTGCACAAAACAAAATTTTGATTCTTCAAATTCTGATATATTTTGATAACCATTATAAAAGCTAAAGGACAGTCATAATATAGCCACAGGCTTTGCTCTATATGGAAAATAATAGGTTGATTTAAAGTTATATAATAAGCTTTTTCCTCAGTCGGGCTGTCTTGTAAGGTATAACTTACCTCTAAATTTTCCCTCCAAGTGCAGCCAGTCGCAATAATGTCTGTACCCCATTTTTTGTCGTCCCTGTCGATTGGTTGACAACATCCACGGCTTATTTCGAATTTGAATTTCATTGTTTGTCTATATTGCCACTAACGTTTTGGAGCTTTGCGTTCGACGGGCTTTGAAACACTCTGCTCTCTACCCGCACAATGTTTATTAGTTGCCGAACTACTGTACTCTTTTTTGCTTACATGAAAATACAACTTTCTGCGTAGCAGGCAAAATTGTAAGCAAAAAACTTATACGTCCGCCCGCTGACGCAAAGGTGCTGTTACCTGATGCCAGCCGCATTTAGTGAGAAAAGTTCCTATACAACACCATGTTTCTAGTTACTAAACCATATGTCTGACAGAAACCGAATGCCACCCAAAGCAATTTGTGAAAATTGCCAGTGCGCAGGAGAACTTGACAAGCTTTTTTGCAAAATTTGGATTGTGCGGCTGATTTGTGCGTTTTGGGAAGGAGAGCTGGAGGTTGTGGGGAGACCAAACCCTGCAACGCTGTCAGAGTTCCAAAACCCTGCGCTAGTTTTCTAAACCACTGTAAGAATTTCCAAAACCCTGTCAAGGTTTTCTAAAACCCTGAGCCAGTTCCTAAACCGCTGTCAGAGTTATTTAAAGCACTGCGGTAGTTTTCTAAAACACTGCGCCAGTTCTCTAAAACGCTGCCAGCGTTTTCTTAGCTTGTATCGAGAAATCAATCTGTTGTTATTTCGTAAAGTTAAATTTTGTACATTTATAAATAAGGAAATTATAAAATCAAAAACATTTATCATATGAAAACATTTGGGCTAATTATATTATTCATTCTTTCATATGTTTTATCCTTAAAGGGACAATGTGGTTTTTTTCCATTAGGACCAGACGATTATTATAATTCTACTTTTAATGGAGCTTCAGATATTAGAACCGCTAAAGATTTAAATGGAACAATATACTCGGTTTCTACGGATAATGTTTTCTATAAGCTAAGCCCTAGAGTTATGAAATATATAGGAGGGTATTTGGGAGGATTTAGGGAACCCTGCATTATCATTTAGTCAAGTTGATAATCTCAGATGTTGCAGTAGAGCGATAAATGGTAGTACATATGTTTTGTTTAGAGATAAGTACCTGCTGCTTATAAGCCGACGATAGCTAAGTATAACGGAGAGCATGGGTAAGTGTTCGGGAAGTTCTTAATTTTACATCTGGTACATTGCCTTTGCCTCTATTGCTATTGATAATACAGGGAATCAAATGTAGTTTTTTTCGGAAACAGCAAGTATTGGAAAAACAAGTGTCCATGAAATTTAATGGTACAAAATTGGGTATATGTTGGTGTCGCAGGTTTTCCAAGTAATATGGCGATTTATAATAAAATTTCTTACCTCACAACATTTTTTGGTACACCTTATGTTGTAGTAAGATTTTGGAAATGGGCACTAAAATAAATGTTTTAAAGTTTAATAGGAGTAATTGGGTTAATGTTGGTAATACGGGCTTTTCATTAGGCGCTGTGGTAACCATCCTTCAATTGCTATTGATAATGCTGGAACTCCTTTTGTTGCATTTTCGGATTCAGTTAAGGCTGGAAAGCAACTGTTTGAAATCCAATGGAAGCATTTCCCAGGGATACTGTTAGCGCCACTGGTTTTCCTATTAAGTAAAGCTAACTCTGTATCGATGGCCATTAATTCAAAGTGGAGAACTCACGTACGATATATCAAGAAGATTGGGTAAATAATAATAAAGCTACGGTAAAATTTATTGGTAGTTCTTAAGTGTTTTAGGGGAATGTTGGTATTTCCTGAGGATAACCAAACTATGCTTCCGATATTATTGGATATAAACGATATACCAAAGCTGCTATTATTCAGACAATTATTACACTTTTAAAGGTGTAAGTGAAAAATTTGAATCTGGTGTATGGAACGTACTGAAAGGTAATCAAAGAAAAGGGGTTTCCTTATGAAGCCCCTTGTTTTTAATTACCAATAGCTTTAGATACAAGTGGAAAACCCTTATGTAGTATTTTGTGATTGGAGTATTAAGAAATAAGTAAGGCTAACTCCAGGAAGTTCAACAAGTAACGGGGATACAATATGGAAATACAGGCTTCTCAGTTTGGAATGGCATTTATGACAAATAACGATTTGACAATAATCATACTCCCTATATGAGGCTCCGGGGATGTTGCAAATGCAGATAATTGCGGCGATGAGTATAATGGCGCAAACGGTGGGCAGGTTGGTAATCAAGGGTTTTCAGCAGGGCCAAATTAAGTGCGCTTAATATTACCTTTGATAAAAATGGAATACCTTACGTTGCATTTGAGTTGATAAACTCTGTAGAACTACTGTTATGAATTTATGGTACTGTATGGGTTAATGTTGGTGTAAAGTGGTTTTACTCTCAATATTCTGCATCTGGTGGCAAAGGTTCTTTTTGTTCTTTAATATACCGTATATTGGATGTGCAAATGGGGGAAGCAGTATAGGATTAAATGATTCAATGGAATATCGTGGGTAAATGCTACTACTTTAGGATTGCCTACGTCAGACTCATCCGCTTTTTAGTGACCGTTGACTGAGTAGTAATACATTATGTGGTATTATATATAATTCCGTTAGTTCAAAAGTAAGTGGGTAAAAATGAATTTGAGGGGACCTAATTCACGGACGCAAGATTGGACTTCCGGAATTTTTTCATTAGGATATATAGATGGCCCTTCAGTTTCTGTAGATAAAAACAATGTTCATTAATGTGTCATCCACTCGGATTGGGGATATGAAAAAGAGCGGTTGTGATGAAATATAAGTGGAATACTTGGACATATGTTGGTTCTCAAGGATTTTAACCAGGGTGAGGAATTGACAATTAGGCTTTCAATAGCGTTAGATAAAACGGAAATCCATTTCTTACATTTGACAATGGGGGAGAACATTTGCTCACAAGTTAAGTGTTTAATCTGATGCAAATGTAAATTCAATAATGCGAAGGAAGTACAATTAATTTTATAAGGCATGGAGGAACTTCTTATAATTGGTTTGGGCGGAAATAGTTATAACTCTAGTTCTCAAAGCGCCATTTATATCAAATGACATCGGCAAATAACGATGGCATTATAGTTTAGTTATTATTGCTAGCGAGTAAAGAAAATACAGCAACAAATACATTAAATGTTCAGGTGAAGTAACATAGTCAACGAGCATTAACAGCCACGACTACGACAACATTATTATATCGAGGTAATTTCCGTTGTATTATCAGATAATGGAACGGCTACTTATACAGGAATACTGACGAAGTAGATACAGCAAGCATTTCTCCAGTTAGTCCAACCACAACTTTACAACTTACAGTGTATTGGGGGTCTGATAACATTGGCTGTAGCTGAGCAGCAGCTATTACGCAAAGTGTAGATTTATGTCGGGGCTTTAGAGACAGAATACAGATATAAATGATTTATTAGTTTATCCCAAATCCTGCAACAAATGTCTTAAATATTGTGACAAAATAGCATTTCATCAATGTTTTAATATACAATAGTATAGGTTCATTAATTTATAATGAAATACATTTTAATAGTAATGAAGCTTGACATTAAAAATTTAGTTAAAGGCATCTATTTTTTAGAATTAACAACTTCTGAAAACAAGCATTACTCAAAAAACGGATTTGGGTGATTGGGAATAAAATTTAATTGACGCACTTTACAAAACTTTACGCCGTGGCATGCGACTTGACTGAACGGATGTGAGATGCGCAAAACTGTGCTGAAAGCACGCCTTTTTTTGTGGGTGGGATAATTTAGCTTATTTGTTTTTGCCTGCCTTTTGCAAAAACAAATGTGCTAAATTATGGCATAGGTATAACGGCTTTGTCGAAGCCGATAAAACAGTTTGGTTTTCACACACAGGTCTACCGAGTTTAGTGAGGTCTAAATGTGAAGTTTTGTGTCTTAAGTTAAAGTTTGATTTTTCTGTCGGCTGGTTGCAGGTAACGGTTTCAAGCTAAATTCCCGTTTGGAGTTTGAAACTTTGTCTACCGAAATGTTAGTTTAAAGATAAATGTTTAATGGACTTTTGCAAAGCGAAAATTAACTAATTGTCTACCGCTTTTGCAAAAGCCGAAGCCGAATGCCCAAATGGGATTTAGGTTGTGTTAGTAGTTGTTGCCGCCATTTAGTTTACACACAGCTTTCGTGTCTGCTGATAATTAATAATTTTTTTCTAACGGAAATTTAAGTTCAAATGAATATTTGTCACGAAGTGATTTGTCATTAGCAACCTTTTTCATTTTGTCTTTGAGTTTGTCTTTATGCACTGCATTTGCACCTTTCAATTCTATAACTCCTGTCGTGCTTTTATCCTTGTCCCAAAAATATATTTTCTGAATATAGATTCCGTCAACGTGGTCGTGCCACACTTGAAATTCCCAAGTCTCGCCATTTTTAGCAATAATTGGTTTACTCTATATTTATCTTGTCACCTATGTTCTGGGAATCAGTAGTTTATTTTTCTGTCCCACATGTTTCCGTTGTCTAGAGTAGTTTTATTTTCTATTATCGATGAATACTACTGCGGCAATTACTACGCTTTCGTGTGTTTTGCGTTCAAGCTGACTGCTTTGAAACACTCTGTTAAACCTTTTTCTGTCTAACCGCACAATGTTTATTAGTTGCCGACGACTCTTTTTGCCGAAAGTACGTTAACTCTTTGCTTACTCCTTGGTAAGAGCAAGCTATCATAAAAAAACTTTGATCCGCCCGCTGACGCAAGGTGCTGCTGGCACCCCGCATTACCTGATGCCAGAAAAACCCGCATTTAGTGAGAAAAGTAACTATACAACAATGTGTTTCTAATTACAAACCATATGTCTACGGCGAGGAAACCGAATACCACCCAGAAAAGCAATTTGTTGAAAATTGCCAATGCACAGAAAACTTGCACAAAGCCTTTTTGCAAAATTTGGATTAATGCGCTCGCGTTGCGTTTCACTGCGCAAATGGAAGCAAGCAGGTTATGCGAAGACAAAAACCTGGCTCTCAGAGTTCCTAAATTGAGCATCAGTCAGAGTTCCATAAAACCCTATGCTGAGTTTTCTAAAACGCTGTCAGAATTCTCTAAACCCCTACGCAGGATTTTTCTAGGAAGTCCCTCCGCTAGTTCTCTAACGCCCTGTCATGCAGAGTTTTCTAAAACCCTGTGCAAGTTCCTAAAGCCCTCTGCAATCAGAAGTTCTCCTCCTAACGCCCTACATGGTAGTTTCTAAATCACTGTGCTGGAGTTCCTAAACGCTGTCTTCAGCGTTTTCTACGTTATGCCTTGTCTGAACACAGGTCAGCATAACAGAACCAAAACCCTCCGTTATTATCTCAATAACGGAGGGGCTTTTTTTTATGACTTATTTACTTTTTAGGACTAGCGACCTTTTGTAAATTTTATCTTAGAGATTTGTTTGTACTCTGGACTTGTTGCACCGAATACTGATTTTACATAAGCCTTTACGTCTTTTACTGTATCAAATAATCCAGTTCCTGCTAAGTAAAGAGTTTTGTTTCTTAAGATACGAGCATTACTGTATGCTGTTGTTGCATTAATAACATTTGTATTGGTTGTTGCTAAAGTTGTCATTAATGTATTTAACGCAGGTAGTTTTAATGCTGTTTCATTTGGTAAGTATAATGGCTCTGTGTTAAGCAAAGCAATTATTTTACTGTAATGATCCATATAACTATCGTAACTTAATTGAGCTGCCGAGATGCTAGTATCTGTTGGCTCGGGTAATGGGTCGGTTGGATTTGGATTAATTACTTTTCCTGAATCTGCTTTAGTTAATTTGCTACCAGCACGTTTACCTTGCACTTTACGATTTAATGTTTTGAAATCGTTTATTGTTTGGTCGGATGCACCGCTTGCTACTAAAGCGTTAAGGATTTTTGTTCCTAGAGGTCTTAATGGTTCAAAAGCGATTTCACGAGCGTTAGTTGAATTGTGAAATGCAGTTAAGGTTGTGTTGACTGATTGGATATTTGATTTTGATGTTGTAAGCAAGGTAGTTAAACCTGCTATTTTAATTGATGTTTTTGACGGATTGTAGGTTGCTCCGTAACCAACGCAATAAGAGATTAAATCTTCTAAGTTTGCGACATTTTTGAATGTCCTGTTTCATAATAGGTACTCATAATATTAAGTTTTAAAATTTGAATTTAATTTTCGATGTTCAGTTTTTCTTTAAGAAAATGAGCAAGGAAGAAAAAGAGTTCGGGTACTTAACATATTTTAGGTGGCATATTATTTTTGTTTATTACTTCGGGAATAACGAAACACTGTGCCAATTAGTACAAATGAATTGTAAAGGAATGTTAAAACAAAAAAGCCACTTTGTAAGTGGCTAGTTTTTGAGAATAACTGGTAATTATTTTCCGTTAGTGATAGAAGTGGTTATTTAATACATAATTTTTTTTTCCATTCTGACACGTCATCATCTGGCACAGCCATCGTAAGAATTTTCTCGGTCTCGTAATTGCTACATAAATATTTCTTAATTCTTCATGTTCCCCATCTTATAACCATTTTTTAACATTGTAATATAGTTAGATTTACTACCGGGTTTTCAACTAATAGTAGCTCTGCTTCAAAGTATTGCCTTTAACAAGTGAATTGTGCCATAGTAAAACGGGAAAACATCTTGCGAATTCAAATCATTACCAAAAAGTTCACTAATTTTAATATCAGAATTTGAGGAATTTACTTGAAGTTTAATGTTTATTTTATTGCTAATCAAGTTTTGGTTGGATTCATTTATCCAATCAACAAGTGTTTTGTCTTTTATGGGAGGTAAAAGAATCAATAAAATTAAAATGAAATCTCTATGATTTTTTGAGTCCATTTAAATTAATCAAGTTTTGTATTTGCTCGTTTGAGCAATAATAATTTTCGTAATCTTTGCCTCTATATAATACAGCGACATTTTTTTTATTTATTGTTATATTATTCTGTTCACAATTGGCAAAGAAGTTGGAAATAATTAAATCAAAGCTTTGTTTGCTTTCAGATGGCGAAATAAGATATTCCTCTGACTTTGTTTTTCTTCGGCCATTTAAGCCCAAATATTACAGGAACATATTCATATTTTTAACGTCAGGATTAATAGAATTCGAAGTGGGGAATGAAGAAAGATGACAAGTAACATTACATATATTCTGAGAGCTTCGTCTATTTTCATTTAGTTCAATTTTATCCCATTGGTTAAATTTATTGTCAAAAAGTTCAGGTTTTGCATTATTCCATTCAAAAATTGCTTGATCGCGGTCACCGATTAACATAATATTTTCCACCTTTCTCATTCAAATTTCAATTATTCTCATTTGAATTTCATCAGTATCTTGTGCCTCATCAATAATGTAATAATCAAATTTGCTACCTATATTTCTTTATTAGAGGATATTTCTCTATATTTTAAGTCTAATAAAGTTCGCACATCTGATTGGTTTAAAACCTCGTTTAAACAAGTTTTGTTTAGACTTAACAATATTCTTTAGGTTACCGTTTATTGATCCGTCTTTGTTATATTCTTGCCAAATAAAATGAAACCTTGGAAGGAGCCACACGTAATAATTTTCCATCTTTAGAAAAGTTGTCTTGTCAAATATTGGTCATAGTCATTAGCGATTTTTATACTCCAAGTAGAATGTGGTTGGCCAACAAGTTCAGGTCTTTTTTTACATCCCATAAGTAAGTTACCATAAGGTAGAAAAACGTAATTATTGATGAAACTATCTAATGTCCCAATATAATTAGGATGTTTTAGGGACAACTGGTGTTTAAAATCTATTTTTAATTTATTTGATATCTCTTCATGAGCAATGTTTAGTAAATGAAAGGGGCAGCAATTCCTTTTTAGTAAACTCTTTGTGATAAGAGCCTTGATATTCCGACACCTTCAGAGTAAGTCTTGCCGCTTCCAGGGCAGGCCTTTACAACTACGGTTCCTTTGTCATAGTATAAAATCTTTTTTGGTTCTCAGATAAATGCTGGAACATATTATTGTTCATTAAGTATTACCCAGCGTAAAGCATTCTCAATATAATTTGGGACTTTTAAAAGCCGCTCTAAAGACTATTCTTGTTTCAAGTAAAAAGGATAATTTCTGTGAAAGCTCCGATTTGTCTTTATTAGCATTTATTTTGTTTAATAATGATAAAGCTCGTTTTGAAATTGGCTCTGCAAGAGGCAATGGAGTTAAACGTGGATGCATATCTTTATAAGTATTAAAAATAATTTGATAGTTTACTTCACTAGCAATCATTAACTCATATTCAAAAGTAATTTCAGCAGGGAATGTAAGTAAATTTCCGTTTGAATAAGAAATAGCTTTGACTGCACGATCTGAAATTTGATTTACTTTGTTATTAAGGCATTGCTTAATTAAAGCATCGTACGCTACTAAATCTCCGAGTTCGATGTCAACATCTGGGTTATAGTTTCCAATACGATTGCTATTATCTATCAATTCTAATTCCTTAAGTTTCAAGAATATCTTTTTAGCAATTACTTTAGTAATTCCATTTTCAATATTTATAAAGTGATTTGGAGCAATTAGCCCTTTATCATTATCTGTAAGTATTGAACAACGTGAAGGAAGCCTTTTAACTATATTATTAGAGTTATATAATTTTGCAAATGGTTCAAATGCAACTCCATTTACATTTACAATTTCAATACCATTTTTATCCAAATCGAATTCTGCATTGACAATCTGCGCAAATATAGGTAGTAATATAGATTCTGATATACCTTCAACTAATATTGTTCCATTTGAAAAAACAATTGTGATTTAGTTACATCTAAAAATTTCCTTAGATAGTTTTTGTTTTCTTGATTTAAATCAGAATTTTTAATCGTGAATGAACTAATCTTATTATTTTGTTTTTGCAAGATTAATAGATTGTCAGGGTCAGATTTTGCCGTAATGGTTGGTGAGTGAGAAGTAATAAATACTTGAACCCCTAAATTTTTTAAATTATTTAAGTAATTGAAAAAGGTATTTTGTTTTTGTGGGTGTAAATGAGCCTCGGGTTCTTCAATTAACAGAGCGTAATAGTGTTCAATTTTTTCCTCTCTTCTGTTTTTTAAATCGCCTAATACAGTTGATGCGTAAATTAGATTATTCTCCCCCAAGCCATTTTGACTAACGTCAAAATATTTTTGTTTTCCAATATTTGGACCAATTAATAGGCTTTCATTATACACTGGTTTGCGAGTCAACACACCTTTAATTATATTGTCATATTTATATTCCAATAAACGAAGATGAATTCTGGATTCTTTGTTACTTATATCGGCTTTTTCGAGATGTTCGTTCACTAATTTTTCACCAGTTTTTATTAGACCCGACCATTCTTGATCTTGAATTACACTTTCAAGTTTAGAAGCTAAAGCATTTTTGCTTTCCTTTGTAAGAGGTTTCTCGATTTGATCAGACGCACCGTTTTGAACGTAGTATTTAGTTAAATCCTTAAAAAGGGATGTAATTTTGTTGTCTTTTGAATAAGGCTTTAATTCTGATTCAGCATTTCTAAGTGGTGCTAAGTATGTAAAATAGATCAATTGTGCCTCTTCTGGTTTTATTTGCTGCCCTTCTATATTACCTCCCCATGAACTCCATCTAAGATTTTTATTTCCATTTTGACTTATATCTAATTGATACTTAAAATGTAATCTATATGCTGAATACTTGGGTCGTCTATGTTTTGTACCACCATACTATTAAAGTAATGCCTGTCTTCGGCTGTTTCTACCCTAAAGTATAAGTGAAACTCTACTGGTTCAGAATCTTCTTTTATTTCTGAAACGTCAATATAAAAATCTTCATCATTCCTTACCCCAATATCTCTCCATTGTTTGCCATAACTAAAACATATACGCAAAGCATCTATTATAGCTGTCTTTCCAGAATTATTTTCACCAATTATTATATTTATTCCTTTGTTGAAATTTATCTCCAGCTTATTAATTGCCCGAAAATTATTTATAATTAGATTTTCCAGAAACATATTTGCTGAATTTTAAGTTTTATTTATTAAAGCTAATATACAAATTAGTATTAAGTAAGCCATTCACATATTACAAGTTTAAACTTAGATTAATTTTTACTAAATGATATTAAATGGAATGATAGTAGTTTGAATCATTACATTTTTAAAAAAATCTTACATCAGAATAAAGATAGTAGTTAGAAACCATACGCCTGTGGCGCGCCTTTTGGTGCGTCAAGCACACGCGCAAATATAGTGCTGAAAGCACACCTTATTGTGTGGGGAGGTAATTTAGCTTATTTGGTTTTTGCCTGCCTTGCCACTTTGTAAGTGGCTTAATTTTGAGAAATTTGTATGATTGTAGATTAGGAATGTAGCTCTCCGAAGTACCGTTAATTAAGAGGCGCTTTATCAGTTACCCTTCTTACGTTGTCGTGTACGTATTTATCGATTAATTTAGAATAGGGATCTATGCCAGCTTCATACGGTTCTTTATCGACTATAATTTCAAACGTATTTAGACCTGATTTTATTTTATGCTTTTTATTGTATAATTCAATAGGGCCATTATCAGTCGTGCCTTTTTGAAATATTCCAATATCAATATAGTCATTCATGATTGCTTCACTCGATTTGTTTTGTTTATCGACATACAATTTCTTAGCATCTATAACAATTGAAACTTTGTATTTACCTGAAGGTAGTTTAACAAAACGTACTTCTTTCGTCACGTTCTCATAGAATGTTATTTTTTCAAAACCATCAGTGATAGCATATTTCAAACTATCAGGAGTGGCTGCTAAAAGCACTTTTTCAAGTTCAAGTGATGTTGTGTAAGGTGCTTGCTGAAAGGCGTTCTTCTTAACATAGGCTTTTAGTACATCGTTCATTTTTTGTTCGCCGATCAAATCGCCTATCGCATATAAAACAATAGATGCCTTATAATAATAAACTTCTGGTTGATATTGGCAATATAATAAGGCTGGTTCATTGTCTCCTCGTCTTCTTTTCTCAAAATACTCCTCCAATTCATACGCCAAATACTTATGAATTGCTTTTTCTCCAAATTCCTTTTCTAAAACTTTTAAAGCACTGTATTCAGCTAAACTTTCACCGATCAAAGCATTTCCCGGAAGATTAGCACCGACTACTTGGTGACCCCACCATTGATGTGCTACCTCATGCGCCACGGTAAAAAGCAATTCAATGAGTTGCTATTTCTGATTCAGGTGCGGCAACAAAATCACGACCTTCACTAAAAGTTAAGATGTTTGCAAAACCTTGCGCACCGTCCATGTATCTTGGAAACTCTACAATTCTTAACTGTTTAAATGGATAAGCTCCAAAATTATTTGAGTAGTAGTCTAATGATTTTTTTGCTGCGTTGATCATCGACTCAATATTGTAAGGATGATGTTTGTCATAATAAACTTCAATATCAACGCCTTTCCATTTTGCGAAAGCGGTTTCATACCTAGCTGATTGGAAACTCGTATATAATAGTGCAGGCGCGTCCATTTTGTAATGAAAATAATTGCGATTGTTTTCTGTCCATTTTTAACCAGATTTCCAGAACTAATTGCTGTTTGATCTGAACTTGTACTTACTGTAGACTCATATCTTATCCAATCTGCATCGGGTGAAACATAATTGACTGTTCTAATTGTACTATCTTCTAAATTAAAGTTGCCCCTCTTTGGCAATAAACCAAACTTGGCACGTTTTATACTATCTGCAATTTCCCAATTTTCATCATAAGAAATATTTGGGAATAGATCTTTGCTTGATAAATAAGTTCCGTTTCCAACAACATTTCCAATTGCATCTAAACCAAAACCTTTCACCGAATTAGTGTAACTGAATTTCAACTGCAATGAATCGCCACAATTGATTGGCTTTGCAAATTTGAATATTTTAATTCCATTAAAATCATCGTTGCTTATTTCTACAAGAGAATTATTCGATGCTTCAATTTTTAAGTTGTCGAAATCCGTGTTGTATTTGAATAGTAGCGAGTCAACTTTCCTTGTTCCTTTATTTTTTAACCAATAATAAACATTAGCAGTAAGAGTGCGGGCATCTAGATAGATATCCAATTGAATGTTAACCTCTACAATTTTTAATTTAGGAAGTGAATTATATTTCCTGTAATTCTTTTCCAAAGCAACAGTTTGCAGATCGATCTCTTTGTCCGTATAAAATTTATCAAGTACTCGGGTATTATAATAAATATAGCTCCCGGATATGATCAAAAAGGTAAAACTCATAGCATATCCTAAAAGATGAATTTTTCTAAAACTACTCTTTGCGAAAAGAAACCGGCTTTTAAAGTTCTGTTCTTTTCCTCTATACCACATCAACGTGGATGTAATAAGTAACATACAGACAAATGATAGCCAATAAAACTTATGGGATATAAAATAATGGAAACGGTTTCCAAAACCATTCATGTCCGAATAGGAAATGTTCTGACCAGAATTGAACCATACAAGCCTTGAATAAATACCCAGTTCCTTATACAACAGAGGAAGGAGCAACATGACGGTTAAGCAGATCAAATAACCAACATACCTATTATTTACCAAACCCTGGATGGACACCGTAAAGCAGACAAGTATGAGAAC
Source organism: Bacteroidota bacterium (assembly GCA_016711805.1). Classification (GTDB taxonomy): domain Bacteria; phylum Bacteroidota; class Bacteroidia; order B-17B0; family Aurantibacillaceae; genus UBA4416. The sequence goes on from JADJSH010000008.1 coordinate 16,371, forward strand.
ATTGAAAAGGTTATAGCCAAATAAGGCTTGAATGTAAACGAAAGGTTGGATATCCGTAAAGCCTTTTGCTAATTGAAAACAGATGAAGACAAGCACGAAATAGCCGATCATGATGGTATACATGCCAATGAGCGAAGCTACTTTGGAGAATAACAGTACCCAGCTTTTGGTTGGCATTGTCGAAACTATTTCGTCTACTTTAGAACTACGCTCCCGCCATACCAGTGCTCCTGAAAAAAAAACTAAAACAATATCTGCGTAATTTTTTGTAAAGGCAAGAACGGTATCTAACATCCTAAATGTTGTTGGCAGCGCTCGCATACCAAAAGAACCGAAACGATCACCATCTATTAGTATTATAATTGTAGGCACTACGAGAATAGCAATAAAATACGGATTCTTAATAAGACTTTTTAATTCAAGTTTGGTTAATGAGATCCATTGTTTAATTGACAGGCCAATGTCGAATATAGAAGTAACAACAGGCAAACGCATAACAGAAGTGGTTTCGTTCGATTGTTCGGTATGTATTTTCTTTCTATTGAAGAGATTAAAAGTTGAAGCGAATTGCTGAAAACTGAAACGGGAATAAGCGAGTAAAAACAAAAGCCCGGATATGAGCATCCATAAAATTCGATTGTATAGGAAATAACCGGTGAATGGAATCGCTAATCGGTTAAAATCTTCAGGTTTCCAATACTTCATCATCTCACTTACAGCATCGTTTCCGTATGGGTCTTTTAACGCCATAACTAATGTGCTTACTTCATCTGGCATCAATCTTTTGTTATTCAGGAGCATTATAAGAATAAGAGCGGTGACATACGCTGCGATCATATTTCTGCTATACGTAACGATGGAAAAGAAAAGAACTCCAACAAATAACGTATTTGGAATTATGAAATAAACAAAGCCTTGAAAATAATTCCACAAACCATATGAGCCAAATTTGCCTGAAGGATAGATGTGTAAATTACCCATTAAAATGCAGGCTAAAAGCGATCCTGATAACACAAACAAAGCAGTTAAATATCCGGAGAGAAAACGCCCTACTATATAGCCGAACTTACTAATTGGTTTAGTGAAATAAATTCCGTGAGAATTGTATTGGTAATCTTTTGTATTGCTGGTGCCATTATAATAATTAATACAATGGTGCCAACTAAAGTATTGTTAGCAATTGCGTTTAATATCATCGCACAATCATTAGCGGAATTTACATTGCTGCTTGTCTCTTCGCTAATACCTGGAATTAATCCTCCCAGAGCTGCAAAATACAGCACTACAACAAGAAAGGCAGCGAAAAAAAATATCCACGTACGGGGCTTTTTTTAAAATGCCACTTCAAATCAAATAAAAGTATCTGCCAAAACATAAAATAATTATTTGTTTACGTGAGCAAAATAAACATCTTCCAAATTTGGACTGGACGCTTCAAATGTTAATGTCGGTTGAATATCAGAAAGTATATTAATTTGAAATTTACCCTCTACCAAACGGGTAGAAAGCACATGATATTCTTTTTTGTATTTATCCAGATCATTCTTATCAATGAACGAATGCCATACTTTTCCTTTAAGCTTATCTATGGCAGCTAAAGGTCGGTCTACTAATTTTACCTCTCCCTTGTTCATTATTGCCATGTTGGAGCATAGATTGTAAACATCCTCTACAATATGCGTGCTTAGAATAACAATTTTATTCAAACCAATTTCTCCCAATAGCGTTAAAAAGCGGTTTCTCTCCGTTGGATCAAGTCCGGCGGTAGGTTCATCTACTATTATTATTTTAGGATTTCCAATTAGTGCCTGAGCTATTCCAAAGCGTTGTCGCATTCCCCCTGAGTAATCATTTACATTGCGTTTTCGAACGTCCCAGAGATTTGTTTGTTGCAACAAATACTCCACAGATTGTTTACGTTCGGCATCATTTTTTATGCCTTTCAGTAAAGCAAAATGATTTAGTAATTCTACGGCATTCACGCCTGGATAAAATCCAAAGTCTTGCGGTAAGTAACCAACTATTTTACGGACTTCGTCTTTGTTTTTTAGAACATTCAAATCTCCAAACATGATACTACCTGCATCTGGATCCTGAAGAGTACAAATAGTACGCATCAGACTTGATTTACCTGCGCCGTTAGGGCCTAACAGACCAAACATACCAACTGGAACAGTGAGGTTAATATCATTCATGGCTTTTACACCATTACTATATGTTTTGCTTAAATTCTTTATTACTAGTTCCATAATAAATAACAATTAACTCTTATATTGAATTAGTTCCGTAATGTGAAAGTTAGGTAAGTAAAATAAAGCAAAATAAATGGAACTTACTATAGGTAAAATCACCTGAATTTAATTGTAGATGCCATACGCCCGTGGCGCGCCTTTTGGTGCGTCAAGCACACGCGCAAATAAAGTGCTGAAAGCACACCTTATTGTGTGGGAAGGGATAATTTAGCTTATTTGGTTTTTGCCTGCCTTTTGCAAAAACAAATGTGCTAAATTATGAGATAGCAAAAACGGCTTTTTCAAGCCGATAAAACAGTTCTATTTTCACACACAGGACTAGCGAGTTTAGTGAGGTCTAAACGTGATGTTTTGTGTCTAAAGTTATGGTTTGATTTTTCTGTCGGCTGGTTGCAGGTAACGTTTTCGCGGTTTGCTTCAGGCCGTTTTGGAACCGTTGTCTACCGAAATGTTAGTTTAAAGATACAATGTTGCTATGCAATTGCAAAGCAAAAATTAAAAAAGTTTCTACCGCTTTTGCAATTGCTTTGATGTCTGCAAGGCTTGAGCAAACCGTGTGTTAGGTGTCTGCCAGCCTACCCAGTTTCATTTAGGTCTACTATGTACAAGTTGTACAAGCTAAAGAGCAAAAGAATTTTGTCCAACCTACATATTCTTTTCCTTTGAATATTAAAGATACTTTTACCCATTCATTCCAACAGTTTAAAATTTTGTATGAGTGACTGACTTGGTCTATAGGAGGATAACCATATTTTTGAGTAAATGTTTTTTTTGATTTAAAGTCGTGGTCGGAATATAATATAAGATAACCTTGGTGAGGAGTTGGATTGACTTTAAATTGTTTAGTGTTTTTAACCCAATATTTTTTTGATTTGTATTTTTCAATAGTTTCAAAAGGTCTTACGAACAAATAGCCTGCTGAGTCTTTTAATATTTTTATTTCATTGCACTCTTCGCCAATTGTCTTTATTGTTTTGTCATAGGTTAAATAAAATGCTTTATTTACAGTGTCTTTTTTTACTGCTTTGTCGTCAAAGTGAACACTACATTTACATTTTGACACACTCTCTTGTCCAAAGCTAGCAAAGGAAATGTACAAGATTAATATTATAATAAATTTTGTCACTTTATACGGTAGTTTAAATGTCATATTTAAGTTTAGTCGGCTGGTTGCACCTAACGTTTTGGAGCTTTGCTTCGGCCGTTTTGGAACCGTTGTCCACCGAAATGTTTAAATAAAGATACAATGTTGCTAGGCATTTGCAAAGAAAAAATTAAAAAATTGTCTACCGCTTTTGCAAATGCTTTGGTTTCTGCACGGCTGGGGCAAAGGTGCTGTTATAGCCAGTTTTCTTTTTTCAAAATATATCTTCTGTCAGTGCAGTTGTCTTCAGCGTTAAAGAATTCTTTTTTAACTGTAAAATACTTATTCAATATTTTAACCGATTTGACATTGTCAACACAAACGTCTGCTGTTATTAAGTTTGATTTCATATTAACAAAACAATAGTCAATTAGTCCTTTTGCTATTTCTGTCCCGAAGCCATTGCCCCAGAATGTTTCAATAATGCGATAAGCAATTTCGTCTTCCTTGTCATCATTTTTTAGAACACCACAAATTCCAATTAGGTCGTTACAACCTTTTTTGCAAAGACACCAAATTTTGGTGTCAGACGATTTTTCCAATAAGATTAGTTCTGACAATTTGGATATACTTTCTGCTTTGTCAAATGGTTTTTGAGGAATTGGATTCATTACATTTGGATTACTCATTAACTCAAAAATGCAGGAACCATTTTATGGTGCTTATATCGCAAATTTAGCAATATTACGCCAGTTTTTTGGTTCTTACTGGTTTCATAAATATACAAATTTCTAAGCCAGCATCTTCAAAAACTCATCTTCGTTAATTAGCTTGATGCCCAAAGATTCTGCTTTCTTTAATTTTTCTGGTCCCATATTGTCGCCTGCTAACACAAAGCTTGTTTTTTTGGAAATGGAACCCGAGTTTTTGCCGCCATGCAGTTCAATCATTTCTTTGTATTGGTCGCGGCTATGTTTAGCAAACACACCACTAATCACAAAGGTTAAGTCTTTTAATTTATCGCTGCCGCCTTGCTGTTGTTCTTCGCTTAATTCAAATTGTAAACCAGTCGCTTTTAATTTTTCAATAATGGCTTTGTTTTTTTCGTTACTAAAAAAGTCGTGTAAACTAATGGCAATAATTTCTCCTACTTCATCAATGGCTAATAGTTCTTCTTTGGTGGAGTGTATTAACACATCCAAAGTCTTTACTTTCTTCGCAATTTTTTTTGCGGTGGTTTCTCCCACGTGTCTAATACCAATAGCATAGAGCACACGTTCAAAAGGCACTTGTTTACTAGCTTCTAAACCTTCAATTAAATTATTGGCTGATTTTTCGGCCATGCGTTCCAAAGGCAAGAGCTGTTCTTTTTTTAAATCGTATAAATCAGCAATGTTTTTTACTAAGCCTGCTTTAAATAATTGCACAATGGTTTCGCCACCCAAGCTATCAATGTTCATGGCTTTGCGAGATACAAAATGTTCCATCTTACCAATCACTTGAGGCGGACATTCATTTTCATTTGGGCAAAAATGATTGGCTTCACCTTCGTTGCGTTGTAGTTCGGTATTACATTCGGGGCAATGCGTAATGTAATGCGTTGGTTGAGAATCCGCTTTACGTTTGCTTAAATCAACCCCAATAATTTTAGGAATAATTTCTCCACCTTTTTCTACAAACACCATGTCGCCAAGGCGGACATCTAATTTTTCAATAATATCAGCATTGTGCAACGAAGCACGTTTGACGGTAGTTCCTCCAAGTTGAACAGGTTGCAAATTAGCTACCGGTGTAATAGCGCCAGTGCGTCCCACTTGGTAAGCAATGCTTTGTAATTCGGTACTCACTTGCTCTGCTTTAAATTTATAAGCAATAGCCCAACGAGGCGATTTAGCCGTGAATCCTAAATTTTGTTGTTGGTTGTAACCGTTTACTTTAATCACAATACCATCAATATCGTAAGGTAAATCAAAACGTTTTTTATCCCAGTAATTAATAAAATCAATCACTTCGTTAATACCGCTGCATAATTTAGCGTCTTCCGAAATTTTAAAGCCCCATGATTTAGCGGCATGCATATTATCAAAATGCGATTGATGTGGTAAGTTTTCGCCTAACACATAATATAAAAAGCAATCTAACTTACGTTTAGCAGTTTGCGCAGAGTCTTGCATTTTCATGCTACCCGAAGCAGCGTTACGAGGATTTGCCATCAAGGCATCTCCAATTTCTTCTCGTTCTTTATTAATGGCATCAAATACTGGGCGAGGCATAAATACTTCGCCACGTATTTCAAATTTTTCAGGATAGTTTCCTTTTAATTGTAAAGGAATCGATTTAATGGTTTTGGCATTGGTGGTTACATCATCACCTTGCACACCATCACCACGCGTAATAGCTTGTGTTAGTTTGCCATTCTCATAAATTAAACTAATGGATAAGCCATCAAATTTTAATTCGCACACGTAGTCAATGGCTTCATCAAACAATCCGCCGCTAGCTGTAATTCCTAAACCTTCGCGCACGCGTCGGTCAAAGTCTAGTAAATCTTCTTGATTGTAGCTATTGCTTAAGGATAACATCGCATATTGATGTTTCACTGATTTAAATTCTTTGGTAATTTGTCCGCCAACACGTTGGCTAGGAGAGTTAGGCGATAAAAATTCAGGAAACTGTTTTTCTAAAGCCATCAATTCTTCCAATAACTGATCAAAATCATAATCGCTAATAGTTGGGTTATCAAGAACGTAATAGTTGTAATTGTGTTGTTCTAATAACTTAGAGAGGTCTTGGATTTTATGTTGTGCTTCCGTAGGAGTCATATAGTTTGTAATTCTTTAACAAATTTGTTATTTTTGAATAAGAATACATTATAAATTTGTCAGTAGAAATTAACAGGTTTTGAAAAAGAATTTTTCTAAAATATTTATAGCATTTGTAGCCATCATTTATGTGTTGTCTACAGTTGGTGTATCTGTGTTTTCTCATTATTGTGGAGGAGAGTTAGAGAAGGTGACCTTATTTTCTAAAACTAAGTCTTGTTGTGGTGGAGAAGAAGAAACGGAAATGACCGATGATGGTTGTTGCAAGAATGAGTTGGTTCATGTGTCGTTTCAAAAAGACTTTACCTTTTATACTTTAGTTAATTCTATTAAGGCTCCAATATATGAGTTATTTATTGTAAGACCTGATTTTAACTTTGCTCCTTTAAAAAGTTTTATAGCTAATTTTTCATCAGTCGATAGAAAAGTTCATCCACCAAATCTTGTGCAGCAAGATATTGTTGAGATTAGTGTAATTAGAGTTTGATAATAGTCATTAGGATTTTCCTTATGTAACTTATTTATTAAATTTTAATTATATCATCAAATGAAATCAATTATCATATTATGTATTGGGCTAATCTTTTCAATAAAGATTCATGCGCAATCAACTATTCAAACAACAACTATTGCAGTTAAAGGAAACTGCGACGAATGTAAAGAACGTATAGAAAACGCAGCCGATATAAAAGGCGTGAAGACAAGTCATTGGGACGAAGTAAAACAGGCTATTACGGTTACTTACGATTCTAAAAAAGTAACAGCAGAACAGATAGAAACTGCCATTGCTAAATCTGGTCACAAAACAACTCACCAAGCAGCTGATGTAAAAGCGTATAATGGTTTGCCATCTTGTTGTAAATACGAAGCTGCTGATTGTAAAAAGAAAAAATAATAGCTTATGAAAAAGTTATTAGTAGTCCTGTTTGGGCTTGCCCTGGCGTTACAGGGTTTTTCGCAAGTAAAAGGTAGGGTGGTTGAAATTTCTCGAAATAAGAAAGATACAACGGTACTTCCTGGCGTAACCGTATTTTGGTTGAATACATCTATAGGTTCAACAACAGATGTCAATGGTTTGTTTTCTATTCCATCAACTGCCGAAACCAATCGTTTAATTATAACCGCTGTTGGTTATAAAAGTGATACATTAGCAATTAAAGATACCACGAAGTTCTTGTCTATCCGATTAAAAGGTGGAGTAGAGTTAAACGAAGTAGAAGTGGTGTATCAATCTTCAGGAACAGAATTATCCTACATGAGTGCCATCAAAATGGAAACATTAAATGAGCATTCATTAATGAAGGCCGCTTGCTGTAATTTATCCGAGAGTTTTGAAACCAACCCCAGCGTGGATGTTAATTTTGCAGATGCAGTTACTGGAACTAAGCAAATTCAAATGTTGGGATTATCTGGACAGTATGCTCAAATTACAAAAGAGAACATGCCATACATGCGTGGTTTAGCAAATGGTTATGGTTTAAGTTTTATTCCGGGTACTTGGATTCAATCCATTCAATTAAGTAAAGGTGCAGGCTCTGTGATTAATGGTTACGAAAGTTTTACGGGACAGATTAATACCGAATTGCAAAACCCAGAAACCTCAGATCGTTTAAACTTTAATACATACGTGAATCAAAATGCACGTAACGAATATAATTTAAATGTGAAACATCGCTTTAATGAAAAGTTTGCGGTTGGATTATTAACCCACATGAGTTTTAATCCTTTGAAAGAAGACATGAATCACGATGGGTTTATGGATATACCAACAGGTAAACAGTATAATGTAATGAATAAATACGCATACAATTCTGGCAAAGGTTTTGAGGCACAATTTGGCGGAAGTTATTTGATAGATGAAAGAAATGGTGGACAAACACATCCTTCCATTCAAACGGATACTGTTGTTCATACACCTTCTCATTCTTATATAGTAAGTGACACCTTGCCGCTTTATACGATTGGAATAAAAAACAAAAAGTGGGAATTATATAGTAAAACAGGATTTGTATTCAGAAAGAAACCAGGAACAAGTATGGGATTACAGTTATCATACTTAAATCATAATCAACATAATACCTATGGTTTAAATACCTATACTGGTTTACAAAAAACATTTTATGCCAATTATATTTTTCAAGGAATTATTAAAACAACAGATAACACTTATAAAATTGGAGCAAGTTATTTAGATGATAACGTCAGCGAAACTTATCGTTTATTCAAATTTGATCGTCATGAAAAAGTGGCTGGTGCTTTTGCAGAGTTTGCTCATAACAAAGGTGAGAAATTTAATGTAGTGGCAGGATTACGTGCCGATTATCATAACTATTATGGCTTGTTTTTTACACCGCGTTTACACATGCGTTATGCACTAAAAGGTAGTAAAACCGTTTTTAGAATTAGCGGGGGTAGAGCTTTAAAAACAGCGAATGTATTTGCTGAGAATACGCCTTTAATGGCAACTTCAAGAGATTGGATTATCAAGCCAAGTGATTTAACAATGCCTTATGGTTTAAAGCCAGAAACAGGATGGAACTATGGATTTAACTTTACTCAAAAAATGAAGTTGAATTACAAAGATGCTTATGTAACCATTGATTTGTACCGTACTGATTTTACACAACAAGTGTTAGTGGATGTAGATCATAATACACAAGAAGTTTCTTTTTATAATTTAAACGGACCATCGTATTCAAACACCGCGCAAGTAGAGTTTGGTTGGGAAATTCGTAAACGATTGAATGTAAAAACAGCTTATCGTTATGTGGATACAAAAGTAAATTATCAAACTGGGTTGCTTCAAAAAGCTTTAGTATCCATGCACAGAGCGTTTATTAATATTGGTTACGAAACTAAAAACAAACATTGGATGTTTGATGCAACCTTGCAATACAATGGTAAAAAGCGGTTGCCAAATACTCGTAATAATCCTGAAGCATATCAGCGAGTTGAGTATTCGCCTGATTTTTATAATGTGTTAGCGCAAATAACCTACATGGCTAAAATTAAACGTGCTGATTTTCATATTTACATTGGAGTTGAAAATGCATTGGATTATAAGCAGCCAAATCCTATTGTGGCAAGCGATGCACCATTTAATAAATACTTTGATGCCAGTATGGTGTGGATACCAATTTATGGAAGAATGCTATATGCAGGATTGAGATTTAAGATTAAGTAATCATTTTTTGTTTTGTTATTAGGGCGTGTCCCAGAGGGCCGGGCTTTCGGCACTCGCTTTTTTATTTACCCTGAGGGATAAATAAAAGGAGCTCAGACAAATGCCTCAATCCCTCACGCGGGATTTTCATTTCAAAGTTCGGAGTTTACACTTCGAATGTTATCGAAAGCCTCGCGTGAGGGATGCAAGCGAAAATCCTTTTACGAAACGAAGTGAAGTAAAAGATTGCAGCGGGTCAGCCCGGCGGCGCTCTGTATTTTGCGCCGGCACGCCAAAATAATTTAATGCCTTCTCTTTTTTGGTTTTTTATTAAAAGTAGGGCAGGTATCACAATGATTTTTGCCTCTAAATATATAACAACTTGATAACAGTAAAGAACTTGTTATAGCTATAATTAGGACGTATAAATATGATTTTTTCATTTATCTTTACAAAGATAAATAAAATAGACATAATAATCTCTATATGAACTCAAAAGAGCAATTTTTAAAAGAAGAATATATTCCTTTATTGCAACAGTTATCGGATAATGAAGTTGGTTTGTGGGGCGTTTTATCTCCACAAGGCATGATAGAACACATGACCGATGCTTTTGCCAATGCACACGGAAGAATTAAATTACCAGCACAGACACCCGAAGCTATTTTGCCTAAAGTAAGAGCCTTTGCATTAAGCGAAACTCCTTTTAAAGAAAATACGAAGAATGTATTGATGAGCGAGGAACCAGCTCCTTTAAGAAACCATTCGATAACAGAAGCGATTTGGGAGCTTGAAAAAGAAATAAAAGCATTTATGGAGTTTTATAAATCAAACCCTGATTCTAAAAATTTAAACCCATTTTTTGGTGAGTTTAATTACGAAGAGTGGTTGCATTTATTACACAAGCATGCTAATCACCATTTAAAACAATTCAATTTATTATAAGTATGGATCATCACAGAGGAAGAAATAATAGAAATAGTGAAGAGAATTTAGAGAATTTAATTTTTGGTACACGTGCTGTTATCGAAGCCATTAGCGCAGGAAAAGAAATTGATAAAATCATTATTCAAAAAGGATTATCTAATCAATTGTATAGCGAATTACGAAAAGCAATTAAAGACTTAGATATTCCTATTCAAATTGTACCGCCAGAAAAAATCAACCGTATTACTTCTAAAAATCATCAAGGGGTTTTAGCTTTTGTATCTCAAATTACTTATTACGAAGTAGAAGATTTATTAGCAGATGTGTTTGAAAAAGGAAAAACACCTTTAGTATTGATTTTAGATAGAATCACCGACGTTCGTAATTTTGGTGCCATTGCTCGTAGTGCTGACTGTGCAGGTGTTGATTTTATTGTCATTCCGAGTAGAGGAGCAGCACAGATAAATGCAGATGCGGTTAAGACAAGTGCAGGTGCTTTGAACAGAATGAAAGTTTGTAGGGTAGATAATTTAAAAAATAGCATTGAGTATTTAAAAGAATCGGGCTTGCAAATTATTGCTTGTCACGAAAAAACGACTAATTATCATTTCAATGCAGATTTAACTAAGCCAAGTGCTATTATTATGGGTTCTGAAGAAAATGGAATCTCTAATGAATATTTAAAACGTAGCGATATGCAAGTGAAAATTCCGATGGTTGGAAATATTGCTTCGTTAAACGTGTCGGTAGCAACTGGTGTGATTTTGTTTGAGGCTGTTAAACAGCGACTTTAATACATAGCGAACTCTGTGATCCGCCAGCTGGTGGATACGCTCTTTCGGTTAAAAAATGAAAACGATTGAAGACATAAAAGCCCGAGAACTCATCAAAGAATGTGTGTTTAAAACGGCACGTTCTGGCGGGGCTGGTGGACAAAACGTCAATAAGGTTGAAACAAAAGTGGAGTTGTGGTTTAATATTTCGGAATCTGAAAGATTAACAGAAGGAGAGAAAATGATATTGCTTCATAAGTTGCATAAGAAGCTGGAAAAGGAAACAACCATACATTTACAAGAACAAACAGATAGAACACAATTAAAAAATAAAGAGTTAGTCAAAGAGAAATTTTACAAATTAATTCTTTTAGGATTCAAAACAATAAAGCCACGCAAGCCAACTAAAGTTAGTAAAGCAGTAAAAGCAAAACGTTTAGATAGTAAAAAGATTAAAGGAGAAATTAAACAATTAAGAAAGAAAATTTTATAGTATGCCAAAAATATTAATCATAGACGATGAGAAAGCCATTCGCAGAACGATTAAAGAAATTTTAGAGTTCGAAAAATACAATGTTGACGAAGCAGAAGATGGTCAACAAGGATTAGATATGGCTTTGAAAGGAAACTACGATGTGATTTTAAGCGACATCAAAATGCCAAAGCTAGATGGAACGGAATTGTTAGCTAAATTAATGGCGCATGGCACCGAGTCATCTTTAATTATGATGAGCGGACATGGTAATATTGAAACCGCTGTTGACGCTGTTAAAAAAGGCGCTTTTGATTACTTAGCAAAACCAATTGATTTGAATCGTTTGTTGGTGACTATTCGAAATGCGATGGATAAATCAACTTTGGTCATCGAAACTAAGATTCTAAAAAAGAAAATTGGGAAGGCTTACGAAATGATTGGTGATTCAAAAGCCTTGAATAACATTCGTGATATGATTGATAAAGTGGCGCCAACAGATGCTCGTGTATTAATTACAGGAAGCAACGGAAGCGGAAAAGAATTAGTAGCTCGCGAAATCCATAATAAAAGTAGCAGAGCAGCAGCGCCTTTAATTGAAGTTAACTGCGCTGCTATTCCGAGTGAGTTAATTGAAAGTGAATTATTTGGTCACGAAAAAGGAGCGTTTACAAGCGCGGTAGCAACTCGTAAAGGGAAGTTTGAATTAGCAGAAGGCGGCACTATTTTCTTGGATGAAATTGGTGACATGAGTTTATCGGCACAAGCAAAAGTATTACGAGCTTTACAAGAAAATAAAATTACGAGAGTAGGTGGAGACAAAGAAATAAAAGTGGATGTTAGAATTTTAGCAGCGACTAATAAAGATTTACGTAAAGAAATTGAAAAAGGAGAATTCCGTGAAGATTTATTTCACCGTTTAAGTGTCATTCCAATTCAAGTTCCATCGTTAAATGATAGAAAAGAGGATATTCCTTTATTAGCAGATCATTTCATTAATATGATTTGCACGGATTATGGTATGCCAATGAAAACGATTTCTAAAGATGCTTTAAAAGCATTGCAGCAAAAAGACTGGACAGGAAATATTCGTGAATTTAGAAACGTGATAGAACGTTTAATTATTTTATGTGGTAAAGAAATTACAGATAAAGACGTTAAACAATTTGCTTAATGAATAAACTTATTGCAATATCTATAGTTGTTATTAATGGTTTGTTTTCTTGCAATTCAAGTAAACAAGAAGAAGCAACTACTATTGCTTCGAAAGTAAATTTGTTAGATACAGCAAAGTGGTTTATTGGAACTTGGCAAAATCAAACATCGGATGGGTTATTTACCGAGCAATGGGATCAAAAAAATGATTCAGTTTATTCGGCTATAAGCACAGTTATAGTTAACAAAGACACTGTGTTTTATGAATCGATTTCGTTAGAACAAAAAGATGATTCGTTGTATTACATTGTATCCGTTAAAGATCAAAATAAAGAATTACCAGTTTCATTTAAATTGATCAGTGTAACTGATAATCAATTGGTCTTTGAAAATGCTAAACATGATTTTCCAAGTAAAATAACCTATTCAAAAATTAAGGAAGATTCAGTTGTTGCCTTTATTTCTGGCTTAATTGACGGAAAAGAAAAAATTGAACAATTTCCAATGAAGAAAATTAAATAAGATGCAAAAAACAACCGAAGCCGATTCATATTATAATAACCTTGAAACTATGAGTGTTCAAGAATTATTAATGAATATGAATAAAGAAGATAAATCAGTCCCCTTAGCTGTAGAAAAAGCGATTCCTCAAATTGAAAAATTAGTGGACGTGATTGTTTCTAAAATGCAACAAGGTGGTCGTCTATTTTATATGGGCGCTGGTACCAGCGGACGATTAGGAATATTAGATGCAAGTGAATGTCCACCAACGTATGGCATAGCACAAGGAATTGTGGTAGGTTTAATTGCAGGTGGAGACACTGCTATTAGAAAAGCTGTTGAGTTTGCAGAAGATGATGTGAACCAAGGTTGGGCAGATTTACAAGAATATAAAATTACTACAAACGATGTGGTTGTTGGAATTGCAGCTTCAGGAACAACACCTTATGTGATTGGTGCATTAGAAACATGCAATAAAAATAATATTGAAACTGGTTGTATTGTTTGCAATAACGGTTCACCCGTTGCTGCAGTATCTAAATTTCCAGTTGAAGTAGTTGTTGGTCCGGAGTTCGTAACTGGTTCAACCAGAATGAAATCGGGTACTGCTCAAAAGTTGGTATTAAATATGATCTCTACCTCTGTAATGATAAAATTAGGAAGAGTGAAAGGAAATAAAATGGTGGACATGCAATTGAGTAATGATAAACTAGTAGATAGAGGAACTAAAATGGTAATGAAAAATACTGGCTTAGAAGATTATGAGGTAGCTAAGGAATTGTTATTGAAGTATGGTAGTGTTAGAAAAGCAACGGAGAGTATAGGGAAATAGTAAATATCATATAAAAATTAAATTTAGTATTTAAAATTAAATCAATTCCTCCTTTGAAGGAGGTGGCCGCAGGACGGAGGATGTTTTGAAAAATAAGATATTACCATATAATCCCATCTTAAAAGACTATGCTAAAAAGCTTAGAAAGCAAGGTGTTTTGTCGGAGGTGTTATTATGGAAGAAAATTCAAAAAAAGACCCTAGGTGTTGAGTTTCATAGACAAGTTCCTATTGATAATTATATTGTTGATTTTTTTTGTCATGAAATAATGTTGGCTATTGAAGTTGATGGTGATAGTCACTTAAATACAGATATTCAAATAAATGATATAATAAGACAAGAAACTCTTGAAAAAATAGGAGTTCAGTTTATAAGATTTAATGATTTAGATGTAAAGAAAAATATGAATGATGTGATTCGTTGTTTGCAAGCAAAAGTAGAAGAACTAAAAGAAACGTGACATCTCCCGCCCTGCGGGCACCCTCTTCAAAGAGGGAATTAACTCAACTTAAAAATCAAAAACTTTTTTATAAATAATGCCAGAACAAAAAAATAATCCACTACACGGTAAAACACTGCAAATGATTTTAGAACATTTGGTGCAACATTACCGTTGGGATGGATTAGCTTATCATGTTGATATTAATTGTTTTAAATCAAATCCAAGTATAAAATCGAGTTTAACGTTTTTACGTAAAACACCCTGGGCGCGCAAAAAAGTGGAAGATTTGTACGTAGATTTAATAAATTCTTAATCAAACATTTCTCGTTAAAAGTTTTATCTTTGGAAACATTATTCCATTTTAATTGTATTATATACACAAAACTAAAAACCAATAAAACTATGTTATTAAACAAACTAAAAACGATTACAGGCGCAATTGCCATTGCAGCTCTTACAACAACATCTTTAAGCGCACAATTAAAAGTGCCAGCTCCAAGTCCATTACAAACAGTAAAACAAGCTTTTGCTTTATCTGATATTACGATTGAATATTCTCGCCCTAGTGCAAAAGGTCGTGTTGTTTATGGAGATGTGGTTTCTTTTGGAAAAGTATGGCGTACAGGTGCAAATGGTGCTACTAAAATTACTTTTGGTGAAGATGTAAAAGTAGAAGGAACAGACGTAAAAGCGGGTACTTATGCTTTATATTCAGTTCCTAATAAAGATAGTTGGGAATTAATGTTATATAAAGATTTAACCTTAGGTGGTAATGTTGCTGATTATAAAAAAGAAGATGAAGTATTACGTTTTACTGTAAAACCAACAGCTTTAACTGAGAAAGTAGAAACGTTTGAAATTAATGTAGCGGATATTACTTCTACTTCAGCTAACATCGAATTATCTTGGGAAAAAACTCGTGTGGCTTTTAAAGTAACGGCTGATATTGATTCTAAAATCATGAAAACAATTGAGTCAACAGTTGTTAAAGATACTCGTCCTTATTACCAAGCTGCTTCTTATTATTATGAAAATGATAAAGATTTGAAATTAGCGACTGAGTGGATTGACAAAGCAATTGCAAATAATCCTAAAGCATATTGGGTAGTTTTATTGAAAGCAAAAATCCAATTTAAAGCAAAAGATTTAAAAGGTGCTGCAGTTACTGCTGAACAAGCAAAGGTTTTAGCAACAGCAGATCAAGATGATGCTTACGTTAAAATGGCAGATAAAATCATTGCAGATTGTAAAAAATAATTTAGAGTTTTTATAATTCAAAAGTCCTATCGGTAACGGTAGGACTTTTTTGTTTTAGGATGGTTAGATTATTTGAGCGTGTCCGCGAAAAGCGATCAGGCTTTCCGTTTCAATCTTTTGCAAGAGACAGTCAAAAGGATTTTCACTGCAATCCTTCACGCGACTCTGATTTAAATATGATAAGTAAGTAGTGCTTAATGTTTGCGTGAGTGATTGTAGCGTAAATCCTTTTTGAGGTACGAGAAAAGATTGCAGCGTAAAGCACGACCCGCGGCCTTTTTGCGGGGCACGCCCAAACTATTGCACAACCTTCTTTTTATTTAATATCAATTGAATGCAATAAGCAAATGCCATTACTAATAAGCATCCTATCACGTTTAACCACAAGAAGGCAGTTAAATCTGTTATCCAGGCGTATACAATAAATCCTTCGGCAAATAAGGCTGCATAAAAAACTGCTGTTCCGCTAATACGTTTCATATAAAATGCGACTAAGAAAATCCCTAAAATAGTTCCGTAAAATAAAGAACCTAATATGTTAACAGCTTCAATTAAATTACCAACTCGGCTGGCGTAAAAGGCAACCATAATACAAAACAAACCCCAAATAACGGTTGTCCAACGTGATGCCGACAAATAAGATTTATCACTTTCTTCTTTTTTAAATAAGCGTTTATAAAAATCAATAATGGTTGTTGATGCTAATGAATTTAATCCACTAGCCATAGAACCCATAGATGCTAGAAAGATGATGGCAATTAATAAACCAACCACACCAATTGGTAATTGTGTGGTAATGAAATTTAAAAAAATATAGTTGGTATCATTTACATCCGCCTTTGGATTATTTTTTTGCATCAAAGCAGTTGCTTCTTTTCTAATCGCATTACTTTTTTTGTCGGCTGCCTGAACATTTGTTCTTGCAAGGTTAATAGCTTGCTCATCTTCACTGTGAATGGCTTCTACTAGTTTATTCACCTCAGTTTGTTTTTCGGTATGAGCAATCACATAGGCTTTTTCTAATTCTTTAAAATCATCTTTGTATTCGCTGTTTTGAATGCTATTAACTTCTACTTTATTAAAAAATATGGGAGATTGATGAAACTGATAAAATGTAAAAACCATCACGCCTATTAGTAAAATAAAAAATTGCATCGGTATTTTTACCAAGCCATTCATCACTAAACCTAAACGACTTTGTGCAATAGATTTACCTGTTAAATAACGCCCAACTTGAGATTGGTCGGTTCCAAAATAAGACAATTGCAAAAAGAAACCGCCAATAATTCCGGACCAAATATTGTATTTATTATTCACATCAAACTTAGTGTCAATAGCGTTGAGCTTATCCATTTTACCGGCAATATGAAGGGCATCACTAAAACTCACGTTATCAGGTAATAAATGAACGACCATGTAAGCTGCTAAAAACAATCCTGCAAAAATCACACTCATTTGAAATAATTGCGTGTAGGATACCGCTTTTGCTCCGCCATAAACGGTATATGCAATGACGATTAATCCATTTAAAACAATGGTATAATTAACGTCAATATTTAAAATGGTAGATAAAATAATAGCCGGTGCATAAATGGTAATCCCAGTGGAGAGTCCGCGTTGCAGTAAAAATAAAAAGGCAGTGAGTGTTCTTGTTTTATTATCAAAACGTTTTTCTAAAAATTCGTAAGCCGTAAAAACATTGAGTTTGTGAAAAATTGGAATAAAGGTAATACAGAGCACAACCATGGCTAATGGTAAACCAAAATAAAATTGTACAAATCGTAAACCGTCTGTATAACCTTGTCCAGGAGCAGATAAAAAGGTAATAGCACTAGCTTGCGTTGCCATTACTGATAAGCCCACATGATACCAAGGTAATTGTCTATCTGCTAATAAATAACCTTCAATGCTTTTTGTATGACGGCTCTTCCAAACGCCGTAACCAACGATGGACAAAAGTGTGATACTTAATATGATCCAATCAATAAAACTCATTTATAATGTTGTGTGAAAAAGTAAAGCGAAACAATAACAGCAACTAATACGCCAATAACCAAAGCATAAACATTACGCCATGACTTTAAGATTGGTGATTTTTCTTCTAACTCTTCCATACGTTTACTTATTCTCAGGCAAGCTCAATAGATTTACAAATAAACGGTAAGCACCAGGAATACCAGCGGGCAACTCTCTAAAGAAAACTAAACCTGTGTACACAAAATTCCCTTTGCCATATTTGCCAATAATTAAACTACCATCGCTTGCTTTTTCATTAGGGTCTTTCATACTAAAAATAGTTTCGTATTGTTTATCAATTTCGGTGGCAAAGTAAATACCTCGTTCTTGAATCCATCCATCAAAATCTTTTTGTGTAATTTGATTTGGGAAGTTAAGTGCAGAATGTTTTTCGTTATTAAATACAACAGATGCTTTTTCGTCTGTAATCCTGTCTCTTGAAATAGTAAATGGGAAAGGACCAATATTAGCCTTTACTGGACCTATGCGATTATTCGTATTGTATTGAACAATTAAATTACCTCCATTTTTCACGTATTCCATTAGTTTGGTATAGTGCACTTGTAATCTATCATTGGTGTTATAGGCTCTAACGCCAGACACGATAGCATTGAATTGAGATAGATTTCCATTGCTCAATAACTCATCCGTTAATACAGTTACACTATATCCAATTTGTTTTAAGCAAGCAGGTACATCATCTCCAGCACCAGGAATATAACCGATGTTAGTTCCCGTTTTCTTTAAGTCAATATTAACTAAGCCAGCTTCTGCATCGCTCAAAATAAATTGATAAGGAATGTGATCGTACTCAATTCGCTTAATGCTTTTATTATATGCGATAGAATTTATTAAAACGGATGCTTGTAATTGTCCGTCCTTTGCATTTTTATCTGCAACAATCGTTGCTTCTATAATAGCTTCATCACCTTTGTTAGCTAATTTAAATTCAGGATTTTTAATTGTGATACTCCAACTAGTGCTGCCTTTTAATTGTAAAGTACCATTTGTATTAGCTGCATTTGCTTTAATGGTAATTGAAATTGTTTTTGGAGTGGCATCTGTAAATACAAATACCTTTTCAGGAATATTAACCGTTGCAGGTGGTAGTATTTCAAAGGGACGATAAATTTCTCCTTTTACAGGATCCGTAAATTTATAAACTAAAGGGCGTTCAATTTTTAAATTTAAATCCAAAATAGAAATATTAAAACCCACTTTAGTATTGGATTCATTTTCTGGTCTACCAATTAAATTAGGATTAGTAACGGTATACAAACCAATATCGTGTTTTTGATTTAGCCAATATGGATTTGAAAAAGATAGTGAATTAGATAGTTTTTCTTTACGTTTAAAAGTATACAATTCATTTGATTTTAAAGTCAACGCCGTTGTTGTATCACTATTTAAATAAGAAACACTATTTAGTTTTACATCGCTTTTATTACGATTTACGATTTGTGTGGTGATAGCAACATCTTGTCCTGTAATTCCAATATAATCAGAAGTCGAAGCCTCTAACCATAAACCCGAACAAGCTAGCAATAAAGACTCTGTCTCTTTTAGTTTCTGCTTTTTCCAGTAGCGTAAATTTTCATTTGATTCATCTAATGCTTGAATTTGTTTGTAAATAGCAACTAAATCTGTAACGCTATTTTCGGGCGATTGAGGATTATATTTTTTGATGCAATCGTCTATTAATTTTTGAATTTTATCTTGTCCTTTAAATTTTGCCCAAGTAGTATTGATGCCTTCAAATAAATCCGTAGCAACACTATCACCTTTTAGTAATTTAAAATATTCGATATTGGAACCACGTTGTTTAGCAGAACCAAAGCCTTGACTTTTATGACAAGAACGACTCTCCGCAGCAATTTCGCCATAGCTTTTTCCTAATAAAGGATTAAACACACCTACATCTATTTTTAATTGATTAGGAGCAGTGGTATTAGTTGTACCAAAATTAAAGGTGTTCCAAAAAATGCGTTTTGCTTGCCATACTTGAACAGATTTTAATTGTTCAGGAAAACGTTTTGGATCTGCAGCTGCATCAAAAGCTTCAACCGCTAACATAGCTGATGCTGTGTGATGTCCATGTCCACCTTCGCCAGTTGTAGGAAAACGACAAATAATCACATCTGGTTTAAATCTTCTAATCGTTAAAACTACATCTGCCAAAATACTGTCTTTATTCCAAAAGGTAAAGGTTTCTTCAGGTGTTTTCGAATATCCAAAGTCGTTGGCTCTTGTAAAAAATTGCTCTGCGCCATCTATTCTTCTAGCTGCTAATAATTCTTGTGTTCTAATTAATCCTAATGGTTCACCTTGTTCTTTTCCAATTAAATTTTGTCCACCATCGCCTCGTGTTAATGATAAATATCCAGTTCTAAATTTCTTTTCATTTGCTAAATACCCTAATAACCGTGTGTTCTCGTCATCAGGATGAGCTGCCACGTATAGCACGCTTCCAACGGTATTTAATTTTTTTAAACTCTGAATGATGTCGGCAGAGTTTTGAGCGTAATGTGATATATATCCAAATAAAGGAAGAGCAATAAGTAAGAGTTGTTTTTTCATAATCATTAATACAAGATTTTGAAGATAAGAATTTATGTGTCAATTAAAATAATTATCAATTGTTAATTTGAATCTTTATTAAAGACAAATTAAATCCTATTTTTGTTTTGTATTAATGAGGAAAGAATTCAACATAAATGAAATGACCGATGGTATATTATCATCTAACATTTCCTATGTTAGTAAAGCAATTACATTAGTTGAATCTACTAAGCATGAGCATCAAGAACAAGCTCAGCAAATCATTAATTCGATTATCAAACACAGTGGTAATTCATTTCGTTTAGGAATTACGGGTGTACCAGGAGTAGGGAAGAGTACTTTTATTGAAAGCTTTGGTTTAGAAGTGATTAATCGCGGACATAAATTGGCTGTATTAGCCATTGATCCGAGTAGTCAATTAAGCAAGGGAAGTATTTTAGGAGATAAAACACGCATGGAGCAATTATCTGTTCATCCTAAAGTCTTTATTCGTCCTTCGCCAAGTTCAGGTAGTTTAGGAGGCGTAGCTCGTAAAACCAAAGAAAGCATCATCATTTGTGAAGCAGCAGGATACGATTATATATTTATAGAGACTGTTGGAGTAGGGCAGAGTGAAACAGCCGTTCATCAGTTAACAGATTTCTTTCTATTATTGATGTTAGCTGGTGCTGGTGATGAATTGCAGGGAATTAAGCGCGGTATTATGGAAATGGCGGATGGTATGGTAATTACCAAAGCTGATGGAACGAATACTGATAAAGCTAAAATGGCTCGAGGCGAATACGCTCGTGCATTACATTTATTTCCACCAACCGAAAGTAATTGGATTCCAGAAGTGTTAACTTGCTCGAGTACCGAAAATAAAGGTATTAAAGAAGTGTACGATATGATTGATAAATACAAACGTCATACAATCACTAATCATTTTTTTGAGACTAAACGTGCCAACCAAACTAAACAGTGGTTACACCAAACCATTAATGATACCTTGATTGAACGCTTTTATGCAAATCCAATTATTAAAGAAGAGATTTTAAAAATTGAAAAACAGTTAGAACAAAATCAAATAAATCCATATCAAGCTGCCATGGATTTGTTTAATAAGATTAATTAGACCTTGCAAAAAAAAAGAATCATAGTTTCCGTTATTAATGATTTGGTAACCGACCAAAGAGTAGCTCGTACTTGTTCTGTTTTATTTGAACTCAACTATAAAGTGTTATTAGTTGGTCGTCAACAAAAAACATCAAAGCCTTTAGAGAAAAGAGATTACGATTGCAAACGTATGAAGTTGTTATTTGAGCAAGGACCGCAGTTTTATCTTTTCTTTAATATTCGTTTATTTTTTGTGTTACTATTTACGAAAGCAGATGCTTTATTGGCAAATGATTTAGATACGTTACTCCCCAACTATTTAGTATCTAAATTAAAAGGGATCCCATTGATTTATGATAGTCACGAAATTTTTTGTGAAGTGCCAGAGTTACAAAACAATCCCAACAAAAAACGTATTTGGGAAAAACTAGAATCATGGATTGTTCCTAAATTAAAATATTGCATTACAGTTAATCAAAGTATTGCTAATTACTTTACAGATAAATATAAAGTGCCGTTTATTTTTGCGAGAAATATCCCTAACTATACTAAGATTCAAAATCTAAAATCTCGCTCTGATTTGAATTTACCACTTGGGAAAAAAATAGTTATACTTCAAGGAGCAGGAATAAATGTGCAACGTGGCGCCGAAGAATTAGTAGAGGCTTTTCAGTATTTAGATGATAGTTATTTACTCTTAATTATTGGAAGCGGCGATGTGATTCATCAATTAAAGGAGAATACCATAAAATATCAACTGCAAAATAAAGTTAAATTTATTGATAAGATTCCTGCTTCCGAATTAAGGCATTATACTTCTAACTCAAATCTGGGAGTCACGATTGATAAGGATTCTAACATGAATTACCATTTTTCCTTACCAAATAAAGTGTTTGATTATATGCATGCAGGTATCCCCATTTTGGCAACCAAGCTTCCTGAAATTGAAAATCTGATTTCTAAATATCATATTGGCACATTTATTGAAAATCATGAGCCAAAACACATTGCTCAACAGATCAGCAGTTTTTTAAATAGCAACGAGTATTTAGAATATAAAAGTAACACCGTTATTGCTGCTATCGAAAACAACTGGCAAACTGAAAAGCAAAAATTAGTAAAACTCTTCAATGAAATTTCATAAATACATATTTGTTAGTTTTATTTTAATTTCTTCTATAGCTTTTTCCCAACCTACGTTTACAAATATTGACACTCTTTTTACTAGGAATTTTAAAACAGTTAGTTTAAAGGATTCAACTCTTTATTTAAAGATCTTAAATCAATCAGCTATCTTTAAGGGTAAAACGGCTAAATACAAATCAGATTCATTATTAATATTAAAACCTTTTACAGATGCTTATTCTGATTTGATCGAATCTTTAACAGAAATGACGTTAAGCCCAGATTTTACGGTTGAATATTATAATTACGAATGTTTAAATAGTAAATTAATACTCGGTAATGCCGAAGGTAAAACACCAATTCATGTGAATCTGATTATCAATAATTCCTTTACGGTGAAAATGTTATTTTGGGTAACTGCGAATAAAGGGAAGTACTCTATTGAAACACCTATGATTCCAATATTTGTAGAAAGTAAAGAGTAGATTAATTGCTTAAATATAATATTCTTTATATTTAAACTGTGAAACGAAAAATTCATAGAGCTTATCGTAAATCAAAATACGTGGTTTATAAACAAACTATTTTAAATCCATCTGATCACATTTGGACTTTTGTAGGTGCCTTTATCGGGATTGCAGCTTTAGGATATTTACAAGGCACTCAGTTCGGGCAGGGAGATAATATCTTATTAATCGGTTCGTTTGGTGCTACTGCTGTTTTAATTTTTGGCGCTACAAATAGTCCTTTAGCGCAACCTCGTAATTTAATTTTAGGACATTTAATTAGCGCTTTTATTGGCGTATTAATTCATAAACTAATTCCCAATCAATTGTGGCTGTCATCAGCCTTAGCTGTTTCTTTATCAATAGTAGCAATGCAAATTACCAAAACTATGCATCCTCCTGGAGGGGCAACAGCCTTGATTGCAAACATTGGTTCCGAAAAAATAAAAGCCTTAGGATTTTATTATATATTGTCTCCTGTTTTATCGGGTGTACTGATATTGTTTACGGTAGCCGTTATCATTAACAATATTCCTAAGAATAGAAGCTATCCTTATAAGAAATAAAATTACTTCCTTTCACCAATTTGTTGTCTCCACATGGCATAGTACAAGCCTTTTTCATTTAATAAATCTGCGTGTTTACCTTGCTCAATAATTTTACCTTGTTCCAATACAAATATTTTATCGGCGTGCATAATGGTTGATAAACGATGTGCAATTAAAACGGTAATTTGGTCTTTCTTTGAAGAAATATTTCTAATGGTTTGCGTAATTTCTTCTTCAGTAATCGAATCTAAAGCAGAAGTAGCTTCATCAAATATTAATAAACGAGGATCACGTAATAACGCTCTAGCAATTGATAAACGTTGTTTCTCTCCACCTGATACTTTAATACCACCTTCGCCAATAGTTGTATTTAAACCATTTTCGGCACGTTTCAGTAAATTTTGGCAGGCTGCTTTTTGTAACACGTCATTTATCTCTTCGTCCGTAGCGGTTGGTTTTACGAACAATAAATTATCTTTAATTGTGCCGCTAAATAACTGAGCATCTTGAGTTACAAATCCTAATTGTTGTCTTAATTCCGTTAAGTCAATTTCTTTGGCATTTTTCTCATTGTAAAAAATATCACCTTCGTTTGGATTATATAAACCTACTAACATTTTAACTAAGGTTGTTTTTCCGCTTCCTGATGGACCAACAAAAGCAATCGTTTCTCCAGCATTGGCTTGAAACGAAATATCTTTTACTGCGTAAGAATTTGCAGTTTGATGTTTGAACGTAATATTAGAAAAACGTAAATTGTTAATGGCTCCAATTGTTTTAGGACTTTCAGGTTTCGCTTCACTTTTTGATTCCATTAATTTACTAAAGTTATCCATCGACGCTTTAGTTTCGTTATAGGTTGCTATAACATTTCCGAGCTCCTGTAAAGGATTAAATAAAAAGAAAGAGAAAAACATTAAGGTTATTAAATCACCAGGCTTAATGATGTCATGAAACAAAAATAGATATAATGCAAACACTAAACTGGTTCTCATAAAGTGAACAGTAGTGCCTTGAATAAAACTTAAAGAACGAATAAAACGAACCTTTTTCAATTCTAATCCTAAGATTTTAATGGTAGTTGTATTTAAACGATTAACCTCTTGTTCAGTCAATCCTAAGCTTTTTACCAACTCAATATTTCTTAAGGATTCTGTAGTCGCACCTGCTAATGCAGTGGTTTCTCCTAGTATTTCTTTTGATACCTTTTTGATTTTTTTACCTAAGAAAGAACTAATAAAAGCGATGACAGGAACAGTTGCCAAAAATATTGGTCCCAATAACCAATGGATATTTACGGCATAAATAACAACAAAAGTAACTCCTACCAATGACTGAAAAATCATGGAAATTGAAAATGTAATGAACTTCTCACAATCGCTTTTTACTTTTTGTAATTTACCTAATGTTTCACCACTTCTTTGATCTTCAAAATCTTGATATGGCAATTGAAGTGCTTTTTGGATGCCATCTGTATACATTTGAGCTCCAACTCGTTGTATTATAATATTTGTAAAATAGTCTTGAAAATTTTTAGCAATTCTCGACATCATAGCAGCGCCTAACGACAATGCTAACCAGCCAATTACAGCCTTGGTGAAATTTGCATAATTATGATCAAAGTTTGCTAATCCTACACCGCATTCGTTCATTAATTTACCAGTGATGATGGAGTCGCAAAGAGAGAAGCATTGATTGATAGCAGCTAAAAATAGCGCTAAAAAAAGCAATGGTTTGTGAGTTTTTATGCAGGTATATAGAATTTTCATGAATATTGTCTTTAAAAAAGAAACGTAAAATTACGACTAATGTTTTTATCTCATCAATTAATAATGGATAGTGGATAACTATTTAAGATTGATTAACGTTGAACTAAAACAAGCTATAATTTAGCCCTATGAAATAACCATATTGCCATCTACACAAATGCGTATAGAAAAATATGGTTATACCATACGCCCATTGAAAATAATAAAAATTACGTATGAATTTTGGTATATGTTCTCTTAGTGTTATTCCATGTAGGAAAGAACCATCTAGCACCAGCGAAATGGTAACGCAATTATTATTTGGCGAAACCTACACCATAATTGAAGACAGAGAAGATTGGATTCAAATTACTACCAATTACGATAATTACCCTTGTTGGATTAGCGCCAAACAACATAATCGTATCACAACAGCCGATTATAAATCTCTAGCTAATAATACCTTAAGTTCAGAGTTAGTTCAGGTAATTAGCAATGCCAGTAATAATTCTGTTTTCCCAATAACGGTAGGTGCAAGTTTGCCTAATTTTAAAAATGGAAAGGTAAAGGTTGGCGACTCTGAATATTTATTTGAGGGACAAACATCGGATATTCAATTAAAAAAGACAGTTAAAGATTTAAAGGATACGGCTTATTTATTTTTAAATGCTCCTTATTTGTGGGGTGGCAGAAGTCCTTTTGGTATTGACTGTTCTGGATTTACACAATTGGTTTATAAATTAAATGGTTATCAATTACCACGAGATGCTAGTCAGCAAGTAGAAATTGGAACACCTTTGAGTTTCGTAGAAGAAGCTGAAGCAGGCGATTTAGCTTTTTTTGATAACGAAGAAGGAAATATCGTACATGTCGGTATGGTATTAGAAAACCAACAAATCATTCACGCTAGTGGAAGTGTTCGTATTGATAAGTTTGATCATTATGGCATATTTCACTCCAATAATAAAAAATACTCACACATGCTACGTGTGATTAAAAAAGTCATTTAATTTTATTAATTTTGAACCCTCTATAATTTTCAACACCTCTAAAATCACAAACTATTATGAAAGATATATTCGCAAAAATTGAAAAGAACATGGGACCTATCGGAGAGCATTCAAAAGCATCTCACGGTTATTTTACATTTCCAAAATTAGAAGGAGAAGTATCTCCTCACATGGGTTTTAGAGGTAAGAAATTATTAAACTGGAGTTTAAATAATTACTTAGGTTTAGCTAATCACCCAGAAGTGAGACAAGCGGATACTGAAGGAGCTACAAAATTTGGTTTAGCGTTACCAATGGGGGCTCGTATGATGAGTGGAAACTCTGACTTACATGAGCAATTAGAGCAAGGTTTATCTAAATTATCAAAAAAAGAAGATACTATCTTGTGTAATTTTGGTTACCAAGCAATGGTTTCTGCTATTGATGCTTTGGTTGATAGACATGATGTGATTGTTTACGATGCAGAATCTCATGCTTGTATTTTAGATGGTGTGCGTTTGCACATGGGAAAACGTTTTGTGTTTAAACATAACGATATTGAAGATTGCGAAAAACAATTAATCCGTGCACAACGTTTAGCAGATCAAACAGGCGGTGGTATTTTAGTGATTACTGAAGGAGTGTTTGGTATGCGTGGTGATCAAGGAAAATTAAAGGAGATTGTTGAATTAAAGAAAAAATTCACTTTCCGTTTATTTGTGGATGATGCTCACGGTGTTGGTACATTAGGGCCAAACGGTGGTGGAACAGGTGAACAACAAGGTTGCCAAGATGGTATTGATATTTATTTTGGAACGTTCGCTAAATCATTTGCTTTAATTGGAGGTTATATTAGTTCTACAAAACAAGTAGTAACGTATTTACGTTACAATATGCGTTCTCAAATTTTCGCTAAATCATTGCCAATGCCTTTGGTTTATGGTTTATTAAAACGTTTAGAGTTAATTAATAAACATCCAGAATACCGCACAAAATTATGGGATATCGCTGGCGAACTACAAAAAGGATTAGTAGATGCAGGTTTTAACATTGGTGTTACTAATACACCAGTTACGCCAGTTTATATGAATGGATCAATACCAGAAGCAACAAATATGGTAATTGACTTACGTGAAAATTTTGGCATCTTCTGTTCAATGGTTGTTTATCCGGTAATTCCTAAAGGAATGATTATTTTACGTTTAATTCCAACAGCTATGCATACATCAGAAGATGTAAGATATACGATTGAATGTTTTTCTAAAATTAAAGATAAGTTATATGGTGGTCAGTATGTAGCTGACGAAATCAGAGAAGGTTTTTCTCAAGCATTATAATTTGCACTTCGACTCCGCTCAGTGTGACAAAACCATACATTAACATACATACACACCATTTATCGGAAGATAATGGTGTGTTTTTGTTTAATAACCGTTTTGGTTTTGATAAAGAATTTTATTTTGAGAAATATTTTTCTATTGGCATTCACCCGTGGGATGCTGATTTGAAAATATCGATGCTAGAATTTGAAAAAATATTCAGCATCCAAATTGTTTAGCTATTGGCGAATGTGGTTTAGATAAAGTAATTCAAATTGATTTAGAACTTCAAAAAAAATATTTATCTCTCATTTAGATCTAGCAGTTAAATTTCAAAAACCTGTTATTATTCATTGCGTGAAAGCATTTGACGAATTGATAGAAATTTGTTCTTCTTATCATTCTAAAATTCCCTTGGTTATTCATGGATTTAATAAGTCATTACAATTAGCGAAACAATTGATAGATAAAGGATTCTACATTTCTTTAAATCATTCTGTTTTCAAAAAAGAAGACGTTGATTTTAATGTTTTACCACTTGAAAAATTATTTCTTGAAACTGATAATAACGAATCTGTTTTAATAGAAGAAATGTATAAGAAAGCAGCGGCTTGTTTTCAAATACTTGAAGATGAATTAAAAGAAAAAATTTATAGTAATTTTACCACCTTATTTAATACAAATGGAAGATAAACATTGGATGCAACGCACTCGTCTTTTAGTTGGCGATACAGGCATTGATAATTTACAAAAAGCACATGTACTTATTGTTGGTTTAGGAGGAGTAGGGTCGTATGCCGCCGAAGCATTGTGCCGTGCAGGGATCGGAGAGTTAACCATTGTTGATGGAGATGTTGTGGATCCAACTAATAGAAACCGTCAATTACAAGCCTTGTCAACCACACATGGTATGGGTAAAGCTAAGTTGATGCAAGAGAGAATGTTGCAAATTAATCCTAATGTAAAGTTAAATGTTATTTCTGAATTTCAGGATCCAGAAAAAATGATTGTATTGTTACAACAAAAGTTTGATTACGTCATTGATGCTATTGATAGTATTACGCCTAAGGTTCATTTAATTAAAACTTCCTTGGAAATGGGACATAATTTAGTGTCTTCGATGGGAGCAGGAGGTAAGATGGATCCCACTCAATTAAAAGTGCTAGATATTTCAAAAACCTGTCATTGTCCAATGGCTTATTATTTGCGCAAAAGACTAAAAGAAGTTGGCATCAAAAAAGGTTTTAAAGCTGTTTTTTCAACCGAATTACCAGATAAACGCTCCATTATGAAGACAGATGGTACTAATTTTAAGAAATCAGCTTATGGTACTATTTCTTATATTCCAGCAGTGTTTGGGATGACTTGCGCGTCAGTTGTTATTCGAGATTTAACCGATTGGAAAGAAATTAAGTAAATTAAGTTAATTGATAATCAGAACCTTAAATTTTTAACAATTTAGGTGTTATCAAATTTTTAACAATATTTTGTATTAATTAAATTAATCGTTAAGTTTGTCTTTATAATAAATCCCCATTTATTTAATTTATAAATTATATAAAAATGAAAAAATTATTACTTAGTGCTACAGCCTGCTTTTTGATGGCCGCTTCTATTAAGGCTCAGGAGATTCAACCTTGTGGTACTTACCAAGCCCGCGAATATTTTATAAAAAATTTACCAGGTTATGCTGCTAAATTAAATGCTGCTGAAGCCGCTTCTAGAGCTGAATATCAAGCTTTTTTGCAGCAAAATGCTGCTTCAAAAACATCTTCAGTTCAGCCAACATATACTGTACCTGTAGTTTTCCATATTTTACATCAAGGGGAACCTTATGGAACAGGTGCTAATATTCTTGATAGCGAATGTATTAGTGCGTTAGCGCAAGTTAATAGTGATTATGGTAAATTAGGATCAGATGTCAATCAAATAGATCCTTTGTTTGCTCCATTGTATGAGGATGCTAACATGCGTTTTGTATTAGCTCAAAAAGACCCTCAAGGTAATTGTACAAATGGTATAATTCACCATTATGATGACAATACACAATGGTCTCAAGGAGATGTATTTAATTATAAATACAGTACTTATGCTAATGGAGATTGGAATCCATCTAAATATTTAAATATTTACATTGTAAAAAATATTGTTTCTGGAGGCCCAGTTGTTGGTGGTGGTATTATCGTGGGTTATACCTATTTACCAGGTACTTCTCCGGTAACTGCTGCTGATGCTATTGTTTATCGTAATGATTTTTTAACTGGAGGGTTAAACGCTCGTTCTTTAAGTCATGAAATTGGACATTGGTTTGGTTTAAGCCATACTTTTGGTTCAACTAATAGCCCTGGTTTTGAGTGTGGAAATGATGACATTGCTGATACTCCTCCGACAACAGGTTTCTTTAGTACTTACCCTAAACCTGGGTACAATTACACATTCACACCTTCAGTTACAAATCCAACAGACGCTTCAGATATTACGAATGTGAAATTTGGTAAAATGAATAATACAACTGCTGTAAATTCATTAAATGGTACCTTTATTAGAAACTTATATACGATGGTTGCTACTACCGTAGCTCCTGTGACTGATACATCTAATGTTGTTGCAACAGGCGTAGCTGGTGGTTATTCTAATTTCACAATGGTTTATGGTAATGACTTTAACGCAAATACCAGTAATTCTGTAAGTATTACGAGTTCTGCTTTACCGACGGATAGTAATTACGTTGCATTGTATATAGATTATAATAATAATGGCAACTTTAACGATGCCGGTGAATCAATTATAACACCTACTAATACTGCGGGTTTAATGGGTACGCAAACTTTTACAAGAAGTTATAGTATTCCATCAGGAAGATATGGTCTTTTTAGAATGAGAGTAATGACGAGTAACACCTATATTACAGGGCCGAACATGGTTCCAGCAAGTGGTGAAATAGAAGAGTATAATTTAAATATTGGTACAACTCCTTCTCCAACAACTGGAATAAATATGACGATGGCTACTTGTGATACAGTTAGACCAAATATTGAGAATATTATGGATTATTCATCTTGCCCTAAGATGTTTACAAAAGGTCAAAATGCTAAAGTAAGATTATCAGCTACTTCTTCTGTTGGAAATAGAAGCATGTTGATTACAAATGAGAATTTATATTTTACTGGAATTTTAAATAGAACAATTACTTTTAATTCAACTACAAATCAAAATGATACAGTATATACTCCAACTACTGTTTCTCCTTGTGCACCAATTGCCGATTTTGCTTCTAATAAAATGACTACTTGCGCTGGTCAATCTATAGTATATACTAGTACTGCGTATAACGGTACAGGTTTTTCTTATGCTTGGGAATTTGAAGGTGGTTCACCATCAACTTCAACTTTAGCGTCTCAGACAGTTACATACTCAACTCCTGGTTCTTATTCCGTTTCATTAACAGTAACTAATGCTCAAGGGGTTTCTACCAAAACAATAAGTTCTGTAGCTACAAGTTGGAATTCAAATCCTCCTGTATTTGTTGCAGATACTTTATCTGAAGATTTTGAAAATTTCCAAGGATTCGCTGCTGGTTGGTATGTTACACCTAATAATGATATCGGTTCACCTGCATGGGAAGTGTCAAATCAATATGGTGCTGGTTTTGTAGCAGGTGAAACAAAATCTTTGTTATTACCTAATGCAAATGGTGCTTTTGGTGTTTTTGGAAATGCGGGACATGTTGATATTATTGAAACTGCTTCTTATGATTTTTCTAATATTACAAGTGTTGGATTTCAATTTGATTATTCATTTGCTAGAAAAACAGGTGTAACTCGTGATACATTTAAGGTACAATATAGCTTAGATTGTGGTGGCTCTTGGAAAACATTCCTTGGTAGCCCAACAGCTTTAACTATGGCGGCTAGTGGTGGAACGGTTAATGCTCCTTACAATCCTTGGAGTACAGCAACAAGCTACACTTCTACAAATTATAAGTGGAAAACTGCAACTATCCCTTCTGTTGGAACAGCTGCTATTACTGGTAAGAGAGATGTTAAATTCCGTTTCTGGTTTAAAAATGATGTGGATGGCGGACAGTCACAAAATCTTTATATCGATAATATTAATATCTCTGGAACAGTTGGAATTCGTGAATTTGAAAACTCTTTAGGATTATCAATTTATCCAAATCCAACTAACGGTGCTTCTGTTGTAGAATTCACTTCACCTAATAATTCAAAAGTTAATATCTTAGTTTATGATGTTACTGGACGAATGGTTGAAAAAAATGAATTAAACGCAAACGCTGGTGTTACTAACAAACATAATGTTAATGCCTCAGGTAAATTAACTCCTGGTATTTATTTTGTGTCATTAACAATTGATAATAACAAGGTTGTTAAAAAATTAATCATTAACTAATAGTAGATAATTATTTTAAACGCCCTTCTTGTTTAAGAAGGGCGTTTTTTTTGGTCAAAATTCTTCTAAATGAACATGAAAACAAATATTAAAGTCAATAAAAAATAATTATCTTTGATGCCCTCAAACATAAACTCATTAGAGGATTGGATTGATTTTTAACTAATTATAGACATATGAAGTTTTTACGTTTTTACATTTTATACAGATTACAATTTATCATTGCCTTAATTGCATTAGGTGTTTTATCTCATTTTTTCTTAGATCCAGTAACCGAATGGATATGTTATTCCTTTGCCATTATTTCTATCGTTTTGTACTTTATGATGGGAACAATGCGCATTGTTCAAGAAGCTGTAACAGATGGCGATGTTGAAAAAGCGCAGTTGTACCTAAATAAAATAAAGTTCCCGCGCTTATTGTTTAAACCTATTCGTTCGGGTTATTATATGTTACAGAGTAATTTATCGATGGCTTCTAATGATTTAGACAAAGCAGAATCGAACATCAGACAAAGCTTAAAAATTAAATCAAAAATTACGGGTGATATGGAAGGTTCTAACTTAATGCAGTTAGGATTTATCGAATTAAAGAAAGGTAATACAAAACAGGCACGTCTTCATTTAATGGAAGCGGTAAAAGCTGGAATACCGGATAAAGAAAGCTTAGCAGCAGCTCATTTACAATTATGTAATATTGAAGCACAACGTATGCAATATAAAATTGCTAAACAGCATTTTAAAAAAGCAAAAGATTTAAAACCTAAAAACGACGAAATACTTTCTCAATTAAAACAAATGGAAAAGCAAATTAGTCGTATGCCAGGATAAAATAAAAAAAGCTGAATGTGAGTTCAGCTTTTTTGTTGTCAGTTCGAACTGTCACCTTGAGTGGAGTCGAAGGGACAGAATTATATTTATCAAAGCCCTTTAGGGTAGCAAATAAAATATTTAGTTACTTTTTTACTTAACATCTTAATATTTAATTGATCGGATGCTTTTGCTACATCTATTAATTGACCATTTTTGTGTAAGATGTTGATTTGAACTTTTGAGGAATTGTAAGCGCTATTATTGACGCTTTCCGCAAATACAAAATACTCAGATTCCTTTTTCGTTAGTTTATATTTCTTCATCACCTTTTCTTGAATTTGGTTTTTGTAGGTAGGCGTGAAGTTTTTGTTTTGTAATTCAATTTTGTATAAGTTTCTATCAATGATATTTGTGCATAAAGTTGATAAAACAATATCTTTATGATTCATCCATACTTTTACAGAAGCCATAATATCGTAATCATCTAATAAGACAAACTGCTGTAATAATTCTGGTTTACTAATAAAATCTTTTTTGCTGAAATTGTTTTTTAAGAATAAAGACAGAGCAGGAGTCGCAAATAAATCTTCGCCAGCTAGTGATAGTTCTTTGGCACGTTTTAAAACATTCACTAATAATTTCTCTGCGCTTAAAACAGTTTTATGCAAATACACTTGCCAGTACATTAAACGGCGAGCAATTAAAAAACTCTCTACACTATAAATTCCTTTTGCCTCAACTACTAAATTTCCATCCTTTACATTCAGCATTTTAATAATACGGTCGCTCCTCACAACACCTTCTGATATACCAGTAAAAAAACTGTCTCTATTTAAATAATCTAATCTGTCCATATCTAACTGACTAGAAACTAATTGATGTAAGAATTTTTTAGGATGTTCGTTCTTAAAAATTTTAATGGCTAAACTTAATTTGCCTTTAAAAGTTTTGTTCAATTCATCCATCAACATTGTTGAAATATCTTCGTGATGAATTCCTTTTACAATGGTATGCTCTAAAGCATGAGAAAAAGGACCGTGACCAATATCATGCAATAAAATCGCTACAATAGCAGCTCTTGATTCTTCATCCGTAATTTTAATGTCTTTTGACTTTAGCACTTGTATGGCCTCTGTCATTAAATACATAGCTCCAATAGCATGATGAAAACGAGTATGTAATGCCCCAGGATAAACCAAATTGGTTAAACCTAATTGTTTAATTCTCCGCAAACGCTGAAAAATAGGGTGATTGATTAAATCATATACCAAATCATCGGGCAAGGTTACAAAACCATAAATAGGGTCGTTTATTATTTTTCTTTTGTTTGAAACCATAGATTTATTTAGAGGGTAAAGTTACTTATTTTTAATCAGTTTGCGTTAGGGATTGAAGCGAAAATCCTTTTTTGATTAAGGCGGCAGCCAAATCAAAAAAGATTGAAGTGGAAAGCCCGGCAAAGCCGCCTCTTTTTGCTTTGCAACGCCCAAATAATAGTCAATGAAATTATAACTAAAATGCTTATTTTTGCACTTCAATTTTTAAAACTGCGTTATGCCAAAAATATCTACAAAGGCTATTGAAATGCCTTCTTCTCCAATTCGTAAATTAGTTCCTTTTGCCGAAGCGGCTAAAAAACGTGGCACTAAAATTTATCACTTAAATATTGGTCAACCTGATATTGAAACGCCTCCTTCTTTTTTAAATGCAGTTAAGACTGCCGATTTTAAAGTATTGGAGTATAGTCACAGTGCAGGTAATGAAAGCTACCGTAAAAAATTATGCAATTATTATAAATCATATAATATCAATATCGACGCATCTGAAGTTATTATTACTTGTGGTGGTTCTGAAGCGATTGAAATTACCATGAAAACTTGCTTTAACGAAGGTGATGAAGTCATTATTCCTGAACCATTTTATGCAAACTACAATGGTTTTTCTACTGCAGCTGGGGTTAAAGTTGTACCAGTAAGAAGTTATATTGAAACGGGGTTTGCATTGCCTCCAATTAGTGATTTTGAAAAGGTAATTACTCCTAAAACAAAAGGGATTATGATTTGTAATCCTGGAAATCCAACAGGTTATTTATATACAAAAGCAGAATTAGAGGCATTGCGTGACTTAGTAAAAAAATACGATCTGTATTTGTTAAGTGATGAAGTGTACCGTGAATTTTGTTATGATGGAAAAGAATATGTTTCTGTTATGCATTTAGATGGGATTGAAAATAATGTAGTATTATTAGATTCCATTTCTAAACGTTATAGTGCTTGCGGTGCTCGTATTGGAGCGATGATTAGTAAAAACAAAGAAGTAATGGCAGCAGCTATGAAATTTGCTCAGGCACGTTTATCGCCACCTAGTTATGGTCAAATAGGAGCAGAGGCTGCGTTAGATACTCCTCAATCTTATTTTGATGGGGTAAAAACAGAATATATTGCACGTAGGGATTATGTGATTGAAGAAATTAATAAAATTGATGGTGTGTTTTGTCCGAAACCAAGCGGTGCCTTTTACTGTATTGCTCGTTTGCCAATTGATAATTCAGATAAATTTTGTCAGTGGTTATTAGAAGAGTTTTCGTTTGATGGTAAAACAGTGATGATGGCTCCAGCAACAGGATTTTATTCAACACCAGGTGCAGGAACTAACGAAGTACGTTTAGCTTATGTATTAAATAAAGAAGATTTAAAAAATGCTATTTTGTGCTTGAAAGAAGCATTGAAAATATATCCAGGTAAAACAAATTAACTTATTTATTAATTCAGATTTAAAGCCAGAGTTTAGCTCTGGCTTTTTTGTTTTCAGACAGACTGACTGTAAAAAATGGATTATTGTCAGTGTTTATGGCTTGGTATGTTTTTGGAGAATCATCTGTTATGAGAAAATTTCCTCTATCAGAATTATTATCGGTTATTAAATACCCTTTATTGTTTTTGGCAATATGCTGGGCGGTGTTTTTAGCAGATTACAATTTTGACTTAAATTTTTATTTATTTGGCGTTAATCCAAGAACCATATCTGGTTTAAAAGGCATCTTGTTTTCTCCTTTTATTCATGGCGATTTTGGGCATATTATTAATAATAGCCTTCCGATTCTTATTTTAAGTTCTATGATTTTTTATTTTTATAAACCCATTGCTTGGCCTGCTATTATTTGGATTTATGTTATTAGCGGAATTTGGTTGTGGGTTGGTGGCAGAAATAATGATGTGATTCCAAACTATCATTTTGGCGCAAGCACATTAATTTATGGTTTTGCGTCTTTCTTATTTTTTAGTGGAGTTTTTAGAAAACACAAACAATTAATGATGGTGTCGGCTTTTGTGGTTTTTATGTATGGAAGTATCACGCATGGTATTTTTCCATTTGACACACGAGTTTCGTGGGAAGGGCATTTATTTGGAGCCATATCGGGTGTATTAGTAGCTTATAGTTATAGAAAAGAGGGACCACAACCTATTGCTTACCAATGGCCCGAAGAAGAAATTGATTTAGAAGCGATTGCTAATCAACAGCTCTTTGAAGACCAACAAGCAGAGGAAATACTCAGACAAATGCAAAATGATAAACCATCTTTGGATCCTTTTCAAATTGTGTATCATTTTAAGGAGTCAAATGAGTCAAAACCTCCTGAAAACAAAGAATAGTCTTTATATATGAAGTTTTAGTTAACACTTATTATGACATCCTATTTCTGATTTTTTTAACAAAAAAAAATGAGTATATTTGCCCGAATTTTAACACCGAAAATTCATTCTTATGGCATCAACACTTTTAGCAAACAAATTTGCTCCCGAAGGTTTAACGTATGATGATGTATTATTAGTTCCAGCTTATTCAGAAGTATTGCCTCGTGAGGTAAACATTTCTAGCCAGTTTACTAAAAACATCCGTATAAATTCTCCAATTGTTTCAGCAGCAATGGATACTGTTACTGAGTATCAAATGGCGATTACAATTGCACAGGAGGGTGGTATTGGTGTCTTGCATAAAAATATGACGATTGGTGAACAGGCAGCTCATGTGCGTAAAGTAAAACGTAGCGAAAGTGGGATGATTGTTGATCCGTTAACCATTCTTCAAACAGCTACCATAAATGATGCTTTAGCAATTATGGCAGAAAATAAAATTGGTGGTGTGCCAGTAGTGGATGCTGATAAAAAGTTTGTTGGAATTGTGACTAATCGTGATTTACGTTTCGAGAAAAATTTAAAACGTTTGGTGAAAGAAGTCATGACGCCTGCTAGTAAAGCAGTGACGGCTAAACAAGGTGTTACTTTAAAACAAGCCGAAGAAATTTTACAAGATCATAAAATTGAAAAATTACCTATCCTAGATAAAAACAATCGTTTAATTGGTTTAATTACTTATAAGGATATCATTAAAATTAAAGTACGTCCTAATGCTGCTAAAGATGATAGAGGTAGATTAAGAGTGGCTGCCGCTGTTGGCGTTACTGCCGATACGATGGAGCGTGTAGATGCTTTAGTTGAAGCTGGTGTTGATGCTATTATTATTGATACAGCTCATGGTCATTCCAAAGGAGTAATCATAAAATTAAAAGAAGTAAAAAAGAAATACAAAGATTTACAAGTAGTTGTTGGAAACATCGCTACTGGCGCTGCGGCATTAGATTTAATGAAAGCTGGTGCTGATGGTGTAAAAGTTGGTATTGGTCCTGGTTCTATTTGCACCACACGTGTTATTGCAGGTGTTGGTGTTCCTCAATTAACTGCTATTATGGAAGTAGCTGCTGCTTTAAAAGGTCGTTTACCAATTATTGCTGATGGTGGAATTCGTTATACAGGTGATATTGTAAAAGCTATTGCAGCTGGTGCACACACAGTGATGATGGGTGGTATGTTTGCAGGTGTTGAAGAGAGTCCAGGAGAGACCATTATTTTCGAAGGTCGTCAGTTTAAAGCTTACCGAGGAATGGGTTCGTTAGAAGCAATGCAAAAAGGTTCTAAAGATCGTTACTTCCAAGATGCAGAAGATGATATTAAGAAATTAGTACCAGAAGGAATTAGTGGACGTGTTCCTTACAAAGGACATTTAGCAGATGTGATGTATCAATTAATTGGTGGTTTAAGAGCAGGAATGGGATATTGCGGTTCTAAAGATATTAAGGCTTTACAAAATGCTAAATTTACTCGCATTACCGCAGCAGGCGTTAAAGAAAGTCACCCACATGATGTTGTAATTACAAGAGAAGCTCCGAATTATACAAGATAGATACAAGATTAAAGACGCATGATAAAAGATCAGGAAAAGCAATCTTAAATCTTTTATCTTAAATCTTTTGTCTAACAACTAAAACATTGAATTTAAAATAAAATAAAGAATGGTATTACCAATAGTAGTTTACGGCGATCCGGTTTTAAGAAAAAAATGTGTTGACATTGATAAAGACTATCCTAATTTAGGGCAGTTTATTAAGGATATGTACGAAACCATGTACGAAGCTAATGGCGTAGGTTTAGCTGCTCCACAAGTTAATAAAGCCATTCGTTTATTTGTGGTAGATGCTTCCCCGTTTGCGGAAGTGGATGAAGATGAGGAACCAGAATTTACTGCTGAAGAAATGAAGCAAATGAATGGTTTCAAAAAAACATTTATCAATGCACAAATATTAGAAGAAGTAGGCGAGGAGTGGAAATTTAATGAAGGTTGTTTAAGTATTCCTAAAATTAGAGAAGACGTATTGCGTAAACCAACATTAACTATTGAATATTACGACGAGAATTTTAAAAAACATAAAGAGACCTATGATGGTGTGATTGCTCGTGTTATTCAGCATGAATACGATCATATTGAAGGTATTTTATTTACGGATAAAATTAATCCTTTTAAGCGTAAATTAATTGGAGGTAAATTAACCGATATTAGTAAAGGCAAATTCAGAGCAGATTATAAAACAAGAGTGTTTCAACCTAAAAAATAATCATGTTATATAAAATTGGATTTTTAATTTCAGGAATAGTGTTGTTTGCATCTTGTGGAAGTAATACTCCAGCAGAAAAACAACCAGTTGTTAAAAAAGATTCAGTCATAGTTCCATCAAATGATTGCCAAACATTATTTAAAGAAGCTAAAGCTGCCGATGATGTGTTGTTAAGAGCAACAACTGTTAACGGTAATGATGCCGAGAAAGCCATCATAGCTTTTTATAATTTCGCTAATATTTGCAAGGAAGATACCCTGGCACCCGTTTTTTTATTAAAAGCAGGACAAGTAGCACAAACTTTAAATAAATTTTCACAAGCTCAAGCCTTTTTTACAAAATGTATTGATGAGTTTCCGGATTTTAAAAATAGAGGCGCAGCTATATTTTTGTTAGCTCAATTGTATGATGATGCTACTAAATTAAACAATGAGGAAGAAGCCGCAAAATATTACCGCCAAGTAATTAGAGAATATCCAAAAAGTGCTTTTGCAGAAGATGCCAAAGCTGCTATTAAAAATTTCGGCAAAACCGATGAGCAGTTGATTCAGGAGTTTTTAAAGAAGAATAAGTAGTATGTTCTTTAGCTGTTGATTTTATTAAGGATTAATATCAACATTGTATTTCATAAATAATAAGTTATTTTTTACTTATTATTTTATATATAAATCAATTTGATTAGCCTGTTTTTCCTTTATAGGAGACCAATCGTTACTACTATCGTTTTCACATTTTACTATGTACGTTTTGCCCTAAATTTAATATAATAGTGCCCGTTAGCGTCTGTAACTGCATTACTCCCTTCAAGTCCTTCAGTACTACCTATATGATAGTAAATTTTTACTTCTTGACCATAAAGTGGTATATTATTTTTTGAATAAACTATACCACTCACTTCAGTTTTTTTGCAACTTGCAAAAACTAAGATAATTGTAAATATAAATGCAATAAATTTCATACTCTAAAACCAATGAAATCTATCATTTGGATTGGCGATTTTTTTAGCTAGTTTTCCGTAAGGGAAAGTTACTTTTAGTCCGGCAGTGTAACAAACATCCATAATGTTAATCGCTTCTTCTTCTCTTCCAACACGCATTCTGTAATCAAGGTATACTCCTAGAATTCCAAAATTATGTTCTAAGCCAGTCCCTAAATTAAGGCCTAACCAATTATTTTTAACAATTGAGTTTACTTTGTAATACTCTCTTAATCCAAGATAATCCGATTCCCCCGTAAAAAATCCTCTGTAAGTATTATAACTAAAACCAACAAATGGATAGAGTAACGTTTTTTTGTTAGGGAATTTTGCCATGATCTCTAGATTAATTTCATAGGAACTTGCATTTACATCTAACCAAGTTGGTTTAATATTGGTTGGTTGAAATCGTGAATATAAAGTGGATATTCTTACAAAATCACTTGCTTCGTAGGTTAAGCCAGCACAATAACCTGGTTCGTTGTTTTTTTCTTTTATATTTCTTGCTAGGTAAATCACACTTAAATTAGCCCCAGCTTTTAAACTCCAACGAGTATAAACTGGCTCTTTGTATTTTTTTGAAGGTGTAACGCTATTTGTTTTAGCCGTTTTTGTTGCTTGAGAAAAAGCGGAATTTGTCAATAATAGCATTAACGACAAGCAAATGAAAATGAAAGATTTTTTTAGCATAATCTAATTTAGTGAATAAAACTCAACTAAAACAACAAATTGGTAAGTGGTTTAGTTTAGCCAATAAGTGGCTAATTTTAGCGTAAAACCGCCCCTAATTTTTCGGTATAAGTTTTAATTAACTTTTGCATCACATTATCTATTTGCTTATCGTTTAAAGTTGCTTCTTCGTCTTGCAACATAAAACTCACCGCATACGATTTTTTACCAGCCTCTAATTTATCGCCTTCGTAAATGTCGAATAAATTAACTGACTTTAAAAGTTTACGTTCTGCATTATAGGCTAATTCTTCTAACTCTTTGTAAGTGATTTTTTTGTCTAATAATAATGCTAAATCCCTGCGAACTGCTGGAAATTTTGGAATTTCGGCAAACTCTAATTTAGTTTTACCTATCAATGCTAATACATTATCCCAATTAAAATCGGCATAAAAAACGTCCGCATTTACATCCATCTTTTTGCAGATAGCTTTTTCAACTAAGCCAAAGCTTACTAAGTGTTTGTTTTTTTGTGCGTAAGATAAACCATAACTAAAG
The DNA here is from genome assembly GCA_016711805.1 of Bacteroidota bacterium. GTDB lineage: Bacteria > Bacteroidota > Bacteroidia > B-17B0 > Aurantibacillaceae > UBA4416. Next base: position 57,331 of record JADJSH010000008.1, read on the forward strand.
TTAGAGTCGCTTAACTCGCTCATTTTAAATTTGATAGACAGTTTATTTAAAATAGATTCTATGCAAGATTTGATATAAGCAAAATCCACTTTATTGTTTTCTCCATAAGGATTCTCAGCATATTTTCTTCCAGTAACAAACAAGGTTAAATGTTTTGTTTCGGCATATTTAAAATCAGAATCCACTTTCTCATAAGTTTTCCCGAATTCAAATAATTTTAAATCAGCTTGCTTACGATTGATATTATAGGCTAATGATTCTAAACCACCAAATAACATAGTATTTCTCATCACATTCAAATCAGCACTTAAAGGGTTTAAAATTTTCACTAAAGGAGTTCCTTCCGTGTAATAAGATTCTTTAGTTAAAGATAATCCCATCATTTCATTATAACCAAAACCAATTAATAAGTTGGCAGTGGTGTTTTCAGTTGCTGTTGCTTTTTCTCTATCGGCAAAGTTAGCAGTGAATTTTATTTGAGTACTTTCTTCAACATTGTTGTAGCCATATATACGCATCACTTCTTCAATCACATCCGCTTCGCGAGTCACATCTGTTTTGTATTGAGGCACAGATAATAATAAACCGTCATTGCCTTCTGTAACAACAGAAATACCCAAAGACGTAATGATATGTCGTATAATTGCTCTATCAATCTCTTTCCCAATTAAAGCCTGGCAATTAGAGTAAGAAAAGGCAACTTGAAACGGTTCTAATTTTTCAGGATAGTGATCTACAATATCCATACTTAAAACACCACCAGCACATTCAAAAATTAAAGCCGCTGCACGTTTTAAAGCTACAATCGTCATTTCTGGATCGGTACCTCTCTCAAAACGGAAACTACTATCTGTTTTTAAACCATGTTGTTTGCTTGTTTTACGAACAAAAGCAGGATTGAAGTAAGCAGCTTCTAAAAAGATAGATGCTGTTTTTTCGCTTACCCCACTATCTAAACCTCCAAAAACACCAGCCATACACATGGGTTCTGATTCATTACAAATCATCAAATCGTTATCTTGTAAAGTGCGCTCTGTGCCATCTAAGGTTTTAAATTTTGTGTTTCCTAAACCAGTTTTCACCACAATTTTATTGCCTTTAATTTTCTCTAAATCAAACGCATGTAATGGTTGTCCTAAATCATGTAACACAAAATTGGTAATATCTACAATATTATTGATGGGACGTAAGCCAATTGCCAACAAATAATTTTTTAACCAATCAGGCGATGGTTTAACAGTAATACCCGAAATTACTAGGCAGCTATAGCGTTTACAAGCTTCTGTGTTTTCAACTTTAATTTCAACTTTATTAATATTACTTGCTTCTGGTAATTCAAAAATATTATGTAAGTGTGCTTGATGAGAGTTGCTGTTTGATTTACAATTTAAAATAGCCGCTAAATCTCTGGCTACACCATAATGCGAAGCCGCGTCAGCACGGTTAGGAGTCAATCCAATTTCTAAAATCGAATCATTTTCTAATTTAAAAAATTCTGCTGCAGGAGTCCCAACAACGGCATCGTTTGGTAAAATTAAAATTCCATCGTGGCTAGTTCCTAATCCAATTTCATCTTCGGCGCAAATCATTCCTTCGCTGGCAGCACCACGTATTTTAGACTTTTTAATTTCAAATGGCTCGCCAGTGGTTGGATATAATTTAGCGCCAATCATGGCTACTAATACTTTTTGTCCGGCAGCTACATTTGGTGCACCACATACAATGTTTAATAATTCTGGTCCGCCAACGTTAACCTTAGTAATACTTAATTTATCGGCATCAGGATGTTTTTCTTTCTCAACAACTTCTCCTATAACGATACCTTTTAAGCCACCTTTCACACTTTCAAAAGATTCAATGCCTTCTACTTCTAATCCAGAAGAGGTTAGGTATTCGTCAACTTGTTCAGGCGTTAAATCAATATCAATTAAGGTTTTTAACCAGTTATAGGAAATTTTCATTGTGTTTTGAGCTATAATTATAAAGGGGTAAAAATACAAAAAAAATATAGGTATTTTAGAAGAAATGAGTCACATAGAGACATAGGAAAAATAGTAGAAGTAAAAGGATAGAAAACTAGTTTTTAAACATAGTTTGCTATATGAAAAGCGAAGCTTCTATCTATAAACTCAAGTCTAATTGTTCTAAACCTATGTATCTATGTGACTAAAAACTAAACATAGTTCATTATATTTGCCTCGTGGCAGAAATAGGGAAAAACATATTAACAGCGAAGAATTATCTTGAGAAAGAAGAGTTAGTTGCCATTCCCACTGAGACGGTTTATGGTTTGGCTGCCAATGCTTTAAATCCAATTGCCGTCGCAAAGATTTTTGAAGCTAAAGAGCGCCCTACATTTGATCCTTTAATTGTTCATACACATTCGTTAAAAGAAGTACAAAATTTTGTAACCAACATTCATCCTTCTTTATTGAAGTTAGCTGAAGCATTTTGGCCAGGACCATTGACTTTATTACTTCCTAAAAAAGAGATCATTCCTAGTTTGGTAACATCTGGTTTGGATAGAGTAGGTGTGAGAGTTCCCAACCATGCTTTAACGTTAGAATTATTAGCTCAGTTAGATTTTCCTTTAGCAGCTCCAAGCGCCAATCCGTTCGGATATATTAGTCCTACAACAGCAGAGCATGTTGAGAAACAATTAGGAATGAGAATTCCATATATTTTGGATGGAGGAAGTTGTACAGTTGGTTTAGAATCAACTATTGTTGGTGAAGAGAATGGAGAAATTATTATTTACCGTTTGGGTGGTTTATCTATTGATGAAATTGAAACAATTGTAGGAAAAGTATCTGTGCAATTAAATCAATCAAGTAACCCCAAAGCACCGGGACAATTAAAAAGTCATTATGCGCCAAAAAAGCCTGTATATATTGGCAACTTAAATGAATTACAAAAGCAATATTCTGATAAAAAAATTGGGGCTATTGTTTTTGGAAATGATATAAAACTAAATGAATCCATTCTTATAAAGAATTTATCTTCAACCAAAAACTATCAAGAAGCCTCTGCTAATTTATTTTCTTTTTTAAGAGAATTGGATGAAGCAGATGTGGCTGTTATTATTTCTGAATTATTACCCGAAACTGGATTGGGTTTAGCAATTAACGATAGATTGAGAAGGGCTTCGGCTTGATAATTTGATAGGTGTAAAACTTTCAAATAGCAGTACTTTACTAATCTTCAAATATTCCTTACCTTTACCATGTTATGTCAAAGATTACAGTTGCAATAGATGGTTATTCTTCGTGCGGAAAAAGCACATTAGCTAAGCAATTAGCTCAAAAGCTAAATTATAATTATATTGATACTGGTGCGATGTATAGAGCAGTAACTATTTACTGTTTAAGAAATGATGTAATTAAAGATTCAGTTGTTAATCTTCCGAAATTATTAGATTGTTTAAATGAAATTCATGTTTCATTTGTTTATAATACAGTTACCAAAACATCCGAAGTGTTTTTAAATGGCGAACATGTGGAGCGTGAAATCCGAACAATGGAAGTTGCTAATAATGTAAGTGCCATCAGTTCTATTAAGCAAGTTCGCGAAAAAATGGTGATTCTTCAGCGCGAAATGGGCAAGAATAAAGGTGTGATTATGGATGGTAGAGATATTGGTTCTCATGTGTTTCCTGATGCTGAATTGAAATTGTTTATGACCGCTGATAATGATGTGAGAACACAACGTCGCTTAGATGAATTAAGTAGTAAAGGCGAGCATCATACTTTTGAAGATGTGAAACGTAATCTAGAAAAACGTGATCACGACGATACTACTCGTAAAGAAAATCCTTTAATACAGGCTGAAGATGCTATTATTTTAGATAATACAGATATTAGCAAAGAAGAACAATTGAACTTTGTCTTAAAATTAATCAATGATTTATTGTTGACTAAAGACGAGTTTAATAAGCCTTTAGCGAAGCATTAATTTATTATTAGGTGGAGTCCTTTGACTTAGCTAATGATAAACTTAGTCGATGCTTAAACTCCAACCATTTTTTGATGATCGAAATCCCACACTTTTAATTTTAAACAAGCCCAAATATCTTTTGGCTTTAAGGAAGTTGTTTTAGCATTTCTCATTTCAGGAATAGCATCCCATACTTCTGGCAACCTGTAAAACGGAATACGTGAATTCATGTGATGAATGTGATGATATCCAATGTTTGCTGTTACCCAGTGCATAAAAGGATTTAAAGGCATATAGCTAGATGAATCTAAAGCGGCTCCTTCATATGTCCAATCTTCATTACCTACAAAAGTAACTGTGGGAAAATTGTGTTGAGCGTAAAACATATAGCTTCCCATAGCTCCTGAAATGAAATGAGGAATAGCGCATAATAAAATCCATGTTTGCCATCCTAAAAAGTAAAACACAGCAACTTGATAAGTTAAATGAAGAATTAAGCCAACTAACGAATCTATATTTTTACTAAAGCGATTAATCATTGATTTAATACACATACCATACATGAATGTGAAAATGTAACCAAACAAAATAGTAAGTGGATGACGGATAAATAAATAATGGCGTTTTTCTCCTGCACTTAAATTGTCAAATTTATGTTTTGTATAAATAGGATAGGAGCCAATACTAGCACTAAATAGTTTGCAATTATTTTTGTGGTGGTAGTCATGACTTGCACTCCAAATCCCTGTAGGTGCTAATACATAGAATCCAAAAATTGTAAAAATTAAATTAGCCAATGGCGATCTATCTAAAATAGCTTTGTGTTGGTGGTCATGGTAAATCACAAACATTCTAACGATTACTAAACCCGCAAAAATGCTGCATGCTAATTTTAAAGTCCAATGAAAATTATAAACGGTTCCAAATAAAGCGGCAATTAAAATAACAAGAGTAGAAATTGTATAGAACCAACTTTTTGCACGGTTTTCTTTTGCAAAAGGTTTAGTGGCTAATATGAGTTGTTTCCCTTGTAACATTTAAAGTGTAAAGATACCATGTAAACCGAGTTTTTACAAAAAAGTTGAGGAATATATTAAAAATCAGTATTTAATAAATTAGTTGTAGATTAATTTAAAAACGGTTCTTCTGTTTAATTTATGTTCACCGTCAGAGCAATCAACTCCATCGGTACAGTGGTTGGCAATCATGGTTTCTCCCATTCCTTTGGCTACTAGTCGTTTTGGGTTTATACCTCTTTGAGTCAAAAATTCAGCAACCGTTGAAGCTCTTTTTTGGGATAACAGTAAATTAAGATCTGTTCCGGCAATCGCATCTGTATGCGATTCGATTTCTAAAGTTAATTTAGGATTAGATTTTAACGCATCTACAGCTTTCATCAACATCACTTCTGCTTCTTTCGGAAGAGTAGAGCTACCTGATTCGTAGTAGATATTTTCTATGATTTCTAATTGTTTCTTTTCAGCACCCATAGTTGTAATTTTCATCCACGGATCTGGTTCAGAAATGGTTGACATTAATGATTTTTCGGTTTCCAAAAGTTGGTATTCAAAATATCCACTTGCATTTCTTTTGATTGTTTTGATAATTTGTCCTTTACTATTAGTAATCACAATAACCGATGAGTTAACATTTTTTGTTTCTGCTTCATCAATTTTAAAAGAATAACTATCTCCAGGATTTACATTTAAGAAATTGAAATAGCCATTGACATCTGTTTTCTTACTTAAAATCTCACCGTTTGACTTTACAAGAAGAAGTGTTAAATTATTGATAGGAGTTTGTTCGGGCATTAAAGCATAAATTTTTCCACTTAAGTTCACAGTTAATGTTACATTGTCTATTTCCATTAGACTAAGAGCAACAAAATCGGTTTGTAATAATTCGAAATTAAATTTGTTTCGACCAGTGACATTTGACTTTAATATTGGTTTACCAGATTTGTCGGCCAATACGAAGTTTTTATTTGTAAGCCCTAGGTTATCTTCGCCTTCAATTTCAATTAAATAATCCTTATCAAAAGGTAGATTCCTAAAAATAAAATATCCTTTATCATTAGTCGTTGTAACTATAAATTGTTCTCCTTTTTGATTAGTGATATAAATATTTTTATTTGCCACTGGAATTTTATTTTCGTCATCTGATAGGATGTAGCCTTCCATGTTAACAATTAATCTAGTCTCGCTGACTATTTTTCCAACTTTTACGCTTTTTGATTCAGAGTTATTATAGATATCGGTTACTTTTAAATCTATTCGTTTTAAATTATCTGTTGGTATTTTAAATCTAAATTGAGGATTTAATTCTTCTGAACTAAATGGTAATTCTCTACCATTAACCGTAATTGATTTGATCAAGCTTTTGTCGGCAACCTCCCCTCTAAAATGCAGTTTAATTGATTGTTATAAACATTAATAAAGTTATTTTGATCTACGAAAGGATAAAACCACTTGATAACAGGAGCATCACTCTCTTTGTTGGCAATATAGTTCTTTTCTTCAGCCTCTTTCAATAATGTAAATGCTTCTTTATTATTTAGAGAAATACTAAGGTATTTTTTGCAGGTCGCAATAGTTTCTTTATAGTTATGAAGTTCCATTAAACATTGAGCTTTTAAAAAATACGCAAGAGATAATTTATCGTCTAATAAAACACATTTGGTAAAATCGCTGATTGCGCTATTGTATTGGTAGGTTTTTTTTAAAACGATGCCACGTTGATAGAATAAAAAACCAACGTTTGGTTCTAGTGAAATAGCTTTATTAATATCGTTAAATGCTGATTTATCTTCACCTTTATCTAAATAGGCTATACTTCGTAAATAATATACCATAAAGTTTTTTGGTTGTATGGTATCCACCTCGTCTGCACTTAAAGCAGCATCAAAATTTTCGATTGCTTCGGAGTATTGTTTAGTTTTATTAAGCACTACGCCTAAATTAATGAAATAGGCTTTGTATGGATTTTTTGGTTTTGCTTGATTTTTAAAGGCATTAATGGCTTTTCTGTAAAATTGTATGGCAGAGCCATAATCTTTTAAACTATCTTTTGCCAAAGCCAAATAATAATAAGCAATTTCAGATCTTGAATCTTCAACAATGGCAATCTCTGCTTTAGTAATTGTTTTATCATATTGTTTTAGTTTAAAATGACACCATGCTGATTTTTGTAAAGCCTCTACATTAGATTTATCAATTGCCAATAGTCTATCAAAATGCTTATTTGCATTTTCATAATCGTTTAAACTCATGTATAAAACACCTATTTTTATGTATATCGATTTTTCTTTTGTATCTATATTATTACAAGATAAGTAATCGGTAATTGCTTTTTGGGGTTCTTTCAAATATTCGTAACAAATTGCTCGACCTAATAGAATGTCGAAATTATTAGGTTCTAATTCGTTGGCTTTACTATAATTTTCGAGGGCAGAAGTATATATTTTGTCTTTAAAAAAATCTTCTGCTTGTTTCCTGTATTTTTTAGCAGTTTGAGAATATAAACTATTGGTTAATAGCAGAATAGCGAATATAATTAAACTATTTTTCTTCATGAATAATAACGACTTATTTATACCAAATATAGTATTTATAGAGGTAAAGAAAAATATAAAATTAAAAAAGCCCTGAAAATCAGAGCTTTTTAATATATTAGAATCTAATCACTATCCTTTTACTTTAACCATTCCTTGCGCCATTTTCACAGCTTCATAAAGGTTTACGATACCACCAGTATTTGATAATTCACCAAATTCAATCATCTCATCTTTTGTTCCTGGCTTAATTACCTTTTTAGTTTTGTAGGTTTTAATAGATGATTTGGTTAAAATTTTAATGATTTGTTTAGGTGTTAACTCAGGAAAATATGACTTTAAAACAGCTGCTACACCAGCCACAACAGGGGCTGCCATACTCGTTCCACTGGCATCTTTGTATTGATTATTGTCAGGAACAGTTGAATGAATATCTACTCCTGGAGCAAAAATATCAACAGTTTCTTTGCCATAATTACTAAATGGAGCTACAATTTCATCATCTGGTCTCCAGCTTAGTGCGCCCACATCCATAAAGTTTGAAGGTGTTTTTCCGTTTTGTAATTTTTTACATGGGTAATGAATTACTTCATCAATATCATCAGAAGCATTTCCAGCCGCATGAATTAATAGAACGCCTTTACTCTCTGCATATTTTACCGCATCATCTACTGCTTTTTTGCCTGGAGAATATTTTTTACCAAAACTCATATTTAAAATAACAGCGCCATTATCAACTGCATAACGAATAGCGTTCGCTACATCTTTATCTCGTTCATCACCATCGGGCACACAACGTACGCTCATAATACGAACATTATCTGCAACACCATCCATTCCAATACCGTTTTTACGAGAAGCTGCAATTATACCTGCTACGTGAGTTCCATGAAATGCGCCTGGTCCTTTGCAATCGCCATTACCATAGTATTTTTCATTGATGTCGTTATAATTATCACCAACAATTGCACGTGTATCAGCGTTAACATCTAAACGGCTACCATCCATTGATTTTAAAGCCTCAGTTAACTGTTCTAACAAATCTTCAACTTCCATTCCTTTTGCACCTTGAGCTAAAGCGATAGCTTTTCCTTGTTTGTCTTTTTGATCTTTAGCATCAAATACTTTTAAATCTTCTAAGGTTACTTTTTCAACGCCCTTTTCTTTTTTGATTTTATCAACTACACTAGCAACGGCATCTTTTATGAATTTGTATTGATTTGTTTGAGCCTCGGCCTGAGCAAACTCTTTATCATAATCAGCTTTAACTATTTGCCAAAACTTAAATTCTTTTTTATCGGCTTTTGTTTTGAAATCAGTGATACTTTTGCCATCGTATTTAGCTTTTAGATCTTTGTAAACACGCGTTAACTCTAAATTATCTTTGGCAACATTGGTTCCATCTTTGTTGCCCATAAAGTTCCATCCATGAATGTCATCAATATAACCATTTTTATCATCATCAATACCGTTACCAGCAATCTCTCCGGGATTGGTCCACATGATGTCTTTTAAATCTTCGTGCATGTAATCTACGCCGCTATCTAAAACTCCAACAATTATGGTAGTTGATTTTTTTCCTTTTAAAAGCTCCTCATAAGTTTTTTCAGTACTTACTCCGTTTACTTTGTCATTGGTGGCATCTAAGTTGAACCAATTATCTGGACGTTTATTTTGAGCATTACTTACTAAAGCAAAGAACAAACAAGCTAGGATGGTTATTTTTTTCATAATAATTAAAATAAGGTTATAACAAGTTAAGGTTAATTATTTGTTCTTAATTGTTAAATTTTGCAATCAGATATAAGTGATGATAAGTGGTTAATTACTCATTTGAGAAATCCCCTGTATCAAATCGTGCTTTGTGATAATGTGGGTTGTACCTGCTAAATCTGTCATTAATACCGCATTATTTTCTTTGGTAATTAATTTAGAGATATCTTCCATTAAGGTTTGATCTGTTACAAAAGGAAATGGCGCTTGCATCACATCTTTCACGGTTTTATTTTTAATAGAACTATCTTCAATTAATTTAGAAAATAAAAACGAATCGTTTAAAGAACCAACAAAAGTATTTCCTTCTTTCACAGGAATTTGAGAAATCCCAAATTTATTCATGGTACTTAAAGCATCGCTCACAGAGGCATTTGCTTCAACCGTTAATAATTTTTGGTTTTTATGAGAAGAGATTAAATCAATTGCTTTTGGTTTTTTAATCTCTAAGAAACCTCTATCGCGCATCCAATCATCATTAAACATTTTTCCTAAGTAACGAGTTCCATGGTCATGAAAAATAACCACTACAACATCGCCCGGTTTAAACATATCTTTCATTTGCATTAAGCCAGCCATGGCAGAACCAGCTGAATTACCAGCAAAAATTCCTTCTTCACGAGGAATACGACGAGTCATAATAGCGGCATCTCTATCGGTTACTTTTTCGAAGTGATCTATTAAATTAATATCAACGTTCTCTGGTAAAAAATCTTCACCAATACCTTCGGTAATGTATGGGTAAATTTCGTTTTTATCAATGACACCTGTTTCTTTTAATTTTTTGAAAATAGAACCATAAGTATCAATTCCTAAGACTTTAATGTTTGGATTTTTTTCTTTTAAGTATTTTCCAGTTCCACTAATCGTTCCACCAGTACCAACACCAACTACTAAGTGAGTAATTTTACCTTCTGTTTGTTCCCAAATTTCTGGACCAGTTTGTTCGTAGTGAGCTACCGAATTTGATTTATTATCATATTGATTAGGTTTCCATGAATTAGGAACTTCTTTTACTAAACGAGAAGATACAGAATAATAAGATTTTGGATCTTCTGGTTCAACGTCAGTTGGACAAACTACTACCTCTGCACCAAAAGCACGTAAAGCATCCACTTTCTCTTTACTTTGTTTATCTGTAGTTGTAAAAATACATTTGTATCCTTTGATAATAGCAGCGATTGCTAAGCCCATTCCTGTGTTACCACTAGTACCTTCAATAATAGTCCCACCTGGTTTTAAACGCCCATCTTTCTCTGCATCTTCAATCATTTTTAAAGCCATACGGTCTTTAATAGAGTTACCAGGATTAGTTGTTTCCACTTTTGCCAATACAGTACAAGGCAAATCTTTAGTAATAGAATTAATTTTTACTAATGGCGTATTTCCAATAGTTTCAAGAATGTTGTTGCTTATTTTTTGATACATTATGTTGTTATTTATTTTGTTGTAAAAATAAAAAAACAGCCCATATATCCTATGCACTGTTTTAAAAATGTTGGTAACTCTATGATTAGCCTAATTTAGCTAAAGCAGCTAAAATGTTCTTTTCAACGCGTTCTTGTAAATTATCAGTGGGATGTTTAATGAATTTATCTCCACTTACTTTTTCATATAACTCAATATATCTGTCAGAAATTTCTTGAACCCAAGCTTCGTTCATTTCTGGTACTTTTTGACCGTCTTTACCTTGAAATCCATTTTCAATTAACCATCTGCGAACAAACTCTTTACTCAATTGCTTTTGTTCTTCGCCTTTATCCTGGCGCTCTTGGTAACCTTCTAAATAAAAATAACGAGAAGAATCTGGTGTATGAATTTCATCCATTAAAAATACTTTGCCATCACATAAACCGAATTCATATTTGGTGTCTACTAAAATTAAGCCCATTTTATTAGCAATTTCTTGTCCACGTGCATATAATTTACGAGTATAATCTTCTAATTGCACATAGTATTTTTCTTCTACAATACCTTGTTTTAAAATTTCTTCACGGCTAATATCTTCATCATGTCCTTCGCTTGCTTTAGTAGTAGGAGTAATGATTGGTTCAGGGAATTTATCGTTTTCTTTTAATCCTTCGGGTAATGTAACTCCACATAACGTTCTGATGCCACTGCTATATGTTCTAGCCGCATGTCCTGCAACATAACCACGAATCACCATTTCCACTTTAAAAGGTTCGCACACACGTCCAATAGTCACAACCGGATCTGGAACTTCTAAAACCCAATTAGGAACGATATCTTTTGTAGCTGCTAAAAATTTGGAAGCAATTTGATTTAATACTTGCCCTTTATATGGAATACCCTTTGGTAGCACTACGTCAAACGCACTAATACGGTCGCTTGCCACCATCACTAAATATTTGTCATCGATGTTATATACATCCCGAACTTTGCCTTTATAAAAGCTTTTTTGTTTTGGGAAATTAAATTGAGTGGCTGTAAGTGCTGACATAGTGTTAAATTTTGATGGGCAAATATATAAAACTATTTTATTTGCCTTTTAAAGAGTTAATAACAGCTATTATTTATTTACCTGAGATTGCATCAATATTTTTTTTAGCAATAATATCCCAATTAAAAGTAGTTTGAACTAATTTCAGTGATTGTTCTTTTTTGCTTGTTAGGTCTTTTGAATTGATGACGTCGATTAAAGAAGTTTCTAGTTGCTCTTTATTGGCTGGTTCAATTAACCATCCATTTTTATCACTTACCATAGCGGCAATAGCACCCACGTTTGTCGCAATAATAGCTAAGCCGCTTGCCATCGCTTCTAATATAACATTCGGAAATCCTTCGCTCCAACTAGGGCAAACTAATACATCATTTTGAGACAATAAGCTTTTTATTTTTTGAGGGTCTCTAATTTCTCCATGGTATATTATTGAATCATGTTTAATTTTCATAGAGTCGGGGATAGGCCCGATGAATTCAAATTTGAAGTTTTGCTTTTGAGCTATTAATTTCTGTAACACTTCATTCAATTCAATAATTCCTTTTCTTCGTTCGGCTCTTCCTAAAAACACAAATTTGCGATAGGCTTCGTTATGGGAAGCAATTGAATTTCCAATAAATTCTTTCTCAACTCCTGATGGAATTTCGACAATATGTTTTGGATTTACGCCAATAGATTTAATAATGTCTGTAATTTTTCCTCCGTACGAAAAAACAACATCAGCCTGTTGTGATATTTTTTTTACAAAAGACCTTAATATAAATTGTTGCAATTTGGCTTTTGTTTCGGGTGCAATTTGAAACATTTCGTAGCCATGAAATTTAACTCCAATTTTACAGCATGAAACGTTTCCTTTATATTTTTCCGAAATTAATTTCCAACCAGCAAATCCTTTGGTATATATAAAATCGTAGGTGTTTAATTTATCTTTAATGGCATCAAATGCAAGACAAGAATACTTATAGGATTTATAAACGTAATGTCCAGGGAATTTAGCTGAAATAGGGAATTTTAAAACAATAGGGTGAATATATGCTCGTTCTTCTTCAGTAAAAAACTCTAAAGCATTAATGTCGTATTGAGAGTCGTTGTAATGAACTAAATCAACATGAATTTTATTTTTTGAAAAGTACTTAGCTAAATAAAAAGAGTGTTTTTGCATACCTCCTAACACATAGGGCGCAATTCCATCTGTAATTAGGGCTATTCGCATTTAATAGAGTTTTTACTTTTCAAAAGGATACTTGATGTAAGTTACTTTAAATAGAGGTTTAAAGTTTACATTGGTTTTTCCTCCAAATACTACTCGTTGCAATCTATTATCTCTTCTTGCAGCTAAAGAAACGCTAGGAGATGCATTTACCAAATAAAAACCATTATAGCTCACGCTACCATTCAATATTTTTTGAATTTGACGTGCAATATTAAACACATATTGTTTGTTATTAGCATCATAGTTACCACCATACTTCACAAAGTCAGCAGCATCTAATTGGTCATAAACAAGTTCTTCCGTTCCATCCGCCCTACAAGCAAGTAATGCTAAATTAGAAGGGTAACCATAACTTAGGTTGTATGGACTAATCACATCATCTACTTTAATAATTAATTCAGCTCGGCTAATAGATACATTCTGAGAATCTGTGAAGTTTTTTAAATAGGGTAAATCTAATTTTATTCGAGTTCCACCAAAAGAATTTAAATAAACGTTTGAATTTCCTTTAACGATAGCAGCAGTTTCTGAGCTTGCCGTAACTTGGTCGAATAAATTTTGAATAGCTCCTTTTGTATAATCTTGTGTGATATGATTAAATCTTAAAGCATCAGAGCCTGAAAACGAAAACAAGAACTTTTGACTTTTTGAGCTAGCTGAATTACCATCATGGTAATAAATATTTACCCCCGAAACGGCATCGTCTAAATCAAATCGTCTGATAGAACCAGAACCTGCGCCTGCTAATGTTGAATTGGCCGTAGTTAAATAAAATCCTTTATATGCGTTTTGAAAGACGGTGTTGTTTACCAAATTAGTGTTAGTTTTTAAAATATAATCCGCTAAATTATTATCTAATGGCAATATCAAACAAACATTTTCTCCTCTTGGTCTTAGTTTACCAACTAAAGTACTTACAGTTGATGACGAGTAAGGAACTGTATTAGAAGTTGAATAAGAAGCAGCAGCATCTAATTTTTGATTTAACACATGTAACTGAAAAGTTAAAGTAGTAGCTGTATCTCCTAGATATTCACCAGTGTAACGAATTACCATTTCAGCAGAATCTAAAACTGGATTTGAGCCAAAGGTCAAATTAGTTAAGTTATTAGAAATTGAAAAGTTAGCATAAATGCTAGCATCTGTTCTTCCAAAAATGGGATCTAAGTTAGAACCTAAATATTTATATGAATCATTATAGCTTCTTACAGATGCTACATTTTGCGTAAACATATATAATGAAACAGAATCCGTGATGGTAACACCAACCAAATCATTTTCGGGTTGCACGTCTAAACCAATAACGCTTGGAGCTTCGGGTTCTTTCTTTTTACAGGAAAAAACGAGTATTAAACTTAAAAAAATGAAAGCTATTCTTATTTTGGTCATATTGGTAATTAAAAACGCATAATTAATGAAAATTATGCGTTTAAAATAGTTAAAAGTGTATAATTTATTAGTCAGCTAAAACTTCGCTGTTTTCTAATACTAAATCATAAAATTCATTGTAAGCATCAGCATATTCTGCTTCTCCTTTAAATTCTAAAATAGGTTTCCCCGATTTTTTAGCATATTTAATTAATTCGTCATTAATTTTTTCGCTACCAAAAGAGATTCCATCCGCATGGTCAATCGCTAATTTCATTAAATTAACATAAGTAGCGTCTTCTAAATGCTTTAATTCTTTTTTACTAACTCCGTCAATAATTGCTTTATCAATGATTTTTTTATTTAAAGCTTTTGTGAATTCCTCTTCATAAATCGTGAAAATCACTTTTGTCTCAGCAAATAAAGGATCTTCAGTAAATGCTTTTTTGATATACAAAGGAATTAATCCAGTAAACCATCCATGGCAATGAATTACATCTGGTGCCCATCCTAATTTTTTAACAGTTTCAATTACTCCACGGTTAAAAAATACGGTACGCTCATCATTATCATCAAAGTATTTTCCAGTTGCTTTGTCAGTTAAAACCGATTTACGGTGAAAATAATCATCATTATCAATAAAATAAACCTGCATACGAGCCGTTGGGATAGATGCTACTTTAATAATTAAAGGATGATCGGCATTGTTAATAACAATATTCATACCTGATAAACGAATAACCTCATGCAATTGATGGCGTCTTTCGTTAATATTACCATACTTAGGCATAAAAGTTCTGATTTCCTTCCCTCTTTCCTGAATTGCTTGTGGCAGTCTTCTGGCGATTTTCCCAATATGGGTTTCATCTAAATAAGGGGTAATCTCTTGCGACACAAAAAGAACTCTGGCTTTTCTCATATAATTAATTTAGGTAGTGGATTTAATTAAGACAATACAAAAGTAATAAAAAAAAATCCATATATCAAAGTATTATTTAGCTTTGGAGCCGATTATTTCAATTAAAAGGGCTAAAAATGCTTGTATTACACAAAATAAAAGAACTTGAGGAGCTTATTACCCTTAAAAAGCAAAAAGGACAAACTATAGGCTTTGTTCCAACCATGGGTGCCTTGCATCAAGGACATATCTCATTAATCAATTATTCGAAACAACAAACGGATATAACGGTCTGTTCCATCTTTGTTAATCCCACTCAGTTTAACAATGCTTCTGATTTAACACATTATCCTCGTACTCCCGATGCCGATATTAAATTATTAGAAGAAGCAGGATGCGATATATTGTATATGCCAGAGGTGAAGGATGTTTATCCCGAAAACGACACCAGGAAATTTGATTTTGGCTATTTAGATATGATTTTAGAAGGCGCTAAACGTCCTGGACACTTTAATGGAGTAGGACAGGTGGTTAGCATTTTGTTGGAAGGTGTAAAGCCTCATAAAGCGTTTTTTGGGAGTAAAGATTATCAGCAGGTAATGGTGGTAAAGAATTTAGTGAAACAATTAAACTTAGAAGTTGAAATTATAGCTTGCCCGATTTTAAGAGAAGCTGATGGTTTAGCGATGAGTTCAAGAAATGTTAGATTAAATGAGCAAGAGCGCCTAGAAGCAGCTGCAATTCCAGAAATGATGAAGCTTGGCAACCAAATATTAAAATTATATGGCATAGCCGAAGCAAAAAAATACATCAATAGTGTAGTGGCAACCATACCAAATATGAAATTAGAGTATTACGAAGTTTGTGATGCGGAAACATTAGAATTATTAAGTGAATTTAATCCTAAGCAAAAAGCTGTTTCATTAATTGCGGTGTTTGTTGGTAACATTCGTTTAATTGATAATTGGATGATAGATTAGTTTGATGTAAAACATTATTTTTGCCTTTTGAATTATAAATTTTGAATTAATTATTATGAGTAACATAAAACCCGAAGATTTTTTTAAGTCAATTATTGGTCACTGTAAAGAGTACGGATTCATTTTTCAAAGCAGCGAAATTTATGATGGCTTAAGCGCCGTTTATGATTACGGACAAATGGGAGCGGAGTTAAAGAAAAACATTCGCGATTATTGGTGGAAAGCTATGGTGCAAATGAATGAAAATATTGTAGGAATTGATTCTGCCATTTTTATGCATCCAACTACTTGGAAAGCAAGTGGACACGTTGATGCGTTTAACGACCCATTAATTGATAATAAAGACAGTAAAAAGCGTTACCGTGCCGATGTGTTAATTGAAGAGCATGTGGCGAAGATTGAAGATAAAATCAATAAAGAAGTTGAAAAAGCAGCTAAACGTTTCGAGAATTTTGATGCAGAAATGTTTAAATCAACGAATGGACGTGTAAAAGAATACCAAGATAAAATTGATGCAATCAACGAGCGTTTTAAAACTGCTTTAAACGCTAATAATTTAGAGGAAGTAAAACAAATTATTGTCGACCTAGAAATTGTTTGCCCGATTAGTGGAACTAAAAACTGGACCGATGTTCGTCAGTTTAATTTAATGTTTAACACATCAACCGGTGCAGTAACAGATGAAACAAATATTATTTATTTACGTCCCGAAACAGCACAAGGTATTTTTGTTAACTATTTAAACGTTCAAAAAACAGGACGTATGAAATTGCCTTTTGGTATTGCCCAAACAGGTAAGGCTTTCCGTAATGAGATTGTGGCTCGTCAGTTTATTTTCCGTATGCGTGAATTTGAACAAATGGAAATGCAATTCTTTATTAAACCAGGAACAGAAATGGAATGGTATGATTACTGGAAAAAAGCACGTTTAAACTGGCATTTGGCTTTGGGATTAGGTTCAGAAAAATACCGTTTTCATGACCATTTAAAATTAGCGCATTATGCTAATGCAGCTTGTGATATTGAGCATCAATTCCCATTTGGATTTAAAGAATTAGAAGGAATTCACTCACGTACGGATTTCGATTTAAAACAACACCAAGAATTTTCAGGAAAAAAATTGCAATATTTTGATTCGGAAACCAACGAAAGTTATGTGCCTTATGTATTAGAAACATCCGTTGGTTTAGATCGTTTATTTTTAGCGGTATTATCATCGGCTTTAAAAGAAGAAAGTTTGGAAGGTGGAGATACGCGTACGGTGTTGAATTTACCTCCAGCTTTAGCACCATATAAAGCAGCTATTTTTCCATTAGTTAAAAAAGATGGTTTACCTGAGTTAGCGGAAAGCATTATGAAAGACTTGAAGTTTGACTTTATGGTTGCTTATGATGAAAAAGATACGGTTGGTAAACGTTATAGAAGACAAGATGCCATTGGTACACCTTTCTGCATTACAGTTGATCATCAAAGTTTAGAAGATAAAACGGTGACCATTCGTCATAGAGATACGATGAAACAGGATAGAGTGGCGATTGCTGATTTACATGCTATCTTAACTGAAAAAACTAGTATTAATAGTTTATTGAGAGCTTTGTAGTTTAAATTTTATTTTATGATTTGGGCGTGTGCGGCGGTGGCCGCACCGGGCTGTCACTTCAATCTTTTATGAACTGCGCTCATAAAAGGATTTTCGTTTGCATCCCTCACGCAGACAAAATCAAATTATAAAGTAAAAACGCGTTATTAAAGATTACAGCCGCGTTAAGGATTGCAGCGAAAATCCTTTTTTATCAAGGACAAATAAATAAGATTGTATCCGCCAGCTGGCGGACTGACCCGACTATAGGAGGGTAACGCCCAAGCCCTAGTAATTATTAAATTGTATACCCAGCCTTCTCCGCAGGATAAGTATTAAAAGTACCCATCGCTTTGGCAATAACAATGTTTTTTCTTTCAGGACAAATAATATCACCACTGGTAATAATCAAACGTTTGCCTTGGTGTTCTACTTTACCAATACCTTGTAAAGTATCTCCAACAAAAGCCGCCGCTAAAAAATTAATTTTAAATTCAACGGTTGAAACAATGTGATGTTCATTAGCGGAAAGGGATAGGGCAGTCACTCCCAACAAACCATCCATTAAAGCTGAAATAACGCCGCCATGAGCTGCTTTTGGTGTTGCCAAATGTTCGGGCTTTATGGTAATAAAATAATGCACTAAGCCTGGTTCAATGATTTTGAAATCCATTCCCAGTGTTTTTCCGAAATTATTTTGTGCGATATATTGTTCTACTAATGTCATGATGTGAAAATTAAAAACCCCTAATTCGTTTCCAAATTAGGGGTTTTAATTGATTATAAAAAATTAAGCTTCTTGAGCTACTTTAGGAGCTGCAGCTAAAATTTCAGCATTTGCTGCAGAAGCATATTGATCAAAGTTTTTTACAAATTGCTCAGCTAAGTTTTTAGCTTTTGCATCGTAAGCTGCTTTATCTGCCCAAGAGTTACGAGGGTCTAAAATTTCAGCTGGAACATCCTTTGCAAGTTTTAGGGAATTTTAAACCGAAGAAATTAGTTGTACCCATTTCTGCCTTATCTAATTCATTATTTAAAGCTGCTGTAATTAAAGCACGTGTGTAAGATAATTTAATACGATTACCAACACCGTAGCTTCCGCCAACCCATCCAGTATTTAATAACCAAACGTTTACGTTATGTTTCTTTAATTTTTCTCCTAATAACTCAGCATATTTTGTTGGGTGTAAAGGTAAAAACGCTTTACCAAAACAAGCAGAGAAAGTTGTAGTAGGTTCAGTAATTCCCATTTCAGTTCCTGCTACTTTAGCAGTATAACCAGAAATGAAGTTATACATGGCTTGACCAGTATTTAACTTAGAGATTGGAGGCAATACACCAAACGCATCGCAAGTTAAAAAGAAAATATTTTTAGGAATATCACCAACTGCTGGCGTTACTGCATTATCAATATAATTAGCTGGGTAACTTACACGAGTATTTTCTGTACGAGTAATATCAGCGTAGTTTACAGTAGTTGTTCCTTCATAGTAATTAATGTTTTCTAATAAAGAACCAAATTTAATAGCATTAAAAATTTGAGGCTCTTTTTCAGCAGTTAAGTCCACACATTTAGCGTAGCAACCACCTTCAAAGTTAAATACTGAATTATCAGCCCATCCATGCTCATCATCACCAATTAATTTACGGTTAGGATCAGCAGATAAAGTAGTTTTTCCAGTTCCAGATAAACCAAAGAAAATAGCAGTATCACCATCTTTACCAATGTTCGCAGAACAGTGCATAGAAAGCACTTTCTTTTCGTGTGGTAAAATATAGTTTAATACAGCAAAAATTGATTTTTTAATTTCTCCTGTATAACCAGTTCCACCAATTAAAATTGTTTTTTTAGTGAAATTGATGATTGCAAAGTTATGTTGACGAGTCCCATCAATTTTAGGGTCTGCCATAAAACCTGGTGCATTTAAAATCACCCAATCGTGTTTAAAGGTTTTAATTTCTTCTCTTGTAGGACGTAAAAATAAGTTTGAAGAAAATAAGTTTGCCCAAGGCGTTTCATTTACTACACGAATATTAATTCTGAAAGATGGATCAGCGCAAGCGTATGCATCTCTAATCCATACCTCTTTGTTACCTAAATAAGCTAACATACGGTTGTGTAAGGCATCAAATTTATCTGATTCAAAACGGTTATTTACATCTCCCCACCAAACGCTGTCTTTTGTATTTTCGTCGTAAACAACAAATTTATCTTTAGGAGAGCGACCAGTAAATTCTCCAGTATCAATAGCTAAAGCTCCCACATCAGTTAATACCCCTTGTCCGCGAATAATAGTTTCTTCAACTAGTTCAGATGGATGCAAGTTCCAATAAGCCATTTCAACATTTGCTAAGCCTAATTGGGCAACAGAAGCATCTTGTGCTTTTAATCCAATTTCGTTCATTATATAAAGAATTTAGTTTTTAGTTAGGCTGCAAAAATACAAAAAAAATCGAGTCGTTTCTGACTCGATTTTCCACAATTTTGAGATGAAAACTTGTTTTTTGTTGAAAAATAAGCTGTTAAATAAGACGCATGATTAAAATCATGCGTTTAATTTATCTTGCTTTATGCTGACATTCAGCATTTTCATTCACTATTATACGATCGCTACCTGCGGCAATTTTTCTCACAGATTCAATAAAAGCAATCATATCCTTTTTTGATGACAATTCAGATAAATTGAAGCAGTAATCTATTTCGCCTTCGCGCCCCCAATTAACTGTTTTGTATGCAGGTTTACTAGGATGTGCATCTACGTATGCTAAAAACGCTGTTCTTTTTTCAGAGTCTGGCCCAGCACCCTTGCTAATAAATGATACTAACAAACGGTATACAATTGGAGCTTCTGGTGCAGCCGAAGTAGAGGCTACAGGTGCGGTTTCGGTTACTTTAGCGGCTTCTTTCTTTGATTTACAAGAAATGCACGCTAAGCTAATTAATGAGGCTAAAAAAAATAATTGTTTCATTATATTACATTATTTTGGGTTTTATCCGCCGAAACTATTGTGAAGGCGGGTTATTTAAATTTTCGATCCATTTCTCGATTCAAGTCCTTTGTTTTCAAATCATCTCGTTTGTCGTAGGTTTTTTTACCTTTTGCAATGGCTATTTCTACTTTTGCATAACCGCTATCTGAGGTAAATAAAAGAGTAGGGATGATGGTTAAACCTTTATCTACCATTTTTTTTTGAATTTTAGTCAACTCTTGTTTATTAAGCAATAATTTACGCTCCCTTGTTGGTTCATGGTTATATAAATTGCCTTCCGTATAAATACTAATATTTAAACTTTTAATAAATAATTCGCCATTTCTAAAATAACAAAAGCTATCCACTAATGATGCTTTTCCCTCTCTAATAGCTTTAATTTCAGTGCCAACTAAAACAATACCAGCAGTGTACTTTTCAATAAAACTATAATCAAAACTTGCTCGTCGGTTTTTGATTGTTATTTTTTGCTGTATATTCGGTTTCAATTAGTATAAATTTAAGATACAAAGATACATAAATACTTGTTGTGATGATACACTTAAAAGTTGCCGAAGAAAAAGATTTAAGCATTATTAGCAAATTAGCTCAAGTTATTTGGAATGATCATTATGTTCCTTTTATAGGTCAGCAACAGGTAGATTATATGTTGTCGAAAATGTATAACCATGAAAGTTTGATTGAGCAACTTAATCAACAAAAGCATGTGTTTTATTTAATAGATAAAGATAATGTTGATATTGGTTTTCTTTCTGTGAGTTCGCAAAATAAAAACGACTATTTTTTGCATAAGTTTTATATCGATCAACAAAAATCAAACGCCGGTATTGGAACCGACACACTTAATTTATTGATTCAACAAATCAATCCTAAATCTCTGATGCTCACTGTAAATAGACAGAATTTCAAATCCATTAATTTTTATTTTAAAAATGGATTTAAAATTGATAGAGTGGAAGATTTTGATATAGGAGATGGTTATGAAATGAATGATTTTGTGATGGTGAGAATTTTTTAGATTTTCGATAAGAAAACTATTCATCCGTTTTATCTGTCAAATCTGCTTTCCATTTTTCTGGAAAAACCGTGCATCAAAAACATAAGGATTTATTAACCTTTTGGTCTTTATATCTCTTCAAAAAGCCGTAAAACATACCATAAAAAAGCTTATATTTAAACTTTTAAATAACCTATGGAATATAACACACAGCTTCCTAAATTGGAGATTCCAGAATACGGAAGAAATATCCAAGTAATGATTGATCATTGCATTACGATTGAGGATAGAGAAGAACGAAATAAATGCGCTAGAGCTATTATTCAAATTATGGGGCAGTTAAACCCGCATTTGCGTGATATTGCCGATTTTACTCATAAATTATGGGATCATTTGTTCTTAATTTCTAAATTTCAGTTAGATGTAGATTCTCCATATCCCCGTCCTAATGCTGAAACGTTTACCACTAAGCCTAAAAATGTACCATACCCAGCTACTAAAATTCGATACAAACACTACGGTAAAACCATTGAACGAATAATAGATGCTGCAAAAACATACGAAGAAGGTCCTGAAAAAAAAGAGCTATCTCGTTTAATCGCTAATCACTTAAAAAAATCTTACGTTAATTGGAATAAAGATTCGGTTACTGATGATGTGATTTTTAAGCAATTTAAGGAAATGACTAATAACGAATTGCATATTGATGAAAATTCGGCATTAACGCATGCTAACGAGTTGAAGAACAAAAATCACAACAATCAAACGCCAATTAATTTAAGTGCTCGAGATGGCGGTGGCGGTAACAACAAGAATCGTCACAAGAAAAACAAAAATAAATTCAAACACCGCAATAATAACAATAGACCAACATCATAGTTTATGGCCATTTTTGAAGTTACAGGAGGCAAACAATTAAAGGGAGATATTATCCCGCAAGGAGCAAAAAACGAAGCATTACAGATTTTATGCGCTGTATTACTAACGCCCGAAAAAGTTACGATTAGTAACATTCCGGATATTGTAGACATCAATAAATTAATTGATTTATTAAGAGATTTAGGTGTGAAGGTTGAAAAAACTGGACACGAAGAATATACTTTTCAGTCGGATGAAATAAAAGTAGATTACTTAGTATCTCCTGAATTTAAAAAGAAAGGTGGAGGATTACGAGGCTCTACGATGATTATTGGGCCAATGTTAGCCCGCTTTGGCGTGGCTTATATGCCAAAGCCAGGCGGAGATAAAATTGGTCGCCGTAGAATGGATACCCATTTTATTGGATTTGAAAATTTGGGTGCAAAGTTTGAATACGATTCGGATAACGAAAACTTTAAAGTAACGGCAACCAAATTAAAAGGTACTTACATGTTATTGGACGAAGCGTCAGTAACTGGAACTGCAAATATTGTGATGGCTGCTGTTTTAGCAGAAGGCGTTACAACAATTTACAATGCCGCTTGCGAACCATACTTGCAACAATTATGTAAAATGTTAAATAGAATGGGCGCTAAAATTACTGGCGTTGGTTCTAATTTATTGACGATTGAAGGCGTTACTTCATTGAAAGGAACGGAGCATCGTATTTTACCGGATATGATTGAGATTGGTTCTTTTATTGGAATGGCAGCGATGACAAAATCTGAAATTACGATTAAAGATGTGTCTTACGATAACCTTGGTTGTATTCCAAAAGTATTTTCTCGTTTAGGAATTCAAATGGAACGCAGAGGCGATGATATTTATATTCCATCTCAAGAACATTACGAAATTGATTCGTTTATTGATGGGTCGATGTTGACAGTGGCTGATGCCATTTAGCCAGGTTTTACACCCGATTTATTGAGTATTATGTTAGTTACAGCAACTCAGGCTCGTGGAAATATCTTAATTCATCAAAAAATGTTTGAGAGTCGTTTGTTCTTCGTTGATAAGTTGATTGACATGGGAGCCCAAATTATTTTATGTGATCCACACCGTGCAACCGTTATGGGTTTAGATAGAAAAGTACAATTGCGCGCCATTCAAATGGCATCACCTGATATTAGAGCTGGTGTTGCCTTATTAATTGCAGCAATGAGTGCCAAAGGAAAGAGTACTATTTTTAATATCAATCAAATTGATAGAGGTTACCAAAATATCGATGGCCGTTTAAATGCTATTGGAGCGGAAATTATTAGAAAAAACAACTAAATGAAATTATTAAACTCTATTATTTTATTAACTATACTTTATCTTGTTGTTTCTTGCAAAAGTAAAAAAGATACAATGAGTTCTGCATCGGCTACTGATACAAAAGGTAACAGCGCATCGGTTAGTCAGGTAACGGTTGATGTTGTTGAAGGAATTAATTTAGGAAACAAAGCACCTGAAATCATGCAAGCTTCTCCAAAAGGAAATGTAATAACCTTATCTTCTTTTAAAGGTAAATTGGTTTTAGTTGATTTTTGGGCAAGTTGGTGTGGACCGTGCCGTGCCGAAAATCCAGCAGTGGTAGCAGCCTATAATAAATATCATAGTTTAAATTTTAAAAATGGAAAAGGCTTTGAAATATTAAGTGTTTCGCTCGATCAAAATGCTGTTGCTTGGGAAAAAGCTATTGATAAAGATCAATTAATATGGCCAAATCACGTAAGCGATTTACAAGGTTGGAGCAATGCTGCGGCGTTAAGGTATGGTGTTAATAGTATTCCAACTAATGTGTTAGTAGATGGAAATGGTATTATAGTAGCTAAAAATTTACGCGGAACAGATTTAGAAAAAGCGTTAGAAGCACAAATTAAATAATTAAAATGAATAATAATCTGAAATATAAATCAATAAAATTAGCTTTCAGTTATTTTTTATTTACTAGTTTTTTGAGCGGTAATATCAGTTTTGCTCAATTAGTAATTGGCGATCAAGCACCTAATTTAGTTTTGTCATCTACCAATAATTCTATACAAAGTTTTGCATTTCCCAATCAAAATAAAATGTATTTGTTATTTTTTTGGTCAACTTCGGTTTCCAAATCAAAAGAAAACATTTACAAATACAAACGTTTATTTACTAAATATTCAGATATTGGATTTAAAAATAGTGATGGTTTTGATGTAATTTCAGTTGCCTTGCAAAGCGATAAGGTAGCATGGGAAAATGCCATAAATGAATATGATTTATCTAAACTCAATAATTGTATTGCACAAAAGGGATATAGTGATTTTTTTGTAAAAGCTTATAAGCTAACAGAAACACCAAGCAGTTTTTTAATTGATGAACTTGGTAAAATAGTAGCCATTAATCCTCCATTAAACACAATCATCGATTATTTAGATAATAAAAGAAATAGTTTATTAAATGCAGACGTTCAATCAAAGCTTTTTGGTAAGGTAATCGTAAAAAATGTTCCATTGATTAATGAAAAAATATTTTTACTCAATGATAAAAAAGATACACTTCAAATAGCAACTTTAGATGAAAGAGGCGCTTTCTTATTCAAGAATATAAATGCTTCTACACCATATTATTTGGGTTTGAATAAATCTACAAAAATTACTGGAGATAACCTTAATTTTGTTTTCTTAACGTCTGAAAATAGCGAAATTGTTTCAAATTTTAAGAACACAAATAATGGTTTTGAATATAATTTATCTGAAGCAGAAATACCGTATTTAAAACCTTTAGTAGATAATGAGCCTTCTATAAAAAAGGATAGCGGTGCATTAAAACAGATGTATGTTTGTGATATTATATTCGAAACAAAGACAACGGTATTATCCAAAGAATCTTTACTGAAGTTAAATGCAGTTATTGCTAAATTAAAAGCTAATCCTAAAACTAAATTAGAGATTATTACTCATACAGATAGCGGCGGTGATGCGATTGTAAATGCTACATTATCTACTAAGCAATCTAATAGTATTTTTACTTATTTAGTTTCTAAAGGAATTTCTAAGGCAAGGTTAAAAAGTAATGGAAAAGGAGAATCTGAAATTCTAAATAAATGCCATGATGATATTCCTTGTTCTGAACAGGAGCACCGCGTTAATAGAAGAACCGAATTTAAATTTTATCCGATACCATAGTTGATTAAAGTGTATGAAAAAAGTAGTGTTATTTTTAGTGTTATTTAATGTTTTGAGTTTATGTATACATGCTCAGGATAGATTTCCTAATCCAATTCCTTTCAAAACAATTGATTATTTGGATAAATCAAATGAGAAGCAAGTATATGATGCTTCAAAAAATGAGAAAAAAGGGTTTTTGTTTTTTGATATGTCTTCCGAACCCTTAGCAGAAGTAATGTTTAACGGAGCTAACTTTGTATTTACTGAAAAAAATATCACGATTTTTCCGGTGTATTTTTCTGGACAGTTAACTAAAAAAACAAGTGATGATATTCAGTCTAAAATTCCCACTCAAATTTTACGCGCTCCTGAAACGTCAATTTTTAAAGATTTTAAATTAACTAACGAAGATTTTCCGGTTTTAGTAGTTTATAATGAAAAAAATGAATTATGTGGATTTTCTAAAAATGTGCAAAATATTGCGGATATTGATTGTGGACTAGAAATGGTACAGTTTAAAGTATTGAGATTGAAAATTATGACTGAGGAGAAGGATAAATCCATGAAACCATATGCATTTAAGCCAGTAGTTATTTTAAGTTTAAAAAACAACGACACAATTGCGAAGCTAACGACCAATAAGTATGGTGATTTTAATGCGGAAATTCCAGATTTAGACCAAGATTATTTAATTACTGTAGATGAGAAAAACAAGGATATAAATTTTGCCGTTTTAGCTACACAAACAGGTAAATTAGTTGGTAAGTTTAAAGCAACTGATAAGGGTTTTGAATACAAGTTATTGTCGGTTGAATTATCTAAACTGCCTGATATTGCTGTTGAAGAAGATGTAGAAATGAAGTTTACAACACTAAAACAAAAAGCTTTAAATAACTTTGATATTACCGAAACGTTGTATTACGAACTTGGTGAATCAGAATTAACACAAAGTTCTAAAACGCTTTTGTCCAAGGTTAAAAAAGTAATGGAAACTTATCCAGATTTTAAGTTATTGGTTATTTCTCACACTGATTCTCAAGGAGATGACGAAAGTAATTTAAAATTGTCGATTAAGCGTTCTGAAACTGTAATTTCGTATCTTAGTTCGATAGGAATAAAAATGGATAGATTAAAAGCAGAAGGTAAAGGCGAAAAAGAAATTAGAAATCGATGTGTAAATGGAGTAGATTGTTCTGATAAAGAACACGAATATAACAGACGAACAGAATTCAAATTCTCGAAAAAATAATAATTTCTAACATGAAAAAACTAATTTTATTTACTGTTCTATTCACAGGTTTTTTTGCAAAAGCCCAAAGACCTGATAGATTAAGAGTAGGTGAGAAAATCCCTTTTTCGAGAATTGTTTTATTGAATCAAGATCATCAAGCGACTAATATTGATTTGCCTAATGGTAAAAATACGACTGATAGATTTGTTTTAGTTTACTTTTATTCGCCCGATAAATCAGTAAAAGAATTAATTTCTTTTAATAGTGATGTAGAAAGAATTTTAAATAAGTACCAAAATAACTCTTGCAAAGGAGCCAGCGATATTGAATATGTGACTATTTGTTTAGAAAAAGACTTCTCAAAATGGCAAACCTTATTAACCGAAACTAATTATAACAAAGCTAAGTTTACTGGAAAGAAAACTAATTATCTAGCAGAAGATGGATTGAAGGATAAAACCGTTTCTGCTTTTAAAGTGTCCAAAACACCTTCTTTATTCTTAGTAAATCCTAAAGGAAGATTGTATTTAGAAACTGACAGTTTTGAAGTATTAGAAAAGACCTTTGCCAACATTTGTAAAGTGAATGCTGCTTATTCAACTGCCGATATTTCGGGTAAATTATTGATGGGAGATAAAACTAAGAATCCTTTAACTGAACATCAAGTGTATTTGGTGAAAGAAAATGCGGACACTATTAAAACAACATCTACTGATAGTTATGGTGATTTTGTATTTAAACATATTGATACCACTCAAAATTTAAGCATTCGCATTGAGCAAAATGCTAAAACCAAAGGTGGACCAAAAGTATATTTAGCAAAACAAAATGGAGAAATCGTTTCTGAATTTAAACGTAATTCGGCAGGTAATTTTGAATATAAATTATTATCAGTTGATGTTGAAAAATTAACGGTAACCGAAGAGGATGATGATATAACGATGAAGTACAAAAAATTTAATGGTACCAATAAAAAAGATTTAACGGTTCTGGAAAATGTGTATTACGAATCATCTAAATACAATATTATAACAGAAAGCGAAATTGTATTGGATAAGGTTATTGTTATTTTAAAAACCTCACCTAATGTTAAATTAGAAGTCGTATCTCATACAGATGCTCAAGGAGATGATGCTAGTAATTTAAAATTATCGGAAAACCGTTCTAACGCAGTTATAAATTACTTGGTAAGCAAAGGCATTGATAAATCAAGGTTAAAAGCAGTAGGTAAAGGTGAGTTAGAAATTAGAAATCGATGTGCCAATGGCGTAAATTGTTCTGACAAAGAACACGAATATAACCGCCGAACGGAGTTTAAGTTCATTAAAAACTAGGATATTTTCTTTAGAATTCTTTGATTTAATATTTGGGCGTGTGACTGCGGGCAGGGCTTTCGGCACTTGCTTTTTTATTTGCCCTTTGGGACAAATTAAAAGAGCTCAAACAAATGCCTCAAATACTATGTATTCGCTGCGGCCTTGGTAATAAAAAAATGGCAGCAATCCCTCACGCGGTTATTTGTTTCAAAATCGGAGTTTACACTTCAATTTTATCGCAAGCCCCGCGCGAGGGATGGAAACGAAAATCCTTTTTTTGTGAAACAAAAAAGATTGAAGTGACAGCCCAGTTTGGCTTCCGCCAAACGCGCCCAAAATAATATAATAGAATAATTCAAAAACATGCCCGAACTGGCAGGCCAAAACCTTCAAAATCTCATTAAAAACTGACAAATTTTCGGGTTTTAGGGTGTGGCAAGCATATTGATTATGTACATTTGCCAAAATTTTTACTATGGAACAGAACGAGAAAGACCCTATTAACCAAACCGAAGAGAATGTTGTTTCCAATAACGAACAACCTGTTGAAGAAACTACTACTGAAACAGTGGTTGAAAATACCAATGAACCCATCAATTTCGAAGCAAAAATAGCTGAGTTAAACGATAAATATTTGCGTTTATATTCAGAATTTGATAATTACCGTAAACGTACCATTAAAGAAAAGTCTGACATTATCCGTTCGGCTGGCGAAGATGTGTTTAAAGCCATTATGCCAACTATCGACGATTTTGAAAGAGCTATTAAAGCTAATGAAACTGTTACTGAAGTGGAACCTATTAAAGAAGGTGTTTCTTTAATTTACCATAAATTAAAAGTAGCATGTACAGCAAAAGGATTAGAACCGATGGACACTATTGGTAAAGCCTTTAATGCGGATTATATGGAATCGATTACTAGTATTCCTGCACCTTCGGAAGATATGAAAGGTAAAGTAATTGATGAAGTTGAAAAAGGCTACAAATTAGGAGACAAAGTGATTCGTTTTGCTAAAGTAGTAGTAGGAAGTTAAAAATAGGATAATCTCTATAGGCATGTCACTTTGAGCTGTGAGCGGAGTCGAAGGGGGTAGTTGAGAAGCGAGAGTAAAAAGAGAAATATGAAAATTACAAACAATGAGCAAAAGAGATTTTTACGAAATATTAGGAGTTACCAAAAGTGCTAGCGATGATGAGATTAAAAAGGCTTATCGTAAGTTAGCTATTAAATACCATCCTGATAAAAACCCCGATGATAAAGCCGCTGAAGAAAAATTTAAAGAGGCGGCAGAAGCATACGAAGTATTAAGTAGTCCAGAAAAGCGTCAGCGTTATAACCAATATGGTCATGCTGGTGTTGGTGGTGCTTCTGGAGGCGGTGGCGGTCATTATGGTGGCGGCATGAATATGGATGACATCTTTAGCCAATTTGGTGATATTTTTGGCGGAGGCGGCTTTGGTGGTGGAAGATCGAGTGGAGGAGGAAGACGAGTGATGCGTGGCTCAAATTTGCGCGTAAAAGTGAAATTGAACTTACAAGAAATTGCTAAAGGTGTAGAGAAAAAATTAAAAGTAAATAAGTTTGTAAGCTGTGGTACTTGTAAAGGTAGCGGAGCAAAAAACGGACAATATGATACTTGTAAATTATGCGGTGGTTCTGGCGTTCAAGTTAGAACTCAGCAAACATTTTTAGGAGCCATGCAAACCCAAACTACTTGTAGTGGTTGTAATGGCGAAGGAAAAACGGTAAAAGATAAATGTAATACGTGTCACGGTGATGGAATTGTTAGAGCTGAAGAAGTGATTTCAATTAATATTCCTGCAGGAGTAGCTGAAGGAATGCAACTATCAGTTGGAGGTAAAGGTAACGCGGCACCTCGTGGCGGAATTAATGGAGATTTATTAGTATTAATTGAAGAAGAAGAACATCCAGAATTAAAGCGTGATGGTAGTAATTTATTTTACGATAGTTATGTAAACTTTGCGGATGCTGCTTTAGGAACAAGTATTGAAATACCAACTGTTGATGCGAAGGTTAAAATTAAAATTGAGCCAGGTACACAAAGCGGAAAAGTACTACGTTTAAAAGGTAAAGGCTTGCCAGATGTAAACTCTTATGGGACTGGCGATTTATTAGTAAACATTAATGTATGGACTCCTCAGGCATTATCTGCTGAAGAGAAAAAAGCATTAGAAACTTTACGAGCCTCCAAAAACTTTGCTCCTAATCCTAACCGAAAAGAGAAAGGTTTCTTTGATAGAATGAAAGAATATTTTGAGTAAGATGACTTAAATGAAAATTATAGCCTCCATATTTTATGGGGGCTTTTTTGTTTATATTTGATTAAAATAAATTTGAAAATTGTTTTGACAATAATCAATACATTTAAATCTAAAAAGCTATTGATATTTAAGATCGTATACACGATTTCTTTTTTATTCTTATCATCACTATCCTTATTTTCCCAAAATGAAATCATTCATTTTAAAATATTTGATGATAAAACAAAAACACCCATTCAGTTTGGGTTTATATTAATAAAAGGGGAGAACATTTCGTCTCAATCGGACGAGTTTGGTAATGTAAGCATAAAGGCGAAAGCTCTGGATACCTTGGTGATTTATCAATTAGGCTATGATCTTAAAAAGACTACTGCTTTTGATATAGAGAAAAATAACCACATAGTTTTATTGAAATCTAAGAATTTAACTTTGGACGAGGTAATTATTAATTCCTCAAAAATTGATACCATACAAGCAACTAATAATACCATTTTTTTAGATTTTGATTTTTATGACGATTTTATTTTGGCCTTGGTGGATAAAGGAGGAAGGTATAATTATTTGCAGTTATTGGATTTAGATGGGAATAAAATTTCTCAAAAAAAGCTATCAGTAAAATCTGAAACTATATTTAAGGATTGTTTTGAAAACATTCATTTATTAACGACTGATAGCGTTTTTCAAATTTATTACGACTATAAGAATATCATACTTTTAAATCCATTTCCTATCAGTAATTATTATGGATTATTAAAGCCTTGCGAGTGTTATCATGGTAATAAATATATATTTAAAACAAAGCAGTATAGGAATTTAAAAAATAGTTACACGATGTATGATGAGAATAAAAAAGGTACCAAGCAGATTGTAGCAATTGTAGCGGATAGCTTGGCCATAAAAGGATTTAATATGGATTATGATATTAATTACTTTTTAGAAAAAAGAAGAAGAGGCTTAGGTTATGAAACTTCTATGGATGAGATAAAAAAACATATTGACGAGTTAAGGGAAGACCTTCCTTTATCTTCTGATTATTTGAATTTATTGAGCCCAATTGAGTCTGAGATGAAAAAAATTGATACCAACTTTGTATTGTTTGCTTATACAAACAAGTTAGTATATGAGTTTTCATTTGATGGAAAATTGAACTCAAAAAATACATTGATTGGTTTTGATGACATTAAACCAAAACTATATATTGATTATGATGCTAAAAGTTTCATATTCTCAGAAATGAATAAAAATGGCATAGTAACATTATTTAAATACGATATAAGTAAAAATGTATTTACCCATAAATTTGAACTAGAAAACTATTATTTTATTAAGAAATTTAAGGTAAAGGGAGATCATATTTACTTTTTAAATAAAGACAAAACATCAGACTTAGTAAAAACAAAAATTTTGAAAGAGAACATTAGTTGGAAAAGACTAAATAATTAATTAGATGGTTCTACTTAAAATTCTGCATATCAAACAGTTTTTTGTAAATGCCGTCTTTTTCAAGTAATTCTTTATGAGATCCTTTTTCTGCTAGTTCGCCTTTGTTAATCACAACTATTTCGTCAGCATTAACAATAGTACTCAAGCGGTGAGCAATGACAATACTCGTTCTGTTTTTCATTAAGTTATTTAAAGCATCTTGCACCAAACGCTCGCTTTCAGTATCTAAAGCACTTGTTGCTTCATCTAAAATTAAGATAGGAGGATTTTTTAAAATTGCTCTGGCAATACTAATACGTTGACGTTGACCTCCACTTAATTTACCACCACGGTCGCCAATGTTAGTTTGGTAACCATCAGGTTGTTGTAAAATAAACTCATGGGCGTTTGCTACTTTAGCGGCTTCTATAATTTTGTTTTTATCAATACTATCTAAACCAAAAGCAATATTGTTTTCAATCGTATCATTAAACAAAATACTTTCTTGAGTTACTACGCCAATTTGTTTTCTTAAGCTTTCAATTTCTAAATCTTTTAAAGAAATACCATCAATTTTAATCTCGCCTAAATCCGTGTCATAAAAGCGCGGGATCATATCTGCTAAAGTCGTTTTACCACTTCCGCTTTGCCCCACTAAAGCAATGGTTTTACCTTTTGGAATCGTGAGGTTAATATTTTTTAATACATAGCCATCATCGCCTTTTTTGTAAGAGAAAGATACATTATTAAATTCAATGCCATTTGAGAAATGGTCAATTTTAGTTGGATTGGCTTTATTCACAATAGGATTTTCGGCTTGTAATATTTTATCAATACGTTCTTCGGAAGCTAAACCTTTTTGTATATTATTATAAGCTTGTGTAATTTGTTTGATAGGAGGTACAATTTGAGACGCTACGGCAAAGTAACCTAAGAAGGCTGCTCCTGATAAACCACCTGTGCCATCAAATACCATTACACCGCCGGTATACAATATCAATAATAAAACACCAAGTACAACAGTTTCACTAATAGGAGACGTTAAATCTGCTCTTCGATATAAACCAACAGATATTTTATTATAGTCTTTATTTACTTTCTCAAATTTATCTTGTACAAAGCGTTCGCCCGTAAATGCTTTAATTACTTTTAAAGCACCTAAGGTTTCTTCCATTATATTAAATAGCTGACCAAATACTTCTTTACCTTTTGCTGAACGACTTTTTAAACTTTTACTTACTAATGCTACTACTAAACCAGCCACTGGTAATAATAAAAACACATACAAGGTTAAAAACGGACTAATAAAAATCAACGTTGCTAATGAAATAATAATCAATAAAGGCTCCCTGAAAATTAACTCTAGGGTTTGCATGATGCTCCATTCAATCTCAATCACATCGGTGGTCATACGGCTCATCATATCGCCTTTGCGTTCGTCGCTAAAATAGGATAAAGGCAACTCCAATGATTTTTTCATCATTTTGTTTCTTAAATCCATCACCACACCATTACGAATAGGCGCTAGAAAATACATAGCAAAATAACGAGAGGCGTTTTTTAATAAAGTAGCAATAAATACCACTAAGCAAATTAACATTAAGGCTTGAGCTTTTCCTTGTTCAATAATAATAAATGACATGTGATAGTAAGCCCAATCAGTTAAACCTTTCATATTCATATCAAAAAGAGGAGCGCCCTTATCAACGATGGCTTGGTAATCGGTTGTTTTGCTTGTAAAGATTAGCTCTAAAAAAGGAATAGTTAATGAAATAGAAAAAACAGAAAAAACAGAAAAAAAGATATTAAACAAAATGTTTAAGGTAGTATATTTTTTATAATCTTTAGTGTATTTAAGTACCGAAAATAACTTCTTCATCGGCAACGAAAATACGAATAAATTATACTTTTTTCACGTATTATTAAGTAAACAGTTTCTTATATTTGTCTAAAAACCAATTATATGAACTTTAAAAAGTATTTACCACACTTAGCAGCCGTTGCTTTATTTGCCATCATCACTTTAGTACAATTTAGCCCTTTATTATCTAATAAAGTATTAGAACAAGGCGATATTGTGCGTTACAAAGGAATGAGTCAGGAAATGACTGATTTTAGAAAGGCTGAACATGCGGAGGCTTTATGGACAAACTCTATGTTTGGAGGTATGCCTGCTTATCAGGTATCTACTATTTTTACAGGTAATTTATTGGGACATGTAGATAAAGTATTTCACTTGTTTTTACCACATCCTAGTGGTTACATTTTTTTATGTTTCATCGGTTTTTTTATTTTATTATTATGTTTAGAAATTGACCCTTGGCTTGCCATTGTGGGCGCTTTGGCGTATGGATTTTCGTCGTACTTTTTTGTGATAATCGAAGCAGGGCATAACTCCAAAGCTAATGCCATTGGTTATTTAGCGCCATTATTAGGCGGTATTATTTTGTTAATGCGAGGCAAGCATTGGCTCGGTTTTGCTGTTACGACCTTGTTTATGGCCATGGAATTAAATGCTAACCACGTTCAAATTTCGTATTATGGATTTATGTTATTTGGTTTAGTGTTTTTAAGTTATTTCATCATTGCTTTCAAACAAAAAACAATTAAAGCGTTTTTTATTGGCGTTGGTTTATTTATAGCGGCGTCGTTAATTGGTGTATTACCAAATGCAGGTAACTTATTGGCAACCTACGAATACGGTAACTATACCACACGTGGTAAAACCGAATTAACCATGAATGCGGCTATGCAAACCAATAAAGGAAATATCACCTCTGGTTTAGATAAAGATTATGCTACACAATGGAGTTATGGAATAGGGGAGACTTTTACTTTTTTAATTCCTAATTTTAAAGGTGGTCCTTCCGATGCAATTGGTAGAGCTGATAAAGACGCTTTAAAAAATGTAGATCCTCAAATGCGAGAACAAGTAGGAGGGAGCTCTTCTTATTTTGGCGACCAACCTTTTACAAGTGGCCCCGTTTATATTGGAGCTATCGTGATGTTATTAGCATTTTTAGGTTTATTTATCATCGATCATCCATTAAAATGGGCTTTAGTTGCTGGCACTTTGTTATCCGTAATGTTAGCTTGGGGTAAACACTTTATGGGCTTAACATCTTTTTTTATGGATTATGTGCCAGGCTACAATAAATTTAGAGCGGTGTCTATGATACTAGTTATTGCTGAACTAACCATTCCTTTATTGGCAGTTTTAGCTCTAGATAAATTTATTAAAGCAAGTGCTAAAAACGAAACCTTTACTTTACCATTTACTAAAATGCAATTAGACCTTAAAAAGGTATTAATTATTTCGGTAGCGGTTGTTGGAGGCTTTTGTTTAGTCTCTGCGTTTTTACCTGAAATGACTAATTCATTGATTCCTGCTGGTGAAGAAACACAAATCGTAAATCAGTTAAAACAAAGCGGCGCAACTGATGCACAAATTGCACAGTTTATGCCTGATTTTTTAGCTAACATTCAAAAAGCTCGTGAGTCTATTTTTACTTCAGATGCTCGTCGTTCATTAATGTTTATTGGTTTAGCATCTATCTTTTTGTTTTTATACCTAACTAAAAAATTGAAGTTGGAATTATTTTTAGTAACACTTAGCATCTTTTTATGTGCCGACTTATGGCCAGTTGCAGGACGCTATTTGGATAATAAAAACTATGTGCCAAAAGCTCAATATGATGCTCCACCTTTAAAAACACAAGCAGACGAACAAATTTTACAAGATAAGAGTTTAGATTATCGTGTATTGAATTTATCAACTAGTACGTTTAATGATGCAGCCACTTCTTATTACCATAAATCGGTTGGGGGTTACCATGGTGCTAAATTGAAAAAATATCAAGAGATTATTGATTTTCATTTAGACAAAGAAATTAATGGCTTTTACAATGGTTTAAATGAAGCTGCGCAAAACGATAGTTTAATGCGTATCCACATGGCTAAGTTTGGCGTATTAAATATGTTGAATACTAAGTATGTTATTGTTCCAGCTAAAGACCAAGTGTTTGCTATCCCTAATCCACAAGCTAATGGTAATGCATGGTTCGTCAAAAATATTAAAACGGTGGCTAGTGCCGATTCGGAAATTGTAGCCTTGTATGGTATCAATACTAAACGCGAAGCAGTGATTCAAGAAAAAAATAAAGCCATTGTACCAGCGGCTAATACTTATAATAACGATGGTAAAATTACTTTGCAGTCATACAAACCAAACTATTTAGTTTACGAAACCGACTCTAAAGAAAAAGGCTTTGCGGTATTTTCTGAAATTTATTATCCTAAAGGATGGAACGCTTATGTGGATGGTACTTTAACGCCACACACTTGCGTAAACTATGTATTACGTGGCATGGAATTACCAGCTGGTAAACACAAAGTAGAATTTAAATTTGAACCACAAGTTTATAAAACAGGAAACAGCGTAGCTTTAATTGGTTCTATTTTATTATTAATTGTAGTAGGAGCAAGTTTGTTTTTTGCCAATAAAAAGAAAGAGATTTCTTTTTAATTAAATTTTTAATCAAAAAAATCATGAAAAAATTAGTACTGATTATCAGCTTTCTATTTATTGCCTCAACTCAAAATGCTCAAACAGAATTGTGGGGGATGACGGCAAAAGGGGGAGTTTCAAATAATGGAGTTTTGTTTCAATATGATATTGGTAATAGTATTTGCACTAAGAAATTAGATTTTTCTGGAGTCACTAATGGAAGTTTACCAAACGGATCTTTAATTAAGGCTTCTGATGGTAGACTTTATGGAATGACAGCCACTGGAGGTCAAAATGGATTTGGGACTATATTTCAATATGATTTAAGTACAGGTACATATACTAAAAAATTTGATTTTGATGGAGTTGCACATGGAAGTTCACCAAACGGAAGTTTGATGCAAGCAACGGATGGCTTTTTATATGGCCTAACCATTCTTGGAGGAATTAATAATAAAGGGGTTATTTTTAAATTTGATATAAATACATTTATCTGTACAAAAGTATTTGATTTTAACGGAGCTAATGGCCTTAATCCAAATGGTAATTTAATACAATTTTCAGATGGATTGTTATATGGGCTAACTGTAGGTGGTGGTGGTGGCATTGGCGGCTCCAACAATAATGGTGAATTATTCCAATTCAATCCTTTAACAAATATTTTAGTAAAGAAAGTTATTTTAACAGGAGGACTTATCGGATATAATCCATTTTTAACCTTGGTTCAAGCAATTGATGGAAAGTTATATGGGATGATATTGTTGGGAGGAACAGGAAATGGACTTATATTTCAATATGATCCATCATTGAATACATATACAGTGAAAGTTAATTTAGGGATTCCATCAAATCCAGGGGCCCAACCATGGGGGAGTCTCATATCTGCATCAGATGGCAAATTGTATGGTATGACCGAAATAGGTGGCATGTATAACTCGGGAGTTTTATTTCAGTATGACCCTGTTTCAAATATCTATTTAAAAATAATAGACTTTGATGGCATTAATACCGGTGGTAATCCAAAAGGTACGTTAATGCAATCGGCAAATGGGAAAATTTATGGATTAACAACAAAAGGCGGTGCGAATAATTTTGGTGTGTTATTTGAGTATGATCCAATTACATTGAATTTATCAAAAAAACTTGACTTTGATAGCATCAATGGAAGTATGCCCGCATATACAAGCCTAATTGAAGTTCCTTCAATCCCAACAAGAATTCATTATTTTGATAAGGGTAGTAATCTTTCATTATACCCCAACCCAAACAATGGTTCATTCACAATTGACATAAAAACTAAATCTCATGTTGTAATAACAAATACATTAGGAGAAACTATTTTTAATCAATCACTAGAAATTGGAAAACAAAATCTTTCTATACAATCGCAATCTGATGGAATTTATTTTGTAAAAGTAACAGATGATTTAGGGGCGAGTATTACTAAAAAAATCTTGAAGCAATAAATATGATAAAAAAAGTAGTGCTTATTATAAGTTGCGTTTTTACTACCTTAACTCAAAATGCTCAAACTGAATTATGGGGAGTTACTCCAAATGGCGGTCAGGATAGCATAGGAAATATTTATAAAACAGATGGTTCGGGAAATCTGTGCATAAATGAATTTGATTTTTTAGGAAATTCTGATGGACAATACCCAACGAGTTCTCTGATGCAAGCTGCTGATGGAATGCTATATGGTGTAGTTTCTTTGGGTGGAGCAAATAGTAACGGTGTGCTATTTCAATACGACATTATCAATCATGTATATAATAAAAAAGTTGATTTTAACAGGTCTTTACATGGAGGATTACCTAACGGCTTTTTGATCCAGGCATCAAATGGTAAGTTATATGGATTAGCCCCATTTGGTGGAATAAATGACCTAGGAACTTTATTTGAATATGATCCCATTAATAATGTTTTAATTAAAAAAATTGATTTTTCTGGAACAATAAATGGATCCAATCCATTAGGGTCATTAATACAGGCTTCTGATGGTTTTTTATATGGTCTCACATATGGTGGTGGGATTAATAATGTAGGTGTTTTATTTCAATACGATCCAGTGTCTAATAGTTTTATTAAAAAAATTGATTTCAACGGACTTAATGGAGGTAATCCTCAAGGCTCATTAATTGAGGCGTCAGATGGAAAACTATATGGAATGACCATGTCAGGTGGTAATTCAACACTTCCCGTCGGAGTTATATTTCAATTTGATCCGATAACCAATATTTATACGAAATTGCTTGATTTAGTTAATTCTTCAGGTGCGCAACCAGTGGGTTCATTTGTTCAGGCAGCAAACGGAAAGTTATATGGACTAACTGTAATCGGTGGTACATACAATAAAGGCGTTTTATTTCAGTACGATCCAAGTAATCTAACATACACAAAAAAGATTGACTTTGATGGAGTAACAACTGGCAGCAGTCCAATGTGTACTTTAATTGAGGCGTCCGACGGAAATTTATATGGTGTATCAAACGATGGAGGCGTTTATGGTTATGGAACCTTATTTCAATTTAATCCTATTACAGATGTATTTATTAAAAAGCTGGATTTTGATCATGTAGTTGGAGCTGGTCCTATTTCAAATGTTATAGAAATAAATTCAACAGTTACATCTACCAAACAAAACTTAAATCAAAATATCATCACCCTCTTCCCCAACCCAAACAACGGTTCATTCACCATTGATTTAAAAACTAAATCACAAATAATAATAACCAATACTTTAGGTGAAACTATTTTAAAGCAATCGCTAGAAATTGGAAAACAAAACTTGAATATTCAATCTCAAAGTAACGGTATTTACTTTGTAAAAATTACGGATGCCAAAGGATTGAGCACTACTAAAAAAATAGTAGTACAAAAATAAATGTGGTTTCATTTTTGAAACCACATTTACGAATTACTAAAATTTATATACTAAAACACTTCATCAATATCATTTCTTCTAATGATATCGCTGCTTGGTGCATCATCATCATCCCACTTGGCAGATTGTATAGTTTTGGTAGTTGGTTGCGTTAAAAAGTCGGTATTTTGTACCATACCCGAAGACGAGTTACTTGCATAAATATCAGAACCTTCATTATAATCCAAATCTGTAAACTTAGCAAACTGACCAATAAATTTCAACGGCACATCTACAATCGAACCGTGACGGTTTTTGGCAATAATAATTTCTGCTCTGTTTTTTGTTGGTTGGTTATTTTCATCCACTTCAATACCGTAATATTCGGGACGGTAAATAAACATTACCATATCCGCATCTTGCTCAATTGCTCCCGATTCACGTAAGTCACTTAACTGTGGTCGTTTACTACCACCTGGTCTATTCTCTACCTGACGACTTAATTGAGATAAAGCAATAATTGGTATTTCTAATTCCTTGGCCAATGATTTTAAACCACGAGAGATAGAAGAAATTTCTTGTTCACGATTTCCTTTACTATCAGGTCCGCCACTCATTAACTGCAAGTAATCGATGATGATTAAAGAAATATTTTGTTGTTCTTTTAAACGACGAGCCTTAGCACGTAATTCGAAGATGGATAGGGCAGGGGTATCATCAATGTATAAAGGCGCTACCGATAATTTTTTGATACGTTCATTTAATTGAACAAACTCGTGATTATCTAAATTTCCTTTTAAAATTTTATCTTGGTTAATTTCTGTTTCGGAAGAAATTAAACGTTTTACTAATTGTAAAGAAGACATCTCTAACGAGAAAATTGCCACTGGCTTATTAAATTCAACCGCTGCATTTTTTGCCATCGTCACAACGAATGCCGTTTTACCCATACCAGGACGAGCAGCAAGAATCAATAAATCCGATTTTTGCCATCCACCTGTAATTCTATCTAGAGCGGTAAAGCCAGATGGAACACCCGATAAGCCGTCGGTTTGTTGAGCAGCCATTTCAATTTCATTAATGGCTTGCGCGATTAATGATGTCATACCAGCGTGTTGCTTACGCACGTTAGAATCTAAAATTTCAAAAATATGTTGCGTGGTAGCATCCAATAATTCAAACACATCGGTACTATCTTCGTACGCTGATTTAATAGTTTCGGTACTGATACGAATTAATTCTCGTTGTAAATATTTTTGTGCAACAATACGAGCATGGTATTCAATGTTTGCTGATGAAGCAATACGATTAGTTAATGATGAAACATAAAAAGATCCACCAACTAATTCTAATTCGCCATTACGTTTTAACTCTTGCGTAACAGTTAATATATCAACGGGTTCGGAACGATTAAATAAATTGTAAATCGCTTTAAAAATTGTTCCATTTTGTTCTTTGTAAAAGCTTTCAGCCGAAAGCACGTCAATGACGGTGCTTAACGCATCTTTCTCTAAAAGCATAGCACCTAAAACCGCTTCTTCTAATTCGATGGCCTGTGGCTGTAGTTTACCAACTTCATTAGTAGTTAAAGGCGTGTATAGTTTTTTGCGGGTTTTATTTTGGTTATCGAAGTTTTGCATAATTTTAGTACGGAGGGTAAAAATGCTCAATACTTTCTAATAACGGAAGTTACGATTTTTTGAGATGATTATCAACTCTTAATAAGTATGTTGATTAGTATGTTAATAGCTTGTTATTACTTATGTAAATTGCTGTAAATCAGTATGAATTCTATTAATAAGTAAAGGCACATTTGTATTAACTGACTTGTTAGTTATGTGAAAAAAGCGGATAACTAGTTATAAACAATGCAATAGTTAGTTAATTATGGATAATTTTTTATCATTTATTGTAATATCTTTAACCTACACTACTACTGCTAAACTTGAAAAATAATTCGCATATAGCTAAACAGGTTTTATTTGGTTTAATGTTACTACTGTTTGTAGGTAATATTAAATCGCAAGTTGGTTATGAGAAAAAATTCTTGAAATTTTTTAAAGCTCAAAGTTTAGCAGGGAAAGTCAATGCATTTGATACTCTGGATAACGACTTTAAAGAAGCCTGTTATCCTTATGTAAAAGATGAATTAGAAAAAATTAGAGAACAGGCAATAATTGATCATCAAGACGAAATTTTGAATAAGTTTATGAAGATTGAAGCGCAGATGTTTTTTGTTCGACAAAACTATTCAAAAGCTATTCCTTTGTTTACTGATTTGTTGGCTAAGCATAAAATAAAAAGCTATAAAGATAGCGCCTCCGTTTTATACTGTTTAAAAAACGCCTACATCAAATTACATTCTCTTAATAAAGCCATTGAAATTCATAAAGTGATGATGGGTTTAAAAAGACGTTATATAGATATTGATTCATGGTTATTTCATCCTAAGTTAAGTATCATATACTACGAGATGAAAATGTATAAAGAATGTCTAAATCAACAGATGCTTGAGTTTGACGAAATAAAAAATAGTAAGCTTATGTTGTTAGGTTATTTTAATAATAGAGGTTTATTTTGGCAAAAGTATGGAAACTTAGATAGTGCCTTAATGTGTTTTAATACAGCTAAAGACGTATTTTATTCGTTTCACAATAATCCAAAATTATACACTATCGATGATGAGTTTGTATTAGGTTTAATTGAAGGAAATATTGGGCAAGTTTATATTGAACAAAAAGAATATAAAAAAGCAATTCCTTTATTAGAAAAAGATATTGTGAGTAGCATGAACGCAAAAGATACCTTGAATGCTGCTGTTAGTGAAATTGAATTGGCAAGATGCTATCTAAATTTAAATCAAGCCCAATTATGTAAAAAATATTTAGATAATGCAAATGCCAAATTACAGCGTATTGAAGATTATAAATCAAAATTAAATATCATTAAGCAATACGCCGTTTATTATGATAAAATCGGTGCGTATCGTCAATCTATAGATTTTTACAATAGATATATTAATTTTAAAGATAGTATAGATTACAAAGAAAATTTAAAAGAATTAATATCTTCTCAGGTGGCCAGTCAGGTTGCCGAAAAAGAAAACTTGATTGTTGAAAGTCAAAAAAATATTCGTGAAAAAAACTCAGAAGTAAGTAAACAAAAAACTATTAGAAATGCTTTATTGTTTTGTGGGTTAATTTTAGTGATTGTTATGGTGTTTATCTCGTATCAACTCAAACAAACAAAAACGCAAAAGCAGTTATTGGAAATTAAAAATAAACAAATTGAAACTCGAAACGAGATTATCAATAAATCTTTGTCGGAAAAAGACCTATTAATTAAAGAAGTGCATCATCGTGTCAAAAATAATTTACAGATTATTTCGAGTTTATTGAAGTTACAATCTGCGAAAACCGCGAATTTAGAAATTCAGAATTCCTTAGGAGAAGCTCAAGATCGAATTAACTCCATGGCTTTATTACATCAATTATTGTATCGCAATAATCAAATGACGAGCTTGTTGTTTAATGAATACTTAGAAAGTTAAATCAATCAAATTTCAGGAAGTTTTTCTTTAACTAAAAAAAATATCACTGTCGAATCTCATTTAATTGAACTGGAATTAGATTTAGATACTGCTATTCCTTTAGGATTAATTACAAATGAACTGATGTCGAATGCCTACAAACATGCGTTTAATGGCAAGAAAGGTATCATTAAAGTAGAATTATCGAAGTTAGTTAAAAACACCTATCAACTAAAAGTGTCTGATAACGGACAGGGTTTAGCGGCTGATTTTGATTTAACGAGTTCAGATTCTTTGGGTTTAGATATTGTAGCTATTCTTTCAGAACAAATCAATGCAGAACTTAAGATTTATAACGATAACGGCGCAAATTTTGAAATTGTTTTTAAAGTAGGTTAGTAGTCCTAATTGTTTGGGCGTATCCCTGCGAGTCGGGCTTTCGGCACTCGCTTTTTTCTTTTTCCTCTGGAAAAGAAAAAGAGCTCAAACAATGCCTCTATCCCTTACGCGACAATTATTTCAAATTCATAATCTAAATTTCAAATTACTATATATCATGCGTGAGGGATGCAAGCAAAAATCCTTTTTGCTGTCTCTTTGCAAAAAGATTGTAGCGGGTCAGTCCGACCCCGCCTGTGACTTTTGCGGGGGCACGCCCAAAAAATTAAATACTAAAACGATCTATCACCTACACCTTTAATAAAATCAGCAATTAAATAACCAATTAATTTACCAGTTTTGTTATCAGCTTTAATGTGCGATAGAATAGGAGCACCTTCTGCAATATGTAAATATAAAGCACTTAAATTCTTTCCACATTGATAAACATATTGCCTTGCTTGCACAGGGGAAATTCCACTACTAGTTTTGGCACTGGATGGAACATTAGTAATCGCATCTAAATCAATTTCAACACCACAAACTTCGTTTTTCACAAATCCAATATTTTGCAATAGTGTGTCTGAATAGTTTTTACTCTCTCTTACAAATACATCCTCATATCTACTAAAATACAAATGATGATTATTAGCTGTAAAATCTTTTAAAACACTTGCGGTATTATATTGTTCGTGCATACAAAACACTGAATAATTATTCATGTAATCTTCTTTGTATGCGTAACTAAATCCATTTCCGCTATGTCGTCCTTCTAAAGGCCTGAAATCAGTGTGCGGATCGCAATTAATGACATTTATTTTTTTATCAAGTGCTAATGAACTGCCTTTAATAATAGGGTAGGAGTTATTATGTCCGCCACCCACAATGATGGGAACTTTTTTGCAAGAAATAATTTTTGTAATGACTTCAGTGACACGTTCATCAATTATTGAAACTAAGTTTCGTAATTGAGCCATGTCGTTTTTGTTTTTAGCTTGCAAGGATTCGGATTTTTCCATCAGGTCTTCCACAAAAATATGTCCTAAAACACAAACCTCTTTTCCATTTAAAAATTCATTGCTTTGCTGACTTAAAAAACTATCTAAAGCTGGCTTCCAAGCAGTGTGAGCCCCACCACGACCATAATTAGCCTTCACTCCAATATCTTCTGGAATACCAAGTAAAACAAATTTGCAATTAGAATTTAATAATTCTTCTTCCCAATTCTTCTCCGATTTTAAAACTGTGACATCCTCACCAATTTTTATTTCATTGGTTCGTTTTCGGGTAAGATGTTCAATATCTTTTTTTGAATATAATTCTAATGACTTCATTTATAATTTAATTGGTTCAAAAAAAAAAGTCCCGATACGCGGGACTTTACCATTTTAACAACGTATTTAAAAATCAAATATCAAGGCTTTTGAAAAAATCATCAAGGAGTTTACATTGGTAAATGAAGCAGATGATTTTTTCATATAACGCAGAGATTTGGTTTTTAAATATGTTTATCTACCATTCGTCTGTGTTAACAGGAGTAGAGCTT
This sequence comes from Bacteroidota bacterium, assembly GCA_016711805.1. GTDB lineage: Bacteria > Bacteroidota > Bacteroidia > B-17B0 > Aurantibacillaceae > UBA4416. Next base: position 102,194 of record JADJSH010000008.1, read on the forward strand.
GATATTTTCATTGCTTCTTTAATATCATTAGCAATAACGCTACTTTGTTTAAATGCTTCACTTCTAATACGTTTCCATAACTCTGGTGGTAATTTCATACTACCACATTTTGGAACTTCGCTATACACATCGCCGCCAGTGTAATCACCATTTTTAGCACTATGATTTAATTTAGAAATAGTATAACGGTATTTACCTTCTTTTGCATCAATACTTACGTGCATGGTAATAGTTCCTTGCACATCAGCAACTGGATTTAATTCTTTTGGTTTGTATGGAAACGTAACCACACATTCAGCTTTAGTTCCAGTGGTAACGCCATTACCTTTTGTGTATTTGGTAGATTCCATTTTTACAAAATTTACTGCGCGTTTCAAAATTTCACTTGAAGCCATTCCTTTTGGAGCAGAAGTATCAACTGGTACATTTCCATCTGCATCAGGTGGCAAAGAAACAGGGTCAGCTTGAATATTTACAACTTCCTGAATTTTCTTTTCTTCTTTTTTTGCTTCTTGAGCTGAAACTTGATTTACACAAAGTAAAAAACTTGTAGCGAAAAATAATGTTGATAGTTTCATATATATACTTTTAATAATGTCTTCTGACAATTACATGTAAAATTAAGTTTATTAATAGATTTTAGTATACTTGTTAGGATTAACTTCTAACATCAAATTGTAAATAACATCAAACACATCATCAGCACTTGGTTTTGAGAAGTAATCTCCATCCGAACCATAAGCTGGTCTGTGTTCTTTAGATGCAATGGTAATAGGTTTTGAATCTAAATACTGGTAACCACCTTGCTCTTCTAATACTTTTTGCATCATATAGGCACTTGCTCCACCTGGTACATCTTCATCAAAAAATACCACTCTATTTGTTTTCTTTAAGGATTCAACAATTAAATGGTTAGTATCAAATGGTAATAAAGTTTGAATATCAATTAATTCAACTGAAATGCCATGCTCTTCTAATTGTTTGATGGCATCTTGTGCAATACGAATAGAAGACCCATAAGTTACTAAAGTAACATCGGTTCCTTGGCTTAATGTTTCAGGAATCCCTAAAGCTACTTTGTACTCGCCTATATTTGATGGTAAATTTTCTTTTAAACGGTAGCCATTTAAAGGTTCAACCACTAAGGAAGGCTCATCTGCTTCTAATAATAAATTATAAAAACCAGCGGCTTGAGTCATGTTACGAGGCACACATACATTAATACCTCTACACGCACTAATAATCATTCCCATTGGCGAACCACTATGCCAAACTCCTTCTAAACGATGCCCGCGAGTACGAATAATTACTGGTGCTTTTTGCATCCCTTTAGTTCTCCATTGCACAGTTGCTAAATCATCACTCATGATTTGTAAGGCATACAATAAATAATCTAAGTATTGAATTTCGGCAATTGGTCTTAAACCACGCATTGATAATCCAATAGCTTGTCCCATAATAGTCGCTTCACGAATACCTGTATCAAATACACGGTGTTCGCCATATTTAGCTTGTAATCCTTCTAAGCCTTGGTTTACACCACCAATTTTTCCAGAGTCTTCGCCAAATATTAAGGTTTCAGGATATTTATTTAAAATATAATCAAAGTTTTCTCTTAATAATTCTCTTCCATCAACTGGTTTTTCTTCGTTGTAAATAGCAGCTACTGGAGCTACTGAAGAAACTTGCTGTGTGGATTGTGACATTACATGTGAACTATATCGATCTGTGTTTTCGATATTAGATAAACGTAACCAGTCTGTTAATCTAGCGCGAGACGAAGAGTTTTCGCCTTTTGTTAAACGTAATACTTTTTTCACTGCATTGTGTATTTCTCTGCGAATAGGTTCTTTAATAGCATTTAATTCTGTTTTGATAGAATTAATTGTAGCTGCATTTGCACTTCCAGATAATTCATCAAACAATGCAGAAACCTCAGCAACTTCTGCTTTAATTGGCGTTAAATAATCTGCCCAAGCTGCTTTTTGTGCTGTTCTCACGGCTGTTTTTGCATCTTCTTCAATTGCGTTTAAAGTAGCGTCATCCGCTAAGGCGTTTTGAATAATAAATTCACGCATTTTCTTCACGCAATCAAAATCAATTTCCCATTGTAAACGTTCCTTAGATTTGTAACGCTCGTGAGATCCAGATGTACTGTGACCTTGAGGTTGTGTTACTTCTTCTACATGAACTAAAACAGGCACATGTTGCTCTCTACAAACTTTAGCGGCCTTTTCATAAGTTTCGCATAAGTGAGCGTAATCCCAACCTTTGGTTTTAAATATTTCGTAACCATTGCCACCATTCTCTCTTTGAAATCCTTTTAAAATTTCGGAAATACTTTCTTTTGTAGTTTGGTATTTTTTAGGAACAGATATACCGTGTCCATCATCCCAAACACTCATTAACATCGGCACTTGCAATACACCCGCTGCATTGATAGCTTCCCAAAATAATCCTTCAGATGTAGAAGCATCGCCAATAGTTCCAAAAGCTACTTCGTTTCCTTTGTTGCTATAGTTTAAAAATTTTCCTTGGTGTAAGGCAGTATTTACTTTATAAAAATGTGAAGCATAGGCTAATCCCAATAAACGAGGCATTTGCCCAGCTGTTGGAGAAATATCTGCTGATGAATTTTTTTGATTCACTAATTCTTTAAATGAACCATCAGCATTTAAACTATGTGTACCAAAATGTCCGCCCATTTGACGACCGCCACTCATAGGTTCTTTATCTAAATCAGTGTGTCCGTATAAACCGGCAAAATATTCTTGCAACGATAATTGATTAATCGACATCATAAAAGTTTGATCACGGTAGTAACCACTTCTAAAATCGCCATTTTGAAACACTTTAGCCATTGCTACTTGTGCTAACTCTTTTCCATCACCAAAAATACCAAACTTGGCTTTTCCAGTTAATACTTCTTTTCGACCTAATAAACTTGTTTGACGGCTTTCGTTAATGATACGAAAATCGTTAAGCACAATTTTTTTGAAATCTTCAAAACTTAAGCCTTTTGCGGCTGACATAACTCCTTCTTGCATAGTAATTCCTTATCTTACAAATATAATTTTTTGGCTGGAATTACAAAAGGTTTTCGACGTTATTTTTAAATTAAATCAACTGATTTTTGTCCTATTCTTTTCACAAAAAAAATAGCCTTCTGATAAATTTCAGAAGGCTATTTAAAGCATTTTAAACTGCAATTATTTCTTTTTTGGTTTTTCCTTGCCAGTAAACTCATATTTCTTTTTGAGTTTATCTTTTTTAGTGACTTTAATTTCACCACTTACATCATAATTATCAACCACACATTTTAAGATCACCGTCTGATCTGTAGCATCAGTTGTTGATATTTCAGCTTCTGTATAGTGGTTTTCATTTTGCTCCTCGTCGGTATATGTAGAATCTTTAGTAATTTCATATTTTACCCATTTAATATCAAATTTATCCATCAAAAACTGACTAAAAAATTTTCCCCCCTTAAATTCATATTCATCTTCAACTGGCTTTTTTGGAGGACCACCTTCTTTTACTTCAGTAATATTGACGATAAATTTACGCTTATCTACTGAATCTTTAGGTTCGCCTTTTCTAATGGCGTTTATACTTAATACTCCAAGTGCAATAATAGAAACCGAGATGATAATGTGTTTTAAGTTCATTGTATTAATTTTTATGTGGTAAATTTAATGAAATAATAGTGCCACAAATAGGGTGTTTACAATTTATTAATATTTTTTAGTAGGATTATCTACGTTTTATAGCATTCCTTTCGATGAAATGATGGTATCTTTATAGCATATAAACATTATGGAGCCTTTAGCAGAAAGAGTCAGACCCAATCATTTAGACCACTACATTGGTCAGGAACATATTATTGGTAAAGAATCGGCTATGCGAAAAGCAATAGAGCAAAATTTATTGCCCTCCATCATATTATGGGGCCCACCGGGTGTTGGAAAAACTACTTTAGCACAAATTATAACCAAAACTTTAAAACGTCCATTTTATTCGTTAAGCGCTATTAATTCGGGAGTAAAAGATGTGAGAGAAGTGATTGAAAAAGCATCAGCAGATGGTGGTTTTTTTAAACAAGAAAAACCTGTTTTGTTTATTGATGAGATTCACCGTTTTAGTAAATCACAACAAGATTCATTATTAAATGCCGTTGAAAAAGGCATCGTAACTTTAATAGGAGCAACCACCGAAAATCCATCTTTTGAAGTTATTCCAGCGCTTTTATCAAGATGTCAAGTGGTTGTTTTAAAGCATCTTACAAAGGATAACTTAATTCAATTATTAAACAATGCGATTACTGGCGATGATGTTTTAAAACGAAAAAATATTGTCTTGAAAGAAACAGAAGCTTTATTAAGAATTTCGGGTGGTGATGGACGTAAGTTATTAAATGCCCTCGAAATCGTGGTGAATTGCATTAGTGAACCGGAGATTATTATTACGGATGAAATAGTAAAGCAATACATTCAGCAAAACTTAGCCCTATATGATAAATCGGGCGAACAGCATTACGATATTATTTCGGCCTTTATAAAATCCATCAGAGGTTCAGATCCTAATGGTGCTGTTTATTGGTTAGCAAGAATGATTGATGGGGGAGAGGACCCAAGTTTTATTGCCCGTCGTTTATTAATTTTAGCTTCAGAAGATGTTGGAAATGCAAATCCAACGGCTTTGGTTATTGCTAATAATTGTTTTCAAGCGGTTAATGTGATTGGTTATCCCGAAAGTAGAATTATTTTAGCACAAACAGTAACATATTTAGCATGTTCAGCTAAAAGTAATAGTAGTTATATGGCTATAAATTTAGCCCAACAAGAAGTTAAAAAATCGGGCGATTTACCAGTTCCCCTGCATTTAAGAAATGCACCGACCAAGTTGATGAAAGAGCTTGGTTATGGAGAAGAGTATAAATACTCGCACGACTACGATAACCATTTTGTAGCCCAAGAATTTTTACCCAATGAAATTAGTGGCACTACTTTTTATAATCCATCAGAATATTCGAGAGAACGAGACCTGAAAGAGTTTTTAAAAGAAAGATGGAAGGATAAATACGGTTATTAATTCTTATGAATTAATTCAGGGATAGGTTCAAATATTAATACTTTGCCTAAGCCGATAATTAAACCGCCAATCACTTGTTCGGCAATTTGCCAAGCACAATCAGCAACAATGTACGTGAAGTTAATGTCCTTCGAAAACGAAATACCTAAAACAGTAACTAAAGCAAATAATATAAAACCTAAAATGAAACCAGCAACTACACCTCTTAACATAGGATGTGAAATATATTTATCTAATAACTTTGATTCGTAAGTTCTATATAGAGTAAAAGAAATAACTAGATAAACTAAAGCAGCTAAGCCTAAAAACAAACCTTTTGAAAAAGTAATGCGGTTTAAATCATTTAAAAATACGCCGTGCCAGAAATAAAATGCAACATACATAATTACCGCAGCAACTATCCAACTTACATAAAATCTAAAAGAATATAGCATCGAATGCAAAAGTAATATTTTTTCGACATTCATAAACAAAAACTTTGCCAAATATTTGATTGTTATTATGTTAAAAAAACGGTAAGTTTGTGATATGCGTTTTTTACAAAAATTAATAATTGGACTATTTTTATTGATTTCGGTAGTATCTTGTAAAAAAGAAACTACTTGGGATGTGGATTTAGCAATACCATTAGCTAAAAGCTATTTAAACATTAGTAATTTTTTTGGTGATACAATTTTTCAAGCCGACCCAAATGGTTTATTACACATTGCCTTTAGTAAGGATTTAATAAATTATACCATGGATAGTTTGGTTAATTTACCTGATACTACGGTTACACTTGGTTATACTCTTCCATTTTCTCAGGCATTAAATGCTGGAGTAGTGATTTATTCAAATGCTGCTTCCAACAGATAGGGAAATTAAATTTGATGTCAGTAATGGTGTTGAATTGAATAAAGCTATTGTTAGGTCGGGATATTTAAAAGTTGAGTACACTAATACCTATAATCAACCTTTAGATTTTAATTATATTATAAACTCAGCTTCTTTGTGGGGCAATTTGTTAACGATAAACCAAACGGTAGCAGGCAATTCATCTTTTACTAAAACCTATCCACTAAATGGATACAATATTAATTTAACAGGCCAATCAGGGAACAAAGTAAATACGTTAGTACAAACTTATACCATAAGTACTAGTCCTTCTGGCGTTGCAAGTACTTTACAACCTGGACAAGGTTTAATCATCAAACTATCTTTTGTGGACATTGTACCTGAATATGTGCAAGGCTATTTTGGACAACAAGATTTATCGTTTGGGCCAGATTCTTCATCATTAGGATTTTTAGGGAATTTCAGTCCTAGTAATTTGATGCTAACACAATCGTCTATTAATTTTAGAATTATTAATGAGTTTGGTATTGAAATGAGTAGTTCTATTAATAGCATGAGGTCAATTAAAACTTCTCCAGCAAATGTCGTTACACTTAATGCCGGTAATTTGTTACAATCTATCAACGTAAATAGAGCAAATAAAACCAACAACCCAGCAAATCCCGTTTTTCCTTGGTTAAAACAAATCAATGTAAATTCATCTAATTCCAACTTAAATCCTTTCTTACAAAATTTACCTAACTATTTAGGATATTCTATTAAAGCAACATTAAATCCTCTGGGTAATATTTCGGCAGGTAACGATTTTGCTTATTACGGCAGGGGATTAAGAGTTATTGCTGACGTGGACATTCCATTAGCATTATCAGCAAACTATTTTAGTTTAGTAAATTTTTCAAAGGTTGATTTAACGCAATTGAAAGAGTTGAATGATGTTAACTCTTGTGATATTATTATGCAGGCGCGTAATAACTATCCGTTTAAAGCTCAAATACAAGGCTACATGCTTAATGATCAAAATCAAATTATTGATTCGTTATTTGTACCAGGACAAAATATTGTCGAATCTGCTATTACAGATGGGAATAATGTGGTGTTAAATTACATAGACTCTAAATTAATCGCCTCGTTTGATAAAACTAAAATCAATAACCTAAGTCAGTGCAAGCAAATAAAATTTGTAAGTTATTTATACCTTCCAAATCAGCCAACACCAATAAAAATCAATGAGGATAGCTATTTAGATTTAGTAGTTCATGCTTATGTAAATTATAACGCTAGGGTAAAATAATGAAAGCACGGCTGATACTATTTTCGATTTTTTGCTCGCTATCTGTTTTTTCGCAGTATAATTCTGAGTTTTTAAATTTTGGTCAAACTGGTAGAAGTATTTCTATTAATGGTGAATATGAATTAGGTTCAAATGGCATTTATAATTCACTTTTAAATAAGTTCATCTATGGTGGTAATATTGACAAAAAAACCAAAGACGCATCAAGCAATTCTATGAAAGCGCTTAATGTGATGGGTGCTAATATGAACTACGATATCTCTGCGTTTTTTGGTAGAAGTCCAAAATACTCCTATTTAATTGGATTCAAAGATCAACGTATTTTTAATGCAGCTTACACCAAAGATTTTTATCAGTTAGTATTTTATGGTAACAAGCCTTATTTAGGTGAGACCAAAAACTTAGCTGGTTCCAATATTAATTCGTTGCGTTTTCAGGAATTAAAGTTAGGATTTATATGGCATAAAATTGATACTACTGCTAAAGTTGGAGTATCGATTTCCATCTTAAAAGGACAACAATTATTTTATGTAAAAGCAAAAGAGGGCTCTTCGTTATATACCAATTCGGATGGCACTGAATTAGTGTTTAATTCAGATTTTAATATGGCATTAAGCGATACAACAAATAAAAATAATCCGTTTGCTTATTCAGGAATTGGTGCTAGTGCTGATATATTTTTTGAAACACCTTATAAAGGGAAGCTAGGGAAGGGGAGTGTGTTAACTGTAAACGCTAACAATATTGGCTTTTTACATTGGTTTGATAATAGCGTTCAATATAGTAGCGATTCTACTTTTAAATTTGATGGCTACCATATTGACAATCTATTGGATTTACAAGACTCAACCTTATCGGCTATTAATAGAGATAGTATTATTAAAACAACCACAAATGCTCGTCAAGAATCCTTTAATGTAAATATTCCTACTAATCTTCTTATAATCAATAAAATTCAGTTTACTGATAAATTTTATTTAGCAGTAGGATTTAGGTATCTGTTTAATTCCAATTTTAAACCTTATTTCTTTACTGATGCAGAGTATCATTTTACGCCAAAAGTTATAGGAGCTTTACACGTGGCTTATGGTGGTTACTCAAAATTAAATGTAGGGTTAGCATTTTCGTATGTTTCAAAATCTTGGTTTTTTAGAATAGGAAGTAATAGTTTACAAGGTTATATCTCTCCAACAAACACATACGGCCAAGGAGCTTTTGTAAGTATTGCTAAAAAATTTAAACGATAAGTCATGAGATTTTTAATAGGAATATTGTTTTTGGTTGCTTTTATTGGAGCTTATGCTCAACCACCTAAAAAATTTTATTGTAGGTATGGTGGTAATGGCTATGATGAAGGAAATGATGTAAAGCAAACCTTAGATGGTGGTTATATTATTACGGGCTCTACTAGTAGCATTGGTCAAGGAAATACAGATATGTATTTATTAAAACTAGACAGTATGGGACAGGTAACTTTTGAAAAAACATTTGGTGGCGTGAGTAATGAAATCGGGAAAAGTATTGTACAGCTAGCTGATTCGAGTTATGTCATGGCTGGTTATACAAGTTCAAGTGGAGTAGGTGGTTACGATGTATTTTTAGTAAAAGCAGATAAAGCTGGTAATTTAATTTGGCAAAAAACTATTGGTGGTGCCGATTGGGATTTTGCCAATAGTATGGATGCAACAGCCGATGGAGGTTTTATAATTGCAGGAACCACTTATAGTTATGGGAAAGGTAATGCTGATGGATTTGTAATAAAAACTGATGCTAATGGAGATACCACCTGGACAAAAACCTTTGGAGGATTAAAAGACGACGAATTTAAATCGGTGATACAGACCTCTGATGGTAATTATGCTTTAACGGGTTACACAAAGAGTTTTAATGACAGTTTGGGGGATGGATGGATAGTTAGAATTGATCAAACAGGGAGTGCAACTTACACGACTTCTGCTGGAGGTTTATATTCTGATGTGTTAAATGATGTAGTAGAATTGTCTAATACTAATTTGTATTTAGTTGGGTCAAATAAAAGTTATAAAAACGGAATTAATACTGTTAATTGGAGATATTCTATAAATAGTTCAAATGGGTTGATTTTAGATGATTATATTGGAAATACTAATACGGAGAGATATAACTCTAGCGCTGTTGGGTTAAATGGAACTGTAATTTCTGTTGGATACAATAATTTTGTAGGTGCTAGCTCTGATGCAAATATCCATGTTTATACACCAACTTTAGGTTACGTTTCATATTTCCCTTTTGGTGTTGAGAATACAGATGAGTTATTTTCTATTTCTAGAACTAAAGATAAAGGATTTGTTAGCGTAGGAAGTTGTTTTGGTAATACTTCGTTGCTTAAAGATATTTTATTTGTAAAAACCGATAGTTTAGGTCAGTATGGTGCAAGCATCATCGGCATTGAAGAAAAGCAAAAAGCTAAGATCATTCTAGGAATTTATCCTAATCCAACAATTGATTATATTAATTTAAAGATTTCTAATTATAAAAACTTTAAAAAATTACATTACCAAATTATTGATTTAAATGGAAGAGTTATTTTATCAAATACGATTGAGGAAATGATAAAAACAATTGAAACAGCCTCATTATCCGATGGGTTATATTTATTGCAAATTTTTGATTCAAACAACCTAATTAGCAGTTCAAAAATTTCGGTCATTAAATAGTGGTATGTTAGACAAATTTTTTTCTAATAACTCCCAAAAAATAACCAATCGTTTATGGTTATACTTTTTCATAATTGTTTTAGTAAATATATTATTTAAAATAATTCAATTAGGTCTTTCATCTTTTTGGTACGATGAAATTGTTAGTGTCGAAAGTGCATCTTTAGATTTTGGACACATAAAACATGTTTCTGAATGGGATAATAACCCTCCATTTTATTATTATTGTTTAAGTGTTTGGATTAAACTGTTCAATGATTCAGAGTTTTGTGTGAGACTGTTGAGTGTGATTTTCAGCTCACTTTCCGCAGGAGTTATTTTTTTACTAGCGAATAAATTTTTCAATAAAATAACTGCTATTGTTGTTTCGTTTTTATACTTATCAAGTAACTTCCTTTATTTTTATTCTCACGAAGCAAGGGCTTATACATTAATTTCACTATTAGTATTGGTATCATCTTATTTGTTTTTAAACTTCAGAGAAAATAACTCTTGGAAACATCTTATTTTTTTAGGAATCATTAATTTCCTAATAACCTACACACATTACATTGCTGGATTAGTCGTAGTTTTTGAAGTATTGCTTATGTTGTTTTATTTTGATAAAAAACAAAAAATTAAATTTTCATACTCAATTCTACTTTCTATTTTATTAATCTTTTTAAGATTTACCAAGAAACAGTTTTTATTAATCTTTGCCTTTAATAGTCCTGAAAGTACGTTTTGGTTAAAAAAGTCCGAGTTTTCATACTTACAAGAAGTGCTTTCTGAATTTTTCTTTGACTATTATTTAATTATTCCATTGCTACTGGTTATTGCCTCGGGACTCTTATTGAGTTATAAATACAAAAACAAAGAATCAAATTTTGCTACTATTTATTCGATCATTGTAGGATTAGGTTCAATTGTTATAGTATATGTAGTTGGCATTAAGGTGTCTATATTCTTAGATAGATATTTAATATTCGCAGTTCCTTTCATTTACATTTTAGTTGCATATGCTTTTTCGTTTATAAAAAATAAATATATCGGAATCATTTTTTCGATCTTGTTTTTTATATACTTCTCTTTTAAAATAGACTATGATACTCCAAAACCAATGGATTATAAAAATGCTGTTGGTTTCATAAAACATGTAACAACAACTGAGGATTTAATCATAGTAAAATTTAATGCGGTGCCATCATTATTCTGTTATTATTATGAAAAGGATTATTTAAAACTTCAAAAAAAGAAATTAACCAATGCTCCAAGTGTATTAATCTGCAAATCATGGGCGGACATTGGGGTAGATTTAACTAAATATAAAAGAGTTATTGTTGTGGATGCATTTGAAGATTTAAATCCTGAAGACACCGAATTTAAAACTAATTTATCTAAACAGAAATCTTCTAACTCTGTGGTGTCATTTTACAAAGGTGTAAAAATTACATTTTATCAATAAAAAAAGCCACAACTCTCGTTATGGCTTTTAATTAATATTTACATTCGGTTTTTTACAAAATCAACATAGCGTCTCCATAAGAATAGAAACGGTATTTTTCTTTGATTGCTTCTTTGTATGCTTTCATAACCAAATCATAACCACCAAAAGCCGCTACTTGCATTAACAAAGTAGATTCAGGCATGTGGAAGTTAGTAATCATACAATTTGCTACCGAAAAATCATATGGAGGAAAATAAATTTATTTGTCCAGCCACTATAAGGATTTACGTGTCCAGTTGTTGATACCGAAGATTCTAACGCACGCATTACGGTTGTTCCAACAGCACAAACTTTTTTCTTTTTGTCTTTGCCAGCGTTAATAATTTTGCAAGCTTCTGAAGTAATAATTGCTTCTTCGCTATCCATTTTATGTTTAGTTAAATCTTCTACTTCAACCATTCTAAAAGTACCTAAACCAATGTGTAAAGTAACATTAGCATAATTAACGCCTTTAATTTCTAAACGCTTCAATAATTCGCGGCTAAAATGCAAGCCAGCAGTAGGAGCAGCCACTGCGCCTTCGTTTTTAGCAAATACTGTTTGGTAACGCTCAATATCACTTTCTTCAACTTCACGTTTAATATATTTAGGTAAAGGAGTTTCTCCTAAATCATATAATGCTTTTCTGAAATCTTCGTAAGGACCATCAAATAAGAAACGTAACGTTCTTCCTCTAGAAGTTGTATTATCAATAACTTCGGCAACAACATTATCATTTTCGCCAAAATATAATTTATTTCCAATACGAATTTTACGAGCTGGATCTACTAAAACGTCCCATAAACGACTTTCAGCGTTTAATTCGCTTAACAAAAACACCTCGATTTTAGCACCTGTTTTTTCTTTATTTCCATACATACGAGCTGGAAAAACTTTGGTATCATTTAACACCATTACATCACCGTCATCAAAATAATTGATAATGTCTTTAAATTTTTTGTGAGTAATTTTTCCTGTGGCGCGATCAACAACCATTAGTTTACTTTCGTCGCGATTTTTGGAAGGATATTCTGCCAACAATTCTTTTGGCAAATTAAACTTAAACATGGATAACTTCATAATCTTATAATTTTTATATAAGACAATAATGAAATAGAATAATTAAGAGCTATTTCATTAATCTTACGGGATTAATACGGTGGCAAAAATAAGTCACGAAAATGCGTTTAACACATTAGCAGTTTAATATTAGTAATCTGATTATCAGCTACTTGAAATTTGAAAACTACTTATAATTAACATTATGTTAAATTGAAGTATTCAAATCATACATCTATTGCAAACAAATATACCTAATTATGATAACTCATCTACTGCTAACTTGCCAACTAAAGAACCAATGGCTACACCCATTCCACCCATTCGAACAGCGCAAACTATATTTGGAGAAATTTTCTTAATAATTGGTTTTTTTTCATCACCCACTCCCATAATCCCACACCAGCGTTGTTCAATATCAAATTTGGTATCAGGCAAAATAATGGTCTGCAACAAAGTCTCTAAATGTTTTTGAATTTTAGTATTTAACACAAACTTAGAACTAGTTTCTTTTTCAAAGTCTAAATTTCGTCCACCGCCAAATAAAACCCGTTTTCCAATATTTCTAAAATAGTAATAACCTTCATCGTAATGAAAAGTTCCTTTTATTTTTAAATCATCAATTGGTTTAGTAATTAAAACCTGAGCTCTGGCAGGTTTTACATCTTTTAATTTCAGCAATTCAGTTGCAAAACCATTAGTGGCAACAATCACATGTTTTGCTTTTAATTCGCCAATGGAAGTGTATAAAGCAACATTTTGTTTTAAATCATTTATTTTATTGACTGATATCGAATTTAAAATGATAATACCTTTGCTTAATGCTAATTGAATAAGGTTTTGCATCATCATTCCAGTATCAATTTGCCCCTCTTTTTTATTTAAAATTAAGCCTTTTATTTGCTTGAATTGAAAGCTTTTAATCTTCTTATTTTCAACACTATAGGTGTTTTTTGTTCTAGTGTATGACTTAATTTGTTTGTTAAAGTAATCTATTGAATGACTACACTCTTCAAATCTATCTTTAGAGTCAAATAATTCAAAACCACCTAGTTCTTTATAATCAATTTGCTTGTCACCTAATCGTTTTTTAAGAAGCGCTAATCCCTTAATTCTCATTTCCACAGTTTGCCAAACTACCTCTTCTTTACTTTTTTTTATATCCGATAATAGTTCACTTACACTACCAAAACATGCAAATCCTGCATTTTTCGTGCTAGCTCCGTGTGGAAGAATGCCTCTTTCTAAAATAACCACTTTAGCTTTTTTATATTTTTCTTTATAGCTAATAGCGGCATTTAATCCTACTATTCCACTACCCACAATTATGAGGTCAATTTCCTTAAAATAAGTTTGAGTTTCCCAAAAGCTAAAATTTGTTTCAATTGTGTTTTTGTGCATAATTTTTGTGGTGGGCTTTATGGAATTTTAGTTAAATTTAAACCTTTATACAAAACTACAGCTTTGTACCTTATGACGTGTACCCGATTTATACTTTTTTTTTTCTTCTTTTTTCTTCTTTTTCGTCATTTTCTCAAGAATGGACTTTACCATTTTCGAGTAGAATAGAAAAATCCGGAAAAAAATTACAGGGAGCTACTGTTACCTTAATGCAAGGTTCAACTAAGGTTTTAGAAACTATGACTGGTGATGATGGTGCTTTTAAATTTCAGATTCCGCCTAATGGAGATTATCTGATTATTGTTACTAAGCCAGGACATTGTACTAAGAAATTTACAGTTTCAACTAGAGGAGTTCCAGCAGATAAAGTGCAAGGTGATTTTAAAGGATTTAATATTGAGTCAATTAGTTTATTTGAACCTCTTCCGGGAATCGATTATTCGGTTTTAAATCAGCCATTAGTTAAAGTAAATTATAATGCCACCGCTGATAATTTTGATTATGATGAAGCCTATAGTAATCAAATGTTATCAGCTTTAGAAAGATTAAGACAATTAGAGCTAGACGCATTAAATAAACAAAAAGAATTAGAAGCAAATTATACGGCATCAATTAAAGCTGGTGATGCTGCTTTTAAGAAAAAGGATTGGGTAATGGCAAGAGCTGGTTATAACCAAGCACTTACATATAAACCTGCCGAGGCATATCCTAAAGCTCAATTAGCTCAAATTGAAATTATAATAAAAGATCAAGAGGCCTTAAATAAAAAGGCAGAAGCTGATAAAAAGGCGGCTGAAGACGCTGCCAAAGCAGCAGCAGATGCCGCAGCTAAAAAAGCCGCAGATGAAGCAGCTGCAAAAAAGGCAGCTGAAGATAAAGCAAAAGCTGATGCTGCAGCAAAAGCAGCGGCAGACGCAGCTGCTAAAAAAGCCGCAGAAGATAAAGCGAAGGCAGAAGCTGAAGCAGCAGCAAAAAAAGCGGCAGAAGATAAGGCAAAAGCCGAAGCCGAAGCAGCACGTTTAGCAAAAGAAAAAGCAGATAAAGAATTAGCAGATAAATTAGCAAAAGAAGCTGCCGCTAAAAAAGCAGCAGACGAAGCAGCTGCTAAAAAAGCTGCTGAAGAAAAAGCTAAGGCAGAAGCTGAAGCTGCGGCTAAAAAGGCTGCAGATGAAGCGGCAGCCAAGAAAGCAGCGGAAGAAAAAGCAAAAGCTGACGCTGCAGCAGCTGAAAAAAAAGCAGCAGAGGATAAAGCGAAAGCTGATGCTGAAGCCGCTCGTTTAGCAAAAGAAAAAGCCGATAAAGAATTAGCGGATAAACTAGCAAAGGAAGCGGCTGATAAAAAAGCGGCTGCCGACAAACTAGAAGCAGAAAGATTAGCGAAAGAAGCTGCAGCTAAAAAATTGGCGGATGAAGCGGCTGCGAAAAAGGCAGCCGAAGAGGCCGCAGCAAAAAAAGCAGCAGATGAGGCAGCTGCTAAAAAAGCTGCAGAAGAAAAAGCAAAAGCAGATGCGGATGCTGCGGCTAAAAAAGCAGCGGAAGATAAGGCAAAAGCAGAGGCTGAAGCAGCACGTTTAGCAAAAGAAAAAGCGGATAAAGAAGCATTAGACAAATTATCAAAAGAGGAAGCCGCAAAAAAAGCAGCAGCGGATAAATTAGAAGCAGAAAGATTAGCAAAAGAAGCTGCAGCTAAGAAAGCAGCAGACGAAGCTGCTGCAAAGAAAGCTGCTGAAGAAAAAGCAAAGCAGATGCGGAAGATAAGGCGAAAGCAGAGGCTGAGGCAGCACGTTTAGCAAAGGAAAAAGCGGATAAAGAAGCATTAGAAAAATGTCAAAAGAAGAAGCTGCTAAAAAAGCAGCAGCGGATAAACTAGAGGCAGAAAGATTAGCAAAAGAAGCCGCAGTTAAGAAAGCAGCGGATGAGGCAGCAGCGAAAGCAGCAGAAGCAGCTCGTTTAGCTAAAGAGAAGGCAGATAAGGAAGCATTAGATAAAATGTCGAAGGAAGATGCTGCTAAAAAAGCAGCAGCAGATAAACTTGAGGCAGAAAGATTAGCTAAAGAAGCGGCAGCAAAAAAGGCTGCAGATGACGCTGCCGCTAAAGCCGCAGAAGCTGCACGTTTAGCAAAAGAAAAAGCAGATAAAGAAGCAGCAAATAAAACTAAAATAACTCCGCCACCATTAACAGTTGATAGATACAAAGAGGCTAAAGATAAAGGTGATAATTTTTTTGGGATGAAACGTTATAAAGAAGCTAAAACAGCTTATGAAGAAGCTTTGATTGCTAAAGCTGGCGATTCATACGCAAAAGGTAAATTAGCAGAAATAGAAAAACTTTTGAAATCTGATACAGTAGTTGCCGCAGAAATCGACGCTAAAAAACAAGCTTTATTAGCTAAATATCCTTTAGGAGTAACAGAAGAAACGATTATTGGAACTGGTGTTGTTATCCTTCAACGTGTTGTTGTAAAAGAATCTAACGACGTATATGTTTACCAAAAGAAAATGTTTAGCTGGGGTGGAATTTCCTATTTTAGAGATACAAAAGCCATTACTGAATCTACATTTGAACAAGAAACCAAACCATAACCACTACTATGCCCGATATTTTTGAAGACGTTCACTGTTGCGTTTGCGACAATAAAAATCCTGCTGATTTTAAAGTTTTATACCAAAAAGAAAAATTTTCAGTTGTAGAATGCAAAAAGTGTTCTTTTACTTTTATTCCTTCTTATTTTAGAAAACAAATTTCTTACGAAAATTATAAAGACGAAAATGTTGCTAATGCTGTTCGTAATGGAAATAATTTTGTAAAAATTGAACGTCATAAATTACGTTACGATTTAATTAAAAAGTATAAACCAAGTGGTTCATTATTTGATTTAGGTGCTGGTTGGGGACATTTTATGTTAACCGGACAAATGCTAGGTTACGATGTATATGGTATTGAAATTTCTGAGCAACCTTACCTCTACTCTAAAAATGATTTAAAATTACCTGTAGATCATATTGATTTTTTTGACATGAAAGAAGATAAAAAATTTGATATTGTGACCATGTGGGATGTTTTAGAACACATTGACAAAGCGGATGATGTGATTGCCAAATGTGCTCGTATTACAGCTAAAGATGGTTATATTGTGATTCAGGTTCCCCAAATTGATTCTTATTTTGCGAAAAAACATAAGGATAATTGGAAAATGATGGGCTTAGATCATGTAAACTATTTTGGTAAAAAAACAATTACTCAGTTATTAAAAAAACATGGTTACGAAGTAAAAACGATTAAATCTTCTTTTGAAATTAAGTTGTTTATTATGTATACTATCCTTCCTTTATTAAAAAGGTTAAGAGGAGATAAGAAACAAACGCAACAACAAGCTAATAATGCAATTAAGGCTTCAGAAAGACAACAATACTTTAATACCTTTACTCAAAAACCAATGTGGAAACTTAAGTTATATATGAAACTTCATAACTTAATTTATAAAACGTTAGAGTTATTAAATATTGGTGAAGAAATGATTGTGGTAGCTAAGAAGGTTAGCTAAAAAATCAACTGATACATCAATTCATCTTCAAATTGATTTGGTGAAATTTTGTTCCATTGTTTTTTAGTCCCAATTTTTTCAAAACCGCATTTTTCAAACAAGCTTACACTTTCCTTATTAGATGCGCTGATATTGCAAAATAGTTGATTTAATAATAAGGTTTTGCTAGCATAATCTTTTACCAACTCTATCGCTTGGCTAGCATAACCTTTTTTTCTAAAGTCTTCGAAAATTAAAACTCCTACTCCTACCCTTGCATTCATTGGGTCAAAATCAAATAAATCAATTGTTCCAATAGCTTTATCGGTAGAGCTTTCGCAAATCATTAATCGCAATTGCTTGGTTGTATAAATATCTTGATGTGCCGTTTCTAAATACAATTCTAAAATAGCTTTACTATATGGCGTTAAGGTGTTACTCACTTTCCATACGCTGGTATTATTTTCTGTAGTATATAATACTGCTAAATCTCCTGGTTCCAGCGCTCTTAAATAAATATGTTCCGATTTAATAAACATTATTCTTTGTAATAATTAGCGCGTTCTATTTTTATAATTTCTTGTAGTTGTTTATTCGAATACATTGGTAACGAAAACTCACCTTCTTCTATTTTGTTATCAATATTTAATCCATAGGTTAAATTTATATATTGATTTTGTTTTAATCGTTCTATTAATTCAAACAACAACTCTTCTTTGTTTTCACAAATGGCATAAAATTCTTGCAAAAATAGTTTAATAGGACTTAAGCAAGATGCTTCATTTACTTTTACTTGAGTAAATTGCTTTATATAATATTGGCAAATTTCTTTTTGGTAATCGGCACTAAATACAGGATGTTTTTTTAATTGAATAAATAACGTTTCAATTTTTTTCTGCTGTATCGTTTTTAAAAGAACATTTATATTAATATCCAATTCATGACCTTTAATAGTTAATGAATTATAATTTCCATCAATTAAAATGCCAATATGTGGAGGTGTTCGTGATGCATGTAAAATAACTAGCCATGTATTTTTCAATAACAATTCTTCGTTAAAAGAATCAGAAACGGATAGTGTATATGGACTTTGGATAATCATTCTTCAAATTTACAGAATTAATTAAAAAAGTTTTAATCCTAATTTTCTACTGATGACACCTTCTTTTAAAGAGAAAGTAGAAACTCTCATATGTGTTAAGTGCAATTCTTTTAAGATAAAATCAATTAACAGAACTGAAATCACAATCATATCCACTCTCATATCAATTAATCCTGTAATATGATAACGTTCTTTAATAGTTGATTCTTTTATTTTTTTACTAATAAATGCGTAGTGGTTTAAATCTATATTATATTCTGTATGTTCATCATTTAATGCTTCAGTACCAAACTCACCAGCAATCACATCAACTACCGAATCAAAAGCACCAGAAGAACCAATTAATTCAGCTGGTTTATAGTGCTTTATGGCTTCGAATAAAGGACCTAGCTCGTGTCTTAAGTAAGCATTGAAGTCAACCGTTTCATCAAATGTAATTGGATCTGATAATTTGAATTTTTCTAATAAACGAGCAGCACCTAGCAAAAAACTTTTTTTCCAAAAAATAGTGTGTTCGTTTCCTAAAATAAATTCGGTGCTACCTCCGCCAATATCCATAATTAAGGAAATAGATTCATTCATCTTTACAGCCATTCGATTGCCATAATAAATTAAATCTGCTTCCTCATTACCATCAATAACTGAAATAGAAATGCCTGCCACTTTTTTTGCCTGAGCTACAAATTCATGTCCGTTACTTGCCGAACGAATAGCGGATGTTGCAAAAGCATAAGTATGCTCTACATTATAATCTAATAAATATTGTTGAAATTGTTTTAAGGCATTAACACCTCTTTGAAATGGGGCGTCGGCAATGTAACCAGAGTTGATAGTTCCTTCGCCTAATTTAACCGCAATTTTAGTGTTAAAAACTTTTTTGAAAGTATCATTAGGAAGTCGCTCTGCAATAAGCAAATTAAACGTATTAGTTCCTAAATCAATAACTGCAAATATCATAAAGCCAATTTATTACTCATACCAATTTAACGAAAAAAAACGACAACACCTCTATTTAATTAATAAGGTATTGATATTTCTGTTTGATAAATCGCTTATCTAATCCTCTTCTTTTTTTATCTGTTCCCATCATTGAAGAGAAAATGAGTGATAATTCGTGAGAACCACTTTGGTATTTTCTGAGAGGAGAAGTAACAATATCATAAGAGTAATTAATTTGAAAATTTTCTTTAATAGTATATCCTAAATTTAATGCAATAGCATCTTTAAATCTAAAACTGAAGCCTGCAATTAATTGTTTTTTCATATGTACACGTAAA
Organism: Bacteroidota bacterium; assembly: GCA_016711805.1. Lineage (GTDB taxonomy): Bacteria > Bacteroidota > Bacteroidia > B-17B0 > Aurantibacillaceae > UBA4416. The sequence continues at coordinate 121,934 of JADJSH010000008.1, forward strand.
GTGTAATCAAACGAAAAAGGAACTCCAGGAACGTATACTGCTAAGACTGAATTTTCAAATGTGAACTCAGGATTATCAGCCCAATTAAAACCAGCAGAAATATTATAATGAGGGACGTTTGTGAATTTTCCTTTTTTAAGAGAATCATTTTCATAGAATTCAAATTTACTCCCCGCCATATTATTAGCACCTACTCCTAAATGAAAACGATCATTATAATATAATAAACCAAAACTTCCATCAAAGGTTCCCGTTTTATCGGTTGCATACTGGTTAATTGCTTTATCTTGTTGATGTCTTAAGGTAATGTCGTTTCCTACAAAACTGGTTCTTAAATAATTTCCTTGAACTCCGAACGATAATTCTGAATCTGCAAATTTTAAATGGTAAGCAGCAGTTAAGCTACTATTCAAATTTCTAAACGGACCAATATCGTCTTTAAAAATAAAACCACCTACTCCTACTCTGCCTTTCCATAATCTTGAATTTAAAGATAAGGCATACGTTTTTGGGGCACCTTCAAAACTGGTCCATTGATTACGATAATTAATTCTGATATCAATTAACCGTTTTGTTCCGCAAAATGCTGGATTGTATAAAGTTTGATTATTTCTATATTGAGACCACCAGGGATATTGCTGAGCAATTCCATGAAATGAAACAATAACAAAAATGAGTATGAGACTTTTTCTAATCAAGGATTTAGGTTTAGAACGATTAATTAGAAAAAGTATTGTTTAGTTGATACGAACTCCGTCTTTATATTTTGCAATAAAACCTGAATACCCTTTAGATTGTAATTCGTCGCGGTATTTAATGGCTTCTTCTTTAGTTTTGAAGTTTCCTGTAGTTACTTTGTACATTCCATTAATTAAATCCACATTAACTTTCCCAGCTCCAGCAAATCTACTTTTACTTGGCTCAGTTGAATAAGCTCCAATTTGAACTTTAAATGTCATTCCTGCTTCTGAGGTTGATGCAGCTGGTGCAGTTGTTTTTTTAACAGGAGCAGCTTCCACTGGCTTAGTTTCAGTAGGTTTAGGTGTTGCAGCTACAGGTTCAACCGGTTTAGTTTCAGTTGGCGTAGGCGTGGTAGCAACGGGTTCAACCGGCTTAGTTTCAGTTGGTGTAGGTGTTGTTGCAACTGGTTCAACTGGTTTGGTTTCAGTAGGTGCTGGTGTTGTTGCAACTGGCTCAACAGGTTTAGTTTCTGCTGGTTTAGTTTCAGTTGGCGTAACAGCAGCAACAGCACTTCCACCACCTATCGATATAACTACTGGAGTTGCTTCTACTTCTTTTTTCTCATTATTTTCTAAGTAATAAAATTTTTGAGAGAAAGTAACTGAACTAGGAGCATCAGATGCCGCTTGAACTTTTAATTTTATTGTAAATTCTGGATCGCTAGGAACAGAAACCCAAACAATTTTAGCACGTTGATTTTCAAAAGTGAAATTACCATTCTTTGCATCTATAGAAGTAACAATAATACCAGCAGGCACATCCATTTGATACTTAGCAAAATTACCAACGGTTCCTTTTACGATTTTAACATCTGCGTCAATAGACGAACCAGCACTCATTGAGGTTGGAAAGTTTCCATTAATAGTAATTTGTGAAAAAATAGCTGTAAAGCTGGTAAGTGCAAAAATTGTTAATAGTTTTTTCATATAAATTAAGTGGTTAATTACACAAATATAATTAAATACTTTTTAAAACAAAAACTGATTTTTTATTGTAGTTTTAGTGGTTTACCGTCATTGAATTTTAATTCTCTTCCGTTTTTATGACTCAATGTTCAAAATCGATTTATTTAGTGAAGACTTCCTAAATTGATTTAATTATTTTTTAACACATAGGAGTTTAATTCTGTCGAAAAATTGGTATATTTTTGTGTTAAACACAATCAAAAAATCAGATGAACAAAAAGATACCTTATTTAGTAATTCCATTATTTTTATGTTTTTTCAATAATCTTTTCTCACAAGAAAAAAACATACTTGGCCCAAACGAATTTTTTACTATGCATTATTATACTTTTGAAGGAAATGGTGCGCAAGATAAATTAGATGCCATGGAACAATCATTATCTGCAATGGAAATGGTTTCTGAAGCAAAGGTGAAGTTTAAGTCTGAAAAAAACATGGGACAGATTGTTTTGGTTGTAAAAGAAAAAACAATCACTTCTGAAGGAGATAAATCCTTTAGCCCAACGTCTATCAAACAAACTATTTTAAAGAGTGGCTTCACCCCTATGGAATATAGCGTTGGCAAATACGAACGCAAGTAAATTCAACAAATTTTATTTATTTTTTAACCTTAAATTATTGCACATGCAAAAAATTTATTTAACTCTTTTATTGGCATTATCATTCAGTTTTTCGTGGGCTCAATCTGAAAACTGTTCTGGTGCTGTTTTATTAACTAATGGTACTTGTGTAGTTGGTACCGCTGGTGCTTCTCAAAACATTGTTGGCTGTGTAGGTAATGCAGATGATGATGCTTGGTATAGATTTGTGGCAACGGGAACGAGTCATTCTTTAACCGTTACAGGTTCTGCAACGTATGACGCAGTAATGCAATTGTTTTCGGGAACTTGTGCGGCTCTAGTTTCGGGTGGTTGTGTTGATAATACATTTAATGGACAATCAGAGTCTTTAGTTGCAAACGGATTAACTATCGGTAATACATACTATGTTCGTGTTTATCATTATGGCGTTGGTTCAGGCTCTAGTACTTTTACAATGTGTTTAGCAAATCCTCCAGCAGCTCCAGCAAATGACAATTGTGCCTCCGCAATAAATTTATCAGTAAATGCAGGTTGTATTAATACCACAGGCACAACCTTTGGTGCAACGCAATCACAATTACCATGCGCTGGCACGGCTAATGATGATGTATGGTATACCTTTACAGCAACAAATTATACTCAAACCATTCAAGTAGCTGGTTCAGCTTCGATGGATCCGGTAATTGAATTATTTGACGGTACTTGTGGTAGTTTTACATCTTTAAGTTGTACCGATAATACATTTTCAGGTGGAACAGAAACGACTACTGCTTCAGGTTTAACGCCAGGTGTAACTTATTATTTTAGAGTTTATGATTATTACTCTACTGCAGGTAGCACATTTAGTGTATGTGTGTCTGGTACAAGTATTATTGCTGGCTCTCAACCAAATGATGAACCATGTAATGCTATTCAAATTCCTGCAGTAACTGCTGAATGTAATAATTATACGTATTCAAATATTGGCGCTACTGCTACAACAATTCCAGGAACACCTCCAGCTACTTGCGAAAATTATAATAACGGAACAAATACTTATGGTGCTTTATCATCAGGAGGATATACAACCACTACAAAAGATGTTTGGTTTGCCATTACAGTTCCCGCAAGTGGGAATGTTTATGTAACTCCTACTCCAAATCAAGGTGCTGGATGGATACAAGATGGTGTGATGATGCTTTATACTGGAACTTGTGGCGCATTAACTAGTTATACCTGTTCTGACGATTATAATTACCCTGCTGGATATAACGATTTACAGCCATTTATCAGAGCCACTGGTTTAACACCTGGAAGTACCGTTTATTTAAGATATTGGGGTTATGGCTCTGCTCAGGGTAGTTTTGGTTTCTGTGTTCAATCACCAACTAACGATTTATGTGCTAACGCTTTGTATATATGTGATATTAATGGCTATTCCGCAACAACGAGTCCCGCATATCAAAGAGATCATCCTTGTAATATGCGCGGTAACGGAGAAGGTCCTGGTCCTACATACACTTATAGTGTGAATGCAAATCCAGCTGGTCCATTTGGCGCAGGTGGTTCATGGGGAGCTGGTTCCGCTTTGAACGATGTATATATAGATAATAATTCGTGGGTTAGATTTACGGCTGCAAGTCCAACTGTTTCTTTAAGAGTTACAGTTTCTAATTGTTGGGGAGTTGGAACTAATTCAATTACGGCAACACCTGGAACTCCGAGAGGTGTTCAAATGCAAATATTCTCTACAACATCAGCCTGCTGCGGATTTACTCCTGTATCAGATTATAGAGAAAATGCTTCTGGTTCTTTTTTTGGAGGTGTTAGTACTTATACCGTTACTGGCAATAGTTTAACCGTTGGTAATGATTATTATGTAATGGTTGATGGTTGGAGCGGCGATATTTGTAATTATAATATACAAGCTATTTCTGGCGTTTCACTGCCTGCCATTACTGCCGTCCCTGGTACGATTTGCCCAGGACAAAGTTCTATACTAACCGCTCCTAGCGGAGCCACTGGTTATACTTGGGAACCAACGGGACAAAACACCCAGACTATTTCTGTCGCACCGGGCACGCAAATGACATATACTTGTTTTGTTGGCGGCGTTTGTGGATATAAACAAACCTTAACTAAAACCGTTTTTTTATATACAACACCAACCGTTGCCGCTACAATTTCAAACTCTGTTTTATGTAATGGAGGTTCAACGACCATTAGCGGAACTGGTGCTAGTACATATACTTGGACAGGAGGCATTAGTAACGGCGTTGCATTTTCGCCAACAACATCTGCTACATATTCCGTAACGGGAACATCCGTCGATGGTTGTACAAATACAGCGGTAGCCTCAATTACAGTTAATTCTTTACCAACGGTCACCGCCACACCTAGCAGCTCAGTAATATGTAATGGAAGTTCCGTTACCCTAACAGGAAGTGGAACAGCTGCAACTTATACTTGGACAGGTGGTGTAACAAATGGAGCGGCTTTTTCTCCAACAGCAACTGCTAATTATACAGTTACAGGTACCGATGCAAACGGGTGTTTCACTAGAGCTATAACTACAGTATCCGTTAATCCGAGACCAACAGTATCATCAACTACTACAGGTTCGGTTATCTGCGATGGAAGTTCAACAACATTAAGTGGAACTGGTGCTAATACGTATACTTGGACTGGAGGTGTATCTGATGGCGTAGCTTTTACGCCAACTGCTACAGCAACTTACACGGTAATTGGTACAAATGCAGTTACTGGTTGCACTAATTCGGCTGTAAGAACAATTACAGTTACAAATTTACCAAGCGTAAATACAAATGCTACTAATTCAGTAATTTGTTTAGGTGGTTCAACAACATTAAGCGGAAGTGGCGCAAGCACTTACACTTGGTCGGGCGGTGTTTCAAACGGAGTAGTCTTTTCTCCAACTACTACAACTACATATACACTTACTGGTGCGGCTTCAGGTTGCACAAATACTGCTGTTAGAACTATAACTGTTAACCCATTACCTACAGTTTCATCAACAACAACTGGTTCTGTCATTTGTAACGGAAACTCAACGACATTAAATGGAACTGGTGCCAATACTTATACTTGGACTGGTGGAGTAACGAATGGGACGCCTTTCTCCCCTACTTCAACAACTACTTATACCGTTACGGGAACAGATGTAAATGGTTGTGTGAATACTTCGATAAGAACAATTACAGTCAATCCAATTCCAACTTCATCGGCTACTACATCCGGAACTATAACATGTGCAACCAATACCGTTAACTTAAATTCAAGTTTGGCAGGTGCTAGTTATACGTGGACAGCTCCGGGGGGAAGTTCAATCTCTATTGGAACAAATTCTCAAAATGCGATTGGACAAGGTTCTGGAACGTATACATTAAACGTTATGAGTGCTGCGGGATGCACTTATTCAACAACTTTAGCCACAAATATTAATACAACAGTACCTACAGCTTCTGCTACAAATGGTACATTAACTTGTGCACAAACATCCACTATTTTGGTTGGTGGTCCAACAAGTGGAGTAACTTACAATTGGTCGGGACCAGGAATTTTAGGAAGTAATACAACAGCTAATATCACAGCAACTGTTACAGGAAATTATACGTTAGTAACCACGAGTAATTTAACTGGATGTTCAAGTACGCTAAATGCAGTTGGTACAGTTACCAATAACTTAACAACGCCAACCGTCTCGGCAGGATCCAATCAAGTTATTACTTGTGCGGTTCCGACAGTAACATTAACTGGTAATGCAACACCAGGCTCATCTTATAGTTGGAGCAGTGGTTCTACGACCAATACAGCATCAGTTGGTGGTGCTGGTATTTATACTTTAACTGCCACAAATCCTGGTACTGGATGCTTTTCAACATCTACGGTGCAAGTTGCGCCTAGTGCGGGTACACCTAATGGAGCTGTAAGTGCAGCTTCAAACTCAATCACATGTGCTTTTAGCTCTGCATCAATAAGTATAACATCAACTATTTCTCCATTAACTTATTCGTGGACTGGACCTGGAACTATTACCTCACCAACATCATCTGCAACAGCTGTTTCTTCAGGAGGAACCTATACAATTACCATTACAAATACCGCAAGTTGTTCACAGTCATATCAAGTTGTTGTACCAACTAATACAACACCTGTCAATGCAACAGCAACCATTTCAACAGCTGGCGGAAGTATAACATGTAATACTACAAGTTTAACATTAAGTTCAACTCCTACTGGAACAAATTATGCGTATGCATGGTCTGGCCCAAATATTTTATCAGGTGCGACTACAGCAAATCCGATAGTTGGAACTGGAGGAAATTACACGGTAACTATTACAAATACCATCAATGGATGTTCTGGTGTAACAGGAACTACAAATGTGACAGTACCAAGTAATACCACAGCACCGACATTAAGTTTAAGTGCCACATCTGTTACAACAACGTGCTTAAATCCAAGTACAACAGTAACGGTTACTAGTAATTCAAATCCTAGTACAAGTTATACTTGGACAGCTCCTGCAACAGGAACCATAAGTAGTACATCCATAAATAGTCCAAGTATTGGAGGTAGTGGAACATTTACTGTAGCGCTTACCAATACAGTTTCTGGTTGTCCATCGGCACCTGCAACAGTTAACGTTACGGCTGATGCTAATATTCCAACATTTACTTTGTCAACTAATGCAACTACTGTAAATTGTACGAATCCTACTCCAACAGTAACCATTGCTACTTCACCAGTTGGTTTAACATACTCTTGGAGTCCAACACCAAATACTGGTGGTACAACTGCTAGCCCTACATTTACAGCCGCAGGAAACTATACTTGCGTGGTAACCAATACAACTAACGGTTGTAGCACAAATGTTCCAATGGTTGCGGTTAGTCTCAATACAACAACTCCAACAGCAACTGCAATTCCTGCTTCATCTATTACATGTAGTAGTTCATCTATTGCAATTAGTTCTACAATTACTCCAAGTTCAAATGTGAGTTATTCTTGGTCTGGACCAAACATCATATCTGGCAATACTACTTTAACTCCAACTATTGGAGCAGGTGGTAATTATATTATTGCAATGACTAATACAGTTAATGGTTGTGTAGGAAGTTACACTTTAACTGTTCCAACCAACACAACTGCGCCAAGTATGAATTTATCTACAAATGCTTTTACAACAACTTGCGCGGCACCTTCGGTTGTTATTACAGCGTCGAGTAATGCAGATCCAAGCACAACGTATAGCTGGACAGCTCCTTCCACAGGAACCATTAGCAATACAACTGTTAGTAATCCAAGTGTTGGAGGAAGTGGTATATTTACTGTGACTGCAACTAATACAATTAACGGCTGTTTATCAGCTATTGGAACTGTATCTATTACAGCAGATGCAAATATTCCAACATTTGTATTATCATCAGGAGCAGCCACAATTACTTGTTCTACTTCTTCGCCTAGCGTCTCATTAACATCTACTGTCAGTAATCTAAGTTATTCTTGGACACCAACACCAAGTTCTGGAGCAACATCTGCTAGTCCAACATTTACAGCAGCAGGTAATTATACTTGTGTTATTACAAATACAGTTAATAACTGTGCAACTAATTTACCACAGGTAGCAGTTGTTACAGATACTACTATTCCATCAGTAACGATTACGCCTAGTGGTTCGGTTACTTGTACGAATACTTTAGTAACGGTTGTAGCAGTTTCAAATCCATCAACTAGTACTTATACATGGTCAGGAACAGGAATTATTGGTAGCGTCAATAACTCCTCAATAAGTACAAACACTGGTGGAACTTATAATCTATCTGTTACAAACCCTGCAAATGGTTGTGTTAATAATACATTAACGGCTTCGGTACCGACAAATACAACCACTCCTTCTATTTCAGCTGTTGCGTCTAGTTCAGTCATTACATGTTCAATATCTAATAGTACTTTAACTGCAACGCCTAATAATGCAACTTGGACAATTCCTTCGGGAGGAACAGTAACCAATCCAGTTATTGCTGGTGCTGCAGGAGATTATACGGCTGCGGTAACGGATGCAATTAATGGTTGTGAGACAAATACGGTGATTACAATCACTAGTGATATAGTTCCACCAAATGCTGATGCAGGTGCAGCCAGTGTTATGCCTTGTAATTTATCGGTTACAACATTAATGGGAACTTCAACAACAACAGATGCTGTTTCTTATAGTTGGAGCGGACCAACAGCAACAAGTATTAATTCGGGAGCAAACACCTCTACACCAACGGTTACGAATACTGGTATTTACACACTAACCGTTACTAATTTAGTAACAGGTTGTACTCAAACTGCTACCACAAGTGTTTCACAAGCAAATGTGACTGCGGAATTTTCTTATGATCCAACAACAGGCGAAGCACCGTTATCGGTTAATTTTACAGATGAAAGTGTAAATGCAACTACTTGGACTTGGACATTTGGAAATGGAGATGTTTCTTCAAATCAAAATCCAAACTCAATTTTTACTGACGAAGGAACTTATACTGTTACATTAATTGCAAGTTCAAGTTTATGTTCAGATACAGTTTCTCATACAATTGTAGTAGAAAATGGATTTGTAATTGAAGTGCCAAACGTATTTACACCTAATAATGATGACGCTAATGATATATTTAAAATTAAAATATCAGCCGTAAAATCAGCTCAAGGAACTATTTATAATCGTTGGGGACAATTGTTATATAGCTGGGATGTATTAAATGTTTCGTGGGATGGGAAAGCAAATAATGGTGAAAATTGTCCAGACGCTACTTATTTTTATATCATAAAAGTAATTGATAAAAAAGATAAAGAACATATCGTTCCCGGTTATGTATTAATTGCAAGATAAAAACAAAAGGCTACTTTATAAAGTAGCCTTTTGTTTTTATCTTTATTTATCTATAATTCAAAAAACTTATAATTATTATCGTAAAGCACACAGGAACACTGATTAGTAAGGATAAAGTAATGCTTTTTGCCATTTGGTTTTTTTTTGAAAAATATTTCAAAAGAATAATACTTACTAAAAATGTTGGGATAAAATAAACTACTAAGGCTGCTAGATTCCCTAGTTTAAGTAAATCATTAAAAGAGTGTGTATCCTTATCCACAGAAAATAACAGAAAGCATGATAATATTGTTAAGAATGCAATTAAAATATACTGTTTTATTCCAGGAGTCATATGTTTTACTTGTTCCATATTTAATTTTTTTTGAAGATAAACGTGGAAAACAATAATTTATTGTCATGTATTTACATACCTAAATTCATGTGAGATCTGAAAGATTTATCATAATCTTTCATACTTCTTCTAATCACTTCATGAGCTTCTTCTCTGCCGTAAGTTTCTGTAATTTCAACAATGGCAGCTGACTCGCCTGGAATATTTTTGTAAGTTAAAAAGTAATGACGTAAACGGTTAATTAATGGTTCTGGACAATCTAAAATGTCTTTCCATTTACTATAAATTTCATCTTTGGCCATGACCGCAATGATTTTATCATCAGCTTCGTTCTTATCAATCATTCTGAAACCTCCAATTGGAATCGCTTCTACAATAATATCACCGCTAGTAATGTTACGCTCTGTTAATACACAAATATCTAAAGGGTCTCCATCACCAATAATGTCTGTACGCCCAGTTCTTTGGTTTGCTCTTTCAGCAATTAATTCACCACAAAAAGTTTGAGGTACGAAACCATATAATGCTGGAATGATATTCGAAAATTTCTGTGGTCTATCTACTTTTCTGTAACCAGAAGCTTTATCAATTTCGTATTTGATATGATCTGCAGGAACCATTTCAATAAAAGAAGTGATGACTTCAGGACATTTTTCTCCGATAGAAATACCATGCCAAGGGTGAGCTTTATGTAATTGAACTTTCATAGTAGAGTGTTTTTATTTAAATAATTTATTGAATAACCAATAGAATGCAATTAATCCGAGCATCGAACAAATTAATACTATTATAAATTGATTGTTGTTTGGAATGATATTCCTGTTTTCTACAACATTAGGATTGTTTTTCATCAGTTTATGTAAACCCAGGTTTTCTTGCAAGTAACGAAGTTCTTCGTCATAAGTAATACCAGTTGTTTCTGCAAAAAAATCTTCTTTAATGTTTTTTATGTACTTACGGCTTCGACTGCAAAAATCTAATTTAGCATTATCCACTTGAAAGTAGTTTGTGTAAATGATCCACTCATCCCCTACTCTTAATTCCAATTTACAAACATCAGCATCATTGAATATAATTTTAAAGTCATCGGCTAACATTCCTTTATACAATTCTGATACTATAAAAATGGCTTCACTTTTTTCTTTATCTAATTTAATCGATTTGATTTTTCCTTTAAAGATGATTTCATATTTTTGTAATTCTTTTTGGTCTAAGGTACTTAAAGGACATTGACAGGCAATGGAGACTTTGCAACTAAGGATTAACAGTATTATAAAGAGAGTTTGTTTCATTTTTTGTTTCCCGCAGATTTCGCAGATAAGCGCAGATTAAATGCTCATTGTTTTTACAAATTGTAAAGTAGCTTCTAATTCCTGATACATGATTTTATCATCTTTAATAAACGGAATTAGTTTTCTGAAATCAGCTAAAACACTTTCAATTTTTGGAGACGACTTTAAAGGTCTTCTAAATTCAATAGCTTGCGAAGCGTTTAATAATTCAATGGCTAATAATTTTTCAACATTTTCAATTACCTTATGACATTTAGTAGCGGCATTAGCTCCCATACTTACATGATCTTCTTGCCCGTTACTTGATACAATACTATCAATACTTGCTGGCGTACATAATTGTTTGTTTTGACTCACAATGCTGGCTGCAGTATACTGAGGAATCATAAAGCCCGAATTTAAACCTGGTTTTGCTACCAAAAATGCTGGTAAATTACGAATACCTGAAATTAATTGATACACACGTCTTTCAGAAATACTTCCTAACTCTGCAATAGCTATCGCCAAAAAGTCTAATGAAATAGCTAAAGGCTGTCCATGGAAATTTCCCCCACTGATAATTTCATCATCTTCTGGAAACACTGTTGGATTATCAGTTACCGAATTAATCTCTGTTTCAAACACAGAGTTGACATAAGCAGTAGCATCTTTGGTTGCACCATGCACTTGCGGAATACAACGGAAAGAATATGGGTCTTGCACTTGTACTTTTGGTTGAGCTAAAATTTCACTACCATTTAAGTTTTCGCGAATAGCACGTGCTGTTTGTAATTGACCTTTATGCGGACGAATAATATGAATATTGTCTTTAAAAGGTTCGCTTCTTCCATCAAATCCATCTAAAGAAATAGCCCCAATAAAATCAGCCAATGTATTTAATTTGTTTGATTTTAATAAACACCAAACGCCATAAGCGCTCATAAACTGTGTTCCGTTCAATAAAGCTAAGCCTTCTTTTGATTTTAAAGTGATAGGATCTAAGTTTAATTGTTTTAAAACAGATGAAGCAGAGCATTTATTTCCTTGGTAGTTTACTTCGCCCATTCCCAATAAAGGCAAAGATAAATGAGCTAAAGGGGATAAATCACCAGAAGCACCCAATGAACCTTGTTCGTAAACAATAGGGTAAATTTTATGATTGTACAAATCTATTAAACGTTCTACCGTTTGTAATTGTACTGCGCTTTTTCCGTAGGATAAAGATTGAATTTTTAATAGCAACATTAAACGTACAACTTCTAAAGGCACTTCATCGCCCATACCACAAGCGTGAGACATGACTAAGTTTGTTTGTAATTGTTCTAATTCATTATCGGGGATAATGACATTACACAAAGAGCCAAATCCAGTATTGATTCCATAGATAGGCGCTTTTTGAGATGCCATTTTTTTATCTAAATATTCGCGGCAAGCAATAATGTCTTTTTTTGCTTTATCGGATAATACTAATGTTGCATTTGAATCTAAGATATGTTGTATATCTTTTAAGGTGATTTGTTTGTCTGTAGAAATTTCGTGTTTCATTCTTTATTCTTATTTAAAAGATTACGCCCTTCGACTCCGCTCAGGGTGACAGTAATTACTATCGTTGTTCGCTGGTGGCGTTATCTTTATTAATATTATTTAAGTTAAATATAATTGGGTATTTAGTTTTGTAACGGATTAACTTTCCATCTTTAGTACCTGCTTTCCATTTAGTTTCGCGCATAATACGTAATGCCTCTTTGGTACATAAGTGATTAAATTCTTTCTCGATAGAAATATTACTGATGGTTCCGTTTGGTTCTACAATAAAATTCATCACGACTGCACCTTGTAAATTTTGACGAATCGCTAAGTCTGGATATTCAAGATTAGCCAAAACAAATTCACCTAAAGCTTCTTCTCCTTTATAATATTCTGGAGAAGAATCAGCTCTTGAATACACAACAAAACTAGTGTCGAATTTGGATTGTTCTTTATGAATTACAAAACCTCTCGTCTTAGTGAATTTTTTGTAGGTATCCACATTAAACTTAAATACTAAAAAACTTTGAGAGGCTACATTCACATTTCCAATAGTTGCTGGAGAAAATATGAGGTAACGCAGTAATCGTTTTGCTTCGTTTTTAAACTCTTCTTTGTATTCATTTTTAAACTCAATGTTTTTTACAGAACCATCTGCTGAAACTATAAAATAAATGGCCACATCTTGATTCACTTTATTTTTCAATAAGGCTTCAGGATAAATAACTTGTGATTGAAAGACATAATCAACATCTAATTGTCCGCCAATTGGTTGTGCAGGTTTTTCAACAGTCGTCTCTATTTTTTCTTGAGAAAACGAAACTGAGCATAAAAACGTTAATAATATGAATACGTATCTCATTTTCTCTGTGCTTTTAAAAATCGTTCTTTTCCACTCATGTCTTGCATAATCTCGGTAAAATTAAAGATTTTACTGTCATTTGCATACTTTTTTACATCATTTGCATACATTGGATTAAGCTCAAAAAATAAATAGCCTTTTTCTTCTAAGTGCTTAGCACACAAATCAATAATACGCTTATAGAAAATGATTGGATCCGTATCTTCCACAAAAAGCGCTAAATGAGGTTCATGTTCCAATACTCTTGAATCCATTTGTTTAGCTTCGGAATTTAAAACATAGGGAGGATTACTGACTATAGTTTGAATGTTGAGTTACGAGTTATGAAGTTGAGATAAGATGTCTAGTTTAATAAATGCTACTTCTACTTTGTTTTTTAATGCGTTTGAATTGGCTACTTCCAATGCTTTTTCCGAAATATCAATACCTGCTACTTTTGAGTTAGGAATATTCTTTTTTAAGATGATGGGAATACAACCTGAACCAGTTCCAATGTCTAAAATGTTTAATGTTTGATTGTTTCTTGCTTCTTGTTTAAATTGTTTAATAATCAAGTCAACTAACTCTTCTGTTTCGGGTCGTGGAATCAACGTAGATGAATTAACATTGAATTTTAAATTATAAAAATCTGCTTCTCCAAAAATGTATTGAATTGGCATTCCTGTTTTTAAGGCTTTAGCCGTATCGTATATTTTTAAAACATCTGATTGATTTAAATTCTCTTGAAATTTAAACGCGTGTCTGTTTTAGAATAGCCTAAATAATGCTCGCAAACTAATTCAAAAATGGCGTACAATTCATCATTATCATAAATAGAAACTAATTCTGTTTTATAAAATTCGTATAAATCGGATAGTTTGTTGGTGGCTATTTTCATGGTTTACAATATTCAGCTTAATTTCAGGCCTTCTCATTAATTGAAAACAATCAACATCAACCCAATCTTTAAATCGTTTATTATCCTTTTTTGCTGTTTTTGGGTGTGTTTTTTAAATGAAATAAAATATCATCATTATTGGGGTATTCTTTAAAGGGGTATAAAAATCTAGCGTCCAATCACGCCGGCGCACCCCTTTCCGGTTAAAACTATCTCAATGAGTCTGTAGCTGCTTTTTAATTTAATTTCTTCATTTTTATTCCAGTTTTTCTAGTGGAAGATTGATCCTTAATTAGATATATTTTAAAGCCAGATACAATAATTACTGAAGAGGTAAAAATTAGTATCAAATTGAAAAACATTTCTGTTTTTTGGTGAAATTTGGTCCCCAATTTCTAAAGATTTTTTACTGCTAACAAAATATAAGGATCTGTTTTGATTGATGGATGTCGAATATCACCTAACTTTAGCTCGAGTTGCTTTCAAAATAACATCTAACGAATCCAATACACTTTTTGATTGCAATACTTCTTTTATTTTATCTTTTGAATAACTTGTAAGGTAATTAAGGGTTTTTTCAAATGATCCCGTTTTTTGTTCCGTTGGCTTTCGACAAACTAAATAGATTGCGGGCCTGCTTAATGTTATTTCACTATTTAAATCTTCGCATTTGAAGTCATACAAACCAGAAGGATTACAAGCGTTCCGGGCTATCAACCTTTTTTGGCCAAAGGCTTACTCCAAAAACTTGAGTACGCCTCTTTTTATCGCCCGAGTCTTTTTCCCCGGGGTTCTCCCGGCCAAAGGGTTCTGATGGGGTTTGGATATTTCACTTTCATTATCTATTTATGAAAATCAAATGCAATTTTCACCAATTGCGGCGCCCACCTCTTTTGTGGAGTTCCTCGTTTTTGGTCGTGGTAACGGTGCGAACACCAAGGAGCGCGGCCAAGACTTAACACACCATCATTTGTGAGAATAGTTGTTTTTTGTTGTTGACGAAGTTCATTAAGTAATTTATAAAATTCTGTTTGAACAGTATTCCAATTTAAATTATTGGGTAAGGATGTTTTATACGTGTTTTTGTTTGTTTGAGAAAACAGAGGTTTGCTCACGCTTATGAAAAGAATGAAACAACATAGTAAAAAGTGTCTTCTATTCACAACGATTTGATTTATTTCTCGCTTAACAACTTTTCCAAGCCATACATTTCATCACGTAAACTGGCCGCTTTCATAAAATCCATTTCTTTAGAAGCTTTCAACATGGCAGATTTTAACTTGGTGATTTGTTTTTTCAATTCATCTTTACTCATGTATTGAACCACAGGATCTGCTGCGTAACTTAACTCTTCTGGTTCAATATAAGTTCTTACTAATTTTCCATCAACGGTTACTTCTATGCCATGATCATTCGGTTGTAATAATGCTTTTTTACCAGCTTGAGTTGGGGTGATGCCATTTTTGAAGTTGTATTCTATTTGACGTTTTCTTCTTCTGCCTGTTTCTTCAATCGTAATACGCATGCTGTCTGTTATTTTATCAGCATACATAATTACTCGTCCGTTAATATTACGAGCTGCCCTACCCGATGTTTGAACTAAGCTTCGGACGTTTCTTAAAAAACCTTCTTTGTCTGCATCTAAAATACACACTAAAGATACTTCTGGTAAATCTAAGCCTTCTCTTAATAAGTTAATACCAATTAATACATCAAACATACCAACACGTAATTGACGTAAAATCTCAACACGCTCCAAGGTATCAACTTCGCTATGAATATAACGACAACGAATTTGCAATTTGGTTAAGTATTTAGATAACTCCTCTGCCATTCGTTTTGTAAGAGTGGTTACTAAAACGCGTTCGTCTCTTTCAACTACTTTATGAATTTCATCTAATAAATCATCCACTTGATTTCCGCTGGGACGAACTTCAATGATGGGATCTAAAATACCAGTCGGACGAATTAATTGTTCCACCACAATTCCTTCGGCCATTTCTAATTCATATTCGGCAGGTGTTGCCGATACATAAATTACTTGATTTAGCATCGATTGAAACTCTTCAAATTTCAAAGGTCTGTTATCCATCGCTGATGGTAAACGGAATCCATATTCTACTAAATTTTGTTTACGTGAAAAGTCGCCGCCAAACATCGCACGAACTTGAGGTAAAGTAGCGTGACTTTCATCGATAATCATCAAATAATCTTCCGGAAAATAATCTAATAAACAGAAAGGTCGCGTTCCGGGAGCTCTACCATCCATGTAGCGCGAATAATTTTCGATTCCACTACAATAGCCCAATTCACGCATCATTTCTAAATCATAGTTTACGCGTTCTTCAATACGTTTAGCTTCAATATCTTTCCCTTGTGATTTTAAAAAGGCTACATGCTTTACCATATCATCCTGAATATTAACCATCGCATTTTGTAAAGTATCTGGGGCTGTTACGAAGATGTTGGCAGGGTAGATTCTAAAGTCTTCATGTTTCTCAATGATGGTTCCATGTAATGGATCAAAAGTTTCAATGGATTCAATTTCATCACCAAAAAAACTGATTCGAACGGCGTAATCCGCATAAGATAAATTCACATCTACCGTATCGCCTTTTACTCTAAATGTACTTCGTTTAAATTCCTCAGTTGTTCTTGAATATAAAGCCCCGACTAATTGGTGCAATAATTTATTACGAGAAATCACTTTGCCAACTGCAATTTCAATAATATTCTTTTTAAAGTCCGTTGGGTTACCAATACCATAAATACAAGAAACTGAACAGACTACAATAACGTCCCTTCTACCCGATAATAAAGCGGAAGAAGCACTAATACGTAGTTTTTCAATTTCATCGTTTACTTGTAAATCTTTTTCTATATAAGTACCAGTAGTTGGCAAATAAGCTTCGGGCTGATAGTAATCGTAATAACTTACAAAATACTCAACGGCATTTTCAGGAAAAAACTGCTTGAACTCACTATATAATTGTGCCGCCAACGTTTTATTATGGCTCAAAATAAGCGTTGGTTTATTGACTTGCTGAATAACATTCGCAGCAGTGAAGGTTTTACCTGAACCAGTAACACCTAATAATACTTGATGTTTGGTTTCGGAGTTTAGGCCTTCCACTAATTGTTTAATAGCAGTTGGTTGATCACCAGTAGGTTGAAAATCGGATATGAGTTTAAATGACACAGGCTAAAGATACTAAGGAAATAGCAGAAAATAAAGCTAAACTATGGCTTAATTACTAATCACCAATGGCTTACTTATTGCTCTTGTTCCATCACTAATTTGGACAAAATACATTCCATTAGAAAGATTGTGGGTGTTTAATTTAATTTCCTGAGTGCCTTCTTCATAAACATTTTTTGGAAGACTATATACTTTTTCTCCTATGACATTAAATATATTGATCGTTAATGTTTTTGCTTGTAATAAATTAAATTTTAATGCGCATGTATTGGATGTTGGATTTGGAAAAATACTAGCGTCTTGAATCATTTCTGAAATATCTTTTGTTCCCGTAGTAATATCAATATTGATATCATCAATAAAAATATTATTGCCGCCGTTTGCACTAAAGATAAATTTCAATCTGAAGCCAGTAGTTAATAATATTCCTGGTAAAGTGGCACTTACTGATTTCCAATCTGTTATTTGTGTTGGATAGAATGCTGTTGCTTGAACAGGAACTGTTTCTAATAAAGAGCCAATTGCATTAAAACGTGAGATATTTGTTCCACCACATGCTGTTACGCCAAACAATTGTAATTGGTCTTTATTGCTTGTGTCTTTTCTTGCAAATGCATATTTAAAATTTATTGATAAACCACTTGCTCCTGACAAATTAATAGCTCTGCTATATAATTCATCTTTACCATTAATGGCAGAATTAAAATTATCTATCATCACACTTGTACTTCCTGTTGATGCTGCTAAATTAGTTAACTGCCATGTGCTACCAGTATCTAAATTATTTGTGTACCATTGCAGTCCATTTAATGAAGTAACAGTTTCAAAGCTCTCGATAAATGGATATGCTGCCCCGGTAGTTGTTTGCACATTTATATAATTTTGTTTGGTAGTAATTACCGAATCAGTGCCGTTTTTTACTTTTAATGTTACAGGGTAAGAGCCTGGGGTTGAATAACTAACCGTTGGATTTGACACACTTGATAAGGACGGGGTGCCTCCTGCAAATGTCCATTGTAAAGATGTAAATGTTCCGTTATATGATGTATTGATAAATGTTACCGAACTCGAACTTGGACAAACCATAGTTTTGTTACTAATAAAGTCAGCCTTACATAATGGTGCTGTCGTATAAATTCCAGTTGCCACTAAATTGGATGTTTGCCATAAATTATTTCTCCCAGCAATTGTTGAATTTAGACAGGCGGTCATTCTTGCTTTTTGCCCATCAGTAAACATGATATTGCAATAACTATAATCCATTGCATTTTGAACATTGTCAACCACATTACCGCAAGAGGCTCCAGTTAAATTACAACTTTGCCAGCCAATGGTGGGAGGAGTATCTGCTACTAAATCATCGATATTACAATCTTTATTAACGTCTGCACAAGGATAAAAATAAAAGCCTGGTACATTATTACCACCCCAAATATGTTGTAAGTTTAAATAATGTCCACATTCGTGTGCAAATGCAACTGAGCGTGTTAAATCAGAGGTTCCAAAAGTACCAACGTAGCTGTGTGATAAAACTATCCCATCCCATAATGGAATAGTATCTGCGTCACTTGGCCAAATAGCGTGCCCAGCTAAACCAGCAGCATTAGCTACTACATAAACATTTAAATATTGAGTTGGTGGCCAATGTATTAAATTTTTCACACGATGGTCGCCACTAGATGTTAATGTAGAAGCGATTCGATTGATGCCACTATGACAATTGCCATTAGGATCCTTTTGCGCTAATTTAAATTCAATATCACAATCGGCGTGTATTGGTTGGAAAGCTGCTACAATGCTGCTATTGTTGGGATGCTGTTTACGAAACGTTTTATTAACTATATCTAATCCATCTTTTAATTGTGCATCGGTAATATTTTCAGGACCGTAATTATGAATCACGTGAAAAACCACAGGAATAACATAAGTAGCAGTGGTTGTTTTTGCAACCGACGAATTGTTATTTACATTCTGAATGAAATTCTGAGTGAAATTTTCCAATTCAGCATCTCTTTTAATAACTGCTTTAGCAATCTCAGGATTTTGTTTTAAGGTAGCAATTCGCATTTCATCTGCACCACAATGTAAGAGCGTTTGAGCTGTCAATATTCCTGATAAAGTAATAGATATAACAAAAGGTAGAATTTTATTCATGATTATGTTTTATGTACTAAAAATACGAAAAAAGATAGGATTGATGGCTATAAATTAACAACCACAAAAATATTAAAATCAGATAGTTAATACTTGATAAATTAAATTCTCACACAAATTATACATATCACGCCAAGAGTCGGATCGTATTATCAGCCATTCGTTAAATACGAATGCCGATAATACATACATCATCCACTTGCTCTAAATTTCCTTTCCAAGATTCAAAAGTAGTGTCTAAGCTGTTTTTTTGCTCTTTAATAGGCTTATCACTCATGCTAACTAGATGGTTTTTTAATTGGCTATATTTGAACTTCTTTCCCTTCTCGCCACCAAATTGATCCGCAAAACCATCCGTAAAGGTATAAACCATATCTCCTTTTTGAAGTTGAACGGTAAAGGTTTCAAATGGAATAGCTTTCTCCATATATCCTACAGGCATTTTTTGAGATTTGTATTCCGACAATTCTTGCTGACGAATGATATATAAAGAATTATTTGCAGAAGCATATTCCAATATTTCTGTCTCCGTATCAATTTTACAAAGCGTTGCATCCATGCCATCCATCGAGTAACCTTCGTCAGTTTTTAAAGAACGAATAATTTCTTCTCGTAACATATTTAAAATTGTTCCAGGGTCTTTTACCTTTCGCTCAATCACAATTTCACTTAATAAGTTAATGCCTAACATGCTCATAAAACCTCCTGGTACACCGTGTCCTGTACTATCGGCGGTAATGTAATACAAAGTTTTTCCATCCACATAAAACCAATAAAAATCGCCACTCACAATATCTTTTGGTTTAAAGACGATAAAACTTTCTGCATTTAATTTTTTGACTTCAGCTTCAATGTAATTGTTAGAAGTTAACATAGCATCTTGGATGCGTTTGGCGTAGGTAATACTATCAATAATCTCTTTATTTTTTTGCTCTAAACTTGACTTTTGTTGTTCAATTAATTGCTTTTGCGAACGCGTGGTTTTTAATCGTTTGTTTAATACAATGGCAAAATAAATCACAATTAATAGTACAATAACAATACTAACAATGATTAAAGTTTGACGCTTTTCTTTTTCTGCTACAATTGCTTCGCGCGCTTCTTTAATGAGTTTTTGTTTTTGTAACTGCTTGTCATATTCATATTGACTTTCCTTTTTAAACAATTCTCTTTGACGTTCTTCGCCAATGACTTCTTCTTTTAAATGCGTATATGTTTTTAAATAAAAATAAGCACTGTCTTTATTGTTTATCATTTCAAAACAAGTGGCAAGACGTTTTGCTGATTCATACTGCTCGCTTACGGCATTTAGTTCTTTTGAAACGACATACGCTTTTTCAAATTGAGGAATAGCTTCTTTATAACGACTTTGTTTTACCAATACATCTCCAATGCCATTATAGCCATAAACCAATCCAAATTGGTTTCCTACCCTACTATTGATTATGATGGATCCTTGAAAATAGAGTTTTGCTGAATCCAAAATACTTTGTTTGATAGGTGCCTTAGATTTGTAATTAATATTCGCTGCTACAATAGTTAATGAATCTTCTGATAATGAAGACATCATATCGTAAATAGTTCCAATATTAATATGAGCAACTGAAATCCCAATTTGATCACCACCAAGGGTATGAAAATCTTTACTTTTCTCAAAAAACTTTAATGCTTTAATCACATCATGATTATCCATAAACACGTTTCCAAGACCATTGTATGAAGTAGCAATACCTCGATTGTTTTGTAATCGCTGGTGAAGACTTAAGGCTTTAAACAAGTATTTTTTTGCAGATTCTTTTTCGTTTAAGCGGTTATATACTTTTCCAATATAATTGCAAACGTCTGCAATGCCAGCACTATCTTTAATATTACCATACGTTTTTAGGCCTTGCAAGAAGTTTTCTAATGCTTTAGGGAAATCACTTAAATCATAAAAAACATTTCCTGTTTTAGCATATGTGTCTGCTAGTCCTTTTTGGTTTTTCGTTTCTTGGAACAGACTTAAGCTAATGGCATGATGTGGCAACGCTTCTTTATATTCACTTTGATGCCATAACACCAATCCAATTAAATTATGAGCTGCGGCTAATTCGTTTTTGAGTTGGTATTTTTCTGATATAGCAACGCTTTGATTTAAATAGTGATTAGCGCTATCATAATTACTTTGACTTTCGAAAATAAACGCTAATTGATTATTGGCATTGCTATGCCTTTAGGATTTTGTTTTTGAGTACTTAAAGTTAAAGCTTGGTGAGCAAATTGTAAAGCATTAGCGACATCACTTTTTTTGAGGGCTTCCTTACTTTGGTTTATGTAACTAAATATCTGAGTCGAATCCTGCGCGAAAACGGAATAAGAAATGTGTACAGTTATAAATAGAATAAGGACTTTCATCGATCTTTGTAATATTCAAACATACGACAAAGAATTTGAAATTTTGCCCAAAAAATCAGCTAAAAACCTAAAAAATAGCCCGTTTGGATAGTTATTCAATATAATACCAAGGAATATTAAATAACCCTTCTTTCAAGTCAATTTTTACGGATGATCCAATTGGTGTTTCTTCATATTGATCGCTTGTTACCGTAATTTCTTCTTTATCATAGTGATGGCCCCAAGGAGTTACTTTTAAATAATAAGTAGTTCCAGCTTTACGGCTATGGTGTTTTCTTTTATCTACGACTTTTGCCGAATAAACTTTTGGTTCAGAATTATCATATACACAATTGGCACCGTATGTTACCGCATAACTATAAATAAACAAATTACCAATTAGTGAAAAGTAAATCCACGCTTTGTTTTTGTCGCTTTGTTCAATTTTACTATGAGTAAAAAATAGTAAAACTAACACTGATAAAAATGTAATGGTTCCAGGAATAATCATACTATAAAAGCTTTCAAACTCAAAATCTTTGAGTACTCTTATCAATATCACCCATGCGGAAAAATCAATAAAATCTGCTACGTCATATTTGTCTTCACCTTTTTCTCCTTTCGAAATAGCTACTAAAGTCGATATACTTGGGCGCCCATATAATCCATTAATAATAAGACCAATTATAGGCATCGCTAATAAAACGGAAAATATAACATTATAGGGATGAGGGTAAAACCAAAATAAAATAGAAAGACCAATAGTTATATATTCTAACCAACTTAGTTTATGAAAGGTGAGTTTTTTGAGCGTTACTTTACTGCGCTCATCTTTTTTTATATTTCTTTTCGGCTTAGATACCATTAAACATTTTCGGTTGTTTCTCTTTTTTCAATTTGAAATAGATTTCTGATAGATGGTTTCACCATAAAATATACAAAAGCCAAATGGATAAGCAATTTAAAAATATAGGATGATGCGCTTGGTAGCTCTATGATTTGACTAAACGAACTATCAACGTCAGGTAATTGAGATGTGATGTATAAATACGTGATGTCTATTATGATTTGATAAATGAGCCAAATCAAAAACATATACCATCCTATTTTATGTTTTCTCCATAAAAAATAGATGCTTACAGGTAAATAAAAAAACTCAATGAAAAACCAATACGTTGAATAATCTGCCTCTGGAATATCAGAAAACATTAAGATTAAAAAACTAATACTAGTGACTGCTTTATATAAAAATAGAATTGAAAGAACAATACATAGGATAACGATAGATTTTTCTGGCGTTTTATTAGTAAAAGGATCTGCGTATTCAAAAATTGTAGAGGCTTTATCTTGAATTAGTTGTCGCTTCTTCTGATTTAGTTCCTCTTGTTGTTGAGTTTGCGAAGTTGTTTCTTTAAATTTTTGCTGAGCTATCTCTACATCAGTTCTCCCAGTTAACTCCTGTTTAGCAGCATCAACAGCCAGAGCCTGATAGTTATGACTGTTTTCAATTATTTCGATAAGTTTGGCGGTTGGCAGAGTTTTATACTTATCTGCAAATGGATTACTCATTAATAATCGTCGTCTTCAAATTCTAACTCAGCATCTTTTTCCCAAATTTCCATTTCGCAAGGTTTGCAATTAAATTTCAATTTGTAAGCGTTATCGCCGTGTGTTAAAGTTAAAGGTTCCACTACTTTTTCGCCCATGGTGTCTCTTTGAAAACGAGCGCATTTTCCTAATTCATATTTCACGCAATATTTAGTAACCATTACGCGTGATTTTCCTGGATCCCATTGTAACTCAAATGCTTTTTCAATTTCGGTGACACCATGTCTTTTATAAAAGGCTCTGGCCATTTGGTTCGACACATTGTAGGTAAAATCTAATTGAGATACAGGGTAAGGATGATCTGTTTTTTGAATTTGAAATTCTTCGCGGTGATATTCTTTTACTCTAATGTCGATCAATTGTTCTAGCACTACCCTTCTTACTTCGTTAACTTTTGAGATTGGTAAAAACCAGTTTTGCGAAAACTCTACCTTCACATCATCCACAATAAAAGGTGTACCACCTGTTTTAGATAAGTTTTTGATAATGTTTGGTGTGGTAGATTCTTCGTTTTTAGCTAATTCTTTAACCGATTCAAATGAAGAAATGCTTTGGTGTCCGTCTTCGTCAATAGCCACTAACATAAAGCCATCGTTTGTTTCCGTAAAAGTTAAGTTAACACCAATTTTTCTAACAGCGCTATCATCACGTTCTACTAATCGGTTAAACTCTGCATCCGAATTTCTGTAAATAACGGTTCCTGTTGGAATATTTTTAAAGGTATTTGGAACAACAATATTATTAACGATGATGTTAATTTGCATGCCATCTGGTTCGTTGTTTTCGTTTAAGAAATACAAACCATCGCCGTTATTTAGTTTTTCGTAATTTTCAATAATGTATCCATTGGCTTTGGTTTCAATCAATTTACCAATGTATTGCCCTTGTGATTTTGGACTGTCCCATGAACCAATTTTCTCAGTACGTTTGTTAACAAAGTAGTCAGTATAACCTCTGTTAAAACTTCTGTCCATCTCCGCATCAAAATTAAAGAAGGTTCTACCAGATGATGCTTTTTGAAATTGATCGTTATTCTCTAAAAAGGCATCTAGTTTCTTACGCAAAAAGGAAGTATTGTTTTTGACATACACCATATCCTTTAAACGACCTTCAATTTTAAAAGACGTTACTCCCGCTTCTATTAAGTTTGGTAATTGGTCGCTTAAATCTAAATCTTTAATAGATAATAAGTGACTATTGGCAATTAAGGTTTTACCTGTTCCATCTACTAAATTATAAGGTAAGCGGCAATTTTGAGCGCAAGAACCTCTATTGGCACTTCGTTCGCCGTTAGCAATACTCATATAACAATTACCACTAAATGATACACAAAGTGCGCCCGATACAAAGAATTCTAACTCCACATCGGTTGCTTTGGCAATGTCTTTTATTTGATCTAAGTTTAATTCTCTTGCTAAAACCACACGTTTCATTCCTGCATCTGCTAGAAACTTCACATGTTTAGGGTCGCGGTTATTAGCTTGTGTACTGGCGTGAATAACAATTGGAGGTAAATCCATTTCCATCACGGCCATATCCTGCACAATTAAAGCATCCACACCAATAGCGTATAATTCATGAATCATTTTTTTGCAATCTTCCAATTCATGATCATATAAAATGGTATTCACGACTACAAATACCTGCGCTTTAAACAAGTGGGCATATTGCACTAACTCCTCAATATCTTCAATAGAGTTAGTAGCGTTTGAACGGGCACCAAATTGAGGTGCACCAATATATACGGCATCGGCACCAGCATTAATGGCTGCCATACCTTGCACCAAGTTTTTGGCTGGTGCTAAAATTTCAACTTTTTTCTTCATTTTCAGCGGCAAAGGTCTGCATTTATTTGCTTGATTGCAAGTAAGATATGAAATTAAAGAAGACTTAAAAAATAAGTGGATTGTTTCTTAGGTGCTGTTATAAGGCATTTTTATTCTTCAACTGTTTCTTTCTTATTCTTACCGTCTTTAATAACTATGCCGATGCCAAATAAAACATTTAATCCTGTGTTAGAGGTTTGAGGTAAATTAATTTTATCTGAATTTGAAAAATTTGTTCTTCTCCAATTTTTCTTTGAAACATCTACTTCATAATCGATGTTCATTTGAAAACAAAAATCGCCAAACAAAATTCTGGGTGTTATACTTATTTTAGGTGAAAAATATGGATTTTTTTGATTTAGAAATGAGTTTCCGAAGAATCTTAGTCTACCAGTATTGAAACCACTTGATATAAAAAAGTCTACGTGTTTATTATTCGGAAAAACATCAAATCCGAAATATGTTAAGGCAAAATTAAATCCTGAAATTTTGACTGTAATAGTGTCACTTACTTTCACGTCCTGAGGGATAATTTGTGTATACATTATATGCCCAAAGCGCTTTAACTTACTTCTGTTAATTGGTATGCTTCCTGATTCACCTATTCCAATATAAGAAATCGGCGCGCCAAATTTCATTTTGTATACGTCATTTAATTTTCCTTCAAACGTCTTATGAGAAAGATATTTTTGACCATAGAAAATACTCAAAACAGTTCTAGTCGAATCTTTTTGAGCTTTTACATTTAATGTAAGTAGTAAAAATAAAATAATATTCTTCAATGTTTATTTTTTCTAAAATGCCGTATAACTAACAAAGCTAAATGTTTATTGAACATTTGCAAAGCAAAATTAAACGTCTTTCGTTGGAGCGACTGCTTTTGCAAATACCGAAGCCGAATGCCCAAATTGGATTTAGGATGGTTTATGCGGTCGTTTTTTATTTTAGACTAGTGTATAATTCCTTAAGCTGTTTCTTTGGTAAGTCTATACATCTTAGCTGTAAAAGAATGCAATTTTTATTATCTGATTCGTACTTAACTTTCATTTCGGTTTTCCATAAAGGAGAAGAAATATAGTGTCAGCAGATTGTTTTTTAAATTTGTACCATTTAATATATTCGTCAACGTGTTTTTGTGCACATGGAGAGCAGTCAAAGTGAACTTGTATAAAATCGCAATATTTCTCCTCAGCTAATGAGTCGTATTTAAAAGTAAACTTAATTGAAAATGGGTCAGTCTTATGTTGGATAAAGTAGGTTAAAGTGTCTGAATTTGTTGATTTATTAAACGAAGTAATGGTCCCGTTTTTTGTGCCTTTACTAATTTCTTTGTCCATATCCTTTTCAATACTTTTCTGTGATACTATACCTGATGCTGAAAAAAAGTCGAAGGTTTGTCCGAATGTATAGGACGTTATTAAAAAAACAATAATTGTCAATGATGTTTTCATCTCGTTGTCTTAAAATGCCGCATAACGTTTTGCAGCTACCAGAAGTGCGGATTTTGAAACCGTTTTCTACCGAACTGCTTATAACAAAGCTAAATATTTAATAGACATTTGCAAAGCGAAAATAATTGTCTTTCGCGGGAGCGACCGCTTTTGCAAATGCCAAAGCCGAATGCCCAAATAGAATAAACCGTGTGTTAGGCGTTGGCTATTTCATTACTATTCTAGGAATTCAGTGTCTAGGTAATATTTATTAATGTCTTTAGTGTCTATATACAAAATAGTATTTTTCTTGCTAATTATTTTCTGTCGGATTTTGTCCAAGTCATTATGGGCAATACTGGTCTCGAAATTTTTAGTCTGTCCATTTAGTTCTGTTTGGTATTCAATAACTATTTTGTCTGTTAAGTTTGAAATTTTGCATAAACTTAGGTCGACTGGTATTTGACTACCATAAGTTTTTAGATACAAACTACTAATTCTTTCAGAGTTCTTTTTTTGTCGAGATTTGAAGCCAATCAATTGTCTGATAATTATTAAACTAAAACCTGCTAAAAAAAGTACTAGACAAATTCTAGCTACTGGCACTCCAATTGCGGGGTTTTGTTCTGCTGGTGCTGAGAAAAATGTCTGCGCTAATAACCAAGCTATAAAAAGCAACACTGTCCCTATTGTAATTGTCTTTGATGTCAATGTCTATTTATTTTTTAAAGCTTACGCCTAACTTACTTATACCCGCTATGAACATTCGGTAATCTTGCGCCCATTTGTATGCTTGCAGCCAATCGATAGCGTATATCTAGTATATCAAAAATACAATTTATTTGGCTATTTATCTTAATGCTATCGTAAAATATCTATTCTATGATTTTTTTAATCAATTTATTATATCTTTTTAATAAAGTCAGTATTTCAATCATCATTTCATCTCTTCAAAATCAACATGATAGTGATCATCATGTAATCCGTTAATCAAAGGCGTTAATTGTTGTGCAAAATAAATTCCACTTTTCTTTAATAATTGACCATTTGGTGTAGCATACAGTTTATCTTTTAATTCAATTTTAAATATCACTTTACTGATTTTAAGTTTTTGCTTATTCAGTTGTTTGTTTAATAATAGAATATGTTTTGCGATTAAATCAAAATCAATGGAAATGGATGTATCAAAACTATATTGCCCTTTTTCATTAAATTCTAAGAAATAATGTTTTCTAGCTATTGTATCAAGTCCGTAATATGGCTTCTGATTTTTAATTAATGGCACCATAAAATCAATACTTAGTCCATTTTGATGTGTACGATGTGGAATGATTTTACCACCATGTTTATTCGAACATTCCATAATACAAAATTGCCTGTCTGGAAATTCATTTTTCAAATCAGTATAGGTTTCTAACACGGCCTCTTTTACTTTATTATTAAGGTAAGCCCTACTATTGATATAACTTAAAGTATCGAAATAATGAAAGTTTGGTCCAGAAAAAGGAAAGAGTTTACCATTAGTTAATGAGCCTTCTGAAACAGAACCTTTTGAAAAACTTGCCAATTCATTATCCTTATTATCGTTGATGTATTTTTCGATTTTAGACGTTTGACTGAAACCAACAAAGGATAGTGAAAATAATATGATGGTTATCTTTTGTATTCTTTTCATTGATAAATATTTTACACTTGATATTTGTTAATTTTATTCTGCAAATAAAAGTGAACCTATTACAAATACCGCATCTGCTGAAATGGCGCAAAAAGCTAGTGCAAAATAATTTATTCGTTTCTCTGGTTTTATAATTAAATCAAGAATATACCAACTAACAGTAATCAGTAATAATATCAAGGGAATAATACAAAGTACAAGATTAAAGTAGTTGGAAAGATTATTAGCTATTGTATAGGCATTAGGCCCAGTTATAGCGAGAATTACAATAACAAGTGCATTGATGATTCCTGAAGTAATTAAACACGCAAATAAAATATTCTTTAGCATATGAAATCTTTATATGAAGATACAACTATTGTTAGTTTAATTCACCTGTAAACCAAGAATATTCATTAATTTTTTTGTACTCACTTGGTACGTCATTTAGCCGTTTTATTATTTGCTGTTCGTCACCATTGGGTTTGTGCTTTGAGCTAATAATTTTCCCTGTTTTTATGCCTTTATTATTTTGCTCATAGTAAATATATTCTATCGTATCCCTCCTTCCTCATCCCACTTATATTTATACATTTCAGTTTCACCTGGATGTCCATAGCAAATCCCTCTTATGACTTTTTCCTTAGGTGAAAATGTTGGATTAATGAATTCGAAGTTTTTCGAAAAGCTTTTTTTATCAAGCCTCATCAAATATACATTGCTAAAGCCCTTTAAGCAACAACCACAGCTCCCATACCAGTTTACAACAAAGTCGCTTAATCCATCTCCATTAATATCACGAATGGTGTCATTTACGAATGTCATGTTCCATTGTTCGTGAGATAAAACCTTTTGATATGCATTATTATTTTTAAAGTATATGTCAATGTAAATTGCATTTGGACTTTCTCGCCTAATCATTAAGTGTTTTTGTGATTTTGTAAAATGATGGTTGTAATTAATATTAACATTTACGTTGAAGTATAATGATGTGTCACATCTTACAGCAAATTCTTCTTCAAATTGATCATCTGTTATGTCGTAAGCTCTTTGCAATGCAGTTTTTAAAACACTTTCCAGTCTAATACTGTCTCTCCTATCTTCTTCTTCCATTTGTTTTCTTTTTTCAAAACGTTTTACATCATCTTTATTGAAATGTGTTTTTATGAAAAATAGTTGTTGAATATTAATATTCTCAATTTTAATATAGATTTTCTCGCCATGATACATCGTTTCATAATACCAGTCCTTTTTATCTACAAAAGCATTTACGTGCGTAAAACATCTTAACATTCTATTGCCATTATTTTCCACCCAAATCTCATCAACAACATCATAGTCGCTTGGATTGTTATCTGGAGCACAACTGGTAAATATTACAACTAGGAAAAATAAGAGCTTTTTCATTAACATCTAATTTTATAAAGTATCCAGTAAATAAAATAGCTAGTTACTAATACAAGAAATAAAGTAAAAGTGTATAACAATATATTAGCCGTAATTTTGTACTCACTTCTATTTTTTAAATAAAAACCTAAGAATATAAGTGAAATACAAATCGAAAATAAGCTCCCAATATGGCTAATAATACTGAAATCTATGAACCAAAACACTAAGCTAATGGTTAATATAGCTAATGTGGAATATATAATACTATTATATTTTTTACGCATTAAGTATTGAATTTGTGACTCTAAATTTTAAGTGTCTTAAATTTATGCTTAGTCAAATTATTCGTATTCAAAAAAACGATGAACTCATCAATTTGTGATTGTTTACTAAGCTTATCAATTGGAAAATTGAGTGTTTTATTCCCAATTAAAGCTTTCAAAACTAAGCCATTTTTTAGAGCAACAAATATGGTATAAGTTCCAATTATTAATGGAATTACTGGAAATGCAAATTGCTCTACATGAAAGATGTGAATTCTATTACCTATAAAATACTCATATAAAACATGATACAAAACGTATAAACCTACTGATACTAAAAGTAAACCAAACATTAATGCTAAAGCCCAATTACTGATTTGTCTTCCTTTCAGTATAGAAAGTTCATCCATATTAGAAAATTCAATTGTTTCATAATTATATCCGCTTCTCAACAAATGAATACCCGTATCAGAAATACCAAATTGATCTGTTTCGAATTTATAGATAATAGTCATTAATGTTAATTGTTATGCTTTTTTATTCAATCTAGTCAAAGACTTTTCTATATACTTTTCATTAGGCATTAAGGCTGTTTGTATACGTTTGGCGTAATGTATCGAATCCAACACTTCTTTGTTTTTTTCTTCGAATTGAGCAAAGGCTTCATCAACTAATGTTTTTTGCTGTTCAATCACTACCTTTTGTTTTTGAGTCACTTTAAAGCGATTAAATACAAAACCCGAAAAAGCAATCACCAAAACTAAACCACCGTATAAAGCTAGTCGTTGTGTTTTTTCTTGTTTTAATTGCGCCTGTTGAGCAGTTAATAAGGCATTTTTTACTTTTTGTTCCTCTGCATTCTTTACACTATCAGCTGCGGCCTTTTTTTCATATTCATATTGGAACTGTTTTTTAATGCTTGCTTTTTTAGTTTCTGTATTATTAATACTATCTCGCATTTGTATTTCGAGTTCGTACATCTCTAATGCTTCTTTAAACTTGTTTTGTTTCTTGTAAATGTTTTTTAAAACCAAAGCGGCATATTCTATATGCGATGGATAACCTAATTCTCTAGCGAGTTTAATACACCTTAAGGCATATGCTGATGCTTCTACTGTATTTCCATTATCGAGCATAGTTTGTGCAATGTTTCGTAAAGTGTAACCAATTCCGTATTGATCATTAATCTCTTCTTGAATTTTTAAACTTTTTTTATAGTATTCTAAAGATTTAACGTAATCCTTTTTAGAATCATAGATACTGGCAATATTGTTTAAACCATAAGCCGTTCCTATCTTATCACCTATTTGTTCATACATGCTTAAACTCTTTTGATAGTACTCTAAGGTCTTTGTGATATCTCCAAATTTCTGATATACACCGCCAATACTATTGAAAGCGTTAGCTATTCCCAAATCATCTTTCATTTCTTGGTTAATTTTTAAACTCATATTAAAGCTCTCTAAAGCTTTGTGAGTTTCTCCTTGATTTAAATATATTCCACCAATGTTATTTAATGAGTTTGCGATGGCTAATTTGTCATTTATTGCTTCTGATAATTTTAAACTTTTATGATGATACTCCAAAGCCTTGAGGATATCCCCTTGATTATTATAAACTAAACCAATATTATTTAAACAAGTTGTCATACCTAGTGTATCCTTTAAGCCTTCCCAAAGTTTTAAACTTTTAAAATCAAACAAGAGTGCATTAATGTTGTCTCCTTGCATGTCATAAATCTGTCCTTTGTTACTCATCGCAGTAGCCAGGCCTATTAAATAAAATGATCTGTTTTTTAATTCCGCGTTTGTTGCTTTACTATTTACTAAATGCAGCTGGCAAATTCTACTAGCTTGTGTCCAAAAATCAATTGCTTTCTGTGCGTCTGCTTGATAAATTAAGGTCCCTAGTTCCAGATATACTTGAACGCGAGTGGTATCTTCTTTCGTATTTTTTAATTTCAACTTTAATGAATCAATGGCATTATTTTGTGCATTTAGTTTTATACTAAATGTCATTATCATTATTATAATAGCTACTATTCGTTTAGTTGTCATTCTATCTACGGTCAGTCTGAATTACTTGGATAATCTATTCAACGTTCTCTCAATATATTTTTCACTCGTTAATAAAGCTGTCTGTATACGTTTGGCATAATGTATCGAATCCATGACTTCATTATTTTTTTCTTCAAGATGCACAAAAGCATTATCAACCAGTACTTTTTGCTGTTCAATAATTAGTTTTTGTTTGTTTATCACTCTAAAACGGTTAACTACAAATACTAAAAAGGCAATGACTAAAACTAAGCCAGCATACAAAGCCAATCGTTGAGTTTTTTCTTGTGTTAGCTGGGCTTGTTGTGCAGTTAATAAAGCATTCTTTACTTTTTGTTCTTCTGTATGTTTTACGCTATCAGCGGAAGCTTTTTTCTCGTATTGGTACTGAAATTGTTTTTTAATAGATATTTGTTTGTTTTCCGAGTTTTGAATACTATCTCGCATTTGATTATAAACCTCAAACATTTCTAATGCTTGCTGATACTTACCTTGCCTTTCGTAAATGTTTTTAAAGTTTGTGCCGACTTTTGTACTAAATCGGGTTGATTAATTTCATTTGACAACTTAAAACTGCGTTTTGCTAAACTAAAGCCTTCACTAACTTTTTCTTGTAAAACCAATACATTTGCCATTCCATTTAAACACAAGGCAATACCTCTTTGATCTTTTATTTTTTCTCTAATAACGAGCGACTGTTTTAAATTATCTAATGCTTTTGGCAAATCACCCATGTTTTTATAAACGGCTCCTATATTACCCAATGAGCCAGCAATACCTCTCACATCATTGATCTCTTGCCTTATTTTAAGTGCTTCTAAATTATAGAACAAGGATTTATCATTGTCGCCTCTAATACTATAAACTAAACCAATATTATTTAAGCTCACGCCCATGCCTCTTTTATCATTAATCAATTTTTGTATGGTTATGGCACGCTCAAAATTCTCTAATGCCTTTGGAACATCTCCTTGAGTTTTATAAATCATGCCGATATTAGATAATACCGTTGCTAAACTGATGCTATCCCTATTTTGCTCATTTGTTTTTAATGCCTTGTAATAATAATCAATGGCTTTAGCAACAAAACCCTGACTATCATAAATATAAGCGATGTTATTTAAGCAATAGCTAACGGCTTTATCATCTTCTATTTCTCTCGAAATTTTTAAAGCTTGTTCGTAAAACTCAAGTGCCTTATCAATATTACCTGCTCTTGAATAAATAGAGCCAATACTATTGAGCGTTGGACACATGTCCTTTTTGCGGTTTAGGGCTTCATAAATTTTTAAAGCTCTTAAATTTTTATTGAGAGCTTCTTTAGAGTTTCCGTATTCATCATCCAAGTATGCAATGTTATACAAGGCATCCGCTAAAAATCTTAAAAATAGTTTTTGTGTTTTTAAATCCGAATGCGAAACGTTTTTCTCTGCTATTTTTTTTAATTCAATATTGTACGCTAGCCAAGGTTCATTTTCTTCTTCTAAACTAATGAGGTATTCTAAAGCATTACATTTTGTGGTATCATGTTTCGCATTTTTAAAAACCAACTTTAACGAATCAACGGTTTTATTTTGTGCTGAAAGCACAAAAGGAAAAAGGAATATGATACATAAAATCAATCTCATGAATTCAACTCATTCAATTTACGATGAATATATTTTTCGGAAGTTAATAAAGCTGTTTGAATACGTTTAGCATAATGAATAGAGTCCATCACTTCTTTATTCTTTTCTTCTAAATGAGTAAAGGCTTCATCCACTAGTACTTTTTGCTGTTCAATAATGATTTTTTGTTTTTGAGTGACCCTAAAGCGATTAAACACAAATCCTAAAAATGCAATTACTAAAACTAAGCCACCATATAATGCTATGCGCTGTGTTTTTTCTTGATTCAATTGCGCTTGTTGAGCTGTTAATAAAGCGTTTTTCACCTTTTGCTCTTCAGCATTTTTTACGCTATCGGCAGCTGATTTTTTCTCGTACTCATATTGAAACTGTTTTTTAATACTGGCTTTTTTGGTTTCTGTATTATTAATACTATCACGCATTTGTATTTCGAGTTCATACATCTCTAATGCTTCTTTAAACTTGTTTTGTTTTTGGTAAATCAGTTTTAATGTGTTAGCAGAATTTTTTATATACCAAGGGAAACCTAATTCCTGAGCTTTTAGTAAACTCCGTTGTGAATAGTTTAATGCCTCTTTAAGTTTACCTTGTTTAATTAAAATATCCCCAATCATACAAAGAGAGATTGTAATTCCAATATTATCCTTAATTTCTTCCCTTATTTTTAGACTCTTGTAATAATACTCTAATGCCTTGACAATATCTCCCTGCTCATCATAAACAAGCCCAATATTTAGTAAAGAGTACCCAATCCCTTCTTTATTATTAATTTCTTCTCCTATTTTTAAACTCTTTAAATAGTATTTTAAAGCTGTATTGTAGTCTTCTTGATATTGATAAATACCTCCAATTCTGTTTAATGAGATTTCAATTCCCCGCCTGTAATTAACTTCCTCAGAAAATTTCAGACTCTTATGAAAATAAAATGAAGCCTTGGCGTTATCATGTTGACCTTCATAAATGCGTCCAAGGTTAGATAAAGAGTTAGCGATTCCTAGTTTATCATTTATAGACTCCTGAATTTTTAAGCTCAAGTGATAATACTCTAGTGCTTTAGTTATATCACCTTGACTGTCTGATATATAACCTTCATTATTATACGCAGAAGCAAGATGCTTCAAATAAATAGGTTTTAAGGATGCATTAGATGTTAAAGTTTTAGTGCCTTTTTCTGCCAACTTTAAAAGCTGTTTATTAAACATTGGCCATTCTTCATCGCTTGCAGTCTCTGCTAATTCATTTAAAATATTACAACGCGTAGTATCATGCGTCGCATTTTTTAAAGCCAACTTTAAAGAGTCAATCGTTCTATCTTGCGCTGAAAGGAAGAAAGGGAAAAGGAATATAATTAGCAATAAACGATTCATTAACCAAACTTAATAAAAAAGCCTGATTATGGCAATTTGTTGAAGTTTGAATTATTTTATTATAATTATTTTTTTGTTCAGAATACTTTTATCGGTATTTATAGTCAAATAATAAATACCATCACTTAAGGAACTAACATCCAGGTGTTCTGAATCTCTTATATCTTTTCTGTATACAACTTTACCACGGGTATCAACTATTTTTACCAGTTGTTTGTTTGGTGAAAATGTTTCGATCATAAATATTCCCGCAGAAGGATTTGGGTATATCATCAATTTTACGATTTCATTTTCGTGAACCCCAACTGAACAATCGGTCACTATCTGAGTATAATGTGTTGTGTCTATACACGCGTTAACATCGGTGCCGATAATGGTATAGGTTGTCGTAACTGACGGGGTAATTAAAATAGTATTGCCGTTTTGAGATGTAGACCAGGTATATGTGCTTGCTCCAACTGCATTTAACTGAACGAAATCTCCTTCGCATAAGGTGTCAATACCTGAAGTAACCGTGACAATAGGTAATGCTGAATTTAACCATATTGATAAGTTATAATTGAATGAGTTTGCACATACAATATCCATTTTTCCGTCATTATTAAAATCTGAGCTGGCAAGAGCTAACGGTTCGTCGCCAAC
This sequence comes from Bacteroidota bacterium, assembly GCA_016711805.1. Classification (GTDB taxonomy): domain Bacteria; phylum Bacteroidota; class Bacteroidia; order B-17B0; family Aurantibacillaceae; genus UBA4416. Next base: position 157,559 of record JADJSH010000008.1, read on the forward strand.
GAGCTTATTTACAGGGGCATTAAAAGTTCCGTTACCATAACCGGTAAGTATAGAAATATCATCCGTGCTGGAATTACCAACTGCCAGATCTGTTTTTCCATCATTATTGAAATCATCATTAATAATCACTTTAGGAATCACATTTGCCAGATAATTACCTCCGGCAGTAAAATTGCCGGTACCGTTTCCTGTTAACATTGAAACTCCTGCATCATAAATAGTAACAGCTATATCGATATCTCCATCCGAATCGAAATCCGAAGTTGATAAGGATGTGGGATAAGATGAGGGTACTGTGCTTAGGGAATAAGTTATTGCCGACCCGAAATTACCTGTTCCTGAACCTAAATAAACGGATACTGAGTTGGGATTTACATCTGCTGTAGCGAGATCGATCTTTGAATCGTTATTAAAATCACTACTGATGATCTTTACCTGGTGAATGGCTCCCGGCATATTAACAGCCGGCCCGAAATTTCCGTTTCCTATGCCCAGTAAAACGGAAATCGTGTTGGAAGCATTATTGGCAGTTGCCAGATCCCATATACCGTCGCCATTAAAATCATCAGATATTAAGGAGAATGGCACTGAAGTGATGGAAAAGTTAGTGGCTGCGCTAAAGCTGCCTGTGCCTAAACCGAGCATAACTGAAATAGCGTTATTTGTGCTTATCATTGCCAGATCCATTTTTCCGTCTTGGTTAAAGTCTTTACCGATCATACACAAAGGCTGGTTAACTACTGTAATATAATTCGGAGTACTAAATCCTCCGGATCCATTACCATATAACATAGCGATCCTGTTATTGAAATTCCCGTAATAATGTCCTATGGCTACAGCAAGATCTGTTTTTCCGTCGCCTGTGAAGTCAGCTACCACAACAGAGTTTGGTTCATAACCGGGAGAAAATGGAATAACAGATGATGCAAAGCAGACCTGCGCTTTTATTTGACTAATATTGAAGAATGCTAAAAGCAGTATGAAAGATCTCATTTGTAGTTTTTATAATTTAAAATACTTCTTAGCCTGCTCCGCAATCTCATTACCATACGCCAAGGATGCTGTTGCCGCAGGTGATGGAGAGTTAATCACGTGCATGGAGTTACCTGAGAATTCAATCTTAAAATCATCTAGCATATTACCTTCGCCACTTAAAGCCATGGCTCTAATACCACAACGCTCTGCTGGTACAATATCATCCATTTGTAAATCGGGAATCAATTTACGTAAGCGGTTTAAGAAGTAGGCTTTGCTAAAAGCGCCACGGTATTCATCTAACCCAAAACGCCAATGTTTTTTAAAGAACTTCCATGTTCCCATAAAGCCAAAAGCTGCCAAGGTATCTCTTAAACTAAATGCTGTTTTACTATAGCCTTCTCGGTCAAACACAAACACGGCATTTGGTCCACACTCTACCCCACCTTTTATCATACGGGTAAAGTGTACACCTAAAAACGGAAACTCAGGATTAGGTACAGGGTAAATTAAATTCTTCACCTTGCTTCTACCCTTCTCCGTTAAATCATAATAATCTCCTCTAAATCCTACAATAGCCGAATCTGTTTTTACATGATCTTTCTTTGTAATTCTATCCGCTTGCAAGCCTGCACACGAAATAATATAAGTTGCATTAAAAGTTCCTTTTTCGGTAACCACATCGGTTGTATGGTCAGGCTTTTTAATAAAATCAGTTACTTTATGACTCGTTAATACTTTGCAGCCATTGTTCTTAGCATGTATTAACTCTACATATTTTCTCGCAACATCGGCATAATCAATAATACCTGTGCATGGCACCCAAATACCAGCTATGCCTTTGCAATGTGGTTCAATTTCGGTTATGCGTTTGGCATCAATCATTTCAATGCCTTCAACGCCATTAGCAACCCCATTAGCAAATACTTTATTCATGTGCGCTAATTCGCTTTCCTCAGTGGCCACAATAATTTTTCCGCAAAGGTCGTGGGCAATGTTATGTTCTTTCACAAAGCTCATCAACTCTCTTCTGCCTTCTACACACTTTATAGCTTTATAAGAACCTGGTTTGTAGTAAATACCCGAATGTATTACGCCCGAGTTGTGCCCCGTTTGATGAGCCGCTACTTCTTTTTCTTTTTCTAAAACTAAAATGGTTTTTGTTGGATTTTGTGCTTGTAATTTATAAGCCGTAGCCAAACCAACAATGCCTCCTCCAACTATAATAATATCGTAATGTGTAGTGCTCATTTGTACTTTATTGTAAATTGTTCAAAAATAAGAATTAATTAGACAATTTGGCGATTAGGCAATGCCACAATTAAATATAAATTTGAAACATGAAAATTATTTGCATAGGACGTAATTACGCCGAACACGCTAAAGAAATGAAAAGCGAAGTTCCAACAGAACCTGTATTTTTTATGAAGCCCGATACAGCTTTATTAAAAGACTCTGAGCCTTTTTATTATCCTGATTTTACCAAAGATCTACATCACGAAATTGAAATTGTGATTAAAATAAACAAGGTGGGTAAACACATCGACGAACAATTTGCACATAAATATTATGATGAAATAGGTTTGGGTATCGACTTTACTGCCAGAGATTTACAAGCGCAATGTAAAGCAAAAGGTTTGCCTTGGGAAAAAGCAAAAGCATTTGATGCCTCTGCTCCTATTGGTAAATTTGTTTCTAAATCATCTTTAGGAAATTTAGATGATATTAGTTTTGAGTTAAAAATTAATGGCGAATCTCGTCAGGTTGGTAATACCAAAGATTTACTATTTAGTTTTGATAAAGTGATTGCATACGTATCTAAATTTGTGACTCTTAAAGTGGGCGATTTAATTTATACGGGTACTCCTGAGGGTGTTGGCCCGGTGGCAATTGGTGATAAATTGCAAGGCTACATCAAAGGCGATTTGTTTTTGGAATTTGAGGTGAAGTAATTTGCTTTGCTATTTGGGTGCTTTCGGCGGTAGCCAAACCGGGCTGTCGCTTCAATCTTTTTTACTTCGTAAAAAAGGATTTACGCTTGCATCCCTCGCACGGTTTTAATTCCTATTTGAAATTTATGCTCCGATATTTACTAAAATATGCGTGAGGGATTGAAGTGGAAATCCTTTTACGCATCACGCCTTAGCGTGGAAGTAAAAGATTGCAACGAAAAGCCCGATGGCTTGTCTCTTCGCGCCGACACGCCCAAATAATTAAAGAAATTAAAATGCGCCGGCACGCCCAAAAAATAAACTTATCTAATCTGAGATTTTAAGCGTTCAACCATATTGGTTAATTCTTTGATTTTTTGTTTTTGTTCTTCTTCAAATAAATTACGCTCATTTAACGAAAAACAAAATGAAATCAACTCCGCTACCTGAAACAAAAAGTTAATCTCCGCTTTTTGCCACACTCTGGTAGTTTTAACTTGTTCTTGGCTTAATACACCAATCATTACATCATTATGAATAATGGGAACAAATAATAAAGAAGCAATATTATTTTTAATTAAATAGACTTCATTTAAGCTTTTAGTTAACACACTATTTTGAGCATCGTTGGCAATTAAACAAGGCTCATTTCGTAATACTGAGAAAAAGTCAGGGAAATTGCTTTCACTTAAAATCTCTCCTTCGGTATACTGTTGTGTTGCTTTGATAAATAATTTATCGCAGCTAATAGAAGTGGTATGGTATAACCAAAATCCAGAACGGGAGGCCTCTAATGTATCTGAAATGATTTGAGTGCACAATTTTCCAATTTCTTTCACATTGCCTTTGCATACAACCGAATGACGTGCTAATAGAATTAAAGAATCTTTTAATTTATCCTCTTTTAGTTCGCGTGTTTTTTCTTCGGTAATATCAATGTATACACCTTGCAATATATAATGCGTGGTATAATCAATAATATTAGCGTTAAACTTTAACCATTTAATCTCGTTATCTTTTGTTTTAAATCTTCCAACCGACGATATGCGTTTGGTAGTTTTAAGAGCCGCCTTTAAATCTGTTTTAAAATAATCTTTATCCTGGCCATTAATGTTATTTAAAAAAGAATCCCAATGTTTAATTAATTCATCGGCAGTGTAACCAAAATAGGTTTCGCAATTATCAGAAATAAATAAACACTCCTCTGAGTAATCTAAATTTACTTTAATGCTAGTAATAACTCCAGGAAAAGATTTATATAACTCGTTTAATTCAAAGTCTTCTATTTTAATCAAATTAGATTCCATGATATGGCAGAGTGATTGGTTTAAAAAATTCATATCAAAGATATTAAATTATCTAAAACCATTAACCTAATCTTATAAACAGAAAACCCGCTATGAAGCGGGTCTCACTGATTAAACTAAAAAAGTTAGATTATTTTTCAATGATAATTTTTTTGGTGATGACATTATCTCCAACAATTATTTTAACAAAGTAAACTCCGCTATATAAGGTCTTCGTATCAAAATACACAATGGTACTTCCTTGATACAATGTTTTTTGTTCAACTACTTTACCAGTGACTTCATATAAAACAACATCATAATTTTCTTTTACTAAATCTTTAATTTGAATGGCAATTAAATCAGTAGCAGGATTTGGAAAGATGTTTATCTTACTTTCATCAATCGAATTAGAATTGATGCCAGTTGAAGAAGCCGTATAAGTTGTAACTGATTCAGAAATGGAAGTCACTTTTGCGGCCACCTTTGTTCCATAATAAGTTGGTCCCACTAAATAAGGGTAAGCTGAATTCCAATTAGCATCTACGGTTGCGAAATAGCAGTAAATTCCTGCTGGATATTCGGGAGTTACACAAAAACGACCATTATGAATATCTAAATAATCAGAAGCTGTTGGTGTATTAAATTGATAATCTTCTCTGAAGCTACCTAATGGATAAGTTGTATTTACTGGAGGACCAGCAGTAACAGAAGCGCCTGTGTATAGTGTATTTCTAACCGTTATATTTCTTAAACTAAAACTCGATTTCATTCTCACAATACCACCAGTTCCATTGGTATTTTTATAAGCATAAGCTCCGTAAACCGGAAAGCCATCATAAGCAAAACCAATTAATGGCGAGTGCACTGTACTATCAACAGCATACAAACCATCTGCATCATATAAATTACAAATAGTAGAAATCACATTCAAATCTAAATCAAAGGCACTAGGGTTTTGATGATGATGATAGTTTGTTCCAGCGGGATGTCCTTTAGAACAATCAAATCCAGCTTTTTCGTATACGATTGCATCTCTATTCCACACACCATCACCCATTCCTCCTAACGGACCACCAGCAAATGCTCCGGTTGAATTTTTCCAAGAAATTCCATCACTACAATTAAACATGGCAGCGCCATTAATAAATACACCTATATTTCCCATAGATGTGGCAACTGCTGTTGCCGTATTTTGAACAGGTGTTAAAGGGAATTTAAATATGGCATTTTGATTCCCTGCCTGATTGGTATTGCCATCTAAATAAGGACCAACCACATAGGAAGGAATACCTTGAGTAGTAGCATACACAAAATTTGCTGAGTATTGAACACTTTGCACATTTGCTGTTAATGAAGCATCTGTAATTGCTGTTGAATTTCCAGACACATAATGGCGGCCTTTCACCGTTGTGTTTTGCAACCAAGAGGTTATTGCAGGATTGGTTTGAGCAAAAGCAAATACACTGGCTGTGATACATGCAGAGGTTGCGATTAATTTTCTCATATAATTAGGCTTAGAGTTTTTTATTTTATTTCTTAATAGTAAATGTATGAACAGTATTGTTAGCGAAAAAACAAAGGAGGTCAATTGCGATTATTATGCGATAAAATTATTCTCATGTTGTTTCTTCTCTTTTTATTGTGTTCGTCTTGTTTTTTGTGAATGGGGTTGTTTGTTGTGTGTTGCGGGTGTGTGGGTGTTTGGGGGTTCAAAGCGTCAACTTTTTAGGAAAACCATACTTTGTATTAAATAAAAACGATTTATCAGTCAACGTTAGTAAAAAGGCTGTTAAATCAACTTTGTCGTTTGAAGTTAATAACAATTGGTTTTTGTAAATAAACAGAAAGAGTTTGACTTTGTTTAACGCCACTGGTATAATGTTTTAATACCGCAGCTATGGTTTTAAATCGCCCATCGTGCATGTAAGGAAATGAAAATTCGATATTGCGCAACGTAGGGACTTTGAATTTTAAAGAATCGCTTTTATTTTTGGTAATTCGCATTCTGCCATAATCGTTTAAAGTGGTGTCAACCTCTAAACCATTATTTTCAAATTGTAAATTGGTAAACAAGGGTTCTGCATGACAAGCATCACAGTTTTTTTGAAATAAGGCATAGCCATTTTTTTGTTGTGGTGTGAACTGCGCTTGTTTTCGCATCACACTATCGTATTTAGAATTTGAACTTACCAAGGTTAGCATAAATTGCGACATGGCTTTTAAGGTATGTTCGCCAGTGATGATACTATCTCCAAAAGCTTTTAAGAATAATGCTGGATAATTTTTTGATTGCTGTAATTTTTTTACAACCGATTCTATCTTCTCTCCCATTTCATCAGGATGACTGATGGGCGCTAGTGCTTGCATATCCAAATGATTAATAGCGCCATCCCACATAAAAGATGTGTGCCAAGCTAAATTCATGAGTGCTGGTGAATTACGAGTGCCAATTCTATCTTCAATACCGTGACTCAAATCATGGTCAACATGCGTAAAAGCCGTAAAAGGCGAATGACAACTGGCGCAAGAAATTTGATTGTTTTTAGAAAGCAAAGGGTCGTAAAATAAAGCTCTTCCCAATTCAACCTTTTTGTTGTGTCAAAGGATTTTTACTAAAATCGTAAACAGGCTTTGGCCAGCTAGTTGGCACACTAAACAATGGTTCTTTAGTAATTTGAAAGGCACAAAGCACTAAAAACAAAACAATACCGATGCTCCAAACCTTTCTCACTTGTTGATACTTAATGATTGAATTACTTTTTCCGAAAAATCCATGGCTTCTTGCCCAGGTGACATGATATGATGTTGTTGAGCTAAATTAATCTTTTGGAATATTTTAAGCAGATTAATATTAATTTCTATAGTTGACTTTGAAGTGATTTCAATAAATACAGTTTGTACACTATTAAAAGGCTGTTGATAGCCACCTAAATGAAATTGAAATTCGTTATGGCGCGTTTTACAAATATTACTAGTTCCTTCTAATTTAAAATTAATGTAACCGCTTTGCCAGGTCCAATACATACCTTTGGTTGGATCTAAGTCTCCGCCCATCGCGCCAGAAACATTAGTAGTACTGTCTATTCCAAAATTAAATTTCAATTTACTATAACATATGTTTGAAGGAATATTAACTAATAATGTTTTTTCATTAAAAGCGTCTATTAAATGAAACTGAACAGAATCTATCCAAACACTTTTGTTTTTTTCAAAGAGTTCAATTTTAGAAATGTAAAATCGTAAAGCTGTAATTTGAATGCTATCTGTTGTATTTAATTGATAGGTGCTATCGACCACCAATTTACTTTCACCAAAACTTGGATTAAATTTTATACATGAAGTGTTTTGCGAAAAAAGAAATACTCCTTTCAATAACCACATGATCATATAAACTATTCGCTTCGGCATCTTATTATCTGTTATAAATATAAATAAAAAAGACTGCTCGAGTTTTATGAATAGTAGTGTTTATTGTAAAATGAGGTAAACTCCTTGTTTTGTAAGATAAATCAATGATAAAATGACTCAGAATTTATATTTATTTAATACGAATTTTAAACATTATCGATGGTTATTTGTGTAAATTTACATGACCTTAAATATTAATATCATGAAAAAAATAAACGTTGCCATTAACGGCTTTGGAAGAATAGGAAGAGTATTCTTTAAAGTTGCTTTCACCAACCCAAACATCAATATAGTTGCTATTAACGATATCACTGATTCTAAAACGCTTGCTCACTTATTAAAGTACGACTCCGTACATGGTAAGTTTGACGGAGAAATAAAACATGATAACGACCACATTTATGTAAATGGTAAAGAGGTAAAAATATTTGCAGCTAAAGATCCTGAAAGTTTACCTTGGAAAGCATTAGGAATTGATATTGTCATCGAATCTACTGGACATTTTTTAACCAGAGAATTGGCTCAAAAACATATTACAGCCGGTGCAAAAAAAGTTATACTATCAGCACCTGCAACAGATGAGACCATTAAAACTGTAGTTTTAGGCGTTAATGATGAGTTATTAGAAGCCGACGATATCATTATTTCAAATGCATCATGTACTACCAATTGTGCATCTCCCATGTTAAAGGTATTAAGACAATGGGGCATTGAAGAAGCTTACGTAACAACTGTTCACTCGTACACAGGCGACCAACGTTTGCATGATGCACCTCACAAAGATTTACGTAGAGCCGTGCAGCAGCCTTAAGTATTATTCCAACAACAACTGGTGCAGCAAAAGCATTAGGTAAAATTTTCCCTGACTTAGAAGATAAATTAGGAGGTTGCGGTATGCGTGTTCCTGTGCCTGATGGTTCCTTAACAGATATTACGTGTGTTTTAACTCAATACCCAAGTGTTGAGCAAATTAACTTAGCATTTAAACAAGCTTCTGAAACAGATTTAAAGGGTATTTTAGAATATTCCGAAGATCCTTTAGTTTCCGTAGATGTTGTTGGCAACGCACACTCTGTTGTTTTTGATTCTGACTTTACTAGTGTTGTAGGTAACCTCGTAAAAATAATTGGTTGGTACGATAATGAATTTGGGTATAGTAGCCGATTAGTGGATTTAGTGGTTAAGATGCAGAAGCTTTAACTTTTTAACCGCAATGGGCGCAGAGGTTTTAGAGATTGTATTTTTCGTGCTTTTAAATTTAGCGTAGAAAATAACAACAATCTGAGCAAATAATTTGCGCGAGAATTTGGCCGTTTCCCGCACGAGTTTTGAACTCGATCGAGGAAAACTCGGGAGGTAAATGATTTGCAAATCTTCACGCCAATCCTTTCTCAAATTGATTCTTATTTTCTACGTTAAATTTAAAATGCGGATCATTCCACCTTAATTTTACTTAAAACACAACACTCTCCAACGGTTAAATACATTAAACTAATACTCTAATGGTTAAATGTAACTATACTATTCATCGATAAAAAACTGCCTTTAACAACTCATTAACACTAGGTTTAACTTTTTTTGTATCCTTTTGCCAAACATGGCGTTATAAACTTTGTTATTTTCGCCCCAAGCAAAACTATATGAAGAGATACCTACTCTATTTATTCCTTTTAAGTTCCATCTCTTCTTTTTCACAGAAGTTATCGGTTTCGGGAAACATCCAAGATACATCGGCCAAAGGCCCACTTCCTAATGCCATTGTGATGGCTATTAAGTTAATGGATTCAACTTTGGTTGGTTTTGCCAGATCTGATGAAAATGGTTTTTTTAAATTAAAACCTTTACCAATTGATACCTATCAGGTTGTGATTTCTCATCCAAAGTTTGCTGATCAAGGCTACTTTATTTTTGGCGACAGCAAGAATTTGCAATATGATTTCGGTAAAATCATTCTTCAACCTAAAAATGTATCGCTAGACGAAGTCACCATTTTTGCATTTAAAGATCCTGTTTACTATAAAGGTGATACATTAATATATACAGCTGACTCTTTCAAAACAAAAGCCAATGCTACCGTTGAAGATTTATTAAAAAAATTACCAGGATTAAAAGTTGATGCTGATGGAAAAATCACCTCACAAGGAAAAGCCGTTGATAAAGTATTAGTAGATGGCGATGAATTTTTTGGTGGTGATGCAACTGTTGCAACTAAAAATTTAGCAGCGAGTTCAATTGAGTCGGTTCAAGTATATGAAAAGAAAAGCGATGATGTAGCCAATTCGAGCACTGGGGAAGAAACCCAAAAGATTTTAAATCTAAAATTAAAAGATGAGGCAAAAAAAGGATACTTCGGCAAAATAAGTGGCGCTAGTGATTTTCAAAAGTTTCATGAAGGGGAAGTATTGGCAAACTACTTTAAAAAGAAATTAAAAATTTCGGTCTTTGGGTTAGGAAGTAGTACTCCTAACGCGAGTTTTGGATGGGGCGATGTTTATAAATATGGTTTAAATAATGAGTTTAACAGAGAGGAAAATGAAGATGGTGGCATGTCGATGTATTATTCAACTAACCAACCGCAAGGTATTCCGTTAACGTTTAAATCCGGATTTTATTACACAGATAAATTATCAAATAACACTAAATTAAATATAAACTATTCTTTTAATAGTAGTGAAGTCGTTTCCAAAACAACTAAAAACTCACAATACTTTTTGACCGATACAAGCTACACATCTGCCAATACAATAGAATCTAAACAAAAAAATGAGGCGCATGCTATCAATATTGGACTAGAACAAAAAATCGATTCTTTAACGGATTTTACGTTTACCTCAAAAGTAAAATTATTAAATAATAGTTCCTCTAGTTATGATGAAACAGATTTTTTAAGTGCTAATAATATCAAAACCAGAAATACTGCCATTAATAATACTAACTCAGGTTATGGTTATGATGTGACTAATAATTTAAAATTATTAAAACGCTTTAAGAAGAAAGATAGATTATTGACCCTTAATTATAACAATACATTTTCGAAAAATAATTCTAATGGCATTTTAAAAACCGACAATTATTTTTACGCAGATACTGCTTCATCTTTTAATACAGTCAATCAAAAGAAATCAAGTGAAAACGATAATCAAAGTCATTTTGGTGGCGTATCATTTATAGAACCTCTCACGAAAAAAATAAAAATTGAAGCTTCCTACGACTTCATGTATTATAATAGTAAACAAGACAAAAAAGCATTGAATAATATTGGCGGTGAGTATAATCAACTAGATTCGGCATTAACTAATAACTTTGTAAATGTAAAACAGATAAACCGTGCTGGCTTAAAATTTATTTATGAAGTAAAGAAGTTGCGTTTCACGATAGGTACTAAGGCACGCAATGTCTTTGTAAATAATAATAATGTTTTCAGAAATCAGCGTATTACACAAAATTTCAATAACATTTTACCATTCTCAACGATACGTTATAAGTTTTCTGAAAATAAATCATTGGACATTAGGTATACGACTAGTTCTCAAAATCCTACTATTAGCCAACTGCAACCAGTATTTGATAATAGCAATCCTAACTTCATCAATATTGGTAATCCTAATTTATTACCTACTTTTTCGCATGGAATTAATTTGAATTTCAATTCTTGGAAATCAGTTAGTGGAAAATATACTTGGGCTGGATTAACTTACAACTACACTAATAATGATATTGCAACCGCTACGTCTTATGATAGTATTGGTAGAACGGTTTCACAGGCCATAAATGTAAATGGTAATTATAATATCAACGGATACATTGGAACGAGTATGCCATTCTTTTCTAAAAAATTGGAAGTTGGTCCAAACCTTTGGGCATCTTATTCCGAAAATAAATCAATTATTAATAGCAAAGAAAATAAAACTCAAGATATTAGAAGTAATTTAAACCTAGAGTTTCGATTAAATCTCGAAAAAGTGGAAGCTGCCTTATCTGGTTATTATAGTTATAACTCTGCGTACTCCTCTTTAAATGTAACAAGTAGTACACCCTATTCTACTCAAGGTATTTCTGGAAGATTAAGTATTAAATTTCCAAAAAACTTTTTATTAGAAAGTAATGCCGATTATACCATTAACAGTAAACGAAGTAATGGTTATAATATTAATTATTTAGTTTGGAATGCGTCTTTTTCTAAAACGTTTTTCAAAAAAGAGAATTTTATTTTAGGATTCTATGCATATGATATGTTGAACCAAAACATTAGTGTTGATCGTGATGTTAGTAGCAACGTCATTACGGATATTAAAACCAATATCATTAGTCGTTATTTTTTACTAAAAGCAACATTTAAGTTTAATAGCAATAAAACAAAAGAAGAAAATGAATTTTAACCTCACCCCGTCCCTCTCAGAAGGAGAGGGAGTAGAACCAAATTATAAAACGAGCATGAAATTTTTAATTACTATATTTTTCTTCATATTAATAACCAATATAGCATCAGCTCAAATTACCTATGGTAAAATTACCTATGAGCGAAAAACTAATTTGTATAAGAAGTTTAAAAATAATGGCGATGTGAAAGAATGGCTAAAAGAAGAAGATAAAAATAAAATAGATGTATTTGAATTATACTTCAACGATTCCTTGTCTGTTTTTAAGCCACAAGAAAGCGACCTAGTTGAGCGAATGAGTTGGGCGACTTCCAAAAACATTACCTATCAAAATTATAAAACTAATTATAGATTAACCGAAAAAAGTATTTGGGGCGAAAAATTTTTAGTGACAGATACCGTACGTCAATTTAATTGGAAAATAACTGATAGTAAACGAAATATTTGTGGCTACCAATGTCGTAAAGCTATTTGGCAAGCGAATGATAGTACTCGTATTTACGCGTGGTATTGCGCTGAAGTTATCCCATCCATTGGTCCCGAAAGTTTTGTGGGTTTACCTGGAGCCATTTTAGGTTTAGCTACTGAAGATGGAGGCGTTATTTACTTTGCTAAAAGTGTAGAAATGGTTAAGCCTGACGCTACTGCATTAGTTCCGAAAAAATCAAAACAAAAAACGTATAAGTCAGCTGAGTTAAAAGCTCAGTTGGAAAAAGATTTCGGGAAAGAAAAATGGGGAAAAGCCATGATTTATAATCAATTTTCTATTTGGTAGCTGTTATAGAACGCTGACAACGCTGATTGAATATGTTCTATAAGATTTGATAAAAAAAATTATGGCCTCTTCAAATAATGGAAGTACTTTCATAATACACTACTTTAAACTTATTTGCATTAACTGATCTTTTTAAATCATAGAATTATATAATCTGCGAAAACCTGTCTAATCAGTGTCATCCGCGTTCCATTTTTTACATGATTTTATTACATTTCTTTATTATATTTGTAATAATGAATAGGACTCTTTTTTATATTCTTTTATTTATCTCTTCGCTTCAATATAGTTTTGCGCAATTAACTGCAAATGCTGGTCCTGATGTTTGGGCATGTATAAACGGAAGTGTGGTTATTGGTGGAACACCAAGTGCAACTGGAGGTACAGCACCCTATAAATATTCTTGGTCACCAAGTACTTTTTTAAGTTCTACATCTGTTGCTAATCCTACATTAACTGGGATTGGTTATGGAGTTACTTACACACTTACTGTAACAGATTTTGACACGACCATCGTAACCGATGTTGTAACCCTTAACTTTGATGCAATGCATGTTTTTAATGCTGGTATTGATACAGGCTATTGCTACAACCAATCTGGCGGAGTTACTATTGGTGCCGTAAATAACAACAATACCTGGCATACATTTTCTTGGCAACCAACAGCAGGTTTAAATAATGCAAGTGCGGCTCGTCCATTGGCAAATCCATCTGTTACTACAACCTACACTTTAACAGTAACCAATTGGCTTTGTCCTGCAAATGTTTCCCAAGTAACCGTAACGCCCTTTCAACCACCTGTAGTTGATGCTAGCCCTGATACTATTATTGATGAAGGACAAACCATTACTTTAGTGGGAACTGGCGGTACTATTTTTTATTGGCAACCAGATTATAACATTAAATACTATAATACGTCTCAGCCAGATGTTTGGCCAATAACTACTACAACCTATACTTTATCTACGGTGGATCAGCATCAATGTTTTAATAGTGATATTGTAACCGTTACTGTAGCCAAAGGAGATAAGTTATTTTTTTACAGTGCTTTTACTCCTAACAATGATGGCGATAACGATTTTTTTTATATCGGTAATTTAGAAAAATACCCTGATAACAACCTCAAAATTTATAACCGTTATGGTAAGCAAATTTATAGCGCTACCAATTATGATAATTTATGGAACGGTACCTATCTTGGTAATCAAGTTCCAACTGGTACTTACTTCTACATCTTTAATGATGGAAAAGGAGAGCAGTACAAAGGCTCTGTTACTATTTTGAGGTAGGCTCGTTTATTTTTAATAGGAACGCGGATAAAGCTGATAAGGCAGATTCACACAGATATTAAGAATAAAAAAATCCGTAACGCCTTTGCATCTGGACTATCCGTTTAATCCGTGTTCCTATTTTCATATAATGTAATTGTCACCAATTCGTTATTTAATATTTCTTATTTTCCTTTCCATTTATTTCATAAATTAGTACAAAACTATTTATTGAATAAAGCTTTTTATATTTTTCTTTTTATAATACTGTTTTGCTGTGAAGCTAAAACACAAACCGAGTATATTACGAACGGTAGTTTTGAGCAAATTGATTCTTGTTATGGGAATTTTGCAAGTATAGGATTTGATGTTTTTAATTGGAGTGGCTGCAAAGGTTGGAGTATTCCTACAAAAAGTAGTAGTGATTTTAATGTTTGAGAATCCTATATTACGATGCAAATCCCATTAATACCAAGTTGCGGTTACCAGTTAGCTAGAACTGGACAAAATTATGCTGGGATTTTAATCGGCGATAATGGATATGCAAACTATCGCGAATATATTCAAAATAAACTAAGACACCCTCTTATAGCAACTCAGATGTATAATATTGAATTTTATTTATCTAAAGGTGTTATACCATGTACAACTAATAAAATTGGGATTAAATTCTTTAATGCAAAATACTATGATATGACAACTTATTGGCTAACAGATTTACAGCCTTTGATGCAGAAAACAATGCAACTAATTTTATCACTGATACATTGGGTTGGCAAAAGTGAGTATGGAATACAAGGCAAATGGAACTGAAAATTATATAGTAATTGGTAGTTTTGCTGATAGTTTAAACTTAACATTAGAACCATATGGTTGTGATACAACTGGATCTCAGGCTATGTTTACGGTATAGGATATTTTTTCATTGATGATGTATCTATAAAAGAAATGAACCATTGGCCCCAGTAATACCAAATGTATTCACCCCTAATGGCGATGGCGTAAATGATGTTTTGAGATGTGACTTTAGCGCCTTTAAAATGTGAATTGTTCGATATATAATAGATGGGTAATTTTGATTTTTCAATCTAATAAACAAATTATTCAATGGGATGGCAGAACAACTTCAGGTATTAACTGTGAAGACGGCATATATTTTTATTGTATAGAAACAGAGACAGAAAAATATAAAGGGCATATTCAGTTAATAAGATAAAACCCCAATTGTCAATAACTCGTTATTTAATATTTCCATCTTTTTAACTGCTTCATCAAAAAAAAACTTAAGTTTATAGGCTTATTTTTTTGAATAGTGGAAGAAACTCAAGAACCAATATCTACCCGTCAACTTTATCCTTATCAGGAAGAAGCGGTCACAACTATTTTCAATAAATTAAAGGAAGCAAAGCCTAACGAAAACATTTTATTTCAATTACCAACAGGTGGTGGTAAAACCATCATCTTTTCTGAAATTGCTAAACGTTACATCAATCACTTTAATCGTAAGGTGTTAATCTTAACGCATCGTATTGAGTTAAGTAAGCAAACATCAGATGTTTTAGTGGGCATTGGTATTAAAAACAAAGTTATTAATAGTGAGGTTAAAAACTTAGCACAGCAAACCGATTACCAAAGTTTTACCGCTTTAGTAGAGACTTTAAATAACCGTTTACAAGAAGACGAACAGTTTTTAGAAGATATTGGTTTAGTAATTGTGGATGAGGCTCACTACAATTCGTTCCGTAAAATATTTCATTATTTTGAGAACGTTAATATTTTAGGAGTAACCGCAACACCTTTAAGCAGCAATAAAAAATTACCACTTTACCAAACTTACAAAGAAATTATTGTAGGCGAAAGCATCTCCTCATTAATTGACCAAGGCTTTTTAGCTGAAGGCGTTACCTACTCCAACGACGTTAATATTAGTACGCTAAAAGTTGGTAACAATGGGGAATTTACTACTGGCTCGCATGAGATATTATATTCTCAAGCGATGATGCAAGGTAAATTGTTGGATGCTTATGAGGAAATTGGAAAAGGCACTAAAACCTTAATTTTTAACGCCGGTATTTTAACGAGTATTGCGGTTTATAATTTATTCAAATCAAAAGGCTACCCTATTCGTTATTTAGATAGTACGTTTAGTGATAGAGATAGAGCAGAAACTTTAGATTGGTTCAGGAATACAAAAGATGGCATTTTAAGTTCGGTAAGTATTTTAACTACTGGTTTTGATGAGCCCGAAGTAGAAACCATTATCTTAAACAGAGCTACGAAGTCATTAACCTTGTATCATCAAATGATTGGGCGTGGCTCTCGTGTATTGCCTCATAAAAAGAAATTTAATATTGTTGATTTAGGTAATAACTCTCGTCGTTTTAATTTATGGCAATTCCCTATTGATTGGAAACATGTGTTTGTAGCACCTCACATGTATTTGGAGCAACGCTATAAAGATGAGTGGGATTATGAATTAGAAAACGATTACGAATTACCAGAAGATATTAAAGCTCGTTTTTTAAATTCATCCGCAGAGGCATTTATAGTGCGTGAACGTTATTTACAGTGTTTACGTAAAGGATTAAAACCTCAATTAGTGTTAGATCAATCTTTGGATGATCATTTTGGGCGTATAAAAGATAATGCCGCGGATTTTGATGAAGCATTTGAGTTATTTGATTTATTGAGCGAAGAGGTAAAATACCGAGTGAAACAATTCTCTAAATGTATTAATGCCACTAATAATTACACGGATTATCAAACACAAACCTATAGCAGTAAATTGCGCCGCCGTTTAATTGGTTGGTTTGTAGAGTAAAAACCTTGCATTTATTTTATTTTCTAAGCTTATCATACGCTTTGGGGTGCAATTTTTTCGGCGGTATGCAGATTTTAGAGCGAGAAAGATTGAAGTTGGTCTCTTGGGTTTTGGTTCTTTTTGCCAAGAAAAAGAACAATAAAACATTTTATTATTAAGTCAAATGCTCTTATCTGCATAACACTTGTATTTAATACCGATTATTGTAAATTTGATTCATCATAAAAATGAAAATTACTTCTGATATTTTCTTCTTTTGTTTTTATTACGTCATGTTCGGTTGATCCTGAAATTAAACCAATTATTGGCGAGGATGATGTAAAAGAGATTATACCGCCAGGATGGCCTGCTCCTGTTTATACCTACAGTACCAATACCTTAACCGCCGATGGCTTTACATTAGGTAGAACTTTATTTTACGATCCTATTTTATCTTTAGATAATACTATTTCCTGTGGTTCTTGTCACCAACATTTGCTTTTTCTTCTGTCATGAAGCCATGGTATCATGGTTTATTAGGTAATAGAAATGCACCGTACTTCAAAATTTAAACTGAGTCCCACATTATGGCGGCATCTAAATATTGAAGTATGCCATTAGCACCCATCACTAACCCAGTTGAAATGAATGAAACGATGAACAATGTGGTGGCTAAACTATCATCAAGTGGTAAGTATAAACAGTTATTTACAAAAGCCTTTGGTAGTGATTTGGTTAATTCTCAGCGTATTTTTAGAGCTATTGCCCAATTTATGGGAACGATGTATTCATACAATAGTAAGTACGATCTAGTTAAATCGGGTAAAGAAATTTTACAGCGCAAGAAGAAAGGGTTATAATTTATTTGTTCAAAAATGTGCTTCTTGCCATACTGAGCCTTTATTTACAGATTATCAGTTTCGTAATAATGGCTTAAGTGTTAATGTAGCCTATAATGATAGTGGTAGAGCCCATATTACTGGAGCTGCCGCAGATAGGTATAAATTTAAACGCCTCTTTACGAAACATTGAAAAATCGGAACCATACATGCATGATGGACGTTTCACAAGTTTAAACCAGTGTTTAGAGCATTATAATTCTGGAATTGTGGCAAGTCCCACTTTAGAAACACAATTAGTGGGTGGCATTCCATTAACTCCTCAAAATAAAGCCGATTTAATTGCCTTTTTAAAAACCTTAACCGACACCAAATATTTAACTGATACCCGTTTTTCTGACAATAACTTTTAATTCAATTTCAAATGAAATCTACTCTTTTAAAATTATCGTTTATCCTTTTATTATTGAGCGTTACAGTTTCTTGTAAAAAAAATCAAGTTGGTGGAAAAGCCACTTTAAAAGGAGTAGTTGAACATCACGGAGTGCCAATTCCTAACGCGGTAGTTTATATAAAATAATACCACTGAATTTCCTGGCGAAGACGGTACCACCTACAATACCTCGGTTGCTGCGGACGATCAGGGAATTATTCTATCAATTTTTATAAGGGTTCATACTACGTCTATGCCGTGGGTTTAGATATGAATATTCCTTATCCTTACACAGTAAGTGGTGGGATGTCTCTTTCTATCCGAAATAATGAAAATTTAACCAAAGATATAGCTGTTACGGAAGAGTAATGAGCGTTTTTAGGTTGAAAAGTGCCCTATTTTCTTTTTTTATAAGTAGATAATTTTATTTATCTTCGCAACTCAAAATTTTAATTTAATATGTCTGAAGAAATCGAACAAATTGAGCAAGTAGAAAGTAGTAATGTTGTTAAACCATCATCCATTAAAAAATCATCTTCAAATAACATGGATTTTGGTGGCTTAGAAGTGTTTTACGAAAAAAACAAGAAGGCTGTTACTTATGGTGGTGGCGCTATTTTAGCTATTGTAGTACTTTTCAGTTTCTATAAATTTTACTGGTTACCTGGTCAAGAAAAAGAAGCAAATAACGAAGCTTTTTTTGCACAAACTTACTTCGAAAAAGATAGTTTTTTAGTAGCTTTAAATGGTGGCTTAAATGTTCAAACAGCTGATGGACCTAAGACTATGATGGGTTTTAATGAAATTGCGGATAATTTTGGCGCTACCAAAACTGGTAATTTAGCTAACTATTATGCAGGTATTTGTTTATTACGTACTGGTAAATTTGCTGAAGCTATTGAGGCTTTAGAGAAATTTAATGGTAAAGATGAAATGGTTGCACCTGTTGCTACTGGAGCAATTGGCGATGCAAACATGGAGTTAAATAATATTGACGAGGCTATTAAATTTTATTTAAAAGCAGCTGAACAATCAAATAATGATTTTACAACTCCTATTTACTTGAAAAAAGCAGCTTTTGCATACGAGCAAAAAGCTAATTACACAGAAGCTTTAGCGACTTATGAGCGTTTAAAAAACGAATTTGCTAAAAGTAGCGAAGCTCGCGAAGTAGATAAATACATTGCAAGAGTTAAAACTTTAGGAAACATTCAATAATTACAACAATAACAATTAAAAAAAGGTGATGTGATATCACCTTTTTTTGTTTTAAATAAGATACAATTATGGCAAGTGAATTAAAAAATTTATCCGCGTTCGAAGGTTCTGATGTACCAAACGCTGCAGATATGAAATTTGGTATTGTTTGGGCAGAATGGAACCATGCCATTACGAGTGGTTTAATGAAAGGTGCTCATGATACGTTATTAAAGCATGGAGCAAAGCCCGAGAACATCGTTACTAAAACTGTACCTGGAGCGTTTGAATTAACACTTGGTGCGCAATACATGGCTGAATTAGGACAAGTTGATGCTATTATTTGTATTGGTTGTGTAATTCAAGGAGATACGAAGCATTTCGACTTTATTTGTGATGCCGTAGCTAAAGGAATTACTAACTTAAATTTAAAATACAATAAGCCATTTATTTTTGGCGTACTAACCGTTAATACTCAAGAGCAAGCGGAAGATAGAACTGGCGGAAAACACGGTAATAAAGGAGATGAGGCTGCTGTAACTGCTATTAAAATGTTAGGACTTAAAAATAGTTTTGAATTAGGTAAAGGTAAGATTGGCTTTTAAAAAGTAGCTCCAATAGTCATGGTTAGCTGACCTGTAAAAAAGTGGTGATTCGATCTTCCACCGCCTTTTCCCAATATAAAACCTCTTCTATAATCGGCATAAGAGCCTTTTCCAACAAATTCAAATACACCATATTTTAAAAATTCAATTCTAATTCCTCCTTCAGCACCAACTATCCATCCTGCTAAGTTCCAGTTGTTGTTAACGCGGGTACCGTAAATGGTAACATCTGTACGTGGAATAACAACCCCAGCACCAGGCTTACCAATTAAACCAATATTAAAATACTTTGAAGGCTCGTAAAATTTCCAACGTTTTATAAAGTTTATCATCCAAAAATTTGCCCCATCTGTATGTTCGTAATGTAAAAAATTACTAGGATCTAAAACAGTATCCTTGTCAACATAATTACCGTTAAAAGTCCCTTGCACATGTACAGTTTGATAATTATCAACCACATATTTTGTGTGGTCGTAGTTTAACTCAATACCAAAATCTTGTTTATTGTTAAAATAATACCCTACTCTGGCCACAAATTGAGGAATAGTGATGTTTACTACATCTGGAATATCCTCAAAATCTGGTCTATCTTGAGCTGTAGCTTCATAGATAGTGAAATCATAATCATGATAACGTCCTGTTTCTGGATAATAGGTATTTGAACGATCCTTAAATTGAATGGTACTTTTACTGTATTTAGCTCGGGTATAACCCCATAAAAAATAAAAATCACCTTTTTTCTTGCCTGACGATACAGTTGAAGTACTAGCAGTTTCCGTTTGCGCAAAAGCTGATATAGATAAAAAAGACAACAGCAATAAGATACTAACTTTCATTATGAATTTTTTATAGATTCGGCGCAAAGATAGCGATTATTGTTTTCGATTTTTATGATAATTCTCAGATAAGAATCTAAAAATGGAAGCGCTAATTCGGGCCACTCAATAAACAAATAATTGCCAGAGTCAACATAGTCTTCAAAGCCAATTTCAAACAACTCTTCAGATGATTTTAATCGGTACAAATCAAAGTGATACAGTTTCGATTTTGAATTAGTATGATATTCATTTACAATTGAATAAGTAGGACTACTCATAGTATCAGTTACGTTTAAAAACTCACATAACGATTTTATAAAAGTAGTTTTACCTGAGCCCATTGGAGCCTCAAATAAAAAAATATGTTGATCCTTTGCAAAATGGATGAGTTGTTTTGCTGCTTCATGATGAAGCGACATATCTGATATATCTAGTCTAATAAATTCCATCTCTATCCTTTAATATGCACTATATAAATAAGTTTCCTTATCTAACTTCTGTGTTTTTTTTGAGTCAACAAATCAATTACATACAAATTATTATTTTTAATAAGTGCAGCTTTATTATTTTTTAAATAACGAATGCTTTCACCATCTAAATAATAAGTTTCTCCTGTTTTTGTGTTTTCAACAATAAACTCTTCGCGTGGTGAATAGGATTTTATAATGTGCAATGTTTTTGAAGAGAACTCAATATGTTTTATGCTTGAATAAATTAATTTTCCTTTGTAGTTAAATACATCATCATTAAGTTTAGCATCAAAAACGGCGCTACAACAATATATTGAGCTATCTTCTTTATTAATATTGATTGTATGGTACTTACATTTTACAACCTGAAAACCTGTCGAATCAATTAAGCCTTTAATTCGGACAACTTTTTTCTCGAATTTTGAATAGTTTTCTGTTTCAAAATAACCTTTGGCTTTTGTTTCAGTAATATTATCAAATCCAGAAGATAATTGCTTTCCGTTTTTATTCAGTAAATACAATTTACCTTGAAACAGTATTTTAAAATAGTTAGAAGAATCTCTATAACTTAAATGTAATTCCTGTTGATGTGGAAAGATGAACATACTATCTGGAAAATGCTCTGCTAATATTTTTATTTTTTTATTTTTTAAATTAACATAATAATAATCATATAAATATTCTTCTTCTCCAGTTATTGGATTTACTTCTTTATTAAACTGACTTTTAGAAGCCACTAATGCTACCTGACCAGTTTTATCAAAAGCAAAAGCTGTATCATATTCTGGCACAATAATTATTTTAGAGCCTTTTTTATAACCCCATTTATTATTTTCTTTAAATGGAATTACGCTCTGAGAAATAAGCAGAGTGTTTAAAATAAAAACAAATAGTATGACAAAATTGGCTTTGATAAAAGATGATTTTATGATAATTAAAGATAGAAATCTATTTTAACACAACGCCTTTAAATCTGATTTTTTGATTAGAATTTTTGGCATTCGATATAATTTCTACAATTCTATCTTGCCTGTCGTAAACACTCTTAGTATCAAAACTAACAACAATTTTACTTGACTCCTTTGGTAAAATAGGTTCAGATGGGAAAGCAATTGTTGTACAAGAACATTCGACTTCTGTTTTTGTAATAATCAATGGCAAATCTCCAGTGTTTGTAAAACCAAATTCGATTTTTACAATTTCCCCTTTTTTACGAAGCCAAAGTTTTTTTTAGTTTCAGCCAGTTTTAACTGAGGTTGGGCATAACTAACTAGGCTTATAAAAAACAAGCCGAAACAAAAAACCCTTCCATTTCTGAAAGGGTTTTTAAGTATATTATATTGATTATTTTGCATCAGGAGTTGCTGGTGCTGGTGCTACAGGAGCAGCTTCAACTACACCTTTAATTTTAACTACTTTACTAGGTTCTTTTGCATTAGATGTAATAGTTACATTTTTCTCGAAAGGACCAGGGCGTTTTGTATCATATTTTACTTTAATGCTAGCTGATTTTCCTGGTAAAATTGGTTCTTGAGGCCAACCTGGTTTACCATCAATGGTAGTTGCAGTACAACCACATTGTCCCTGAACATTAGAAATTGTTAAAGGAGCTTTTCCCACATTTTTTATTTTGAATTCACGAACGCCGTTTGCATCAAATTTTACAGTTCCAAAATCTACTACTTCAGTTTCAAATTTCATTTCTGGAGCATTTGGGTCAATACTTGGAACCACTGAACCACCTTCTTGAGCGTTTGCTGCAAAGCCTAAACCTATAAACAATGCTACTGCTGCGAATACTTTTTTCATTTTATTTGAGTTTTAAATTAAATTATTTTTTCTCTAATGGTGCACCTTGAGATGGTGTATTTGTAGGAAATGCCTCTTCAACTGGTTTAGCAGCAATGTTTCCTTTAATTTGTAAGGTTTGAGTTCCTGTTTTTGCGTTAGATTGAACAGATACTGACTTACTAATTGGTCCTACTCTATTAGAATCATATTTTACTTTAATTTCTCCTGATTTACCTGGCAAAATTGGATCTTTTGGACATTGAGGAACTGTACAACCACAAGAACCTTGGCACATAGTAATGATTAATGGCTCTTTACCTGTGTTTTTAAATTTAAACACACACTCACCATTATCGCCTTGCATAATGTTTCCATAATCATGAACCATTTTATCAAATTTGATATCAGCTGTACTTGTTACTGTAGTTGCTGGAGCTGCAGCGCCATGGTTATGTCCATCGTTAGCGCTGTGACCTTCTTGTGCAATTGATAAAGTGCTTAAGCAAGCAACAAATCCTAGGGTGTAAATTAATTTTTTCATTTTATTACGTTATTTATGTTTTTTATAGTTCGAAAAATAATTCTAATATCGTGCCATAAAGATAGTACCGATATGGTTTAGTATCACTATTTTTGCGAAATTTAACAAAATTTTTAATACAAAGCATGGAAATCGCTAAAACATATAATTCGGCACAAGCCGAAAAGACTTGGTACCAATATTGGCTAGATAACAAATTCTTTAAATCTACTCCTGATCACAGGACTCCATACACTATTGTAATTCCTCCTCCCAATGTTACCGGGGTTTTACACATGGGACACATGTTAAATAATACCATTCAAGATGTGTTAATTCGTCGTGCTCGTATGTTAGGATTTAATGCATGTTGGGTTCCTGGAACGGATCATGCCAGTATTGCTACTGAAGCTAAAGTAGTTGCTTTATTGAAGGAACAAGGCATTAACAAAGCTGATTTAAGCAGAGAAGACTTCTTAAAACATGCTTGGGGCTGGAAAGAAAAATACGGTGGAATTATTTTAGAACAATTGAAAAAGCTTGGTGCAAGCTGCGATTGGGATAGAACTAAATTTACCATGGATGAACCAATGAGCGAAGCGGTAATTGATGTGTTTATTGATTTATACAATAAAGGCAATATTTACCGTGGCGTTCGTATGGTAAACTGGGATCCTCAAGGATTAACTGCTGTAAGTGATGAAGAGGTAATACATAAAGAAGCTCAAAGCAAATTGGTTTATGTAAAATACCAAATCGAAGGTTCTGAAGAATTTATTACCATTGCTACTACTCGTCCTGAAACCATCATGGGAGATTCGGCAGTATGTGTAAATCCAACGGATGAACGTTACACTCATTTAAAAGGAAAGAATGTAATTGTACCAGTTGTTAACCGTGTAGTGCCAATTATATTTGACGAATACGTTGACAAAGAGTTTGGAACAGGGACATTGAAAGTAACACCAGCACACGATATCAACGACTTTAACTTAGGTCAAAAACATAAATTACAAACCATTGATGTTTTAAACCAAAACGGAACTATTAGTGAAGCTGCTGGTGCTTATGTTGGTATGGATCGTTTTGCTTGCCGTAAACAAATTATTAAAGATTTAGAAGAGCAAGGCTTGGTTTCAAAAATAGAAGAGATAAAAAATAAAGTTGGATATAGCGAACGTACAAACGCCGTTATAGAGCCACGTTTGAGTATGCAATGGTTTTTAAAGATGGAAAACGTGAGTAAACCAGCTTTAGACAATGTTTTGAATGGAGAGATTAAATTAATTCCAGACAAGTTCATCAACACCTACAAACACTGGATGGAAAATGTACACGATTGGTGCATTAGCCGTCAGTTATGGTGGGGACAAAGAATTCCTGCTTGGTATGATGGACAAGGAAATACAGTTGTAGCTAAAACAAAAGAGCAAGCGATTGCTTTATTAAAAACTGATAATGTTAAGCAAGACGAAGATGTTTTGGATACGTGGTTTTCATCATGGTTGTGGCCAATTACAGTATTTGACCCTGCTGTTATTAGAAACGGGAAAGCCAATGCTAACGCTGATTTAAACTATTATTATCCTACAAATGATTTAGTAACAGCACCAGAAATTTTATTCTTTTGGGTAGCACGTATGGCTATTGCAGGTTATGAATGGATGGGAGAAAAACCATTTAGCAATGTATACTTAACAGGAATTGTAAGAGATAAGCTAGGACGTAAGATGAGTAAGAGTTTAGGGAACTCCCCTGACCCACTCGACCTGATTGAAAAATATGGTGCCGATGGTGTACGTGTGGGTATGTTATTATGTTCGCCTGCTGGTAACGATTTAATGTTTGATGAAAGTTATTGCGAGCAAGGAAGAAACTTCGCCAATAAAGTTTGGAATGCATTTCGTTTAATTGCAGGATTTGAAGTGGCTTCAAGTGCAGTTCAATCAGAAGCTCAAAAATCAGCGATTACTTGGTTCGACAATAAATTATCTGAGCAATTAGAAATCATTAATGATCATTATTCTAAATACAGAATGAGTGATGCTTTAATGACCACTTATAAATTAGTGTGGGACGATTTCTGTGCTTGGTATTTAGAAGCGATTAAACCTGATTTTATTGATGGTAAAGCACAACCAATTGACAAAGTTACTTATGATGCTACGACTGGTTACTTAGAATCTTTATTAAAGATCATGCATCCATGGATGCCTTTTATTACAGAAGAGATTTGGCATTTAATAAAAGAACGTGATGCAAAAGATTGTATTATTGTTGCTGAATGGCCTGCTGTGAAATCAGATTTAGATAAAAAACAATTAGCAGAGTTTGAAGTTAGTAAAGAGTTAGTAGCTATGGTGCGTAACGTGCGTGCTCAAAAACAATTATCTCCTAAAGAAAAATTAGAGGTGATTGAAAAATCAGAAGCTACACGTTCTTATTTTGATAGTACCATTATTAAGTTGGCTAACTTATCTGCCTTCTCATATACTAAAGATAAGGTAGAAGGAGCTTTCTCTTTCCAAATTAAAACCACTGAGTTTTATATTCCTTTAGCACAAAATTTAAACAAGGAAGATGAAATTGAACGTTTAACTAAAGAATTAGAGTACAACAAAGGTTTCTTGAAATCGGTACAAATTAAATTGTCAAACGAGAAATTTGTTGCCAATGCGAAGCCTGAAATTATTGCTAGTGAGCGCAAAAAAGAAAGCGATGCTTTATCTAAAATTAAAACCTTAGAAGAACAATTGGCGGTATTGAATTAGAAAAACAAGGAAGGTGTATAACCAAATTAAAACTGATAGAAATAGAATCAACTCCAAATTTTATCAGCCTGTTGTTTAATTAAATTTACACCTCCTTGCTTTTAATTTATTGACAGTTTTTTATGATGGTTTTCATTACCATTTTCACGTGATCTTCTTTAGCGATTCCAATTCCTTTTAAAGCTTGGTTTCTATAATTATTTACAATAGGCGAAGCTTTATCAATAATTTCTAATCCTAAAGTTGTAATTGATAAATTAGATTTTCGTTTATCTTCTTTGTTGATATTTCGCTTAATGTATTTAGCAGTTACCAATAAATCTATAATACGTGTAATGGATGCGGTATCCTTAAAAATAGCTTCAGCTAATTCTTTTTGAGTGATTTGAGGGTTTTCGTTTAAGTAGTTTAAAGTTAACCATTGATCAACTGTAATACTTAAACCAGCGTTTTTAAGCTCTCTTTGAGCAAATTGACGGTAGCTTTTAATTGCTTTTTCTATATAATAAAAGAGAACTGAATCTAACTTTTCCATGAACATTCCATTTAAAATCAAATTTAGTTGATATATCAATTAAATGAGTTGGAAATTATACGAATGCAAAAAAATGAAAGATTAATGGCTAAAAACGAATGCGATATTTAAAGAGAATGGTTTATTTAATAGGGCTCGTTCGGCGGAAGCCGAACCGGGCTGTCGCTCCAATCTTTTGTTCACATAGTTCACAAAAGGATTTTCGCTTGCACCCCTCGGGCAGGTTTTGTATAAATTCGAAGTGGGAACTTTAAACTTAATTTATACTGCGTGAGGGATTGCAGTGGAAATCCTTTTATGTAACGTAGTGGAATAAAAGATTGTAGCGGAAAGCCCGATCCGCCAGCTGGCGGACACGCCCAAATAATTAAACTTGTACGTTGTACTTCTCAGGAATAGAAAGTAGTAACTCTCTGATTTCATCAATATTATCTGTAGTCACCAACTTCATTCGAGTATCTTTAAAATGATCAATGCCTTTAAAGTAATTGGTATAATGCGGGCGCATTTCTAAAACACCTAATTTAGGTCCTTTCCATTCAATCGATTTATCAAAGTGTGCTAAGGCCACCTCTACTCTATTCTCTAAAGTTGGTCTTGCAAGATGTTCGCCTGTTTTAAAAAAATGTTTGATTTCATTAAAAATCCAAGGATAGCCAATGCTGGCGCGACCAATCATCATACCATCCAAACCGTATTTGTTTTTATATTCTAATGCTTTTTCAGGAGTAGTGATGTCGCCATTTCCAAAAATAGGAATGTGCATTCGAGGATTATTTTTTACCGCTGCAATTGGTTCCCAATTAGCATTGCCTTTATACATTTGAGCACGTGTTCGTCCGTGAACTGTTAACGCTTTAATACCAACATCTTGCAAGCGTTCTGCCACTTCCATAATGTTAATCATGCTATCATCCCAACCTAAACGTGTTTTAACGGTAACTGGTAAGTTTGTAGATTTCACTACAGCTTTGGTTAAACGAACCATTAAATCCACATCTTTTAAAACCCCTGCTCCTGCTCCTTTACAAACTACTTTTTTTACAGGACATCCAAAATTAATATCTAACAAATCTGGTTGCGTAGCATCTACAATTTTAGCAGACATGGCCATGGCTTCTTCGTCGCCACCAAAAATTTGAATACCGATTGGTTTTTCGTAATCAAAAATATCTAATTTTTTACGGCTTTTAATAGCGTCACGAATTAATCCTTCGCTACTAATAAACTCCGTATACATTAAATCAGCGCCGTATTTTTTACACACATATCTAAATGGCGGATCACTTACATCTTCCATAGGTGCAAGTAATAATGGGAATTCTCCTAATTCTATGTTAGCAATTTTTACGATGGTGCAAAGATATGAATTTTATTTTGGATTTGGTGAGATTAGAAGCTTTAGGCGTGCCCCTGCGGGTCGGGCTTTCGGCACTCGCTTTTTATTTGCCCTGCGGAACAAATAAAAGAGCTCAAACAAAGCCTCAATCCCTCACGCAATTTTACTTTCAAAAATCGGAGTTAAAATTTTGAACTTAAAGTATACTTGCGTGAGGGATTGAAGTGGAAATCCTTTTTTATGAGGTACGAATAAAAAAGATTGTAGCGAAAAGCCTGACCCGCAGGGACACGCCCAAATTATAATAATAATTATTCCTCTTCTGCTTCCGGTTTTACACCAGCGGCTTTTGGCCCATCAATAGCAGCGTAGATACGCCAAGTTGAGTACACACTTTTATTTAAACGATTACTCAGTACAATAACTGTTAAACTATCTTTTAAACGACGATGAAATGAGGTGCGATAGCCATGCCACCAACCATTATGAAATACTTCTTTAGCAGAATCGTTCATGTTTCTCATTCTCCATCCGTAACCATAATTATGTGTTTTCACCTCTTTACTATGGGGAGAAAAAGCAAGTTCTTGGGTTGTATTTGCTAATAGTTTATGTTGATATAAAGCGGTGCTCAATAAAAATAAATCATAAGTCGTTGTGTAAATCCCTTTATCACCAACTACTCCATCATATCTATCATTAGCTACACAACCATACTTCATGGTATAACCTCTAGTAATATGTTCTTTGGTGCTATCAATATTTAAAGCGGTATAACTATGGTTCATACCTAAGGGTTTAAATAATTCTTCTTTTAAAAATGTAGCGTAACTTTTTTGAGAAATTTTTTCTACAATTAAAGCTAATAGCGCATAGTTGGTATTACAATAGTTAAAACGTAAGCCTGGATTTAACCATGCTTTAGGTTTGTGTTTTATCATAATATCCAACATGTTTTGGTTACTTAAGCTACAGATGGAGTCAGATAAGAATTCTCCGCAAAAATAGGTGTAGTTAGGTAAACCCGAGCGATGAGATAATAAGTGTTTTACCGTTACATCTTTGTAAGGGAAGTCAGCTAAAATATCTGATACTTTAGTTTCTAATTTCAGTTTTCCTTGTTCGTATAATAATAACGTAGCAACGCCCGTAATTACTTTCGAAACGGAGGCTAATTGAAAGATAGATGAATCGTTTAATAGAACATTTTTTTCTTTAATACCATATCCAAATGATTTTTGATAGATGATATTTTTTCCTTTAGCAATTAAAACATTACCATTAAAAGCATCTGCTTTGTATAGTTTTGTAAATAAGGTATCTAATCTATAAATCTCTGCTTTGTATTTTACGGAGTCAATTTTAGATTGAACGACAGGCTTTTCGGGAGTATTATAGTTATTCGTTTTCTCTGAGCCTTCGGTTTCGTTGCAATTAACAATTAAAAAAGAAAAAAGAAGAAGTGGGATTATATATTTTAATGCGTTCAAGAGTGTCAGGTTTAGTACTTCCTACAATCTTAGTAAAAAAACATAAAAAAAGAAAGAGTCAAGAAACTTAGTATTCAAAAGGCATTTGTTAATTACAGAATCTATACCTTTTGTAAATTAGTTTTAATATTTTGAAAAAGACCTAAATGTGCTTTTTTAAGAATCCCTAAAAATATGGTGGTAATTATTGTATTTCCTGTCACGGAAATATGTTCGTCAACTTTTGTTTTACCATAATTTTCAGAAAAATAAAGATCAATAGTTAAAAATACAGTTGGTTTTACTTGTGATGTATATTGAAGATGTTTTCCTTTTTCTATTTCATAAACTTTGGCTTTATAATTTGGATTCATTTTAATGAATCCAAATAACTTTACTACTTCATTTATTTCATATTCAATATACTCAGGCGACTTATCTAAAACAATTTTTACATCCGTCATCACCGGATGGTATTTTCCATATTTTCTTAAATCTAAAAATAGTTCATATAACAATTTACTGTCTATATTAAATTCATCTGTTAATGTTAATGTGTTAGCCATTTTACGTTAAGATGCTTTCCAGCGTTTTAAACTCCATTGTATATGTTGAGTTTCAGATAAAAAAGTCCAAGCTACTAGCCTACTGATTTTATTACCTTGAGACATATTGATTGTTTTAAATGAAATAGCACCTACTTTTTTTAAGGCACTATAAATAGCAGATAAGTTGTCGCTTTTAGAAACTAAACTCGTAAACCATAAACATTGCTCTTTTAGAAGAAAACTTTCTTCAATCATTTTTGTAATAAAAGCTACTTCTCCACCTTTACACCAAAGCTCGTTTGTTTGCCCACCGAAATTTAAAACTGGTTTATTTGTTTTTTTATGACCTAAGTTCTTCCACTTTTTATGACTTCCTTCGCTAGCTTCAGCAGCCGAAGAATGAAATGGAGGATTGCATACCGTTATATCAATTAATTCGGTAGGTTTAACAATACCTTTAAAAATATATGAAGCATTAGTTTGATGTCTTATTTCTATATAATTCGATAAGGAGTTTGACTCTACAATTTGCTTTGCTACTTTAAAAGCAATTGGATCAATCTCTGACCCTATAAATTGCCAAGCATATTCTTGATGACCAAGTAAAGGATAGATGCAATTTGCCCCTACTCCAATATCTAAAACATTAACGGACTTTCCTTTTGGAATAATACCGCCATTACTCGAACTTAACACATCGGCTATATAATGAATGTAATCGACACGCCCTGGTATTGGCGGACATAAATAGTTTGCAGGAATATCCCAATGTTGGATATTATAAAACTGAATTAATAAAGCTTGATTTAATAATTTAACCGCTTGAGGATTTGTAAAATCAATGGTTTCAATCTTAAATTGATTGATGGATACATATTGCTTTAATTCGGGACAAATAGTAATTAATTGATCGAAATCGTAACGAGAACGGTGTTTGTTTCGAAGATGCAATCCACTTTTTTCCGTTGGTATTTTGTTGATTTTCAAAAAATAGATTTTAAATAACAACAAATGTAGTTAATGAAAATCACTTAATTGAAATTTATTGCTTTTTACGTGTATGTAATTGAAATCCTAAACCAGCAGATAAAATAACTTCGTCTAAATGAATTGGGCCTATATGTGTCCCAACGTATTTGGTGTTTAAGTACCTGGCGTTTATAAAGAAATTACAATAATTCCAAACATAAAAAGTATATCCAGCAATAAGCGAGATGCCTGGATTAATTTGAGACGGGTAATTAACTAAGGAAGTATCTAATATATTCGGTTGCGAAAGTATGGCTGCTGGCTGAATTCCGATAAAAAGATCGTGCTTCTTTTTTGAAAAATGGTAAAGAGCACCAAAAAATATCATACTGTTTTCTTTTAAAAAAGGAATATCTTGCTGACTATCTCTATACCAAAAACAATCTCCTCTGACACTAATTTTTTTCTCTAAGAAATACTCCAATTCTCCTGAAACATAAATATTATTTATATTTCTGTTTAACATAAAGCTAGGACTGATTGTTGCTGTCGCTTTCAATAATCCTTTACGAACAAAGGCTTCGTTTTCTTGAGCAGAAACATCAACCGAAATAAAAAACAATAATAATAAATATATAGCCTTCACCTTTACCATAAGTCAACAATTTTATAGTTTAAACTTAAATTGAAGAATATATGCCCTTCAAGGTTAACACCAGATTCTTTTTCAAATATAACTTCACCATTTTCATCTTTTTCTGCATGAATATCTGTTCCCATGTGAATCATATATTGTAGGGTTGTAGAAACATCAAACCGTTTGGTGAGATTACAATGGACTCCAAATCCTGCTTGTACAGCAGAACTCCATCGTTCAGCAAATTACTTTATTATTATCCTTTTGATTTGTATAATCAAAACAATGACCTGCTAGAATATAAGGTTGCACTTTTACTTCTTCAGGAGATTTTTTTCCTAAATAATACGCTACACTCCAACCAATATGATAATCGGTGCGAGAAGCAAAATCACCAACATTTCCAGTGACGTAGTCAAAAAACCAATCCGTGTTTAGTCTTTCTGCAATTCTAATTCTAAATTGTCCACCTGCGCCTGTACCCATATTTCGCCAATCACCGTCGTTAAAACCGGGCTCTAACACCTAATGAGAAAATTCCACCTGACTTATTCTTAATTTTCATTGCTTCTTGCGCTTTATTAGATAAAGAAAGCAACAAAAGTACAAAGCAAATAAAATTGTTTTTTTTGATCATGATACATCATTATAATAATGCACAAGGTATTAATAAGCTACCTCATTTAAAATAGCTCGTTAAATGAGAAAAATCATAAATGCTATTTTGATTTAAGAAGAGAATAAACAGCAGTATCTAAAAACTGTCCGTTATAAAAATAATTTTCTTTATAATATGCTTCTTTACAAAATTAAATTTTTAAGTAATTTTTCAGAACCAATATTTGTAGAATCAATATTTGCTTCAATCGAATGTAATTTCATGTTTTCAAAGCCATATTTAATAACAACACCAGCGGCTTCACTAATTATTCCTTGTTTCCAAAAAGAAGGATGTAACATATAGCCAATTTCTGCACGGTAATGTTCTTTCATTATTCGATGAAAAGAAACTGTTCCAATCATTTTATTATCCGATTTAAGACAAACAGACCAAGAAATACCATTATTAAAGGCAATCATTTCATTAATCTTGTATATCAATTCTTTTGTTTCTTCAACAGATGTTTGCAATGGTTTACAAATATGCTTCATCGCTTTAGGGCTGCTTCTTAAAAAAAAATAATCATTTGCATCATCCAAAGTTGTTCGTCTCAAAACTAAACGTTCAGTTTCTAATACTGGAAATGGATTAAAATTTACTTCAAGCATAATCTATAACGGAGAATAATGGTAGATATTTATTTTCCAAACACCTTTTCTATCTTTTTTCCAAAATAGCGTGTATTTGACATTGGATACCATTCTTTGGCGTTTTTGCAAATACACTAATCTAGAAATGCCAGTTTGTACTGCCATACCATCATTAATAACTAATGAGGTTATTTCATTATCCCAAGTCATACCATTATCTTGCAATTGGCGCCAGTATTTTTTAATAGCTTCTTTCCCATTCACTTCAACTTTCGATCCAACTATTCTTGCCGTGTCTGCATATACTTCAGCGATTTTTTCCATTTCATTATTTTTGAAATGAGTTAACATTAAATCGTTTTGTGCTTTTAAAGCTATTTCAAAGTCAATATTTGGATTTTTCTTTCTTCTATAATCTAAATCATATTCAGTTTGCCATTTTCCATTATTCTTAGAAATCTCTCCGTGTTGCCTTACTTTTTCTGAACTTAAATTGTAAAACGTTAATCGTCTTACAGCTGTTGTATCTTTGGATAGTGAGAAAGGCGTTGTCAAAAATTCAATTTTTTTTTTCAGTAAATTTTCCAGTTAAATATTCATTTGAACCACCCATATTATCCACCCAAGTCTGTTGCCATTGCTTTGTTGCTGCATTATAGGTATTAAAACTTTTGCCAGCATAATAAACACCATTTTGTTTATTAGCACTGTTCCATTCTTCTAAAATAGTGCAACTATTTAAAACAGATGTAATTTTACTATCACCTGCTTTATTATTTTTTAAATCATATACTTCCCAATTTCCAATCCAAAAATCAAACTGACGATAAATAGAATCTGTTTCGCATGGAGATTTTTGAGCAAAAGTTTGGCCAATAAAAGTGATTGTAAATATGGATAAGAAAATATATTTCATAATTATAATTTTAATGTTGGTTCAAGGTAAATACTATTTTATGACTTTAAAGTAAAAATATGCAATAGTTTTTAAAAATTTAAAGTCAATAAAAAAGCCATCCGCAAGTTTGCGGATGGCTATACATATATATTAGTTCTATTTTTTCTTTTTATTAATTAGCTTCCTTAATCTCGGCCGCTCGATCATAATCTTCTTTAGCAACCGCTGCATCTAATAATGCAGTTAACTCCTCTAATGTTTTACTATCTAAAGAGTTAGGGTCAATAGGCTTGCTTTTTTCTACAACCTCACGTTTTTTAATTTCGTTTTTTATAACTTCAGCTTTGTCGTAATCTTCTTTAGCAATCGTTGTATTCAAAAGTTCTTTTAACTCAGTATCTGTATATTTATCGAACTCGCTAACAGACGATTTCCGTTTTTCTAATTCTTTATCGATAGCAATAATATCATTTAAATTTTTCGCGTCTTTTTTCGCATCTAATAAAGCGGCGTCCGTATATGTTGAATAATCAATTATCACTTTTTTTATAGGAGCTTTAGGTTCATTTTTTACAACTGGTTTTTGTTTAGGTTCATTTTTTGTTTTGGGATCTTTCCAACGTCTGGTGTTTATTAAGTCAAACCTTAATACTAATTGTAAAGAACTATATTGAGAGTATCTATATTTAATGCCATAGTCTTCAACAAAACCAACAGCCGTATTTGAACCTAAGTCGTCACTTTTTAAAACACCTAAAGATCTTGCATTATACTTATACCTTAGGCTTAAATTTAATCGTTTTGTAAAATTATAGCCATAGCCAATATTTAATCCAAGTGAATGTACGTCGCCTTCAAAGCTACCAAGATCAATTGCCATGTATGGTCCGAATACAATAAAATGTTTTTGTTTTATAAACTTGAAATAATTATTTATTCCAAATTCTAATGATGCTACTTTTAAACCACCATCAGAATATAATGACGGTACTTTAAAACGATCCACATTATAGGTAACTGGAATTTCAAAACCATAACCTCTGGTTTGAAAACCAATCCCAAGGCCTGCTCTATAACCAATTGCGTTTTTTAATTCATAGGTATTGGAGGAGTTAAAATTTGTAGTTCCAGAATATGATGAGTAACGGTATGCCAAACCGTAATTACCACTAGTTAATGCCAAATTACCGCCAGTAATTGCTGTAATTACAAAACCATTAGAAAGAACTTTACCTTCATGATCATTTTTTTTGGCTTGTGTTTTTTCAGGAGTTACCGTCTTAGTTGATTCTGCTTTTGGACTAGTTGTGCTTTGCCCTTCCTTTGACCTATCTATCAATAAGGTTGATTGCGCATAGTTAAAAGAAAAACTTAGCATCAACAGCGTAATTAGTATGGTTATTTTTTTCATTGTAAAAATTCTTAAATTATATAAAAGGATTAAAAAGATCTTATTGCTCTCACACAGCACATAGTAGATTTTGCGGAACTAGAGGTGGTTCCGGAACTAAAAAGTTTTCTATAAGCATTTGTGCTATTAACTTGTGATGAACTCCAATAATAAACCGAAGTATTTATACCAGTAATATATGCTCTTTGATTATACATTTCCGTTAATTCATTTATCGACGGTAAATACCAATCTGTATATCCACCAATATCTAAGTCATTACACTCTTTTGCAGCATATCCACCGTTCCCTTGATAAGAAATAATTGATGTTGTATTCGCTTGTCCGGTTCCAATAACAGTACCAGTAGCCGTTGTTAACATATTTGAACCATTATTCCACGTTTTCATAATTACAGGAAAATTAGTCGTATTGAGAGTTACAGTTGCATTAATTAATTCAGCGTTATAAGTTGTTGAATGATTTTTTACAATTAAAGACCATTTTCCATTTGCAGTGGAGGAACTTAAATTTGAAAATGGATCGTATGGCGAGTAAGTTCCTGTAAACGGCGGAGAAACACCATTAATTGATTGACCTCCGGTTTGAATAGTTGTGTTTGTAAAGTTAGCACCATGAACAGATACACTACTGTATGCTAATTCAATAATTACACCATTTGGTGCTACCAAATCTACTTCTACATCATAAACATCCTGATGCGTGATAGTAAAATTAACTTTTTGGAGTTGTGTTCCAACTGGACTAGATAACCCCCGAAACATAAAAATCAAATGATCTTGTTACACCAGGTAATATAAAATTATAATCGTCTTTAGGAGCAGCTATTAATCCATGTTGTCCAGTTCCATCAAGATAAAATATGGTGCCACCTTGGTAGCTTTGACCAATTGTTAATGGAACGGTTGGAGTTGGCGCAGATGAAGTAGGATTTATTGTTGGCTCTAAAATATCCTTATCATTACAAGAGCTTACTAGTGAAAGTAAAAAAATACCAAAAATGATTTGCTTAACTGTTTTCATTGTTTTTTGTCTTTAATTATATTATCTAATTTGTCTGATTAACATTCCTGGAGCATAATCCCCTGATCCGTTAAAAATAGTGTATTGATTAATATTAGTGTTTTTTCCAGCTTCTTCTAGCTCTTCAATTGTATTAGTGTTATCCCAAATATTTTTTCCATCAACAGTAATAACTCCTTTTCTTACATAGCTTAATTTACCTTCTGCATCTTGAACTTGTTCTAACACTTCAAAACGATCGCCAGCTTCTAGCCCTTCTTTTTTACCAATTTTGGCAGATAAAGGATTAGTTGAATAAAGTGGCACTTTTACTCTAAATTCCTCAAATTTTCTTTGCAACTTAGCAATTCCATTATCAACTGCCTTAGAAGTTGCTTTATAGATTAGTTCATCTTCTGTTTTATTTGTAAATATTGTCGATTGTAAGTCGGCTAATCCTGTTTCCGTTCCAATATATTTTAGTGTAAACAAATCCGACTCATCAAATGCTTGCTTTTTACTTTCGTTATAACTGTTTTCATCCATCCAATAGTTTTGATAAAAAGTAGCTGCCACTTCTGCGTTCCAAACCAATTGAAATAAGTATGAGTTGGTTCTTACTGTATATCCTTTTCCAGCAATAGTTGCACCAGCTGATGCTATCGTAGTGGCAGCACTTAAATCTGGTCCACCCGCTAAGGTTGAAACAACATTTAATAAACCCAAACCTGCCTTTGCTTTATTAGCAACCTCTTCTTTGTTTGTAAATCTAAAATCATTAATTACCACATAAGTATTAGATATCAACTCTTCTCCAGCATCTGCTAACAATGCTAATCCCCTAGCCGAACTCTTCGCCAAATTTAAGTCAATATTACTAGCATTATATTCTCCTCTTTCTTTAATTAGATCCATATTAAAGCACCCCTTTTCATTTCTATTAAACCATTT
This sequence comes from Bacteroidota bacterium, assembly GCA_016711805.1. Lineage (GTDB taxonomy): Bacteria > Bacteroidota > Bacteroidia > B-17B0 > Aurantibacillaceae > UBA4416. The sequence goes on from JADJSH010000008.1 coordinate 194,838, forward strand.
AGCAACTAATTCTTTTGCTATTTTTTTTGTTAGAAAATAGGAATTTAAATTATTTACCAAATCGTTAGCATTCGAATTGTATGTGACATCTATTGAAGCTACTGTTAAATTATGATCATTAAATTTTTCTGGTAATGGTGATTTTTCAAAAGCATCTTTAATAACTTCAGCTCTTTCACGGCTAGTATTATTTATCATTACCGTATATAAGGAACTTCTTCTGTATTTAATTCCAGTGGCATCGTTTTCACTTGATCTTGAAATTCTAGTTGAAGCATTTTCAATTTTTGATACAGTCGTGCTTTGAGATGTAGATTGCTTAGTTTGTGATAAATTTGCACTACTTGTTCGAGTATTTGTAGTTGTTTTCGCAACTGAATTTGATGCAGGTTTATTATAGTTTGGGTCTTTTAATGTCTTGATTTTTGCACTAATTTCCCCAGCTAGTTTGTAATCAGTATCTGCAACGGCTTTTGTTTTTTGTTTTTCTAGTTCACTAATTTGCGCATTAAGAGCAGCATTTTTATCAGCATCTGCTTTTAAAGTAGCTATTTTATTTTTCAACTCACCAGCTAGTTTAAAATCTCCGTCGGCAACTGCTTTTGCTTTTTGCTTTTCAAGTGCTGCTATTTCTGGATTATTAGATTTAGTTTCTGAAGATTTTGTAGAAGCGGCTGTATTTGAAGATGAAGAATTATTTTTTAAAGCATTAATTTTTACTTTCAGCTCTTCAGCTAATTTAAAATCAGATTCAGCAACCGCCTTCGCTTTGGCTTTTTCCAATTTCTCTAATTCAGATTCTGTAGTATTATTTACCACTAGTTTAGCAGACGCGGCACCTTCTTTATTTTCTTTTAAGGCATTAATCTTAACTTTAAGCTCTTCTGCAAGAATAAAATTTGCGTCAGCGACTGCTTTAGCTTTTTCTTTTTCTAAATTTTCAATTAATCTTGCATTTTCTTTTTTTCTTTCAAGTTCCGCTGCCAGTTGAAGTCTTTGTTTCTCCGCGTTTTCTTTTTCTAATGCTTCTTGAGCTTTTTTCTCTTCTTTTTTTCTTTTAATATCTGTTGCTACATTTGCTAATCGTATCTCTCCGTTTTCTTTAGCTGATTTTATTTTACCTTTTAACTCTTCTGCTAACAAATAATTTTCGGAAGCAACCGCTTTTGTAATTTGAGCTTCAATGGCTTTTACAATATCCGTTTCTTTTTTTACATTTTGTTCTGCTAATGCAATTTCTTTTTCTAGCAATTGTTCTTCTGCTCTTTGTTTTAAATCTTGATCTAACTTAGCTTTTAAAAGTGCTTGCTCTTCTGCTTTTTGTTTTTGTTCAGCTGCTTGTTGTTCTTTAAGAAGTGCTAATTCTTCAGCTTTTTGCTTTTGCTCGGCGGCTAATTTCTCTTTTAAAAGAGCTTGTTCCTCAGCTTTTTGCCTTTGCTCTGCTGCTTGTTTTTCTTTCAGTAAAGCTAATTCTTCAGCCTTCTGTTTTTGTTCTGCGGCTTGTTTCTCTTTTAGTAATGCTTGTTGTTCAGCTTTTTGTTTTTGTTCCGCAGCTTGTCTTTCTTTTAATAAAGCTAATTCTTCCGATTTTCTTTTTTGTTCAGCCTCTTGCTTCTCTTTAAGAAGTGCTTGTTGTTCAGCTTTTTGTTTTGCTTCATTAGCTAATTTTGATTGAGCTTCTTCTTTCTGAATTTGTTCTGCAGTTTTTTTTGCTGCTTCTTCTTCTTTTTTTCTTTTTACTGATTCTTCAATTTCTTTTTTAAACTCTTCTACTTCTGCCTTTTTGCGTTCTTCTTCGGCTGCTTGTTCTTTATCTTTTAATTCCTGAATTTTTAATTTCAACTCACTGGCCAACTTAAAGTTTTCCTCTTGCGCAGCCTTAGCTTTTTGCTGTTCTAATTCAGCAATAGTTGGAGAGGTTTGAGCACAAATGATAGTGGAAAAAAAACAAAATAAAATTGTAAATGTAGTGGGGATAAATTTCATGGTTTTGTTGTTTCTTTAGTTCGATCTTTTCTTTATCTCTTCTTGTATTAAATTAGCTGTTTCAAATTCTTCTTTACTTACAGCAATTTTAAGCATATCTTGCAATTCGGGTAATGATTTTGATTTATATTTTAATATGGGCCCGCTTCGTTTTTCAATGACTTCTTTTAGCTTTGCGGCTGTGTCAAAATCTTCGATTTTTAGAGCTGCTTGCAATTTTGAATCTAATTCTGAATTTGTGAACTGACTATAGTCTTCTGTTTTTCCATTATTTAGTGAAGAGTTCAACACATTGTTAGACGATACGATTGTTTGCCCCTTTTTTTTTCGAGTGTCAATTAAGCTATAATCTGATGGTATACTTGTGTTAAAAATGTCTTCATCAAGTGTCTCTTCTGTAATATTTAAGACGGTAGTTATGATAGTTCCCATAGTTGGAGTAACAGTTTCTGATTCAAAAATAGAGGATAATCAATTGTTTTTCCGTTAAAATCTACTAGTGTTTTTAATAAATAATTTAAATCAGCGTAACCTGTTACTTTTGTTTCTTTTCCATTTATGGTTGATGTTAAAACTATTTTTTGGCATTTATGGTTAAAAATAGTTTTATAATCCTCAAATTTTTCTATTCTTTCATTTGGTCTTTCGATTAAGTCTACATCTGAAAGATTAGCAGACTTTGATTTTAATTTAGGCATATTCATTAACATTACTCTTTCTCGTTTTTCTAAATCAACAATTGAAATACTTGTAAATTGACTAGCACCAGTTAATAAGTCGTAATCTGTTCTTACTTTATTGTTTTTATAATAAAAATTCATAATCAAATTATTTGCACTCTTACTAGTGTAAACACTCTCTTGAGTTATTTTTCCTTCAAAATACGTTTGACTAAACACCGATTCAACTGTAATTACAATTAAATAAAAAACAAAAAAATATTTATTTAAATTCATTTGGTATTTTTTTATATACCTATTTATAGGTATTTCGAATGAATTGAAAATAAAAAGGTCACCTCTAATAGAGGTGATCCTTTTTATTAATTAATTATAAATGTTTATTGATTACCACCAACCATTTACGTTGTATGTAACCGATTTTGGTTGTCCATTACCATAAGCAACACCAACATCTCTGTAAGCTTTAATTAACTCACTTGTTTGTTGTTGTTCTTTCATCACATAATTCCACTCACGTTTATCAACTTCTAAAACACGTTTTTGAATCTTCGCAGAAAGTGCTTTTGCTTCGCCATAACAAGCTGCTTGTGGTTCAATACCAGCTAAAATTGCTCCCGCAGCAGCAGCAGCATCGTAACCTTGACTAGCATTCCAAGTATTCGTAGCTTCTGCTAATTTTAATTTACAATCTCTATCTATTTTTTGTTTATAGATAGGTGCAATAGCTGCTAAACATTTATCATAACATGTTTTACATACGTCAGGAACAGAAGATAATTTATAAATAGCTTCTTCCAATTGATTTTGTGTCGCTAAAGATTTAGCATCTTTGATGATAAAATCACATTTAGATTCATAGTATTTAATTATTTTTTGTTTGCCTTCTTCAATAAAAGCAGCATAAGACGGATCATTTGTTTTGATTTGTTTAATCGCTTCAATATAAGCTTTGGTTTCGTTTGTACCTACACCTTTTACTTGAACAGATTTACTAGCAAATTTAGTTCCTTCAATACCGTCACCGATATAGAAAGTAACTTCTAATCCAAGCGCAGTCATAGGTGGAGCTGTAGCCGTTAAATCCTTAGTTAACGTTACAATATTAGCTGTAATGATAAAACGCTCATTTGCAGCGCTACCACCCATACCATTTGCAGTAACAATTTGACTTAACTTGTTAGTTAACATAGTTCTAGCAGCGTCCGACATTTTATCTACTTGTTGTGGCACATAAGCGGCCAAAACAATACGTCCCATATCCTCTGCCTTAGCTTGAGAAAAGCCATTATAACCTAAAATTACAAAGGCTAATAAAGCAGCAATTTTTTTATTAATATTTTTCATCTTATATTTTTTATAGATTATTTTTCACCTAAAACAATAACTGCTTGGCCTAAACCTTTAGTCATTAATTTATTTACAATTGAATATGGAGCTGCTGATAAGTATTTTTGCAACCCTTTTGTGAAACCTCTAGCATCTACTGCTTTTCCTGCTTCATCAAATAAAGGAATACGAACTTGTTCAAATAACATCATGTTTTCAGTTGCATCAGTTGTACTGAATCTTCCTTTAACTGTATTGTTTTTTAACCACTCTTCAATAATATCACCTAATTCTTTCCCAGCAAAATCTTTTTCTAAATCACCATCCCAAGAATCAAATTTCTTAACACGAATAATAATCTCACGACCATTAGCAAACATATCATCAAAATGAGCTTGCAATGAACTATTAAATTTATCTAAGTGAGCTAAAACTGCTTCTTCTAATAATACTGGAGTTTCAGCTGAAAAAGATGGAGCACCTGTACCACCTGCTTCAGCAATTTGCTTATCAGTATATGCGTCTAATCCTTGTAAAACGAAAGTAATTGATTTTTTAGGACCAGTTGTATTTACTTTCCAAGTTAATTGCATAATGATATCAGCTTTAGCTGTTTTCTTTAATTTATCAACTGGACTCTCAGCAACAGCTGCACCACTTTTAGATGTTAACATCGCATTTTCAGCGCTTTCAGATTCTAGAGTTTTAATAGCAGATTCTAAGTTTTTCAAAGGAAACCCTCTGTCTGCCATCATACCATTTATTTTACTAATGACAGATAATAAATCTGTATTTTCTTGAAGTGCTTTCTTGTAATCAGGAATTTTAACTTTTGTTCCTTGATTATCAAATTCCATGAAGTAACCATTCATGATACACCAGTTGTCGCTAGGAACAACCATAATTGTTGGTTTTTTAGCTTGTCCAAATGCTACATTCATTCCGAATAAGCATAAGCAGCTTAATGCTAGTATTAACTTTTTCATATTGTATTTTTGTTTTATTGTTGTTTTAAAATATTATCAGTAATTAATTGTTTTTTTAACTCAGCTCTTTTTACAGTTACTACAACACCATATTGCGTTCCGTCTGTAGCTGACTTACGGTCTTTTGCTCCCATTTTTATGGTTTCATCTTTCATAGAGATGAAATTTTTGTAGGCACCCCCATCAGCAAAAAATTTATTGAAGTAATCTTCATATTTTTCTTGCGCATTCACTTCGTTAACAAGGGGCTTTTGGTTGCACTCATCTTTTCCACTTCTGATGCCTTTAAATAAAACATCTCTAACAGCCGTTTTTTTTGCTTGTTCTACAGCATCTATTCTTCCATTGCCAAATCCCCAAGCCTTTACTGTTTGAGAACCATCCATTTCAACTCCTAAACATTCTGTTTCTTTAGCATAGTTTCCTGAAATGTTTTTTTGAGCATGTTGTGCAAGACTTATATTTGTCGTTAAAACAAATGCTGCCATTAATGTGATTATTTTTTTCATGATATTTTCAGTTTAAATTAAATGCAACTAGAACTCGTTATTAGAATCCAGAAGATAAGCCTCTGATAATTCCCGCAGCCTCTAAATCTTTTCTTAAAAGATCATACATTACAGAAACAACTACCCCTACTTTGTATTCTTTGCCAACTTTCATTCTATCTTCAGCAGCAACAGCGCCATCTCCAGAAACAGAAACGAATTTCATGTATTTTCCACCATCAGCAAAAAAAGAATCAAAAAATTCAGCTTTTTCTTGCTCAAGTGCAGGACTGCTGGCTAATGGCTTTTGTGTTGGACAACCAGTAGCACTATTTCCATTATAACCTTGGAATATAACGGCGTGAATTGCATTTTTTTTAGCTTGATCAATCGCTACATCAGCTTTTTTAGAATAAGAAAACACTTTAATTAACTTTGTTCCTTCGTTACCAACGCCAACACATTGTACTTCATAACGCCATAATTTAGTGTCTTTATCTGCTTTTTTACCTGCTTGAGCAGTAGCATTTTGTGAAGAGAAAATAGATACAACTAATGTTGCTACTACTAATAATGATTTAATTGTTTTTTTCATTTTCGATTATTTTATTGAGTTTATAATTTCTGGCACTTTATAAGCAATATCTATGCCTTAATAAAATACTTAAGGCATAGATATTATTTTATTTTTGTCTGATTAACATTCCAGAATAATATCCTTTTCCGCCAGAAAAAGTTGTACGATCAAGTGGCGTAGCAGGAGTTACTCCTTCAATTTTAGGCTCATCTTCTGCACCGAAACGGTTATCCCAAATCATTCCTTTTTCAACCTTAATTACTCCTTTTTTCTCGTATTTTGTTTTTCCTGTTTTTTCGTCAAGAACTTGTTCTAAAACTTCAAATTTATCGCCTTCTTCTAAACCTTCTTTTAAACCAATTTTAGCGGTGATAGGGTCACCAGAAAATAATGGTGTTTTAGTTCTAAAGATTTCATACTTTTTTTGAAGTTTTGCAATTACCGCATCAAAGGCATTAATGGTCGCTTTTGCAACTAATTCATCATCTGTTTTTTTAACTACTGCTGATGATAATACATTCGCGTTAGCTTTCTCATCACCAATTAATTCTAAAGTAAATAAGTTTGATTTATCAAATGCGTCTTTTTTTGCTTGATCAAAAGAGTTGTCATCAATCCAATAATTTTGATAAAAAACAGCTTCTATCGAATCATTCCATACTAATTTGTATAAATATGAAGTTGTTTGAACTACATATCCTTTTGCTTGATCCATTGCTGCGCCAGCTGCTTTTCCTGCTAAATTGCCAGCAGCACCAGCTTTTCCACCTATAGCGCCGCCAAGTTTCCCGGCAACAGCACCTGTTTTTTTAGCAGCAGCTGCTAATTCTTCCATACTGATATAGTTGAAACGAGTCACAACCACAAATGTATTACCAATTAACTCAACACCAGCATCTGAAACAGCAGAAAGACCTCTTTTACTTGATTTGGCTGTTGCTATATCTAAAGCAGACGCATCATAAGAACCTCTTTCTCCAATTAATTTCATATCAAAAGTACCTTTTGCAGAACGGTTAAACCATTTTGCAACTAAGTTTTTTGCAATGTCATTTGTTGTAAAGTATTTATCAAATTTAATTGGCAAATCTTTCGTGTTAGTTGTATCAACTAAGCCTCCAGTAGCACTACTTGCTATACCTTTAGAAATTGAACCAGCTTTACTTTCTTTTTTTGCGGTTTCTTTTCTATCAGCATCTGTGATAACGATTGCAGCTGGATCAAAACTTCTGTCCTTTAACGAATGATCGTTAAATTTTTCAGGAATTGGCATTCCTTTAAATGTTTTCTTAATTAAATCAGCATTTACTAGACCTTTATCGTCTAGCATAATCATGTGTAATGAGCTTCTTCTGTACTTTACTTGAGCAGGTGCAACCTGCGCCTCTAAAGCGATAGAACCTAATAGCATTAGGCCTAAAAATGGAATTTTAATTGACTTCATATATTTTGTTTAGTTTATGACGTTAAATTTAACATAATTTACAACACCAGAAATACTACAAAAATCATATCGAAGCATATATAGAATTAGTCTTAATAAAATTGCAGTTAATCAAAAATCAACTCAGTTGCATTAATACATTAAGTCTTTGATTTTTAATATTTTAAACGTATTTAGATTAACTAAAGACTTAAGTCAATTTGAATATAGTTAAGAATTTGTTAATAATATTATAAAACAAAAAAGCCATCTGCTTGTGAACAAATGGCTTATAATGAAAATTTTCAAATGACTTATAACCTAATTCCAATTATTAACAAATCATCTACTTGCTCAGTATTGTCTTGCCATGAGTTGAAAAAACTTACAAGTTCCAATTGCTGTTCATTCATAGATTTATCTTTAACTGACAGTAAGAACTCTCTAAAGCGCTTAGTAGTCATTTTCTTTTGTTTATCGCCACCAAACTGATCGGCATAACCATCCGAAAACAAATAAATGGTGTCGCCCTTCGCTAAATCTATTTCATGTTCATCAAACTCAAAATTATCTTCCGTAAAACCAGCAATGGCTGTTTTAGTGGCTTTGGTTTCTTCTATAACATCTGAACCATTTTTTAAAATCCATAAAGGACGGTTTGCAGCAGAATAAGTAACCGTAGTTCCATTTATTCTCACCAAAGCGATATCCATCCCATCTTTAGTTCCGTCGATATGATTTTGACGCAAAGTATCTTTTACACCATTATTCAAATGCTTTAATATTTGAGCTGGAGAATTTGAAATGGCATTAGCAATCTTCAACTCTTTAGAACCTACCAAACTCATAAATGCTCCAGGTACACCATGCCCAGTACAATCAGCCGCCGCAATAAATACATCACTATTGACTTTATTAAAATAATAAAAATCGCCGCTGACAATATCTTTGGGTTGGTACAAAATAAAGAACTCATTTAAGTTTTGTTTAATATCATTCAAATCAGGAAGAATCGCTGTTTGAATGCGTTTGGAGTAGTTGATGCTGTCGGTGATTTCTTGTTTTTGATATTCTAAAATTGATTTTTGTTCGATGATGAGTTTGTTTTGTTTTTTGTTTTTTCTCAATTGTAGAAACACAATTATTATCATAATAATAAACATTCCAAGAAAAATAGAAATAATCATTAGATACTTTTTTGCCTTGTCATTTATTTTAGTTGAATAAACATCTGTTAGAGAAGAGCCTGTCAATAAATAGTTTTGAAGATTTGGCATTGTAGATCCATAATTTAATCTACTATCAAAATAATTACGATACAAGAAGCATAATGAATCAGATAAATAAGGAGAACCTTTTTCATTTAAAAAACAAAACCGAGAATAACCTATTTTCCTTAGACCTTCAATGGAGTCTAATTCAATAATCCATCTATACTTACTATTCATAATAGCAGATATTGATAATGAGGAAATAATTCTCTTATCAAATGATTCGTGTTGAATAAAACAACCTCTTAATATAAAAGAATATAAAAAATAACGGTCTAAATATTTTATACCATTATAATAAAATTTATCAGAACAATTTTTATATTTCAATCCAAGTTCGTCAGTCTTTTTGAATAATTGATAAAAGTTCTCGTAATATAATTTATCATTGCTTACATTTTTTTTATTAATGTTTTCTAGTCCAAATTTATATAATTCTTTAACATCATTATTAAAAGATAATGAATCACATTGAGCATCAAGTAATTTTGAAAATAGAAAAAATAGAGTGATAAAAAATATTTTTCTCATAACATAAATGTAAGTAAAAAACTAAAACAAAAAAGCCATCCTCAATTAAGAGAATGGCTTTCTATATTTTATTATACTTCTATCTGCGCTTCGACTCCGCTCAGCGTGACAGCAGTATTTATTAAGCTTTATTTTCTTCAGCAGCAGCTTCAGGTTTAGCAATTAATGCTTTACGAGATAATTTTGCTTTTCCGTTTTTAGGATCTGTTCCAATGTATTTCACATTTACTATATCACCTTCTTTTACTAATCCTTCTAATGAATCAATACGTTTCCAGTCGTACTCGCTAATGTGTAACAAACCTTCTTTACCCGGCATAAATTCAACAAATGCACCGTAAGGCATAATTGATTTTACTTTTGCTTCGTATGTTTCTCCAACTTCTGGTATAGCTACAATAGATTTAATACGAGCAACCGCTGCTTTTAAATCTTCTAACTTCTCAGCAAATATCTCCACACGTCCGCTGTTATCAACTTCAGTAATAGAAATAGTAGCACCAGTTTTCTTTTGGATATCTTGAATTACTTTTCCTCCTGGTCCGATAATCGCACCAATAAATTCTTGAGGAATAATAATAACTTCAAAACGAGGTACGTTTTCGTTATAATCAGCACGAGGAGCATCAATGGTTTTCATGATTTCTCCCATGATGTGTAAACGGCCTTCACGCGCTTGCGCTAATGCTTTTTCCATTACTTCATATGGTAAACCATTTACTTTTAAATCCATTTGTAAGCAGTGATACCGTTTTTAGTTCCACAGATTTTAAAATCCATATCACCTAAATGATCTTCATCACCTAAGATATCAGATAATACAGCGTATTGACCTTTATCGTTAGTAATTAAACCCATCGCAATACCAGTAACTGGTTTAGCAATTTTAACACCTGCATCCATTAACGCTAATGTACCAGCACAAACTGTCGCCATAGATGAAGAACCATTAGATTCTAAAATATCAGAAACCACACGAACAGTATAAGGTGTGTCAGTTGGTACAACTTTAGATAATGCACGCATTGCTAAATTACCATGTCCAACTTCTCTACGACCTACACCACGGTTAGGTTTTGCTTCACCAGTTGAGAAACCAGGGAAGTTGTAATGTAAAATGAATTTAGTTTCTCCACGGTAAAATGCACCATCAATTAATTGAGCATCTTTACCAGTACCTAAAGTAACTGTAGTTAACGATTGAGTTTCTCCACGTTGGAAGATAGCTGAACCGTGAGCTGCTGGTAAATACCCTACTTCACTCCAGATTGGACGAATTTGATTTGTTTTACGACCATCTAAACGAATTTGTGTATCTAATGTAGCTTGACGAACTGCATCGTATTCTACATCATGATAATATTTATTAATTAAAGCTTCTCTATCTTTTAATTCATCTGCAGTATAGGTTGCTTTGTATTCTGTTAAAACTGCTTTAAAAGCAACTTTACGTTCGTTTTTGTTTGGATTACCTTGTTTTGCTACAGCATATACTTTATCGTAAGTAGCTTTATGAACTGCTTCTTTTAAAGCTGGATCATTTAATTCGTGGCAATATTCACGTTTTGGTTTTAAGCCCGCTTTAATAGCAAATTCCTTAATTGCATTAATTTGAACTTTAATGGCTTCGTGAGCAAATTTAATAGCCTCTAACATTTCTGCTTCAGATACTTCGCTCATTTCACCTTCTACCATTGAAATATCAGTTTCAGTAGCTGCCACAATCATTTCTAATGTTGCTGTTGGTAAAATATCAGCATCAGGATTGATGCATAATTTACCATCGATTTTTGCAACACGTACTTCAGATATAATTCCGTTAAATGGAATATCAGAAACCGCTACTGCTGCACAAGCTGCTAATCCTACTAATGCATCTGGCATTGTTTTTTTATCAGATGAAATTAATGATAACATGATTTGTGTATCAGCATGGTAATCATCTGGAAATTGAGGACGCATGGCTCTATCAACAATACGAGAAATTAATACTTCATAATCAGATAATTTTGCTTCACGACGGAAGAATCCGCCAGGAAAACGGCCTGTAGCCGCATATTTTTCTTGATAATCTACTGTTAAAGGTAAAAAATCTACACCTTCTTTTGCTTCTTTGTTACTTACAACAGTCGCTAAAATCATGGTTGCCCCTAATTTTACTACTACTGCTCCATCAGCTTGTTTAGCTAATTTTCCTGTTTCCAGGGTTACAATTCTTCCATCTCCTAGATCGAATGAATGTTGAATTCCAATTTGTGACATCTTGTTTTTTGTTTTGTGTACCAACGTTTTTGGTACGGATTTATATTTGTTTCTATTTTTTCGGCTTAATTCGACTGAACCCTGAGGCTCTCGAGGGGTTAAATAAGAAAGGCATTTCGGTTTCCCGAAATGCCCCTTAATATTAACAAGAACTCATAATTACTTACGGATATCTAATACTTTAATAACCGCACGGTAACGCATAATGTCCGTGTTTTTTAAATAATCTAATAATGCACGACGCTTACCTACTAAGTTTAATAAGGCACGTTGTGTTCCAAAATCTTTTTTGTTGTTTTTTAAGTGACCTGTTAAATGGTCTATACGGTGAGTAAATAATGCCACTTGAGATTCAGCTGAACCAGTGTTTTTATCGCTACCACCGTGTTTTTTAAAAATGTCTTTCTTTACTTCTGATGTTAAATACATGTTATTCTTCGTTTAATGTTATCTTTAAATAGGGTTACAAATATAAGACATTTTGTGATACAAACAATAGTTATACACAATTAATCCTGTTTTTTTTAATTAAAATGAACAAAAATGTCCGTTTTATTATTTTTCAATAATAAACTTTTTAGTAACACTGCCTCCTTTTTCAAAATTACAGGTTATAAAATACATACCACTCAATAAATTATCCACCTCTATTGAGTATACATCTGAACCAATATTACTAAAGGTTCCAGCCTTCACTTCTTTCCCAGTAATATCTGTAATCACATAATTAATAGTTTGTTGCTCATCCATATCAAATAACACATTAATTTTTGAGGATGCTGGATTTGGGTACAACATAAATTTTGTAATTGATTCCGTTTTTTTAATACTTGTTAGGGTGCTATTTACAATAAATCTTTCCGTTACTTGACAACCAAAATCACCATTAAATATCTTAATTGGAATTGCAGGACTTATTTTATTGAATCTAATTACACCCGTTCCAGGATTTACAGTATAATACTGATACGCCCACCATGAAAGGCCGTCGCAGCCATCGTCATCCATTGTAAATTCATAACAGCCGTCAGGTAAGTTAACTGTATCCCGATAAATAGTGCTGTTTGCATTGTTAATTCGGCTTTTGATGATATTACCATTATCATCTTTGAGTGTCCAACGTGATTCATTAAACCCAGGATTAATTGAACTTGTTGCTGCATTTGGGCTGAAAAAAATAATAAACTGACTTTGATAAACCTTTACTGAATTGTATATTGATGTGTATGTATTATTAAAACTATTTTCATCACCATTCGAACCATTTACCATGGCAATCGATACCTTAAACTGATTAGTTAAATTCCCATTATACAAAGGCATTGTTGGTCCTAATTCAACGATCGTTTCCTCTAAAAAATTTAAAACACCAGACCAAGTATAAGTTGATACAGAACCACCAGTAACACTATAGCTAAATACTACTTGCGTAATTTGGTTCGTTCCAGTGTTTTTAATTTTAATTTTTGGATTCACGCAAATTGTATTTGCTCTTGCATAATTAGGGTCGTTGGTTGGAGAAATAATATCTTCAATTGAAACATCTGTATTAAAATTTGGAGTACCATAAGAAATTAGTTGAGAAACAATATTATAGCCGCCAGCATTTGACTGTGTTGGAGAAGTATAAGGTTCCATATCTACATTTACTGAAAAAGTAGATGCAGGAGACGTTAAGGATGTGATATCGTGAGTAATTGGAAAAACCACTTGTCCAGGACACCAATTAGCTCTGTCATATAACCAAGTTCCAGTTTGCGGATAAATATCATTTTTACCACAATCGTTTTTCCATAATTGCTTTTGTGAAACAGCTGATCCATTAATTTTTAAATCATAGTATTTACTACAAAACTCACCACATCCATTATCGTCGGAGCCGTGACCGCTGATAGTATTTTTTACAAATGCTTTAACAGCAGGTGAGTTGTATTGAAGTGGTTTTTCAACTAAATAATTTTCGATTGGATTAGATGTATTACCATAAGCATAGTAGCCGTCATAAATATTTTTAGCTGAAATCGCTTCCATTGGTGGCGTTCCTTCTATCATTTCTAATTTTAAAGTTAAGGTAAAGCCCCACGAGTAACCATCGTATCTATATCTAAAATCTAAATTACCATTTAATACAGAAGCGTAATCCGATACATCAACTACAAAATCATGTTTTCTATTAGTACTTAACCAATCAGTAGCATAGGGTGTAATAATACGAGCAATTTCCATTGTATCAGCATTCGCTGGCTTCACATACACTTGAGTTGTATAATCCCATGAACCACAATATTGCGTACCATTTGGACAAGCATAACGACCTAAGATATAATGCAATCTAATTTTACGGTAAGTTTTACCAATTGGTAAAACAGCGGAAGTATCGTAATTACCATATTGAGTAATTTTACGAAGGTTATAAATGGTTACCCATGTTGTATCACCAGGATTTGCAAATATTTCGGGACTAATTATGATAGCTAATAACAGACTAAGAAAGATTTTTTTCATTTATTCTAAATTGTTTTAGTAAATATACTTATAAAAACAAATAGCCTGCAATATATTGCAGGCTATTATAGTATTGCTATAAAATTAATAATCTAAGATAATTTCTTCAATGCATTTCTTAAATTAGAAATAACATCTGGAACATCAGTAACTTTGCAAGTTCCAACCGACATGCGATACCAAGGCGAATTGTCAGAAGCACCAAAGGCATAAAAAGGTACAACGGCTAATTTAGCTTCATCTAAGATGAATTTAGTAATGTCTTTAGTAGTTGTTAAAACATTACCATCAGTGGTTTTCATGCCATGTAAATCAAATTTAATTGTTAAGTAAATAGCCGCTTGAGGGGTAATAGCATCTACTTTAAATCCTTCCTTTTTCAAGTCTTGAAAACCCTTGTAAAAACCATCTAAACGCGTAATTACTTTTGTTTTTTGCTCTTCAATAAAAGCATCATACATTGGTAAATTACTTAAATACTTAGCAGTTGCCATTTGCTCTGCTTTTGGAGCCCAAGCACCAACATGAGTTAAAATAGCTTTCATTTTATCAATAATAGCTTTTGGTCCCATGCTCCACCCTACTCTTACTCCTGTTGCTGCTAATGATTTAGAAATACCATCTACAAAAACAGTATACGCTTTCATTTCTGGTCTTAATACCACTGGACTATAATGTTTATTGTTTCCAAAAGTTAAAGCCCAATAAATTTGATCGTACATTAAATACACAGGTTTTGCATCTGGTCCACGACGAACGTTTTCCGCTAAAATCATATCGCAGATTTCTTCTAATCCTTCTTTACTAAAAATAGTACCAGTTGGGTTTTGAGGAGAACATAATGCAACCAATGTCGCATTTTGAATATGCGGTTTAATATCTGCCGCTGTAGGCATAAAGTTTTGTTCAGGAGTTGCTTCAATCACAACTGCTTTTGCAGAATTCAAATAAGAATAGTGATTATTGTTCCAAGATGGAACAGCAAAAATAACAGTATCGCTCGGGTCAACTAATGCCCTAAAAATACTATAAATAACAGGACGTGCACCACCTGCAATTAAAATTTCATCGTTTTTATAATCTAAATTTCCACGCTCTTTTAATAAATTAGAAACTGCATTACGTAATTCTAACATACCATCTGCTGCTGGATAATTTGTTTGATCATCAAAATAGGCGTCAACAATGTATTGCTTTAATTCAGTAGGAATTGGAAATTCTTTTGGATTAAAATCTCCAATCGTCATGTTATATATTTTCTCGCCTTGCTTTATTTTCTCATTAACTTCTCCAGCTAATTTAATGATTTCAGAGCCAATAATATTTTCGGCTAATTTAGATACTTTTGATTTTGGTGTTTGTAGTGAAGTGCTCATTGTAAATTAATTTTGGTAGAAAAATATATATAATCCTTATCACTACAAAATAATGTTTACAACTGTTTCTGATTATTTTAAAACAGTAGTCTTTTTTATAATTGCTATCAGGTTAATCTGTAATTTTACCTAATTAAAATCATATAATGGACTTACATAAAATAACTCAAGAAGTAATTGATTGCGCAAAAACAGTGGGAGAATTTATCCGAACAGAGCGCAAAACCTTTTCGTATTCAAATGTTGAAGTAAAAGGATTAAACGATTTGGTAAGCTATGTAGATAAAACATCAGAAAAATTATTAGTAGAAAAGCTGTCTTTGATTTTTCCAGAAGCTGGTTTTATTGTGGAAGAAAATACAAAATCAGAAATCAAAGATTATAATTGGATAGTAGATCCTTTGGATGGCACAACTAATTTCATTCATGGAATTCCTTGTTATGCGATCAGTATTGCTTTAGAATACAAGGGTGAAATAATTATTGGTGTTGTTTATGAAGTAGCTCAAAATGAATGTTTTTGGGCTTATAAAAATGGCGGCGCCTTTTTGAATGAAAACAAAATTTCTGTATCTGATAGAAAGACATTGTCGGATAGTTTAATTGCTACAGGTTTTCCTATTTACAATTTTTCGAGATTAGATAATTACATTCAAACCTTAACTTATTTAATGAAACATACGCACGGTATTCGTAGAATTGGTGCAGCTGCTGCAGATTTATGTTATTTGGCGTGCGGCCGCGTCGATGCTTTTTTTGAATATAATTTAAACCCTTGGGATGTTGCGGCTGGCGCCTTAATTGTAAAAGAAGCCGGTGGAACAGTGAGTGATTTCAAATCACAACAAAACTGGTTATTTGGTAAAGAAATAGTGGCAACAAACACCTTTTTACAGCCTGTAATTAACACTATTATTAAAGAAAATTTTAAGTAAATTAAAACTTAGAACGTAATTTTGTTTTTCTACGTTTAGGTGGGAAAAATCGTCCAACGGTAAATTGTAACGACATATATGAATCCTTTTCTTTATCACCTCTTTGAGCCCCTGTTCCATCACCATTTGGAGCAGTTGCATATGGAATGTTACCTAAATTTGGATCAGAAAATGCCAATGCTTTGGTTCCATAAGTATCTTCAAAAAGAACTTTATCTGGGTAGTAAGTCGTACTAACATCGTCAATATAATCTGTAAATGTTTTTCTATAACTATATTCTAAACCAACACACCATAATTTATTTAAAGTCATACGCCAAGCAATTCCAACAGGAATACTGATAGATATACGTTTGTATTGTTTTGGGCCACCTGGTAAACCTTGACCTTCTGTATGCATGGGATATAATTTTTCCCATTGCCCAGTTGCTGGATTTTTTCCTTTTGGATTATACCAAAAACCACCAACTCCAGCAAATAAAATAAATTCATTTGACTTACCTTTCTGACGTCGTTTTAGGGTTTTTTTAATACCATATCGATGTCCTACCTGACTTGTAAAAAATGCTACTTCCGCCCTAACAGCTAATTCAAATATGTTAGACTTGAAATTTAAATTTCTGTTGCTTCTAAACTTCTCTTTTGTTAACTTGTCATCACCTGCCACCAATAAATAGTTAAAGCTAGAGTGTATATTAAAATTTTTCGCTAATTTATAACGATACCCAAGGCTAATCGCAGGTCGTGTTAATGTAAATTCTAAATCAACAGGGCTAAAATCTGTCCCAATTTTATTCAAACCTCCTAAATCTCCTAAAAATTCTGATATTCCTGCTTGAAACGTTACTTCCTTACGATATTTTTTCCAGTCATTAGGTCTTGTGAATCCACCTTGAGCGTACAATCCGTCAAAAATGAGAGAAAAACATATAATTATAAATAAACGTATATAGTACATCAATAAATATTCAATTTTTACAAAAATAATACCTTTTCAATAGGTGGCAAAGGTATCAAATATACAAAAACATTTTAATATTCATCTGACATTTAACAATTATATAATAAAAAAAGCACCCTTTAGGTGCTTTTCAAAATTAGAACTTAGAACGTAATTTCGTTCGACCTCTTTTAGGTGGAAAAAATCTTCCTACCGTAACTTGAAGAGACATATAAGAATCTTTGTCTTTATCACCTCTTTGTGCTCTTGTTCCATCACCAGCTGGAGAACTAAACCCCGGAATATCTCCTTTACTAGGATCAGACATTAGTGCTGAAGTTGGCCCGTAAGCAGCCTCTAATGCTGCTTTATCATAATAAGTTGTACTAACATCATCAATATAGTCTGTGAAGGTTTTTCTATAACAAAGCTCCATACCAACTGACCAGTATTTATTTAAAATAACATGTAAAGCAACACCCACTGGTAAACTTATTGATACTCTTTTGTATTGTTTTGGTCCACCCGTTAAACCTTGTCCTTCAGTATGAAGAGGTTGCAAGGAAACATATTTATTAGTGCTAGGATCTATTCCTTTTGGATTAAAATAAAAAACGCCTATTCCAACAAAACCTAACAGTTCATAAGCACGAGTTTTACTAGTTCTAACCAATGATTTTTTTAAGCTATAAACACCAGGTCTTTTAAATGAAGAAATTCCAAATTCCACTCTGGTAGCCAATTCATAAATATTAGATTTGAAATTAAGGTTTCTATTATTTCTATATTGCTCTGTTGTTAATTTGTCATCACCGGCCAGCGATAAAAAATTAAAACTAGAATTCCAATTAATATTTTTATTAAGCTTATATCTAAAACCTGCACTAACCGCAACTCTTGTTTTAGAAAATTCTAAATCTACCGGACTATTATCTTTTCCAATTGTATTTCTTCCTCCTAAGTCCCCTAAAAAGCCAGATGCTCCAACGCTAAGGGTTACTTCTTTTCTATACTTTTTCCATGCATTTGGTCTTGCCAAAGCCTGAGAATAGAGAGAATTGAAAGAAATCCCTCCTGAAATAAGCAATACTAATATGTAATTTTTATTATTTAGCACGTAGTTTGTTGTAATTTGGCACTAAAATAAATAATTTTTACTGAACTGAGATAAAAAAAACAAAAAGAATTAAGATTAAATTGTTAATTACCCAAAATCCTCGTTGGTATAATATAATTTATAATACTTCAAGCCTTTATCTTCATCATAACCTTTCTCAACGTAATCGTGTCTTCCGTGCACATAAACGTGAAAATTTTTATCCAATTTCACTACACTCTTCATAAATTTTTGATTTTTCTTTACAGCGGTAGGAGAAATCTCAAAATCGTCTATTGCCGTTAAATCCATCTTGTCATTATAAGTTTGGCGATATTCTCTAAATGCTTCTTTTAATTCGGCTTGAGGCAAAATTTCTTTTTCAAATTCTTTGATGTCAAACTTATCTTTTTCTTTAAAAAAGCTGGTACTCTTATTCAACATCATCATTTGATCTTGCTTAGTTACATTATTGCCTTCGGTTAAAACCTCTTCGCAAAAACCTTTACAAGTATCAATAAAATTAGAAGTATGGAAGTAAGCATTCTCTTTCATTTTTGTATTCAAAAAATCTTCAACCCAATAAAAAGCACAGTCGGCTATTTTATTGTTCGTATCAACGATGCTTATCTTATATCCCTTTTCTGATTCAGTATTAAAAATAATACAGCCTTTATCTAGTTTATTAATATTGATGCCATTATCACACTCTACATCAAAGTTATCCATGTGCTGAAAAACCTTTAAATATGTATCTTTATTTTCAGTTTTAAATAATCCAATAGCATCGCAAATTACCCCATCAATGTTGCAGTCTTTAAAGTAGCATGTATAAAACTCACCGCCTTTTATTTTTGGGTGCATCGATTGATTATACAAGTGTTCAGCAAAATGCTTACTGCTTTCTATAAATTTATTTTGTGAAGTAAAAATATCAGTAGCATAACTTTGCACATCATGGTAATGCATTTCGTTTTTTGATTTAAACTGGTAGTATATGTCTGTTTTAAATGGCGAGGTCAAATAACGCATCACTGTATCTTTCAAAAAATCATCACTAATTTGTATTTGTTTTTCGCTAAGCGTTAACTCTTCTCCTAAGCCTTTATTTCCAACATAATGTATAACAAAATGAGTTAATTCCGAACGTGTAAAATCTATCATGGCACAAAATCTGTTTAAAAAATGAATGGTAAATGTAATGGTTTAGGCTTGCCTTGAATTAACAAAGTTTAAACAAATAGTAAGTTTTTATAGTATTTTCATTAGCAAAGAACTCTTAAATTTATTGTTAGCTTAAAAAATATATTTATAATGAATGTTACTAACGGATATTATCCGTTATAACCCATACCAATACTTATTAATATTTCCCTTAAATTTGCTTACTATGCATAAGAAAATCATAAAACCAGCGCTGTTATTATTCGTAATTAGTCTATGTTCATTTACGTTTTATCAATTTGATAAAAATCAAATATTACAAGATATTTTAATGTCTGTTTTAAATCAAGCGCACTATAGCCCTTTAAAAGTGGATGACGATTTTAGTGAGAAAGCCTACAATCTATACTTAAAGCGAATTGACATGAGTAAAAAGTTTTTACTGCAAAGCGATGTAGATGCCTTGAGTAAATACAAAAAGAGCATTGATGACGAAATCACCAATGGTACTTTTGATTTTTATAAATTATCTACTGAAATTATTGCCAAACGTATTAAAGAAAAAGAAGATTGGGCAAAAGAAATTTTGGCTACACCATTCAACTATTCGCTAGATGAAGAATATGAAACCGATGGCGAAAAATTAAAATACGCTACTAGCGAACAAGAATTGAAAGCTGAATGGACAAAGATGTTGAAATACCAAACTTTATCTCGTTTGGATGAAATGTTAACTGGACAAGAAAAAGCGAAAGCGAAAAAAGATTCGGTATTTACAGAAAAAACATTTGATAGTTTAGAAGTGGATGCACGTCGCAAAACCCTAAAGGCTAATATTGATTGGTTTAAGCGTTTAAATAAAATTAATAATAAAGACCGCTTTTCTACATACGTGAACACCATTACTGGTTTATACGATCCACACACCGAATATTTTGCTCCAAAAGAAAAAAAGAAATTTGACCAAAGTATGAGCGGACAGTTTGAAGGCATTGGGGCTCGTTTACAAGCTAAAGATGGTATTTTAAAAGTATCTGAAGTAATTGTTGGTTCTCCATCATTTAAACAAGGGGAATTAAAAGCAGGTGATGAAATTCATAAAGTAGCGCAAGGCGCAAAAGAGGCTGTTGATATTACCAATATGGAAATGGATGACGCCATTGATTTAATAAAAGGAAAAAAAGGAACTGAAGTAAGATTAACCGTTAAAAAACCAGATGGTTCATTTAAAGTCATTCCTATTATTAGAGACGTGATTGAAATGGATGAAACCTATGCTAAATCTGCCATTTTAAATAATAAAAAGAAAATTGGCTATATCTATTTGCCGATGTTTTACGCCGACTTCACTCGTAATGGCGCTCACCGTTGCTCGGCTGATATGAAAAAGGAAATAGAGAAATTAAAAGATCAAGGCGTTGAAGGTATTATTGTTGACTTACGTGATAATGGCGGCGGATCTTTACAAGAAGTAGTTGAAATGGCTGGTTTGTTTATTCCTCGTGGACCAGTAGTTCAAGTAAAAGACAAAGCAGGCAGAGTATATGTGATGGATGATAAAAATGCGGATGTTACTTGGGATGGACCTTTAGCTATTATGGTAAATCATGGAAGTGCATCAGCCTCTGAAATTTTAGCAGCAGCTATTCAAGATTACAAGCGCGGAGTGATTATTGGAACACAAAGTTTTGGAAAAGGAACCGTTCAATCGTTCTATAATTTAGATCCTGCAGTTTTACCACAATTTGATACTATTAAACCTTTGGGTGAAGTAAAAATCACCAACCAAAAGTTCTATAGAATTAATGGTGGAGCCACTCAATTAAAAGGAGTAATGCCAGATGTAGTTTTACCAGATCCATACGCTTATATTGAAGTGGGAGAAAAAGAATTAGACTATCCAATGCCTTGGGATGAAATTATGAAAGCAACGTATGATGAATATACTGCGATTAATTACCCTAAAGTAAAAAAAGGAAGTGCAGAGCGCGTAAAAACAAGTGCGGCTTTTAAATTAATTGATACGCAATCAAAAGAGTTAAAAGCCAAAAAAGATGACACTAAATATAATTTAAAACTTGAAAAATACAGAGCTGAGCAAAAGGAATTGCGCGAGCAGTATAAAAAGTATGATGAATTAAAAGTAGATATCAAAACCTTTACAGCTGATTTACCAAACTACGACAAAGAAGTTTTAAAGAACGATACCATTAAATTGAATAAAGAGATTAAATGGACTAAAAACGTTCAAAAAGACAATTACATTTTTGAAGCTAGTAATGTGATTAATGATATGAAATAGCATAAAAAAAAGAGAAAAAAAAAAAAAAAAAAAATTTTTTTTTTTTTTTTTCCTGGGGGGGGCGGGGGGGGCCCCCCCGGCCGGGGGGGGGGGGGGGGGGGGGGGGGGGGGGTTTTTTTGGGGGGGGGGGGGGGGGGGGGGGGGGGTCGGGGGGCGTGGGGGGGGGGGGGAAAAAAAGAAAAAAAATGGGGGGGGGGGGGGGGGGGGGGGGGGGGGGGGGGTTGGTTTTTTTTTTTTTTTTTTTTTTTTTTTTAAAAAAAAAAAAAAAAAAAAAAAAAAAAAAAAAAAAAAAAAAAAAAAAAGAAAAAAAAAAAGGAAAGGGAATTGGGTGGGGGGGAGGGTGGGGGGGGGGGGGGGGGGGGAAAAAAAAAAAAAAAAACGTATTCGGTTATTAAGTCTTTGATAATACCTTGTTTTTTACCATTTTTTTAATGGTTTATTTGGTAATTTTGAATATTAATTAATAGTAAAATGGTAGTAGAACAATTATATACAAGTTGCCTTGCACAAGGCGCTTACTTTATACAATCAGAAGGCGAAGCAGCCATTATTGATCCATTAAGAGAATATAAACCTTATTTGGATTTGGCAGCTAAAAATAATGCAAAAATTAAATACATTTTTGAAACGCATTTTCATGCTGATTTTGTTTCGGGACATTTAGATTTAGCTAAACATACAGGAGCTGAAATTATTTTTGGCCCAAATGCTACAACTGATTTTAAAAGTACAATAGCAACATATAATCAAGAATTTAAAGTTGGTAAATTAACTATCAAAGTACTTCACACACCTGGTCATACATTAGAATCATCTACTTTTTTATTGTTAGATGAAAACAATAAACCTCACTGTATTTTTACTGGCGACACTTTATTTATTGGTGATGTTGGTCGACCTGATTTAGCTATTAAATCTGATTTAACACAAGAAGATTTAGCAGGAATGTTATTTGATTCGTTACGCAATAAAATAATGACTTTACCTGATGATGTGATTGTTTATCCAGCTCATGGTGCAGGTTCGGCTTGTGGTAAAAACATGAGTAAAGAAACTTTTGATACTTTAGGTAATCAGAAAAAAACAAATTACGCTTTAGCTAATATTAGTAAAACAGCATTCATAAAAGAATTAACAACAGGTATTTTACCAGCTCCACAATATTTTGCCAAAAATGCACAGTTAAACAAAACAGGTTACGACAATTACGATACAGTTACTTCAAAAGGAACAAAAGCATTAACTGTTAACGATGCAAAACATTTAGTACAAACCAATCATGCTATTATTTTAGATGTTCGTAAACCACAAGAATTTGCCGCTGAACATATTCCTAATTCACTTTTTATTGGTATTGATGGTCAATTTGCACCCTGGGTTGGCGCTTTAATTACAGATTTGAAACAAGCTATTATTTTAGTAACACCAAATGGTAGAGAAGAAGAAACTGTGATGCGTTTAAGCAGAGTTGGTTACGATAACTGTATTGGATTTATTGATGGCGGCGTAGATGCATGGAAACATGCAGGAAATACTACCTCCTCTATTTTATCTATTACGGCAGATGAGTTTTCCGGAAAATTGTCTAACTCTACCATTGATGTGTTAGATGTTAGAAAACCAGGAGAATACGAGTCAAGTCATTTATGTAGTGTAAACTCTAATCCATTAGATTTCATTACCGATTGGAAAGATTCTTTATCAAAAGAAAAAGAATACCACATTCACTGCGCTGGTGGATACAGAAGTATGATAGCCGCTTCTATTTTAAAAAGAAATGGTTATGAAAAACTAGTAGATGTAGCTGGTGGTTTTGGGGCTATTCAAAAAACTAATGCTAAAATTGTTACTACAGCTTGTAAAACAGAAGAAGCAAAAAAAGCACAAACTAAAACATCTTTCTTCCAGAGATTATTCTCAAAAAAATTATAATTAACGCTTTTGTAAAGCACCTCTTATTATGTTCAAAGGCACTAAGTTCTATTCAATTTTCTCTAACAAATGTCCTAAATGCCAAGAGGGAGATTTTTTCATGAACAAAAATCCGTACAAAGCAGGCTTTATTAAAATGCATGATAGCTGCCCACACTGTGGCGAATTGTTTAATAAAGAAGTGGGTTTCTATTATGGAGCAATGTACGTAAGCTACGGTGTAAATATTGCACTTGGTGTAGCACTATTTCTATTATCCGTAGTTATTTTTAACATGGATTTAGTTTGGTACCTCTTTTTATTTTTTTGTTTAGTAGCTGTTTTGTTTCCTTGGACTATGAGAACCTCTCGTTTGATTTACATCAATTTATTTGTCTCCTACGACCCCAGTAAAAAATAATTTTATGCATAAAAAAAACTCCTACTAGTGATAGTAGGAGTTTTTTGTTTGAATTATATTAAATACTAAGCTAACTTAACGTTTACTGCATTTAAACCTTTTTTACCATCTTGTACATCAAATACAACGTTATCGTTTTCGCGAATTTCTTCTTGTAAACCTGTTGCATGAACGAAAATTTCAGTTCCGTTATCTTCTTTGATGAATCCGAAACCTTTAGCTTCGTTATAAAATTTTACTACTCCGTTTTTCATTGTTATATATTTTAATTGTTTTTTTATTGATTAAGCTAACTTAACGTTAACTGCGTTTAATCCTTTTTTACCTTCTTGTACATCAAATACAACGTTATCGTTTTCGCGAATTTCTTCTTGTAAACCTGTTGCATGAACAAAGATCTCTGGACCATTTTCTTCTTTAATAAACCCGAAACCTTTTGCTTCGTTGTAAAATTTTACTACTCCGTTTTTCATTTTTTTGTTTTTTGTTGTTATTATTTATTTTATTTATTGTCACCTTATCACTACTTGATGATAGCCACAATGCTGTTTTAAGAATAAGGATGTTTTTTAACTACATCAATATCTTTTTTTATTAATTTTTGTATGCCTTTAAAGTAAGGTAATTCTTCGTGGCTGCATAATGATATTGCTTCTCCACTCTCTCCTGCTCTACCTGTTCTTCCAATTCTATGCACATAAGCTTCGGCTTGTTCAGGAATTTCGTAATTAATAACATGCGTCAATTTATCTACATCAATACCTCTTGAAGCAATATCCGTAGCCACTAACACATTAATGGTTCTATCTTTAAATCCTTTCAAGGCTTTTTCTCTATTGTTTTGAGACTTATTACCATGAATGGCTTCCGCTTTAATCTTATACGCATTTAAAGCTTTAGCTACTTTATCCGCTCCGTGCTTAGTTCGTGTAAAAATTAATACGTGATTAATTTTCCTATCTTCTAAAATAAATTTCAATAAAGCAGACTTCTTTGTTTTTTGAACGAAGTAAACGGTTTGCTTAATTAAAGTAGCCGTTGATGAAACCGGGTTAACCGCTACACTTACTGGGTTATTTAAAATTGTATTAGCTAACTTCATGATATTTGGTGCTGCAGTTGCTGAAAAAAACATGGTTTGTCTTTTTACTGGTAACTTTGCAATCACTTTTTTCATGTCGTTAATAAAGCCCATATCTAACATACGATCTGCTTCATCTAATACAAAATATTCAATTGATCCTAATTTGATAATGCCTTGTTGCATTAAATCTAATAAGCGGCCAGGAGTAGCAATTAAAATATCGATACCTGATTTGATAGCCACTACTTGATGAAATTGAGAAACTCCTCCAAAAACAACAGCATGTTTAAAACCTAAGTTTTCGCCGTATTCTTTAAAGTTATCACTGATTTGAGTTGCTAATTCGCGAGTTGGTGCTAAAATCAAGGCTTTAATTTCTCGGCGCTGATTTGGTTTTTTATTAGCATCCATCAATTGTAAAATTGGCAATGCAAAAGCAGCAGTTTTACCTGTACCTGTTTGAGCACAACCAAAAATATCTTTTCCTAATAAAATGTGAGGGATAGATTGTTGTTGAATAGGAGACGGTTCTTTGTATCCTTTTTTATCAAGCGCGGTAAGCAGCGGTTTGATTAGTTTTAATTCTGTAAATGTCATTAATTGTTGTTTATTAATACTTTAAAAGAAAAATGTAAAGTATATCAGAATGGCAATTGGCATTTACAAACATATTATAATACAGTCTTCAAAAGAAGTATACAAATATAAACACTTTATTAACAATATCCTAATTAATTAAAATATTATCCTTATCAGGGTTTTTGAGGGGATTGTCTTAATTTAGTATCATTCTTAACACTGTCTTACCTCATGAAAGCTATTTTATCCTTTCTTTTTTTATTGCCTTTCTTACTAACGGCTCAGGATTTTCCTCAAAAACCAAGTAATTACATTACCGATGAAACTAACTCCATAAGCCCAGAAGATCAAAATAAACTCAATGCCAGATTAAGAGCCTATGAAGATAGTACCACAAACCAGATATTTGTATATGTTACTTATAGCTTAAATGGCAAAAACCTCGAACAATACAGTCAGGATATTTTTCACAATTGGCATATTGGTCAGGATGAAAAAAATAATGGTGTGCTCATTGCTGTTTTTGTGGACGATCATAAATTCAGAATACAAACTGGTTATGGATTAGAAGGTGCCCTACCCGATTTATTAACCAAACGCATTCAAGATAATGATATGCGACCTTTATTTAAATTGAATCGCTATGCCGAAGGTATTGATAAAGGGATTGATCAATTAATTTATTACAGTAAACACGAGTTTAAAGCGGAGGATGTTGAAGAAGAAACTTCCTGGGGATTGTTTGTATTTTTTTATGTGTTTGCAGGATTGTTTTTACTCATAACCTTATTGCTTGCTAAAGGGCTCAAAGATAGACCAACAGCAAAAAAAGTAATAACCATTATTAGTATCATCTTATTTTTAATTCCGTTTGTTGGGGCGTTTTTAATAATCATTATGCTCTTTGTAGCATTATCGATGCGTAAAGATTTATTAAAACCTTCAACAGGTAGCAACTGGACATCCTCTTCTGATTCATCTTGGAGCAGTAGCGATAGTTCCAGTTCTTGGTCGAGCTCAGATTCTGATTCTGGGTCAAGTTTTGATGGCGGCGGCGGTGGAGATTCTGGTGGTGGCGGTAGCAGTAGTGATTGGTAGTTAGATGCTGATTTTCTGACGTAATTCTTCTTTGATGCTATCAGAAATCACAAAGGACTTTTCGGTTATGTATACATATTTAGCATCCAATTTATCAATTGACGCTATCTTTACAATAATTGAGCGATTAATTCGAATAAATAAGGATTCAGGGAAAATAGATTCAAAATACTTCAAGTTTTTTGTAATTACCATTTCGGGTTGATTTGTAAAAAACAACGTCGAATAGTTATCCGCCGCTTCTACATACAAAATATCATTGTAATTCAATTTTATCCAAGCGCCTTTATCTTTTACAAAAAATACGCTTTGTTTGCTTGGATTGCTTTGTTGAATAGCGGAGTGTTTTTCTAAAGCCAAATCAATGGCAATGTCTACATCAAAATTTTTAAATGGCTTAGATAAAAAGCCATAGGGCTTTGCTAATTTTACTTTGTCGATGGTTTCATCATCCGTATTGGAAGAAATAAAAATAAACGGAATCTGATAATGCTGATTCACATAATCAGCCATATCAATGCCGCTAAGCTTACCATTCACTTTAATATCCAGCAATAAAAAATCAATATTATTTTTAAGTAGCTCTTTCGCCTCTTCCACATTATCTGCCACAAAACACACTTCATAGCCTTTGTCTTCTATCACCGAGCTAAGGTGATCGGCAATTAACACTTCATCTTCTAATATTCCAATCCGCATATTATAACTTCATTTGTAAGGTATAAGCTAAACCTATATCGTTATTAATAACCAACTCTGCGCCTATTTGTTTGCTCAAAGATTTAATAACTTTTAATCCCAACGATTTTTTTGCGAGTGTGTCCATATCACCAATAATACCTTTACCATTATCATTAATGGATAGTGTTATTAATTTATTCTCTTGCGTTAGTTTTATAGTTAAAGTTGGGTTATTTACTCCATCATAGGCATGTTTAATTGCATTAGTAACTATTTCATTTACAATCAAACCGATGATGATGCTTTTGTCCACATCCATCTCTACCGCATCTAACGAATAATTTATTTTAAATAATTTATCAGTGAATGTTTTACTAATGTCATGACATAGCTCAATAATATATTGATCGAGTTGAATAGAAATAACATTGCTTTGTTTATACAATTTACTATGCAAGGTAGCAATAGAGGATACTCTATTCTGACTGTCAAGTAAAGCAAGTCTTATTTTCTCATCGTCGCTGCTTCTTATTTGTAATTCAAGTAAACTTCCTAACAACTGTAAATTGTTTTTTACACGGTGATGCACCTCGTGCATAAGGAATTCCTTCTCTTTAATCAGTGTTTCAAGCTTTGAATTATATTGCTTTAATTTATAAAATAAAAAACTAAAATGGATATGATACATCCTGATGCAATTAGAATGATAAGCAAGGTTTGTTGCTGCTTCTCTTTTTTATTGATTTCAATTTCATCCTCTAATATTTTTTTATCTTTTAAATTACTTTGATATTTCTCCTGTAAATCAACAATTTGCTGATGCTTTTCTAAAGAGTTAATAGAATCGTTTAAACTTTTATGACGTTTAAAATAATCTAAAGCATTTTTATAATCTCCTAAAAACGTATAACAATCGGCAATGCCTTGATAGCAAAAATCAATGAGGTAATCCGAATTATTTGCTTTAGCTAACTCTAAAGCACTAAAATTATGCTCTAATGCAGCTTTATAATTTTTATTAGCAATTTCAACATCTGCCAAATTTAAAATAGTACGACATTGCCCGTCAACATCATCAAACTGCTTAAAAATAAATAAGGCATTGGTAAAATTTCGACTTGCCTCTTTGTTTTGATTTAGCGACAATAAACTTCTTCCTATATTTAGGTAGTTATCAGCAACACGCAACGAATCTTGAGCTTTGATAAAAATTGGCAAGGCTTTTTGATAATAAATTAAGGCACTATCATGCTGTTGTAGTTCGGCCTTTAAATAACCGAAATTCGCAAACGTTCTCGCAAGCTGAATGGTATCTTTGCGTTTAAATCCAATGGTTATAGCTTTTAAAAAGTAGAATTCTGCTTCTTTGTATTTACCTATTTCTAAAAAGGTAGTGCCTAAATTATTGGTTGCAGACGCCGAACGATTTAGGTTGCCCGACGATTCGGCTTCGGTTAACACTTCCATAAACGAAGCTACCGAAGCGTTAAAATCTCCCTTTACCTTGTAACTATAACCTAAAATAGACTTGAATTGGAGCTTTAAGTCGGTATGCTTTAGTTTTTCGCTTTCGATTATTCCGTATTTAGCGAGCAAAATTGCTTTATCGCAATCGGTTGCCATTACTTCTTGAGTAATCGTACTTAGTTTCTTTAAACGAACGGTGTCAGATTTTATAGAGGATAATTGATTGCTAACAGAATCAACATATCGATTTTGAGAGAATACAGTTATTAAAGGGTAAATAACAAGGATTATGAATACTGAAATTCTCATAGCTCTTATCAAAAATAAATAATAGTTCTAATATCCCATAGTTTCACCCAAAAAAATATACCCTTTACCCAAAACCAAAAATTAAAATGGATGTATGCTTTAATTTTGGGTATCAATCCACAAAACCAAAAAACTATGGGAAAGTAGCACTCACAATTGTAGCAATATCTACAATCATTCAAACAAATGCACAAGTTGCCATTCCATACCCTTCAATGGCTGAATTTGATGCATTTAAAAGTAAAGAATTAAATGGGGCGATTAAATACGCTGAAGATTTAAAAAACTTTAAAATTAACATAGCTGAATTTAAACCTGTCGGAAAATCCGGAATAGTTGGATTTAGAAGAGAAGAAACATATAGTATTGATGGCTGGCCAAATGATGGTTGTTCGGTAAGGTATTTTTATGATAATCCAAAAGTTGTGAATGGAATAAAAATAAAAATGGAAGTTGTTGCTGAATTTAAACGTTCTTACTGTGAATCTGAAAAATGCTATTTACAAAATACATGGAAGCCATTTGTCGTAAATGCGATGCCTTTTTACGAAGATTTAGGAATGACTAAAAAAGACGCAGAAGATCTTGCAATGATTTGCGTAAAATCTAAATACTCTAAAGATTCGTTATTAAAGGATTATATCCAATTCAATGCTATTGAATTAAAAGAAGGAGATGCTGGTAAATATCATTTCGAAAAAATCATCAATTCAAATACTGTAGAATTTAGATTTGGTATTAGCGGTGAAGTTGGGGGATATTATCAAGATAGAAGTATTTACGTTACTAAAGCAGAAAGAAGTGGAGATTGGTATACATACATCTTAAAATTCGAAAATGGAAAATGGAATGTTGTGACTTCGTTAGAAAAATACAATCGCATGTTTTCAAGTAATGACATGAGTTTATATAATAAACCACTACCTGAAAAGCGATTTACACCTTATAGTGAAGCCTCATTTGACGAGATTTACCAAAAAACAAAAGAAGGTACAATTCCAGCAAATGCACCCATCAATTCCTTAAAAAAGACTAATGATGATTTTGTTAATTTCTTAATTGCCAATTCTGATAATTTGACCAAAGAAAAACTCATGCCTTATTTTTTAGCAAATAATGATGAATACCAATCGGATGTTAATTGGTCAATTGAACAGATTTTAAATAATATCACACCAAGTGATAATGGGAAAATAAAATATGTGAATCTTATAAAATCAAATTATAGAAATATTGAGGAAGTTGAAATTAGTCCTAATCAAATTTTCCAGAAGGGTGCTTATGGAAACGATTTAACAACAAAAAAATACATAATGAATGGCAAAAAATTGAAAGAAAATGGTGAAGGAGAAATAAACTTATATATTGAATTTCTTTATACTAAAGATGGATGGAAAGTAATAAAAATTCAAAGTTAATTTATTATATATGAAGTCAACAGAATACATACATATACCAAAAGGGTCTATGAATCATGGCTTTTCAAGTGGAGAAGTATCTACTGGTGAATTTTATTTTACTAAAAATTATATATTCTTAATTCCGTTTACTAACGGCGGAATGACTGGCATTGATGCGCATCACACAGACTTTACAAATGCTAAGGAGTTTGCTGAAAGCATCACGCAAAACATAGATAGTATGAATATTGTTGATTTTGAAGAAAAGTTAAAGCAATTTGTTGGATCAAAATTTACATTTAAAGTAACTGAGTTGGAGAAAATGAGCGTGCAAATTGGTTGGTGGTTTTTTGGAGGGATGAGAATTAAAACCAAAGAAAATGGCTTAATGAGCATGAATGTGCAACCAAAAGCAGTAAGAGAACAGGTAAAACAATTTTATAATTTATAACGATGAGCTTTTTAAAAAATTTATTCGGAAAAAAGGAGTCCGATTCTCATAAGCCAACACAAGATAACCTTCCGGAATATGTTAACGGCAATCAAAAGGTAATGGCCGAAATAGATATTATTACCGAAGCTGTAATGGCTGCCGAAGAGATATACACCAAAAGAGATTACGAAGTATATCATGTTCAAGATTTTGCAACCGAATTACCACAATTACAATTGATAAAAAATAACAACAAAACACTTGTTTATATCGCCTATACGAGAAATCATGAAAGTCTTGAACACGTTTTTGATAAAGAACGATTAAACGACTTCATAAAACATGCCACTGAAAATACGAGTGATTGCCTCGTTGCTTTAGTTAATATTGATGATCCAAAACAAAGATCGGCTATGTATTTTGGCGAGCCATATAGTTACACGATTAAGGAACAATTTTACCCTACTTTAAGCTAATTTTATATTTAAAGAGAATGGATATTAATAATTAAAACTTAATTTTATCTACTGAATTCGTTAACAACTCTATGAGAAATAGCTTTTTTATACTTATTGCTATACTTAGCTTTTACAGTTCAAGTGCCCAATGCATTACTGGTGACTGTAAAAATGGGCATGGTTTTTTAAGAACAAAAGATAATATTCAATACGAAGGCGGATTTAAGAATGGAAAATTCCACGGATTTGGAGATTACTACGACTATACGAATAAATACAGTTATAAAGGCAATTGGGTAAATGGCAAAAAAAGTGGATTTGGCATAGAAGAAGATTACACCAATAACACAAAATATGAAGGTGAATGGAAAAATGATGCCTATCATGGAAAAGGAAAATTTACTTGGCAAGGCCAATTAGATTTGAATTACGAGGAGTACGATGGAGAATGGAAAGATGGCAAGCGCACTGGAATTGGAACCTACAAATGGAAAGATGGAAACATATATAAAGGTGGCTTTTTTGAAAATCTATTACAAGGCAAAGGTAAATTCACTTGGATTTCGGGTAACTATTACGAAGGTGAATTAATAAATAACTTATTTGACGGTGAAGGCGAAATGCACTATGCAGACGGAACGGTTGAAAAAGGCATATTTAAAGGCGACTCGCTTTTTGAAGGAGAAACGTTGTATAAAGAGAATAATCTTTCCTTCACTGCCTTTAGTGGCGATACTAATGCTACACTCATCATAGACGCCGCTGCAGTTATTGATGATAATACAAAAAAAATCATCAGTGATTTACTCTGGAGTGAGTATCATAAAACTTCCAACACAGTGATGGTATTTACGATACCAACCTTAAATGGCGAAAGCATTGAAGATTATGCTAACAAAACCTTTAATAGATTACAATTAGGTACGGCAGGTAAAAACAATGGCGTTTTACTTTTAATTGCAGTTAACGACAGAAAAATGCAGATGGAAGTTGGATATGGATTAGAAGGCGTGTTACCAGATTTATTAACTCAGCGTATACAACAACAAGACATTATACCTGACTTTAAAAACGGCAACATCAGTCAAGGAATTTTAAAAGGCGTCAAAGGAATCTTATCTGTACTTCAAGACCCGAAAAATGCTGAACTTTATGCGTCGGATTCCTCATCAGATGAAAATGGTAGAACGGATATAACAATGTACGTATTAAATCTATTAATTCTGTTAGCTTGTATTAATAGCGCATATTTCGGTCAATACGGTCGGTTTGTATTTTCTTCAATTATAATGCTTTGGTTTTCATTAATTATTACTTACAAAGATCAATATGGCTTGGGCTTTTCAAATTCTTTTTTATTACATACAATAATATACTATCTAATCTATTTTACGATTAGAGGATTTAAAGCAGGCAAAATAAAAACGTCTAAAAAAGAATCGTTTATCCATCAATTCTTTTATAATAATTCTGAAAAGTACGAAACCTCTTCTGGAGGAAGCGGTGGAAGTTACTCTAGCAGCGGTTATTCAGGTAGTAGTAGTTCATCATATTCTTCCTCATCTTCTTCGTCTTCATGGTCAGGTGGTGGTTCATCAGGTGGCGGCGGAAGTAGCAGCAGTTGGTGATGCAATTTTTTATGGTTGTTTGGGCGTTCACCTCCTATGGTCGGGTCAGGCTTTTCGCTTCAATCTTTTGTTCGTGCCTCACAAAAGGATTTTCGCTGCAATCCTTAACGCGGATATACTTAATATCTCAAAGTATAAACTCCAATTTTGAATTGCAAGCTCGCGTGAGGGATTGAAGTGAAAATCCTTTTACAAATCACGCATCGGCGTGATTCGTAAAAGATTGGAACGAAAAGCCCGACCCGCAGGGACACGCCCAAAAATAAATCTTAAGAAGAAATCTCCATTTTAATTTTTCTGTTCTTGATTTTTTCTTCTTTAATTAATTGAAGAACTTTATTAATCTTAGAAGCCTTCACCGCAGCGTATGCCGAATGATCTAAAACCTCAATCTTTCCTAATTCATCTTTTTGTAATTGACCTTTTTGCAACAACATCCCAACAATATCCATTTTATTGATTTTATCTTTCTTGCCAGCGCCAATGTATAAAGTTTTCCATTCGCAGGGTGCAGGAAGCGTTAATTTTTTTGGTAAGGTTTCTTCTTCGGGAATAATATCTAAAAACTTCGGTAAATGGTCATTAATGTCTAGTAAAAAGTAGGCTGTTCCGTTCGCATTCATACGTGCTGTTCTTCCGTTACGATGTATCATCACATCTTCGGTTGCAGGAAATTGGTAATGAATCACGGCATCAATTTCGGGAATATCTAATCCACGAGCCGCTAAATCGGTAGTGATTAATAAATTAATACTTCCGTTACGTAATTTGATTAATGTTTTTTCTCTATCAATTTGTTCTAAGCCACCATGATAAAAACCATGATCTACTTTATATAATTCTAATTGTTCAGAAATACGATTCACGGCATCACGGTGATTACAAAATACAATCGTTGATTTAGAATTTATTTTTCCTAGCAATAACATTAAAGCTTCTAATTTATCATCCCCTTCTACTCTAACAGCTTTTATTACCAAGGCTGATTTTAGTTCTTTGTGTTCGGTGGTATAATTTAACTCTACACTGTGTTTTAAACCAACAAAATCTGGAATTTCTTTTAAAGCGGTGGCTGATGTAAGGATACGTTTTTTTAAGTGCTTACATTCTCCTATAATAAATTCCATTTCATCTTTAAAACCAAACTCTAAGGATTTATCAAATTCATCTAGGATCAATGTTTTTATATCATCTACGATTAAATTTTTACGACGCAGGTGATGTTCTATTCTTCCAGGTGTACCAACCAATACTGCTGGAGGATGCTGAAAATTATTTTCTTCGATACGAACCGAGTGTCCGCCATAACAACAGTTGATTTTATATTGGGTACTCATTTGTTTAAACACTTGCTCAATTTGAATCGCTAATTCACGCGATGGAACCAATATTAAAACTTGAACACCTGTTTTATCTTCTTCTAATAATTGAAGGATTGGTAATAAAAAACCTAATGTTTTTCCTGAACCTGTAGGCGAAATCAACACCACATCATTTGGTTTTGGAATAGCTTCCAAAGTGGCTTTCTGCATGTGGTTGAGTTCAGTAATATTAAAATGCGAAAGGATAGATGTGTAGTTCATGAGATTTTTATAAGCTGCAAATATAGGATAATAAAAGGGATTTGGGTGTGACCCTACGGGTCGGGCTTTCGCTCCTTTTTTTGTCCTCAGAACATGAGCAATCCTCTATCCCTCACACGGGTGTAATTGCGGGGGGGGGGATCTTGCCTGCCTCTTGCAAAGGAAGGGATTGAGTCTCTTTGAGGAACGCGCCAAGATATATTCGAACCTTAAAAACAAACACATGCCTTTTTCAAAACTTGGATTATCAGACGATTTAGTTAAAACCTTAGCCGAACAAAAATACACGCAGCCCTACCCTATTCAGCAAGAAGCCATACCAGCTATATTAGCAGGTAAGGATATTTTAGGAATTGCACAAACAGGTTCTGGTAAAACAGCGAGTTTTGTGTTACCAATTTTACAAATGTTTCAAGATGGCGTGGGTTCTAAAAACCGACACGTGAGAGCTTTGGTTTTAGTACCAACAAGGGAGTTGGCCATTCAAGTATGCGACGTCGTAAAAGTGTTAAGTGCAAATTTACCAAACAAGGTAAAGAGTATGGCAGTATATGGTGGTGTCTCCATTAATCCACAAATGATTGAATTGCAAGGTGTAGAAATTTTAGTAGCAACTCCAGGTCGTTTACTAGATTTAATTTCTAACAGAGCGGTGTCTTTATCAGCTATTAAAATATTGGTGTTGGATGAAGCAGATAAAATGTTGAATCTCGGATTTAAAGAAGAGATGAGCAAAATATTTGGCTTGCTTCCTAAAAACCGACAAAACCTATTATTCTCGGCCACATTAAGTGATGATTTAAATAACATCAATCGTAATTTATTACGCAATCCGGTTGTTGTAAAAGTTGAAGAAGAAGTTCAAAATTTAGATTTAATAAAACAGTTTGCTTACTTAATTGCTGAAGAAAAAAAGGGTCCGTTATTGCGTTACATTATTAAAACACAAAAAATAAAACAAGTATTGATATTTGCTTCATCTGTTCACAGAGCGGATGCTATTGCATTAAAATTAAGTCAAAATGGAATTGATGCTTTTGCGATACACAGCAAAAAAAGTCAGGAAGCAAGAAATGAAGCTTTGAACTTTTTTAAAGATGGAAAAGTAAAAGTTTTAGTAGCAACTGATTTGATGGCCCGCGGTATTGATATCAAGTTTTTACCTTATGTGATTAATTATGAATTGCCTCGTTCGCCTAAAGATTACATTCATCGTATTGGAAGAACAGGTCGTGCGGAAGCTTCTGGAGAAGCTATTTCTTTAATCTCACCTGAAGAAGAACACCACTTTAAAGTCATTCAGAAGAAGATGAAGAAACACGTCACTCAAATTAATGGCAACGAAATTAATTTAAAAGGTTTTTAGTTTTTTCCTGTATGAATAACGACATACATCCTGAAGAAAAAAAGTTCTTAGATGGCCCTCGCTCACGTTGGGCAGAATTAAAATATGCCTTTAGCGTGTTCCATCAATTAATTGTGGGATTCCGTAAATTACATTTTATTGGCCCTTGTGTTACGGTGTTTGGTTCGGCACGATTTAAAGAAGACCATGCCTATTACAAACTAACACGTGAAGTTTCAGCAAGAATTGCTGATTTAGGTTTCGCCATTATGACGGGCGGTGGTCCCGGTATTATGGAAGCAGCCAATAGAGGTGCTAAAGACGTTGACGGACTTTCTATAGGCTGCAATATTGTTTTACCAAAAGAACAAATTCATAATGCCTATTTGGATACTTTTGTAACTCTTGATTATTTTTTTGTAAGAAAAGAGTTGTTGCGCAAATATTCCTTTGCCTTTATTGTAATGCCAGGAGGCTTTGGGACTTTAGATGAATTTTTTGAAGCATTGACTTTAGTGCAAACGCACAAAACAGAAAAATTTCCTATTGTGATTATGGGGGTTGATTTTCATAAAAGTTTAATTGAACACATTATGAAAATGGCGCAAGAACAAACTATTAATCAAGAAGATTTGCAATTAATATTATTTACCGATTCAGTTGAAGAAGCGGTGAATCACATTCAAAAATTTTCGATTGATGCCTTTAGCTTAAAATTAAAACGTGCTAAAAAAGCCATGTGGATTTTAGGGGAAAAACCTTTACAGTAAATTAGTTATTCGGTTTTCCTGCATCTATCCAACACACAATACTGTTTTTTTGTGCTTCAGATAAAGTTGTTCCTTTTGGCATCGCACCACTCACGATGTTAGATCGGATAGAACTTGATGACGCACTAATTTGAGTATAAGTACTATACTCACTATGACAGCTAACGCAAGTACTCTGAATTAAAGGCTTCACGGTAGCAGAAAAGGAAGGCGTGGTAGATGTACAAGAAGGTGTATAGGATACTTTAGTCTCTTCCTTATTTTTCTTTTTACATGACATAAACATGGCGAAGAATAAAACCATTACTGCAAATATGCCTACTATATTTTTCATTTTATTAAAGTTTAAATTAAGAATTCTTTTCTTCTAATTTGCCATCGGCGTACTTCGCAAAACGGTTTTTGTTTCTATCAT
Organism: Bacteroidota bacterium; assembly: GCA_016711805.1. GTDB lineage: Bacteria > Bacteroidota > Bacteroidia > B-17B0 > Aurantibacillaceae > UBA4416. The sequence goes on from JADJSH010000008.1 coordinate 232,271, forward strand.
GCACTTGATCGTAGCGCTTCCAAGGCCAACCGCCAAATTGTGTTTTATGGTAATCTTCAAAAGCCTCGTTAATTTCTTGTTTGGTATTCATCACAAACGGACCATATTGCATCACAGGTTCACCAATTGGCTTTCCCTGTAACATTAAAATACTCGTTTCTTCAGTCGCTTTTATCTCTACATCCACATCTGCTTTTAATTCGATAGCATGGTAATGAGAAATAACAGTACCAGCAACCGTTATATCTTTGCCTTCATAAAAATAAATAGTACGGTTAATACCAGCTGATGCTTTAGGAATTGTAAAGCTAGCCCCTGCTTCCATTTTTAAATTCCAAACGGCTACTTCATTAGCTGCATCTGCAGCCCACGAATCTGGCGGTGGGGTTGGCGCTTGTGATTTTTCAAGCGTTCCTGCAATGACTTCAACAATTGTTTTTTTATTCCCCGCATCTGTGTGAATGTGATTAGGAATAGATTCTCTCCAAAACATTTTAAAATGAGGTTCCACCATTTTATGTTTCTTTGGTAGGTTTAACCAAATTTGAAACAACTCCATGGTATTCTCTTTATCCGCATGTATCAAAGGAAACATTTCAGAATGTTGCACGCCCTTCCCTGCTGTCATCCACTGTA
>JADJSH010000009.1 GCA_016711805.1 Bacteroidota bacterium
AAGCACCAAAGCATTGATATTTTATCATTATTTTTCAAATCCGTTTGTACATGGATCGATATTTGGAAAACAAGTATTATTAAATCGGGTCAGTTTATTTATAATCATGATTATCCCCATGCTGAGGACTTTGAATTGTTTTCAAACTTAGCCTGGAATAATTGTTCTATTAGTTCCATTAATGAGCCATTATATTGGTTAAAATTAGTTTGGAGAGCGTTTCCTTCAAGTATAGCGATATTCAAACGACTACGAATTTGAAAATTGTTAAGAGAAATTTGTGTGAATTTTTAAATGTTTCTAGTGATATTTGATGAGCATATATTAAAGATTTTGTTTAATAGGATTGATGTTGTTGTTAGTATTAAGGACATTGAGCAGGCATTTCTTCTTTTTCTAATTATTTTAATCTTGCTAATGAAAAATTGGCATTTAATAAAACTGAAAAACTGAAATAGAAAATTACTTGTTGTTATAAATTGAATATCATCATTCAATCCTAATAAGGTTAGATTTTCGGTACTGAGATACAGAAATATTGGTTTTTTATTAAATCTATGTTACTTATCAATTATAAGCAGGTTCCGATATTTTTGAAAAAAAAAATTTCAAGATGTTTTAGTATTTTAAACTCATAAGCTTGAATTTTGTAGATAAGCACTTCTTTCTGACTTGCACCTAAATATTTTTTGATTACCTGTTATTTAAATAAAAAACATTATTTTTATCCCACAATCAGAGGAATACATCAATGTCAAAAAATTATATGAAACCTATAGTTTTTTGGAAAATACTTAACAGTTTTTAAATAAAGTGATAAAGGGACTAATAATCAAACTCATAATAACTTTCGTTCTTTTTTGTGTTACAGGTTTCATGCTTCTTATAACTAAATATGAAACACACAATGCTACTTTCTCTGACGACGGTAAAGAATTGTTTATTCCAGCTTTAAAAAGATTAAATTCCATTGATAAATTATCAATATATGCTGATAGTGTATATGCTTCTCTTCATTTGCCTAAATTTGATACATCAAAAGTACGTTCCGAACAGTTAGTGGAACTGTAAAACGTAGATTTTATCATGGATTGTCAAACTATTCATTATCTGAAAACTGGATTTCATCACTTTTAGGTAAAATATGCTGGACCCATATTTCAGCTATTGTTGATCAGATGATATATTGAAGTATTCTGAAGGTTTATGCAGTCAACAAAACATTGTGTTTATGCAAGTTTTGAAAAATAAAGGTATCACGACGCGTACAGTTGGTTTAGGAACTATTAAAGGTCCAGGTCATTTTTTATGTGAAGTGAGATATGGAAATGGATGGCATTTATACGACGTGGATCTTGAGCCTAATTGGAAAATAGCTGCTGAAGAGGAAAAACATGAAAGTTTACAATATCTTCTTAAAAACAAAGATTTATTATATGATATATATGAAAATCGTATCTCTATGAGTAAGTTGACTACAATTACCAGTAATGTTACTTACGGAACCCCAAATGATTTTCCTGCCAGAAATATGTTACTTTTCCATAAAGTTACAAAAGCATTGACTTATCTATTGCCTTTTTTTTTCCTATTTATGTTTTTTTGGTATTACAGAAAATATAAGGCAGGATTGTAATATCTTTATGCCTTATTCATTAATATATTGTTTTCTTATTATGTGTGGTATTTCAGGATTCATAGATTTGAAAAGCCAATCTTCAGAAGTTATTTTGGAGAAGATGAATAATTCTCTATTACATAGAGGACCAGATGGATATGGCAAGTTTTTTCTTCAATTACAGAGCTTTCAAATTGGTTTCGCGCATCGAAGATTATCGATTATTGATTTATCTGATTCTGGTAAACAACCCATGCAGTTTGAACACTTTTGGATTACGTTTAATGGAGAAATCTATAATTACGGTGAAATTAAAACTGAGTTAATAGTTTTAAATCATCAGTTTGTTGGACATTCTGATACAGAAGTAATTATACACGCATTTGCCGAGTGGGGAACTTCTTGCATTGAGAAATTTATTGGCATGTTTTCGTTTGTTATTTACGATACAAAAAGAAGAAATATTATGCGTTAGAGATGGGGCAGGAATAAAGCCTTTTTTTTACTATTGGAATGACGGTTTTTTTTGTTTGCATCTGAATTAAAAGCTTTTCATAAACACCCATCCTTTAAAAAAAAAAATTAATTTAGATGCAGTGGCTGCTTTTATGCAGTTTGGAAATGTTCCCACACCTCATTGCATATTTGATAATTGCTATAAATTAAAGCCTGGTCATTATCTTAAGTTTTCAATAACAGATTCTAAATTCTCAATTCATAAATATTGGGATGTGTATGATTGGTATAATAAACCCAAATTAAGTATTTCATTTCAGGAAGCTAAAATACAAACAGAAAAAATATTGAAGTCAGCTTTTGATTACCGAATGGTATCAGATGTGCCTGTTGGAGTGTTTTTGAGCGGCGGTTATGATAGCGCGTGTGTGACGGCTCTTTTGCAAAAAGATAGGACTGGAAAATTAAAGACATTTACGATTGCCGTACCTGATATTGGTTTAAATGAAGCGCCTTATGCTAAAGATGTATCTGAGCATTTAGGCACAGAGCATTATGAATTTGAATGCACTCAAAAAGAAGCATTGAATTTAATTAATGATCTTCCTTTTATTATGATGAACCATTTGCAGACAGTAGTGCCATTCCTACTACTTTGGTTTGTAAAATGGCTAAACAACAAGTTACAGTTGCTTTAAGTGCAGATGCTGGAGATGAAATTTTTGCTGGATATAATCGCTATGATTATTTAATGAAGTATGGTAAACGTTTAAATCAATTCCCCTCTTTATTGAGAAAAGGAACGGCAGGTCTTATGAATGTGATTCCAGCAAATAAAATCCCTATCCTTAAAAATAAATATAATTTTCATAATCGATATGAAAAATTAAAAGGTTTATTAAAAGACCCTTCTCCTAAAAACATGATGCTTAATTTAAGTAGACAGTTTGATGAAAATGAAATTAATTCATTAATGAAATCAAAAACTTCACTACTGGAAACTGCCTATTTGAGCAATGAATTATCTGAAAAATATTTTTCGCCTTTAGCATATATGATGGCGATTGATTATCAAACGTATTTAGTAGATGATATTATGCAAAAAGTAGATAGGGCATCTATGACGGTTAGTTTAGAAGGCAGAGAGCCGTTTTTGGACCACAGAGTGATTGAATGGGCAGCACAACTTCCTAATCATTTTAAATATTATAAAGGCAGTAAAAAACATATTATTAAAGAAATTGTTCATCAATATATTCCCAAGAATTAATGGATAGACCAAAAATGGGATTTGCAATTCCTATTGAAAATTGGTTGACTATTGATTTAAAAGATAAAGTATTTTATTATTTAGATGATCAAAAAATAATGTCTCAAGATATTTTTGAAATATCTGCAGTACGAAAATTAAAGAATGATTTTTATTCTGGTAAAAAAGAATATGCTGTTAAAATATGGTACTTATTAATGTTTCAGATGTGGTATGAAAAATGGATGGATTAGAATTTAACTTTTGTTCCACTTTGTTTTTCATATAAATGTCTTAACATAAATATGCCAGCCACAAAAAAGGTAATTCTGGTAGTCTTAAACGAACAAATGAACCAAAATTGGCAACTGTTAAGCCAACCGAAAACGCAAAAAAAATGGAAAATAGCATGCAAAATAGTAGCATGGGATTTTTCTTATTAATGAAAAAGAACCCAAGAAATTTTAATTTGATTAATAAAAATATAGTTAAGATTAATAGGTAAGTATTTTCTAAAGATGAAATTAACATAACCACGTTTTTCACATCCCATATAGCAGGTCTAAAAATACCAGAAAAAATGGCGATCGGTGCTTTGGATATAATACCACCAATACTAGCGTCAAATTCACCAATATCATAAGTTTTCCTCCGTAATAATCTGCTTTCATATCTTTTTGTGTTACAACAGCTTTATCTAAAACTGTATCTAATTTATATTGACCCAAATTATCACCCATTTGGTCGAGTGCAACATAACCAGCTATACCTCCTAAACTTAAAATGATAGGTGTTGCAATTATTCTAATAAATCCATGATTTATTTTTTTTACCGCATTATTACTTAACCATAAAATTGAACCAGGTAATAATGCAAAAAGATATATGGTTTGATAGCTAAAATTACAAATGCAGCTACTAAAAAGACAAGTAGCATAAGATATTTTCGCTGTTTTTCGAATAAAAAATGGTAAAATCCATATGTAAACCATCCAACGGCAGATAGAGTGAATGAATCTTTCATTAAACCAGATCCCCAAAAAACACAAGAAGGAATAAATAAACAGGCAATTGCAAACTCCCTCTTTAAAGTTGGGAACTCTAATAAAAAAGTTTGGTATAGTTTCCACATGCCGCCATAGGTAAACCAAGCTACTAAAATAGCTGAAGCAAAATAGGAGTGAAATCCAAGCGTTACAATGGGGATGAGTAATCTAACAACAAAATAGGCATGACTATCTCTTCCCCCATAAATTGGATAGCCTGTAGATTCATCAAATGCAAAATAGTGACCTTTTGGGTTACCCAACCAAGCGGTCCAAAAGTCACCTTGGTCTTTAAAGAATAAATTTGCATAAGCACAGGCACTTTGATGATAGTTAACTGTATCACCGCCTCCGTAATAAAAAAATAAATTAATCCTAGCCCAATTGCACCAAAAATTCGAACAATTAAACCACGTGTAAAATATTCATATTCTGGGTTTGTTCTGATGTTTTTTTTAGTAACCCAATATCCATAAGCAATAGCCGCTAATATGTAGAAAGGCGGTAATAAAATGTCAAAAATAGTAAGACTATTATTCATTTCTTATAGCTGGATATTTATTTTTAATGAATATATCATTAATAGTTTGTTTTTTAGATGCATGGATGATCCATTCAAGCATAAAAATACTATTTTTACTTCAATTTATGCCTAGTACCAAAACCTTTATATTTGTCTCCATTGATGGGATGACCGACCCTTTAGGGCAGTCTCAAGTTTTACCCTATTTGGTAGGTTTAGCAAGTAAAGGGATATAAAATTGGAATTGTGAGCTGTGAAAAAAAAGGAAACTGGAAATTAAATCACAAAATCATTGAAAAAATCACGAGTGCAGCTAATATATCATGGGACTATTCTTTTTATAAAACTGGAAAGCCTTTTATATCGCAGCAGCAAAATTTTAAATCACTTAAAAGAATAGTTTTTAAAAAAATTAAAGATGCGAATAGTCAAACGATTTTGCATTGTAGAAGTTATCTGGCTGGTTTAATTGGATTAAAAGCGAAGCAAAAGTTTAATACCGGTTTTATTTTTGATATGCGAGGTTTTTGGGCAGATGAAAGAATAGAAGGTGGTATTTGGAAAAAATCTAGTCCAATTGGAGCTTATTTGTATAAATACTTTAAGAAAAAAGAAAAAGAGATGCTGGTAAATTCTGATGCGATTATTTCATTAACCAACAAAGCAAAATCAATTATTTTAAATTGGAATTTGGGAATTGATAATTCAAAAACAACGGTTATTCCGTGTTGTGCAGATTTAGATCATTTCTCTAAAAATAACATTAAAGAAAAGCTATTTATTACATTTCAAAATAAATTCCCTCAACTTAAAAATAAGTTTGTACTAAGCTACGTTGGTTCTTTAGGTACTTGGTATATGGCTGATGAAATGTTAGAATTTTTTAAAGTATTATCTGATAAAGTAGATAGTCATTTTTTAATTATTACAAAAGATAGCGAGGAATTAGTGCATAAAGCTGCCATAAAACATCATGTTTCTCTTGACAAAGTCACTGTTATTTCTTCATCCAGAGCAGAGATGCCTTATTACATTTCGTTATCATCTGCTTCTTTATTTTTTATCAGACCTTCATTTTCTAAATCAGCCTCATCTCCAACCAAAATGGGCGAATTGTTATCTATGGAAGTTCCTGTTATTACAAATGCAGGTGTTGGCGATGTAGATAGCATTATTCATGAAACAAATTGTGGTGTTATTGTCTCTGATTTTAACAAAAAAGAATATCAACAGGCGGTTTCTGATTTATTAGAAAATCGTAACTTGTACATGAGTAATACTGTTACAGCTGCTTCAAGCCATTTTTCTTTACAAGATGGTATTGAAAAATATGCTAGAGTTTATAACTCATTCAATTAAATTATTTTAAAAAATGTCAAATCAAACACCAACTATTATTGTTACCGGAGGCGCTGGTTATATCGGCTCTCACACTATTATCGAATTATTGCAACAAACAGAGTATAACATAGTTTCAATTGATAATTTCTCAAACTCAAATGCTGATACCTTTGATAGAATAGAAGCTATCGCAGGTAAACGCGTCAAAAATTTAAATGTTGATATTTGTAATTTAGAAGCATTAGAGTTAGCTTTTGGTACAATTAAAAATCCAATAGGAATCATTCATTTTGCTGCATTTAAAGCGGTGGGCGATTCGGTTAATATGCCTTTAACCTATTATCACAACAATTTAGAGTCGCTGATTAATCTTTTAAAAATTTCAGAAAAACTTCAAGTCAAAAATTTCATCTTCTCTTCTTCTTGCTCAGTTTATGGTAATGTTGATAAATTGCCTGTAACAGAGGATACTCTGTTTTCAAAAGCAGAATCACCTTATGCCCACACCAAACAAATTGGTGAAGATATTTTAATTAATTACGTTAAAAGCAATCCTTCGTTTAAGGCAGTATTGTTGCGTTATTTCAATCCTGTAGGAGCTCATAATTCAGGATTAAACGGTGAATTGTCAAAAGATAAACCAAATAATTTAGTGCCATTTATTACTCAAAGCGCGGTTGGGATATTACCTCCGTTAACTGTATTTGGTAATGATTACGATACGCGAGATGGGTCTTGTATTAGAGATTATATTCATGTAAGTGATATTGCAGATGCTCATGTAAAAGCAATGAATTATGTGATTAATGATAATCAAAAAACAAATACTTCTATTTTTAATTTAGGAACAGGAAATGGAGTAACCGTATTTGAAGCAATTCAATCATTTGAAAAAGTGAGCGAACAAAAACTGAATTATAAAGTAGGAGAAAGAAGAGCAGGAGATGTGATTAAAATATATGCTAATAATAATTTAGCTAAACAGGAATTAGGTTGGGATCCAAAAAATGGATTAGATGAAATGATGTTAAGCGCCTGGAAATGGCAACTAAATTTAAGTAAAGAAAAATAATAAACAATTTTCATAATGGAAAAACGTTTTAAATTCAAACATTTATTTGTCTATTCCTCTGATGAATGGATGGCAAATTCCACAAAACGCTATCGTACTGTATTTGATAAAGCAGAAACAACGTATTTGCGTTTTGAATTATCATTATTCAATAAATTATTTGATGAAGAAGATTGGACAGCAAAAGTAAGTGTACGTTGCGAAGAAGTTTTAGCAACAGGCAACGTTAATATTTGCACGCTTGATTCTGAATTAAAAGTCAGTAAAGAAGATAATCTCGTATTTGTAAGAGATGGATGGGGTACGCCAACGCCGGATACGTTTTGGAAAAAAGGAACTTATCAATGGGTCGCTTTAATTGATGGAGAAATAGTGGGTACGCAGCGTTTTTATGTAGAAGCCGTTGGTTTAGTGACCAAGAATTCAAATCCCTATTTCAGTATAGAACATGTCAAATTGTATCATGGTGATATTGATGGATGGAATCAGCGTCAGCGTAAATATTTAAAAACATTCAATAAAGAAACCACTCAGTATGTGTGGGCCGAAATAAAAATAAAAGCTCAAACCAACATTGCCTTTAACTACGAGATATATTTAAATTATGTAGATGATTCAGGTCAGCATAAAGCTCATCAAATTAAAACAGGCTATATAGATGCTGATAAAAAAGATTATACATATACCTTAGATTTAGGTTGGGGAAGCAATGTGGCTGGCACATGGAAGGATGATAAATATGCTTTAGAAATTGTATTTATGGACACCTTAATTGGTGCTGTAACCTTTGAATGTAAAAACATTGAAGAAGAAGGTGAGTTAACGTTGATTAGTAGTATTGATCAAACGATTGCAATTAATTCTGCTAGTTCTACTAATGTGAGTGGAAATGTAGTAGAAGGTTCCGAAAAAACATTAGAAGAATTATTACACGAAGTAGATTCTTTAATTGGGTTAGAAGGCGTTAAAAAAAGCATTCACGAAAATATTACTTACCTAAACTTCACCAAACTTCGCAAAGAAAAAGGTTTTGATGATGGCTCGGTTATTTCGTTACATTCTGTATTTACAGGTAACCCCGGAACTGGTAAAACTACGGTTGTAAAAAAGCTTGGAAAGATTTATCAAAAAATGGGCTTGCTAAGTAAAGGTCATGTTTATGAAGTTGACCGTTCTGTTTTGGTTGGAGAATATATTGGGCAAACAGCGCCTAAAGTAAAAAAAGCAATTGACGAAGCACGTGGTGGAATTTTATTTATTGATGAGGCTTATTCGTTAGCAAGAAGTGGAGAAGATAGTAAAGACTTTGGTAAAGAAGTGATTGAAGTGTTACTAAAAGAAATGAGTGATGGAAAAGGAGACATTGCTATTATTGTAGCTGGTTATCCTAAAGAGATGAATACATTTATAGAGAGTAATCCTGGATTAAAATCTCGTTTCTCAGATTATTTTCATTTCGAAGATTATATGCCTGACGAATTATATCAAATCGCTTTATATTCTGCAGGACAAAAACAATTAACCATTGCAGAAGACGCTCAGTTTTATTTACAAGAACAATTAACAGAAGCGTATCGCAAACGTGATAACAGCTTTGGTAATGCTCGTTTTGTAAATGCTGTGATTGAAGAAGCAAAGCAAGATATGGGGATTCGTTTAATGAAATCTACTAATATGGATTCATTAACAAAAGAAGATTTATCCACTCTTACCTTAGCTGATTTAAAAAATGTATTTGTTTCTAACGAAAAGAAAAAATTAAAATTATCGGTTAACGAAAAAGAATTGACACTTGCTTTATCAGAGTTGAATGCGCTTGTTGGAATGGATAATATTAAACAAGATGTGAATGAGTTGGTAAAATTAATTCGTTTTTATAACGAAACAGGTAAAGATGTTATCAATAAATTTTCGTTACACTCCGTATTTACAGGTAATCCTGGTACAGGTAAAACAACCCTTGCACGTATCATTGGTAAAATTTATAAATCGTTAGGTTTACTAGAAAGAGGACATGTTGTTGAAGTTGATAGAGAAGGCTTAATTGCTGGTTTTACCGGACAAACTGCTATTAAAACTAAAGAAAAGATTGATGCAGCGATGGGTGGTGTTTTATTTATTGATGAAGCTTATGCTTTAGCGGAAGATGGACCAAATGGTTTTGGTAAAGAAGCCATTGAAGTGATTTTAAAAAACATGGAAGATAAGCGTGGGCAATTTGGTGTTATCGTTGCAGGTTACCCAGATAATATGCACAGATTTGTGGAAATGAATCCGGGTTTGAAATCACGTTTTGATAAAACCTATGATTTTAAAGATTATACTAGCGAACAACTGATTGTAATTGCACAAAATTTATTTAAGAAAGAAGAATTATTGCCAAATGCAGAAGCTTTAGCACATTTGAATTCTTATTTCAGTGCTTTATTATCTGCTAAAGATAAATTTTTCGGGAATGCTCGTACAGTAAGACAAACAGTTGGCGAATGTGTAATGAAGCAAAATTTACGTATGGCATCGATACCAAGTAGCGAACGTAAAGCAGAAGATTTAATGCATTTAACCTTTGATGATGTAAAGCATTTAATGATTGGAGAATCACAATCAAGACCAAGTTTAGGATTTAGATTTGGGGCGCAGTAAGTTATCTAACTTTAATAAATTCTAAATTTCTCTTTAATCCTTTATACTTAGTGCGTTTAACCGCGCTATGTTTAAATACTTTGTTAAATGTTTCCTCAGTCATTTCATGCCACTCATCCGTACTTAAATTTAATAAACCAGTTTTGTTATTAAATTGAGCTTCGTGATGAGGTGTACTAAATCTGTTCCATGGACAAACATCTTGGCAAACATCACAACCAAATGCCCAATTATCCATTTTGTTTTTAAATTCACTTGGGATCGCGTCTTTTAATTCAATGGTTAAATAGCTAATGCATTTACTGCCATCAACAACAAAAGGTTCTACAAGGGCTTCCGTAGGGCAGGCATCAATACATTTGGTACAGGTGCCACAATAATCTTGTATAGGTCCGTCGTATTCTAAATCTAAATCAATAATTAATTCCGCAATAAAAAAGAAAGAGCCGTTTTGTTTATTAATTAAGTTGGCATTTTTTCCAATCCAACCTAAACCACTTTTTTTTGCCCAAGCTTTATCCAAAACTGGCGCGCTATCTACAAAGGCTCTCCCGTTTACGTCGCCAATTTTTTCTTTTAGGGTATTTAAAAATTCTTTTAGTTTTTCTTTGATGACTTCATGGTAATCATAACCATAAGCATATTTCGAAATTTTAGGAGCTTCTGTGTTTTGAGTTTGTTCGGGATAGTAATTATATAATAAGGATACAACAGACTTCGCGCCTTCTACTAATAGCGTTGGATTTAAGCGTTTATCAAAATGGTTTTCCATATATTCCATTTTGCCATGCATTCCTGCTTTTAGCCAAGCTTCCAATTTTGGCGCTTCTTCTTCTAAATAATCTGCTTTACTTATGCCACAAAAATCAAAACCTAAACGCTTTGCTTCTTGTTTAATAATTTGAGTATGTTTTGATAAGTTTAGCAAGGTCAAAGCTATTAGCTAGATAATCTATCCTTAACAATGGTTTTGATAAGATTAAGAATTCCGCCTTTTTCTGAACCTTCTTTATTTCCTGAAATAGCACTTCCAACTGTTTTAATAATAGAGATGGCTGATCTAAACAATTCGCCATTTAAAATATTTGTTACAATTTTGGTGATACCAGTTGTGATGATCTCTTCAGGTAAAGTTTTTAGCTTTAACTTTATTTCTTCTTCTTGCTTTTTAATGCGCTTTCTCACGCGAATTTCTTCACGGTCCAAATCAGCAAAGCTTGTAATGATTACATTATTCTTCATCTTCATCAATATCGTTAGAATCGTTTTCAAAAAACACTTTGGTAACCATGTTTTTTATTTTATCAGAGAAATATACCTTATATAAAATCATAAATAACAATAATATACCAATGTATATTCCTGCTACTACGCTAAAACCATAAAAATTACTGTTTAGTTTTTCCGCAAAATAATAGGCTAGCATAAAGCCTAAAAACATCATAGCAAAAAACAAAAGAATGCTAGCAATAAATATGTAAATGACTTTACTAGTGAGTTTTGCTGTTTTTTTTGCTGATTGAATTTTAATCAATAGCAATCTATCATCGGTATATTTTTTAACCAATTCATAGGTTTCGTCAAAATAATTTTCTTGATTGCTTTCCATTTAGTATATCTACGCTTGGTTTGTTGGATTAGGGTTTTCTTCAATCTTTAATAATTCAGCTAATTCACTTTCTAACTGGCTTATTCTCGATTTTATCTCATCTGCTGCCGATTTTGCCTTATCTTTAGCCTTATCAACTAATTCTTTACCTTCATCCGTTTCTAATAATTTAACAATTGCAGCTCCAGCAATAGCACCAATAACCAAAGCACCTATTATCTTTGTCTTATCATTCATCATTTTAGGTCTTAAATATTTATACTAATTTACTGAAAAATTTTAACTAATACATTACTCTGACATATATCATGAACACAAAAACTGATTTTAAAGTTAATAAAAATATTTTCCTAGTAATCATCCTTGCTTTTGGGTTATTATTAGTGTTTTCTTTAAGTGAATACTTTACGGCTTTTTTAGGAAGCATCTTGTTTTATGTATTATTTAAAAGTTGGATGGAAACATTAGTGAGTCATAAAAAATGGAAGAAAAGTTGGGCTGCTATTTTAATAATTATTGTTTCTTTCTTTATTATTTTATTACCCATGACTTTGTTTTTTTCAATGGCTTATAATAAAGTAGTTCCAATTGCATCAAATCCTGATAAACTTTTGCCTTATATACATCAAGTAGATTCGACCTTGCAGCAAAAATTTGGCGTTGAAATTTTAACAGATCAAAATATTGATTCTATAAAATCAGCCAGCACTAAACTGGTTTCAGGGGCCTTAAATCAAGGTTTTGAGTTTTTCTCATCTATCGTGATGATGTATTTCTTTTTGTACTTTATGCTTGTTAATTTTAACAGAATGGAAGCATTTATTATTTTGGTTCTTCCATTTCAAAAAAGTAAAATAGAAATGTTTGCCGAAGAATTGAAAGCGCAAACATTTAGTAATGCGATTGGAATTCCTCTAATTGCAGTCGCGCAGGGATTATTTGCCTATATTATTTATTTGATTGCAGGGGTTCCAGATTCTGGTTTTTGGGCTATATTAACTGGTTTCGCTTCAATCATTCCTATTGTAGGAACAGGAATTATTTGGGTGCCAGTTTGTGCTTATTTGTTTTTTACAGGAGCTAATTGGCAAGGTGCCGTAGTAATACTATGGAGTGTTTTAGTTATGGGAAGTATGGATAATGTGATTCGTTTTTTATTGGCAAAGAAAATGGCTGATGTTCACCCTGTTATTACTGTATTAGGTATTATTATTGGATTAAAATATTTAGGAATCACAGGGCTTATTTTTGGTCCTTTAATTATTTCTTACTTTTTAATTTTATCTAAAATTTATTATTCCGATTATCAAAATGTTGGTGTAAAAGCAAAAACAAAAGAGCATGTATTAGAAATTGGCTTGCCTTTTATTTATACTAAAAAGTTTTCATCTAAAACGGAAGAAAAGAAATAAAATTAATCTTCAAACAATCCGCCCATTCTTCCACGGTAAGATTTACTTAGGTGCTTATATGCTTTTTCGGTTGCTTCACGTCCACGCGGTGTGCGGCTCATATAACCTTCTTGTATTAAAAAAGGTTCATATACTTCTTCAATAGTACCGGCTTCTTCACCAACAGCAGTACTGATAGTTGTAATGCCAACAGGTCCACCTTTAAATTTATCAATGATAGCTGATAGAATACGAATATCCATTTCATCTAATCCATTTTTATCAACGTTTAATGCTTTTAAACCGTAGGTTGCAATATCAATATTGATAGTACCATCTCCTTTTATTTGAGCAAAATCTCTTACACGACGTAATAAGGCATTTGCAATCCGTGGTGTTCCTCTACTTCTTCTGGCAATTTCGTAAGCGGCTTCATCAGCAATCTCTACACCTAAAATAGCTGAACTACGTTGCACAATGCCAGTTAATACTTTGCTATCGTAATAATTTAAACGTGACGTAATTCCAAAACGTGCACGCAATGGTGCCGTTAATAAACCACTGCGCGTAGTTGCTCCAACTAATGTAAAAGGATTTAATTTTATTTGAACCGTTCTTGCGTTTGGTCCACTATCAATCATAATATCAATCTTGTAATCTTCCATGGCAGAATATAAATATTCTTCTACAATGGGGCTTAAACGGTGAATTTCATCTACAAACAACACATCAAATGGTTCGAGATTAGTCAGTAAACCTGCTAAATCGCCTGGCTTATCCAATACAGGACCGCTAGTCACTCTTAAATTAACGCCTAAGTCATTTGATATAATATGTGCTAAGGTTGTTTTTCCTAAACCTGGAGGGCCATGTAATAAAACATGATCCAAGGCTTCTTCACGTTGTTTAGCTGCCTGAACAAAGATGCGCAAATTGTCCACTACCGATTCTTGCCCACTAAAGTCGTTAAACTCTACGGGACGTAAGGCTTTTTCATAGTCTTTATCTGTGTTGGTTAGTTTTTCGTTATTAGCGTCTAAATTTTCGTTCATTAATGTAAAAGTACAAAATTAAAATATAGCCCACTGCTATAAATTGTAGCATTTATTATTTGTAATTTTATACTCAAAATAAACAATTATGGGAGCTGCATTTTTTATCATGTTAGGAATCACAGCCTTGTTAAGTATTCCATTAATCACCGCATCATTTGCTAAACGCATGGGTCGAAACCCTGTTAAATGGTTTTGTATAGCTTTAGTTTTACCCGTTATTGCATCATTTATTTTATTCTTTTTACCAGATCTTTCTGAAAAAGAATCATAAGTTACCACATAGCAGGTCCATGTTTTTTTGTGATTTTAGATTTTGGAGCTGCCATATAAAATATCTGGTCAAACCAAATGAGCAATTTAGGCGCTAATACAAACGAATTTAATTTATTACTCACATAATTTGTATTTCTTAAAGCTAGTCGAGCACAAACATCCAAGCCTAAACCACACCAACGAGTCATTTTATATTGTACTGTAATTCCTGGTTCATAGAATAATAATAAACGTTTTTTTGAATTAGTTATTTTTGATCCATCATCATATCGTGTCCAATACATGCCAGTTCCCACTTGTATGGGCACGCTCAACTGCCAACGTTTGGTTTTGTGAAATACAAAATCGGCGTAATAACATACATATCCAAACTTAAAAAAACTAGTTATTATTTTAGGTTTACCTAATTCATCTTTCACGATTTCTTTATCGTAAACTGGTGTGTCTAGCCAACTGTAGCCTATGCCAACTCGCAACTTCCTCTTAAAGCTTAAGCCTAACCTTACACCACTTACTTTTGTAGGTGAGTTATTCATAAACGAATAACGAGATTCTAAACGAGCATCAATACTGGGTTTTGAATGTAAAAAAACGTTAAAGGTGTCGAGAAATTGTCCCTTTGCAAAAAAGGAAAGTAAAACGAATATAATAATCGCATTAAATCTCACTACACAAAAATAACAGAGAATGATTGTTTATAAATCGATGCCTCAAAATTGTATTAACAGAGGATGTGTAGTAATTTTGTGAAGATGAACGCTTCTTTTTTAGATACTCCCATTGGTTACCTTAAAGGTATTGGTCCACAACGCGCGGAAGTATTACAAAAAGAATTATTTATTTTTACCTATAAAGATTTAATTACACATTATCCTTTTAGGTACGTTGATAGAACACATTTTCATAGTGTACGAGAAGTAATCGAAGATTCAGCCTATTATCAGTTACGCGGGCACATTATCGAAATTGATTTTGTTGGAGATAAACGTACCAAACGTTTGGTAGCTAAATTTAGAGATAGTTCAGGTGTGATTGAATTGGTTTGGTTTCAGGGTGCTAAGTGGATGGCCGAGAAATTAAAATCAAATTCAGAATATATTGTATACGGAAAAGCCACCGCTTTTATGGGACGTTTTAATATGGCGCATCCCGAAATTGATGTAGTAACGCCTGAACTATTAGTCAATCAATCTTCTTTTCAATCAGTATATCACAGTACCGAAAAATTAAAGTACAGAAATTTAGATAGCGATGGAATCAGGAAATGCTTGCGATTATTGACAATTCAACTCAATGAACAAAATATTCAAGAGTCCTTAACGCATTCTATCATTCAAGATTTTAATTTGCTCACAAAATTAGAAGCTTTAAAGCAAATTCATTTTCCTGATTCAAAAATGCTTTTAGAGAAAGCAAGATTCAGATTAAAGTTTGAAGAATTGTTTTATGTGCAATTAAAATTATTACGTAGTAATTTAGTTCGACATCAAATGATTCAGGGCTTTGTGTTTAATAAAGTCGGCGATGCTTTTAATGATTTTTATAATAAGTATTTACCTTTTCAATTAACAAATGCGCAAAAGCGTGTGGTGAAAGAAATTCGTGTTGACATGGGTTCGGGTAAACAAATGAGTCGTTTAGTGCAAGGTGATGTAGGAAGCGGAAAAACCTTAGTAGCTTTATTAAGTATGTTGTTGGCCATTGATAATGGATTTCAGGCTTGTTTAATGGCGCCTACTGAAATTTTAGCTAAACAACATTTTGCTACTATTTCCGAATTGCTGGAGCCAATGGGTTTGAAAGTAGCTTTGTTAACTGGTTCATCTAAAACAAAAGCACGACGAGAATTACATGCTGATTTACAATCAGGCGTTATTCATATTTTAATTGGAACACACGCCTTAATTGAAGATGTGGTTGTTTTTAAAAATTTAGGTTTAGTAGTTATTGATGAACAACACCGTTTTGGAGTTGCGCAACGTGGCAAAATGCATAAAAAAAATACTCAGCCTCCGCATGTTTTAATCATGACGGCTACGCCAATTCCAAGAACATTGGCTATGACTTTGTATGGTGATTTAGATACCTCAGTGATTGATGAATTACCACCAGGTCGAAAACCAATTACAACTATGCACTTTATGGAAAGTCAGCGTTTGCGATTAATTGGTTTTATGAAACAGGAAATTGCCTTAGGGAGACAAGTTTATATCGTGTATCCATTAATTCAGGAAAGTGAAAAAATGGATTATCAAAATTTGCAAAATGGTTATGACGCATTACTTGATGATTTTCCTGTACCTCAATTTCAAATTAGTATTGTACATGGTAAATTAAAACCAGCCGAAAAAGAATTTGAAATGCAACGTTTCATTAAAAAAGAAACTCAAATTATGGTGGCAACTACGGTTATTGAAGTTGGCGTAAATATTCCTAATGCTTCTGTGATGGTTATTGAAAGTGCTGAACGATTTGGCTTATCGCAACTACATCAGTTAAGAGGAAGAGTAGGGCGAGGAGCAGATAAATCTTATTGTATTTTAATGACTTCTTATAAATTAGGTGCCGATAGCAAATTGCGAATGGAAACGATGGTAAGAACTAACGATGGATTTGAAATTAGCGAAGTAGATTTGCGACTACGCGGACCGGGAGACTTAGATGGAACGCAGCAAAGCGGCGTCCTTGACCTAAAAATAGCTGATTTGGCTCAAGATGGACAGATTTTACAGCTGGCTCGCTCGTCGGCACAAGCTATTTTAAACGAAGACCCTAATTTAGCTAGTCAGGAGAATCAATTATTGTTGAATCAGCTACAGTTTCAAGGCAAAACAAGGAGTTCTTGGAGTAAAATTGGATAATTTGTTTATTTGAAAAAAAGCGTTATTTTTGATATAGCTAAAACTCTAAAAATGAAGACATTAGTTTTTATTTATATTTTCATCTTTGCATGCTTATTCAAAGTACATGCAACTACTCCGCAACCAAAGGCGCAGCAACAGCCTAAAGATTGTGTAAAGCACCCACAAATTGTTAAACCTCGTGTTACTGAGAAAGTAGTTTCTACTAGTTCAATCACTAAAACAGAAAAGGTCGTTAAATCAACTGCATACAAAGGTGGTGGAAGTTCAATTCCTCACTTTAGCGTATTAAACTTGATTAATTTCTTTTACACAAAAGATACTTTGGATAACTTACATGTGATGTAATTATCATGTTACGTTTTAGTTTCCTTTTTTTATTTCTTTCTAATTCTCTATTTGCCTCAGATTCTTTATTTGTCAAGGTTCATTTTGTATATGGTTCAAAACCAAAATCTGCTTTTAAAAAAACAGAAGCAAAACAATTTGGAGGCATTCATGGCGGGCATGTGTACCTTGAACTTGAAAATAGAATTATTAGCTACGGTACTAATAATGGTAAATGGCATATATTTCCACATAAAAGTAAAAGTGCAGGAAAATATCGAATTGATAAAGATTTAAAGTGGCATGGAGATACAGGTAAATTAAAAATCACAACGATTATTATTCCTGTTACCCAAACTCAACTCAATAAATTTAAAGAAACCGAAAAAATATATTTTGAGAAAACGCCTTATGATTATGCTTTTTTAGGGATGCGTTGTGCTGCTGGTGCATACGATGTATTAAGTAAAGCACAAGTATGTAAATGCAAATCACGCTTTGGTACTATTTCAAAAAACTTTTATCCCAAACGTTTACGCGTAAAATTATTAAAGCGTGCACAAAAAGAAAATTGGCAAGTGCTGAGACAAGACGGAAGAGCTACAAGAAAGTGGGAGAGGGATTGATGATTATCTCAAATCAAATAAGTTCTCAACACCAATATATCTACTTACTGTAAATCCCTCAGCATAATCACAATTAATAGCTCTACCAAACAAAGCGGCTTTTGCTTTTACATTCTCCATAAAATTTTTAGAAGAGATAGGTGTTTCAGGTTCTTTAGAATTTGGATCAAAAAATTGAGAGGAATACGCAAAAATAGATTCCATTTTTTTATCCATGTGCGCCGTGATATCAACTACAAAATCAGGTTCAATAAAATGATCTTGAATGTAATGATACACCACTTTTGGTCGCCATGCAGCTTGAATTGCATTGTTATCTTTTGTTTCTACTTTTACTAATCCGCTATAAAAACAAGCGTCTGCCGTTAGTTTAGCCGCTCGTCCATGATCTGGGTGTCTATCTGTAATAGCATTGCATAATACGATCTCTGGTTGGTATTTACGAATCATACGAATGATTTCTTTTAGATGCGCTTCATTATTTTCAAAAAATCCATCTGCCATCGTTAGCTGTTCTCTAACAGAAAGTCCTAATATTTTGGCAGCATGGGTTGCTTCCTGTGTTCTCAATTCAGCATTACCACGTGTTCCTAATTCGCCACGAGTTAAATCTAAAATACCTACTGTTTTTCCTAAGGCAATATGTTTTAAAATAGTTCCTGATGCTGATAATTCAACATCATCTGGGTGAACGCCTATGGCTAATATATCTAGTTTCATTTTTTCTTTTCTTAAATTTTTTGTCACCTGAGCGAGTCAAAGCGCTAAAATACAATTTGTCTTCGACTTCGCTCAGACTGACATTATATTTTTGCTCTATTGTATCTCTCCTTGTTTTCTCACGGTTACCCATTTGCCCGAAAGGTGCGCTGTTACACTATTATCATACATTGCTTCGCAATTTACACCTGGCAAATAATAAGTACCGTTATAAGAAGCATTTAATAACACTTTAAATGTTTTAATAGCACCAACTCCTAAATCAAAGTAAGAGTAAACTCTATCATCTCTAATATCTTGATAAGTTGGAACATCACCTTTGACGTAATTAATATTATCCAAACGTTGGTTGCGAATTTCCCAGCCACTAGCAAATATTTGCGATAAGGCTAAGTTACGGTACATACCTCTTAAACCTGGGTTTTTAATTGTCACCTCTGCCATAAAATCTGTTCCTTGTTCAAGGTTAGTCACATCAATTGGATTTCCGTTTAGCGTTTTGTAATTAACGATTAACTCTAAATTGCTAAACTTATCGGTTTCTGTTCCTGCTTTCGGAATACCTTGTTTGACGATGCGTGCAAATAAATTTCCATTACCTTTTACTGTTACTTTTATTGGTGTGGTGCTATTTGAATTTTTTAATGCAATCATCTTGAATTTAGTTTTAGAGAAATCAGAAACTGAAAATGTTTCACTTCCAATTTTCACATCTGCTGTTACGTTTGAATTAGCTCCATTTACTTTAGCATATTTGCTAATAGCCATTAAACAGTAGGCGGTAGATTGTGTGCTGAACCAATATTCGTTATTACCTAATTTGGCAGCTAATGCTTTTACTTTTAAGAATGCATTACTATTGTCTTTCAATAAAGTCATGGTTTCTAAAATCATGGCATCATCACGTTCTAAACTACCGTAGGTGTAATAATAATCCTGATAAGCTTTTGGCGTTGAAGGCACATTGTAAATCATTTTTTTAGCGACTTCTGATTGTCCTATTAAAGCATAAGCAGCCGATAAACGCCATTTAGCTTCATTGGATAAGCTTGCTTTTTCTTTCAAACGATTCATCGCTCCTAACTCTGGCGCACCCGCTAAGGCTAGTGTATATAAACGATACGCTTGTGTTAAATCTTCGCCATAGTAAGCGGTGTTTTTATTGCTTGTATAATTTTGTGCTTTTTGTTTTTGATAACGTTTCCAGTTATCTAATAATCCGTAAGGCAAACTATAACCTTTTGTTTTGGCTTCAATTAAAAAATGACCGGCATAATTGGTTCCCCATTCGTCAGCCGAATTTAATCCTGGCCAGTAAGATAAACCACCGCTAGAAGTTTGGAATCCTTTCAATCGATTGATAGCAGCTTTAGTAGAGTTATCAATAAATTTTTTCTGACCATCACTTAAATCAGTAATGTCATTCAAATACAATCCTGCAAAAACAGAGGACGTTGTTTGCTCGACACAACCGTGAGGATATTGAACTAAATATTCTAAACGTTGAGATAAATTAATAGATGGTAAAGTGGATAATTCAATAAAGGCTTTGTTAGTTCCATTCATTCCAATTGGAACATAGTTAACCGATAAATTTTTATTAGAAGTTAATACATACTCATCTGCATCTGTTACACTTGGGTTGTTGGCACGTACTGCAATTTCAATAGTTTCAGTCGCTGTTTCTCCAGCACCTTTAGCAACAATTTTAATTTTTGAAACTCCTAAAGCATCTTTAATTTTTAATTTAAAGTTAATCACTTTATCTCCAACTGAACTAAAGCTTACATTTTGCGTATTGCCTCCAATAGCCTCTGTGAATTTATCAGTAGTAATGGTTACGGTGGCATTTTTCACTTTTTTCTCCATGGCAAAAACCGTCACAGGTAAATCCACTTCTTCGCCTGGACCCAATACTCTTGGTAAGGTGGATAAAATCATTAGTGGTTTGCGAACAGGAACTGCTTTTTCTGCATTACCATACGCGCCCTGATAACCAGCTACTACCATCACTCTCACAGAACCTACATATTGAGGAATATTAATTTTATGCGTCGCCGTTTCTCCTTTCTTTAAATGAAATGGGCCAACAAAACGTACCATTGGTTTAAATCTTAAGGCACTGTTTTCTGGTTTATTATTTGTAGCATCATCACCACCAATCGATAATATACGCGTCATGGCTTTACCAAATGCACCAATCACGTTATCATACACATCCCATGTTTTTACACCTAAAGCTTCTTTGGTATAAAATGCTTTCCAAGGGTCAGGTGTTTTAAAGCGCGTTATATCTAACAGGCCTTCGTCAACAATAGCTAAGGTATAAGCCATTTCTTTTCCGCTGGCTTCGCTTACTTTTACTATTTCATTACTTTCTGGTTTCCAAACTGCCTCTGTTTTAATTACAGGTTTTAAAATCGTGTTCTCATCTTTTATCATTAAAGAAGCTACACCGTATAAACGAATTGGTAAATCATTCGTTGTTTGAGCATGTGGCTGAATTAAATGCACAAACACATAAATGTTTGGCGTCATTTCTTTAGTCACCGCAAATTCATATTCGGTAATACCTTGTTTGGTATCAATCCATTTACTTAATAAAGTACGACTTCCGTTTTCAATATTAATTAATGCTTTTCCACCTTGTGGACTAGGAATTAAAATTTTGGCTTTATCACCCACTTTATATTCGTCTTTATCTGTATTAACCGTTAATACATTACTGCCTTCATTTCCTTTAGGAGATTTACCTGCCCAACTTGGCCAGTCGATAAACACAACTTTTCCGCAAGCATGACCACTTTCAACATCTTTCACGTATACTAAATAACGTCCCCAAGAAGGTTGGTTAACGCGTAATTTAAAATTTGCTTTTCCGTTTGATGAAGAAATAGATTCAGTATAAATAGGCTCGTGATAATTACTACCAATGTATGAAGATAAATCTTGGTTATAATTATCCCACCACCAACGCCAATCTAATTTATATACTTTTACTTCAATATTAGAACGCGAGGTTGCTTTCCCAAACTCATCAACAGTAGCTATCTCAACGTTATGAGAAATATCGGTTTCTAAATATTGTTCACCATCTTTTGTAGCAGGAATTTTTACTCCCACATAATTTGTAAATGGCGAAACAGGAATGTTGAATCTATCTGTACTAAAAGAACCTCCTTCTTCAAATGCTCTAATCGTAAAGTTTGCTGCTAAAAAACCTGGTGCATCTTTCGTATCACTTAATTGAGAGTTAACCACTGTTTTACCATTGTCATCAGTTCTTCCACTAAAAATAGTTTGTGTTTCTGAATAAAAATTTTGAGCAGGATTGTCAAAGGTAAATCCTTTGTAACCTTTAAAAGTGGTTTCAATTTGAGAAAGCGACACATCAATTTTTGCTTCAAGATTTCTACCAGGTGCACCGTGTAACCAGTTAATGAATAACTCGCTATTCAAAGTTAAATCGCTGCTGTAAATTTTATCTTTTTTGTAGTCCAAATTTATTTTCAAACGATTTGGCATAATCGTTTCAATACGAATATTTTTAGTGAAGACTGCACCACCTACTTTTACTTTTGCTAAATAAACGCCTGTTGGTGCAGAGCTTTCTGTTTTTGTTGTGAAATTGTAAAAACCATCTAGGTGCTTTGTTCGCGTTAATTTTTGTACCACTTGTCCTTGTGGATTTATTAATTCCATGGACGCAGGATAGTTTTCAGGAAATGCTTTAGTTTTATTTTCTAAAATAAAAGATAAAAACAAGCTATCACCTGGGCGCCATACGCCGCGTTCTCCATAGATAAATCCTTTGATTCCTTTTTGAACAATATCACCATCTACTTCGAATGAACTTAATGATAAGGAGTTCCCATCATCAAGTTTTAAGTAGGTACGTTCTTGTCCGCGTTTGGCAATTAATACAAATGGTTTTTGTTTGGTTTCTAAAACGGCAGTTCCTTCAGCATTAGTGGTGACTTGTTTTAATTTTTGTTGTTGGTAATCATATGCTTCAATGGTAACATTTCCTAATGGCTTAGTAGAAATTAAATCAGAAGTAAATACATTGATTTTTCCGTCATTGCCGCGTTTAGCAATTAAACCAATGTTAGTAGCTAAAATATTTCGGGTAACCGATTTGTTATTATAGAAAGCTCTTGAGCAAGGATTCTCTCTTTCTGAATAATCATAGTAGTATCCTTCATCATAATAATCATCATAATAGCTGTAATAATCCCATTCTTTTTCATCATCATTTGCTTCAGAGTCAACATACACATCTTCTTCAGATGAGCTTGTGTCGCTTTGGCAATTGTATGTTGAATAATTACGATTAAAACTTATGCGAACATTATACAAGGCACCAGGTTCTGCTTTAATTAAAGACGATAAATCAATCGAATAATTATTCCATTTATTACGAGTTGGAACACCATTATTTTGTAAAGCAATTTTCTTTTTAATAATTAATTTTCCCACACGACGCAATTCCTGACTGCCTTCTAAATTATTGATTTGTAAAAATTGCAACATGTTGTTTTCGTATACACGAGTAATACGAATATCAACGGCATTTAAGTTAACGGCTTCAAAAGGAAAAATTAATCCGCTAGAGTTTGGTAGAATAACTCCCTTACCAACTAAACGAACACTTGGTTTTAAATCTTCAAAAAATAAATTATAAACGATGGCTTCTTTTAAATGTTTGCCTTCATAATTTTTTACGCCATTACTAATATTCAATTCGCGACTATCCACTAAACGTTCGTTTGTATAAATTTTAATAGAGTTGTTTTCAATTAAATAGGTTAGTTTGGATTCTTTAACGGGTAATTTTTCGTTAGTAGCCTCTCCATATTCATTGTAGTTAGTAGTTGTTGTTCCGTTGGGATTATTGATTGAAATTAATCCATCCAAATTTTGATTAGGATCTATTCTATCAGAAAATTGAAGAGTTATAAATTGATCAGGCTCATTGTTGATTAATACATTTAATAAGGTAAATTCTGTAGCATTTGGTATGGTAATTTCCTGACTGTTTTTTTCTGCAGCTCCAATAGGTTCACCATTATAAGAAAGCGTTACATTTCCTTTTCCTTTTATTACATTATTAATAATAAAATGATGTGTGGTTGAATTCTCGTGTAACCATTTTATTTGTAATGAACTTGAACCTTGTGATGCTTGTGTTGTTTTTTCTACTAATAAATTATCAGCATAATCGGCTGTTGTTAATGTTCCTTCAATTTGTAATGTGTTATTCTCTCCAGCTTTGTATTCATCTATGCTAATTTCCATTGCCTGCTTTAAAGTAGCAAATTCAAATTCAAATTCTTTTAAATCGTCACTAACGCTTAGCACGTTTCCTAAATGAAAACTCGCCTTGTAAGTTTGATTGCTGTTTAATTTTGTAGCAGGTTTAAACTCAATTGTTTTTTTATCAATCCAGGTTAACTTCCCTTCAATACTTGGATTAAAATCAAATAAATTATTGTCTACTTCTTTTCCTTCTTCAATTTCAGCCGTTGTTTCTTCTTGTAGTACAATTAAAATTTTACTTTCTACTGAAACGTACCCAGCAGTATATGCCGAGATATATTCTTTGTAGGCAGGATTAATAAATCCTGAATCATTTTTTGCAGAAGACGACGAATAATAAGTTAATCCACAAATGGATAATGCTGTGATAAAGAACACAGCAAAAATTGATTTTATTGACATAGTTTTTGGGAGATTTAATACAAAATTAAGTAAAAAAATTACTCTTAAACAAATTTTAGGAAAAGTTTGTTTTTTGAGCCATTTTCAGTTTTTACCGCCCTAAAACATTGAATTTTTTCAATTTCTAAATCCTTGCACAATAATTTAAGATATTCCTCGTTATTTAACATATAAACCCCTAAAACTGCCTATGCAAAAAACTTCTACTCTTGTTTCTACAATTTTAAAAACCACTAAAAACAAGCAACAAAAATCAGATTTTGTTGAGAATATGGAGCCATCTGACTCTTTAATTCAGAATATCCTTAACTATTCAAAATCTTTAACCATACAAAAATCAAAATCTGTTGGTTTTATTGAGGTTGTAGCGAGTTAATAGGTAATTAACCATTTGTTTATCGAATAAAATTTGTGTAGTAGCGATATTCCATTATTTTTGCGTTCTACATTATTTTATAACAATGGCTCAATTTGAATTAACAATGCCCAAAATGGGCGAAAGTGTTGCAGAAGCAACTATTATTAAATGGACTAAAAACGAAGGAGATTCAATTAAAATTGATGAAACCGTTTTGGAAATAGCAACTGATAAGGTTGATTCTGAAATTCCCTCGCCGTTTGAAGGAAAGTTAATTAAAAAGTTATTTAACGAAAATGACGTTGTACAAGTAGGTGCCGTTATTGCTATTATCTCTTCAGATGCGACAGCTTCTGTTGCAGAAACCCCAAAAACAGTAGCCCCAACTCAACAAACAACTACTCCAACAGCTACAACTCCTGTAGCAACTGCCGAAAACGTTGATTTTTCTGGTTCTGATAAGTTCTATTCTCCATTAGTGAAAAGTATTGCTAAAGAAGAAGGTATTTCTTTATCTGAATTAGAGTCTATCAAAGGAACAGGGCAAGAAGGAAGAGTAACAAAAGCAGATATTTTAGCGTATTTACCAAGCAGAAATAAGCAATCTACATCAACTGCTCCAGTGGCTGAAAAAGCTGCTCCAGTAGCCAATGCAACTAAATCGACAGTTGGTGTTCCAGATAATACAGTTTTAGTTCAACGTCCTGCAGTATCTGTAGGTGCTGGCGACGAAATTATTGAAATGGATCGTATGCGTAAAATCATTGCCGATAACATGGTAATGAGTAAGCACGTTTCTCCACACGTTACTTCTTTTGTTGAAGCAGATGTTACCAATATGGTCATGTGGAGAGATAGAGTGAAGAAGGATTTCGAGAAACGTGAAGGTGAAAAAATTACGTTTACTCCGTTATTTATTGAGTGTGTAGCTAAAGCTATTAAGGATTTCCCTTTAATCAATGTATCTGTTGACCAAACAGGAACTAAAATTATTAAGCGTAAAAATATTAATATTGGTATGGCAGCAGCTTTACCAACGGGTAATTTAATTGTACCAGTGATTAAAAATGCTGACGAGAAAAATTTAGTTGGGATTACCAAAAATGTAAATGATTTAGCAACTAGAGCTCGTGCTAATAAATTAGCTCCAGATGAAATTCAAGGAGGTACATTTACTTTAACAAATGTAGGTGGTTTTGGTAATGTAATGGGTACTCCAATTATTTTACAGCCTCAAGTAGCTATATTAGCTGTTGGTACTATTAAAAAGAAACCGGCTGTGATTGAAACTCCTCAAGGAGACGTGATTGCTATCAGACATTTCATGTTCTTGTCACTATCTTATGACCATAGAGTTGTTGATGGTTCATTAGGAGGTTCTTTCTTAAGAAAAGTAGCCGATTATATGGAACAATGGGACACGACAAGAGTTTCGTAAATCTTATTTAAATGTTAACAAATCCCGCCTCAAAAGCGGGATTTTTTTATCGTTTAAATTGTGGTTTTTGTCTAAAATTATGCTAATTTTGCTGACTTGTTAAACAAAATCAGATGAAGAAGTTTTTTTTATTTATTATCACTATGCTTTTTGCTGTTAATGCAGTAAAAGCTCAATTGCCATCAGGAAGTTATACCGACTACATGAAAGAAGGAATGTTTTTAGTTGGAGAAGAAAACTACGACATGGCTTTAAAAAACTTCTTAGAGGCTTATAAAAAAGACTCTTCTTCAGCTAATATTAACTTCAATATTGGTTTTTGTTACTTAAATTCATCTAATAATAAAGTTTTAGCAGAGGGATATTTAGCTAAGTCTTTAAAAGATATTTCTAAGAATTACCAAATTGATAATCCAAACGAAAAATCAGCTCCTCCTTTAGCTGTTTTTTACTATGGTAAGGCCTTACATATCAATTATAAATTTGATGAGGCTTTAGTTCAATACGATAATTTCTTGAATACTTATGCTAAAGACAAAGCAACAAAGGATGATGTAGCATACTTTAAAGCACAAAATGAATTTGCAAAAGAATTAGTAGCTGCACCTATTAATGTTAAAATTCAAAATTTAGGTGATAGTATAAATAGCGAATTCCCTGATTATAGCCCTGTATTAAGTGCTGATGAATCTAGTTTGATTTATACAACAAGAAGAAATACTGGAACTGGTGGAGAAAGATTACAAGATGGGCAATATTATGAAGATATTGTTATTTCATACAAAGATGCAAACGGTGTGTGGTCTACTCCTAAATCTGTTAGTCAAAATATTAACACAGCAGGACATGATGCTTCTATTAATTTAACAGCTGATGGACAAACATTAATTGCCTTCAGAGATGATAGTGGCGATGGTAATGTTTACTTTAGTTCTTGGGATGGAAAAGATTGGAGCCCTTTACAAAGTTTTGGTTCTGACATTAACTCTAAGTATTGGGAATCTCATGCTTGCTTGAGCGCAGACAATAATACGTTATATTTTGTTTCTGATCGTCCAGGTGGATATGGCGGACGCGATATTTACCGTTGTGTAAAATTACCTAATGGCGCATGGAGTAAAGCTTTAAATGTTGGACCGACAGTTAACACGAAGTATGATGAAGATGGACCATATATTCATCCAGATGGTGTGACTTTAATATTTGCTTCCTCTGGTCATAAATCGATGGGCGGTTTTGATATTTTCTTTACAACGATCGAAGAAGATAAAAAATTTGCAGAACCAGTAAATATGGGCTATCCAATTAATACAACAGATGATGATGTGTTTTTCGTGACTTCTCCTGATGGAAAGCGTGGTTATTTTTCTTCAGCTACAGATGGTGGAAAGGGAGCAAAAGATATTTATATGATGTCTATCCCAGATGCTAAAGAAAAGCCGTTGGTGTTATTTAAAGGTGCTATATTAACTGAAAATGGCCAAAAATTGCCAGACGATATTTTAATTGTTGTTACAAATAAAGAAACAGGTGAAGTAGTAGGTAATTACAGGCCAAAAGAAAACGGAACTTTTGCCACTATTTTAGCTCCTAACAAAAACTACACCTTCTCATATCAGATAAAAGGACAAGAATTTTATAATGAAGACATTTTTGTTTCAAGTGATTTAGCCTACCAAGAAATTAAAAAAGAAATTAATTTAGATCCAGTTAACTTACTAGGCACTACAAAATCAAAAGGTATTGTTTTAAATACAGTTGTTTTAAATAATGCAAAAGATAAACAACCTGTTGCAAATGCTAAAATTACTTTAACGGAAAAAGGTGGAACAGATACTAATTTTGATGTTGACGCGAATGGTAAAAAAGATGCAACTCCTTTAGCCGCAGATAAATTATACACATTAGTTGCTGAGGTGAATGGTAAAAAATCAAAAGTTAGTTCTTTTAATACCGTTGGTGTTAAAGGCAGTAAATCTATTACACAAGTATTGTATTTAGATGACTCTCAAGTTGCTGTTAAGGGCGGGGATAATTCAGATAACACAGATTATAAACCAAATGTAGCTTGCGGTTCTCCTGTCAAGTTTAAACAAAATTTTGGTTATAACGTAAACGACATTGAGGAGAAAAAAGATTGGGAAGTTTTAGTAGATGCAATTGTTAGTAAAACAAAAGAGTGTAATCCAACAGTAAAAATTATGTCGAGTGCATCACAAGTGCCAACACGTGCGTTTTCTGACAATAAGGAGTTAGCTCAGACAAGAGCATCTAAAATGGAAGATAAAATTAAAGCAGCTGTTACTGCTAAAGGTGGTGATGCTAGCAAAATTAATTTCGTCAAAATATCTGCTGTAAGGGGCCCAATTTATGAGTCTGATTACCAAAACACGAAAAAATACGGTCCATTCCAGTATGTTCGTGTCATTGCTAGATAATATTAATTAAAATTTGAAATAAAAACACCGGACTTTTTAGTTCGGTGTTTTTGTTTTGTTATTTAATACCTTTGTAGGCTATGCAAAAAGAATGGTTCTCATCGTGGTTTGATACTCCATATTATCATACACTCTATAAAAATAGGGATTATGAAGAAGCTTCTTTATTTATTGATAATGTCTCCAATTTTTTAAAACTAAAACAAAGTACCGTTTGTTGGGATTTGTGTTGTGGAAAAGGAAGACATAGTATTTATTTAAATAAAAAAGGGTTTAGAGTTATTGGAACCGATTTATCTGAACAGAGTATTTGCGAAGCCAACGAAAGTGCTAATGAAACATTGGAGTTTTATCAGCATGATATGCGAAAGTTGTTTCGCACAAATTACTTTGACGTTGTATTTAATTTGTTTACTAGTTTTGGCTATTTCGAAAAAAGAGAAGATGATTTACACGTATTTGATTCTGTGCAAAAAGCATTAAAGTCAAATGGCTTATTTGTATTTGATTACCTGAATTCGGAATATGTGAAAAGTAGGATGGTTGAATGCGATAGTAAAACCATTGACGGCATTACTTTTAATATTTCTAAAAAAATAGAAGTTAATACTATTGTTAAAAGTATTGACTTTATTGATAAAGGACAATCTTTTCATTTTGAAGAAAGAGTGAAACTATTTGATAAAATCTATTTTGAAGGTTTAGCAAAAGAGTGTGACTTAACCATATTAAATACTTTTGGAAATTATCAGTTACAAGAATTTGATGTAAACACATCGCCACGTTTAATTTTAGTATTACAAAAAAAATGAGTCTTTGGTTATTAACGATATTATTGTCATTACCCGTTTTAATAACAGGTTTTATATTTCTGTCTTTAAAAATTAAGACACAAAACTTACGTTTTTTATTAGCATTTAGTGCAGCTTATTTATTTTCAATCTCTGTAACGCATTTGTTACCCGAATGCTATGAAGGTTCTAATACAAAATCGATAGGCTTATTTATTTTGGTGGGTTTTTTTATTCAAATTTTTTTAGAATATTTCAGTACAGGTATTGAACACGGTCACACACATGCGCATTCTCATTCATGCGAAAAGCATTTGCCTTTAGGAATGATTATAGGCTTGTATTTGCATTCCTTATTAGAAGGATTACCGATTTATCAAAGTGGAATTATTGACACACATTCTCAAGCGGTATTGTCAACGCAAGAATCGTTGGTGTTTGGTATTACCATTCATAATATACCAATTGCTATTGCTTTTGTAACCTTGTTGTTGGAACATAAAACCTCTAAACTAAAAACGGTTTTATTGTTATTAGGCTTTGCCTTAATGGCTCCATTAGGTTGTTTAATTAGTTATGTATTAAATTCGGTAGGGGTTCAAAATTACGACGGTTTCTTAAAATTATCGTTTGCGGTGGTGATTGGTATTTTTCTTCACATCTCAACGGCTATTATGTTTGAAACAGGAGAGAATCATAAGTATAATCTCGCTAAAATTATGTCGATGATTGCTGGCGTATTTTTAGCTGCATTAATTAGTTAGTGATGGAGAACAACGATACATTGTTTATAGATGTTATTGTTCCGCTATCCGTAGCTAATAAATTTACCTATCGTGTTCCAAAAGAAATGAGTGAATTTATTGCCGTTGGAAAACGCGTGATTGTTCAGTTTGGAAAAACAAAATTTTATACGGCTGTTGTTTATAATGTTCACACCAATCCTCCAAAAGATTACGCTGCAAAATATGTTGATTCTATTTTAGATGACGAACCAATTGTAACTGCAGCTCAGTTGCAATTATGGGATTGGATTTCGCATTACTACGTTTGTAATCCTGGCGATGTGATGAACGCTGCTTTGCCAAGTGGTTTAAAATTAAGTAGTACATCACATATTACCATTAATCCAGATTTTAGTTTGGATGAAATGCCTTATGATTATTTTACTGAAAAAGAACATACGGTTTTAGAAGCTTTAATGGTAAATGCCTCTTTAAGTTTTGAAGATGTGAGTGTGATGTTGTCTCTAAAGACGGTCCAAGTTTTTATTAGCAAATTAATTAAAAAAGGTGCTATCGTTATTTACGAAGAAATTAAAGATAAATACAAGCCTAAGCTCGTTGATTATATTGGTGTTAATCCAACCTTATTAAACAACGAATTGCAGTTAAAAGAAGTTTTAGATACACTTGAGAAAAAAGCATTCAAACAAGCGGAGGTTTTATTATCGGTTTTACATTTATTAAAATCAGATGAAACTGCCAAACAATTAGGTTTGGTTAAAAAATCGGTTCTTTTAAAAACCTTTGACAGCGCGGCTATTAAAGGCTTGGTAAAAAAAGAAATATTAATTGAAACTGAACTAGAAACGAGTCGTTTGTTATTTGACAATAAAGAAAAAACAAACAAGACATTAAATGATTTTCAAGTACAAGCTGTAAAAGATATTGAGCAACAGTTTGAAACTAAGCAAGCGGTTTTATTGCACGGTGTAACTGGTTCTGGTAAAACAGAAATTTATTCGGAGTTAATTAATAAAGTTATTGCTCAAGGAAAACAAGTCTTGTATTTGGTTCCTGAAATTGCTTTAACAACACAGTTAATTAATCGTATCAGAGCCGTATTTGGAAATTCTGTTGGTATTTATCATTCTAAATTTAGCGAAAACGAACGTGTAGAGATATGGAATTCTATTCTACATGAAGGAGATAATAAATTAGATGCTAAACATTTTAATATTGTTTTAGGAACTCGTTCAGCCTTGTTTTTGCCTTTCAATAATTTAGGATTAATTATTATTGATGAAGAGCATGATAATTCCTACAAGCAACAAGATCCTGCGCCGCGTTACCATGCGCGAGATGCGGCAATGTATTTAGCTAATTTACATAAAGCAAAAGTATTATTAGGAACTGCCACGCCATCCTTTGAAAGTTATTATAACGCACTTCATAACAAATTTGGTTTGGTGCGCATTGCCGAACGTCATGGCAATGCTAGTTTACCAACTACGGTGGTGTGCGATTTGAAAAAAGAAAATCAACAACATCAAAATAAAGGCATTTTCTCCCATCAACTAGTCACGGCTATTACACAAGCTTTGGCTAAAAAAGAACAAGTGATTTTATTTCAAAATCGTAGAGGTTTTGCGCCCTATACTGAGTGTACGAGTTGTAATTGGATTCCACATTGCACGCATTGCGATGTCGCTTTAATTTATCATAAACAAACTAATAAATTAAGTTGTCATTATTGTGGTTACACTATGCAGCCGCCAACTAGCTGTGGTGCTTGCGGTAATAATAATTTAAAGTATAAAGGGTTTGGTACCGAGAAAATCGAAGAAGAAATAGAAATTTTATTTCCTTCGGCTAAAGTAGCGCGTATGGATTTAGATACCACTCGTAGTAAATATGCCTACAAACAATTGATTGACGAATTTGAATTAGGTAACATTGATATTTTAGTGGGTACACAAATGGTTACTAAAGGCTTGGATTTTGATAATGTGAGTGTAGTTGGAGTTTTAAATGTAGATAGTGTTTTAAATTTCCCTGATTTCCGTTCATACGAAAAAGCCTATCAATTAATTGTACAAGTTAGCGGTAGAGCAGGGCGAAAGGATAAAAAAGGAACGGTTTATGTACAAACTAATCAACCCGAACATGCGGTTATTAATCATGTGTTGGCAGATAATTATTTACAGTTCTATCAATCACAAATTAATGAGCGAGAGCAATTTCATTATCCGCCTTTTACGCGGGTGATTGAATTATCGGTTGTTTCAAAAGATGTGGTAGTAGTCAATGATATTGCACAACAATTGGCTAACCAATTAAAACCTTTATTTGGCGGCATGATGTTGGGTCCTGAATTTCCTTTGGTAGCTAAAATAAAAGACCAATACCATAAACGCATTCTCTTAAAAATTAATAGAGAGTATTCTCCAACACAAGTGCGAAATTTATTGAAACAAGAAATTGATACACTTCAATACAATAATAAAAAAAGTATTTACAGGTTGCAGGTAGATGCGGATCCTGTTTAAGTTTTACAAATACCGGTCAGGTGTTAATTTGCTAATTTGAAGTTTTTTTGCTATTGCCTGCATGTTATGTGATCGGCTGTATAGTCTAGTTAGATGATCTTTAACCACTGTCGCAACATTGTCTTTTTTGATATTTTTAGTCATACAGTATTTTCCATTTAACCAATCAATCAAAAGTTTTGACCCTTTACTTGCATTACAAGACCCACAGCAAAGAGCAATGTTGTCCGCATTATTTATTTTAATATCATTTATAATATGTTCCCACGTTGGTCGTGTTTTATAAGTAAAAACAGAATTAGTAAATGAGACTCCACAATAAACACAATTTAAATCTCTCTGTTTTACTGATTCTTCAACGTGTCTTGGTATGCCCCATCGATTAGCCATTATATTCTATTTATCTATTGTAAGTGATAAGATTGTATTTAAAAGCTATCGCATAACTCCTTTATATGCTTTTGTTTTATATTCCTATTTAGCTTTATAAATATAACTTTTAAATTTCAAACAAAAAATCCCGAAGAATTCTTCGGGATTTTTTCAAATACAATGAGGCTTCGACTCCGCTCAGCCTGACAAAACTTATAACGTTCCTCTCAACGCTTGCTCTCTTTCAATCGATTCGAATAAGGCTTTAAAGTTACCAGCACCAAAACCTTTAGCGCCCATACGTTGAATGATTTCGTAAAACAACGTTGGTCTGTCTTCTACTGGCTTAGTGAAGATTTGTAATAAATACCCTTCTTCATCCGCATCTACTAAAATAGATAAACGTTGCAATTCTTTAATATCTTCTTTCATCATATCCATATGCACACCTAATCTACGTGGAATGTCATCATAGTATGCTTGAGGTGGCGGTGGTAAAAACTCTACACCACGTGCTTTTAAATCAGCTACCGTTTTAATGATATCGTCAGTTGCTAATGCTAAATGTTGCACACCTGCGCCTTCATAAAAATCAATATACTCTTCAATTTGAGATTTTTTCTTTCCTTCAGCTGGCTCGTTAATTGGGAATTTAATACGACCATTTCCATTACTCATTACCTTACTCATTAAAGCAGAGTATTCTGTGGTAATTTGTTTATCATCAAACGTTAAGAAGTTAACGAATCCCATTACATCTTCATACCATTTTACAGTAGCATTCATTTGATTCCAACCTACGTTACCTACCATGTGATCAATAAATTTTAAACCAACTGGTGCAGGATTGTAATCGCTTTTCCATTCTCTAAATCCTGGTAAAAATTCTCCTTTATAGTTTTTACGCTCTACAAACATATGAACAGTTTCTCCGTAAGTATAAATACCTGCACGCACTACTTCGCCATGTTCGTCTTTTTCTACAACTGGCTCCATATAAACTTTAGCACCGCGTTTTACGGTTTCTTCAAATGATTTACGAGCATCTTCAACCCATAAAGCTATGACCTTAACACCATCTCCATGCTTTTTAACATGTTCACCAATTGGCGATTCGCTTGTTAAAGCAGTGGTTAATACTAAACGAATTTTATCTTGTTTTAATACATAAGATACTCTGTCTTTTAAACCTGTTTCTAATCCTGCATAAGCATGCGACTGAAAACCGAAAGCTGTTTTGTAAAAATGTGCAGCTTGTTTTGCATTTCCTACGTAAAATTCTACATAATCTGTTCCTAATAATGGCAGGAAATCTTGCGCTCCTTCAAATATTTTTTCTAATCCGTACTCTACGTTTTTTACTTCTTTTGCCATTTCTTTAATTAGTTAATTTGTCAATTCGACAATTGACTGTGTTTATAATAATTTTATTTATACTTTATAATATGTTAATAGACTCATCGTCAAATTATCTCATTAACTGGTCCACATTGCCATAGAAAGCGAACGCAGCTCTAATTTATTTTTTAATAGTTTAGATTCCATTATTCCGTCCAGCTTTTATAATACTTGCCGTCATCAATTCCCATGGCATCTTCGGTTACCATTAATGGTCTAAAGGTATCAACCATTACCGCTAATTCTTGAGTAACCGTTTGGCCAATACTACGTTCCATAGCTCCAGGTGCCGGACCGTGAGGAATTCCTTTTGGATGCAAGGTGATATGTCCTTGTTCAATATTATTACGGCTCATAAAATCACCATCAACATAATATAATACTTCATCACTATCAATATTACTATGATTGTATGGAGCAGGAATAGCTTGTGGGTGATAATCGTATAAACGAGGAACAAACGAACATACTACAAAGGTTGATGTTTCAAATGTTTGGTGCACTGGAGGTGGTTGATGCACGCGACCAGTAATTGGTTCAAAATTATGAATACTAAATCCGTATGGGAAATTGTAACCATCCCAACCAACAACATCAAAAGGATGAGTAGCATAAACTACTTCGTGGATCATTCCTTCTTTTTTGATCTTGATGATAAAGTCACCTTTCTCATCGTATGTTTCAAGTTCAGTTGGTAATTTAAAATCACGCTCGCAAAATGGCGAATGTTCTAATAATTGACCAGATGAACTTTTATAACGTTTTGGTGTGTAATATGGCGCAAAAGATTCAACGTAAAACAAACGATTATCACTTGTTTCAAATTCTATTTGGTAAATCATTCCTCGTGGAATAATTAAATAATCGCCGTACTCAAAATTAATGTTTCCTAAAAAAGTTCTTAGTTTTCCTTTGCCTCTGTGAATGAAAATCATTTCATCAGCATCCGCATTTTTATAAAAGTACTTGGTTAAGCTTTCTGTTGGTGCAGCTAATCCAATTTGGCAATCACCATTTAATAAAACGGTTTTACGGCTTTCTAAAAAATCAGCTGTAGGTTTTATTTCAAAGCCTTTTAATAAAAGCGATTTAATGTTTTTATCAATCGCAATTTTTGGTTGCACCGAATAACTTTTTAAAACCTCTTTTACCTGTGTTGGTCTGTGAACATGGTATGATAAGGTGGAATGTCCGTTAAATCCTTCCGTTCCAAATAATTGCTCGTAATAAAAATTGCCTTGCGGAGATTTGAATACAGTGTGTCGTTTTTGAGGAATATTTCCTAAGTGGTGATAAATTGGCATAGAACGTTTATTTAATAAGTGTAGCTTTTACATGAACTGTTTCGTCCATTTTAAGAACTTGGTCGGTAGCTGCTGTCGCATCAAAAGTGGCAACAACTCTAAATTGAATATTATCCTGAAATATATAATCTTTAATATTGACATCTTGTAAGTCCATCGAAACCGATGTTAGGCCAGCAGGGATATTTGTTTTCGTTGAAACCATTTGTTCGCCTACACCAGATGCTTTAATATATACGGTTAACGATTTTAAAAAATCTAAGTTAGCTCCAGCTCCCGAAACTGAAATGTCGAATTTGGTCATTTTAATTTGGTCAATTAAATTCTTTGCTGTTCCTTCGGCACTAAATTTAGCTGCCTGTTGTGTTGGCACATTTGGTGTTGTAAATTCAACTGTAGTTGGAGTTAAAGACGGATTACTAACTGTCATACTAGCCGAAGGAATTGTAAGGTTAGTTGAGTAGCTGATATCAAACTCAGTTAACTTAGCGGCTTCTTCTTTTTTACAAGAAACACCTAATACTAGTAAAGCAGTTATAAAAGAAAAACTAATGATTTTTTTCATGATTAACGGGTTTAAATTTTATTTAAAGATAAATTATTTTTTATAATCTCAGCTAAATTCGGTCTTAATCTACTTTTATAGACTGATAAAGATTCTTCTCCTTTTTTAATTCTGCCTTTCCTTAATTCTCGCTGCATTTCAATAGGCAAAGCAGCTATTTCTTGACATTTAGGAGTACAACATCCTTGCATTTTTTCAGCACATTCCTCACATTGAATAAATAATAAGTGGCAGTCATCATTTTTGCAATTTACATGAGAGTCGCATGGTTTGCCGCATTGGTGACAATTTGATAAAATATCTTCTGTAATACGTTCTCCAATTCGTTCATCAAACACAAAATTTATTCCTCTAAATTTACTTTCTAAACCTTGCTCTTTTACTTCTTTAGCATATTGTATAATGCCGCCTTGCAAGTGATTCACATCTTTAAAGCCTTTATGTTTTAAGTAGGCACTTGCTTTTTCGCATCTAATACCACCTGTACAATACATAATTACTTTCTTGTCTTCTTGGCCTTTTAAATGATCAACTACCAAAGGCAATTCTTCTCTAAAAGTATCGGCATCTGGGCAAAAGGCTTTATCAAAACGCCCTACTTCGCTCTCGTAATGGTTCCGCATATCCACTACAATCGTATTTGGGTCTTCGATGGCTTTATTAAATCCTTCCGCGTTTAAATAAGTTCCAGTATTCCCTGCATCAAAGTTTGGGTCGTTAATACCATCTGCTACAACTTTTTCTTTTACTTTGATAATGAGTTTGTAAAAAGATTTTCCATTACCATCAACGGCAATTTTAAATGGTACATTATTAAAGCGCTCATCTTTATATAATTGTGCTACAAAATTATCCCAATTACTTTTTGGAACACTCATTTGAGCATTAATGCCTTCGTGAGCAACGTATATTCTTCCAAAACAGTTTAAATTGGTCCATTGGATAAATAAGTTATCTCTTAATTCTTTGGGATCCTCAATTTTTACATATCTGTAAAAAGAGAAAGTGACACGCTCAATCTTTTCTTGGGCTAAACGAGTCTTTAGCTCGTCTTTGTTAATACGGTTTCTTAATTCTGGCATTTTCATAATAGATATAATTGCAGGTTATACTATATTTAATTAGCTAATTAACTCATTGTCTAATTGTCTAATTATTCTTACGTTTGCAAAGGTAGTAAAAAACCAAAAACGGGGATAAAAGAATTGATTGCATTTAGTAAGTCAGAACTTAAAACATATTATTATGACATATAATAAAGAAGATAAGATTTTAATTATTGGTGCCGGTGGGCAAATTGGTATTGAATTAACACAAGAATTAAGCTTGTTATACGGGTCAAGTAATGTGATTGCCGCCGATTTAAAGCCAATTCCTGCGTTAGACAATAATCCTTTTGAAACATTGGATATATTAGATAAAGACGCACTTTTTAATGTGGTTAAAAAACATTCCATTTCTCATGTGTATTTATTAGCAGCTTTATTATCGGCTACAGGCGAGCAAAACCCTATGTTTGCTTGGAAATTAAACATGGAAGGCCTTTTTAATGTATTAGATTTAGCTAAAGAAAAACATATCTCAAAAGTATATTGGCCAAGTTCTATCGCTGTTTTTGGACCAACAACTCCAAGAATCGATACTCCTCAGTATACTGTTATGGAACCTTCTACTGTTTATGGAATTAGTAAACAAGCTGGAGAACGTTGGTGCGAGTGGTATTTTCATAAATTTGGAGTAGATGTGAGAAGTTTACGTTATCCAGGGTTAATTGGATGGAAATCCGCTCCAGGCGGAGGAACCACCGATTATGCTGTACATATCTTCCATCAAGCCCTAAAAACCAAAACTTACGAGTGCTTTTTGAGCGAAAATACAGCTTTACCAATGATGCACATGGAAGATGCCATCAGAGCAACCATCGAAATTATGCATGCTCCAGCCGAAAATATCAAAATAAGAGGTGCCTACAACCTAGCTGGAATTAGTTTTACCCCAGCCCAAATAGCAGCCGAAATCCAAAAACACATCCCAGATTTTACAATTTCATACAAACCAGACTTCCGTCAAGCCATCGCAAATAGCTGGCCTCAAAGTATTTTAGACCATGAAGCGAAAAATGATTGGAATTGGTCGGCTAAATACAACCTTTCGTCTTTAGTGGCCAATATGTTACAAAATTTGGCATAAAAAATGCTAAATAAACTGTAACTATTTTTTTACTATAAACGTAGAAGGATTGTGAGGTTTAAACAAATTAGATAATCATCGTTGATTTTGACAGTTTTGTCTAATTTTTGAAATAAAGTACAAAATTATTACATAATTTAGTAAAAGATATTTGCTTATGAAAAAAATTTATTTAATCCTGATTTTCTTGGTTTCTCAAATAAGCCATGGTCAGTCGCAATCCTACGAGATGGGAGGTCCTGCGGGCAAGGATACAATCAATTTAATTGATGTTTTAGGAAAAAAGCAGGGTAAATGGGTTATCAAAGGCAAACACAAGCCTGGAACTTGCTTTGCTCCAGATCAAAAAATTGAGGAAGGTAAGTATACCGATAATAAAAAAATTGGAAAATGGATTGAGTACTACTGTAATGGTAATATGAAAAACCAATTAACGTTCCAAAATGGCCGTCCTGATGGATATGCTATCATGTATCACGAAAGTGGTAAAATTTCTGAAGAAGGAAACTGGAAAAATAATCGTTGGACTGGTCCTTACAAATTGTACTATGAAAACGGAACACCTCAACACGAATTTAACTTTAACGCAACTGGAAAAAGAGAAGGGCCTGTAAAATACTACCATCCAAATGGAGAATTGGCTATTGAAGGTAATTTTGTTAATGGTAAAGAAGCAGGTGTTATTAAAGAATACCATGAAAATGGAGATTTAAAAGCGGAAAAAACTTATAATGATGGTGCTGTGGATGTTGCTTCTATAAAAGAATTTGAACCAAAAAAACCAATTGTTAAAACTAAAGATGAGCCTTTAGATAATGCTCCTAAATTGGCAGTAGTTAAACCGGATGAAAAACCAAATGGCGTAGCTGCTAGAGGTCCGTTAAATGGTCAAAATATTACTTACAATAAAAATAAACAAATTTCAAAAGATGGTGTATTTAAAGATAACCGTTTAATGGATGGTAAGGATTACATCTA
This sequence comes from Bacteroidota bacterium, assembly GCA_016711805.1. Taxonomy (GTDB): domain Bacteria; phylum Bacteroidota; class Bacteroidia; order B-17B0; family Aurantibacillaceae; genus UBA4416. The sequence continues at coordinate 39,635 of JADJSH010000009.1, forward strand.
TGATGCTAACGGAATTTTGCAACGAATCGCGAAATACAGAAATGGTATTTACATCGGTGATGCTCCTATTGAAAACTAGTTAATTAAATATTGCTAAATCAAAAAAGACGGTACTTTACCGTCTTTTTTTTTGCTAAATTTAAAATTTTAAAATCTATGGAAAAACTCTTTATATATAACACTCTCAGCAGAACAAAAGAAGAATTTAAAGCCATCAATCCTCCATTTTTAGGAATGTATGTGTGTGGACCAACAGTATACAGCGATGTGCATTTAGGAAATTGCCGTACGTTTATGTCGTTTGATTTAATGTACCGCTACTTAACTCATTTGGGATTCAAAGTGCGTTATGTGCGTAATATAACTGATGCAGGACATTTAGAAGGAGATGCCGATGTTGGTGAAGATAAAATTTCTAAAAAGGCAAAGTTAGCTCAATTAGAACCAATGGAAATTGTACAAAAATATACAGTTGGTTTTAGAGATATCATGGCTATGTTTAACACCTTGCCGCCAAGTATTGAGCCTACTGCAACTGGACACATTATTGAACAGCAAGAAATAACCAAGCAAATTATTAAAAATGGCTTGGCTTACGAACATAATGGAACGGTATATTTTGATGTAGAGAAATTTGCAAAAACAAATAATTATACGGCATTAACAAATCGTAAGTTAGAGGAGTTATTAGAAAATACTCGCGACTTGGATGGGCAAGAAGATAAAAAAGGTCGTTTAGATTTTGCCTTATGGATTAAAGCAAAGCCAGAGCATTTAATGAAATGGCCTAGTCCTTGGGGAGTTGGTTTCCCAGGTTGGCATATCGAATGTTCTGCCATGAGTACAAAATATTTAGGAGAGCAATTTGATGTTCACGGTGGTGGTATGGATTTACAAGCTACACATCACACAAACGAAATTGCACAAAATATTGCGTATTGCGGAAAAAGCCCTGCTAACTATTGGTTGCATACAAACATGCTAACGGTTAACGGACAGAAGATGAGTAAGTCATTAGGTAATAGTTTTTTGCCGATGGAGTTATTTACAGGTGATCATCCTTTATTAAAAAAGGGATTTAGTCCGATGGCAGTTCGTTTTTTCATGATGCAAACACATTACCGTAGCACCTTAGATTTTAGTAATGATGCGTTGGAAGCAGCAGAAAAAGCGTACAACCGTTTAATGGAAAGTTACAAGACATTACAAACTTTAAAAGCGTCGGCTACATCTACTGAAAATGTAGAGACTATTGAAAGAGCATGTTATGATGCAATGAATGATGATTTTAATACACCTGTATTAATTGCTCATTTGTTTGATGCTATTCGAATGATTAATTCGGCTAACGATAAAAAAGCAAGTTTAACGCAAGTCGATATTGATTTATTAAATACTATATATCAGCATTTTGTATTTGATATCATGGGCTTGAAAAAGGAAGAAGAAACCGGTAAAGCCAATAGCGCTTTAGAAGGCGTGATGCAATTAGTATTAGATTTAAGAGACAAAGCAAAAGCTAATAAAGATTTTGCGACGTCGGATGAAATTAGAAATAAATTAACTTCTTCTAATATTCAAGTGAAGGATAGCAAAGAAGGAACTACCTGGAGTATTTAATTTTTAGAAGTATGATGAAAAATAAAATAAAATCGTTTCTGTATATTTTTTCAGGTGCAGTTTTGATTGCTTCTTGCGATCCAACAGATAAACCAAAGGAAATTGTTCAGCAACCAGTAGAAGTAAATGAACCTGAAATTGCGGCCATTAATTTTTCAGTAGTAAAGGAACATCCTCATGATATTACTTCTTTTACAGAAGGATTTTTATTTCATGATGGAAAATTATTTGAAAGTACAGGTGCCTCGCCAGGTTTCCCTCAAACACGATCATTATTTGGAATAGTTGATACTACAACTGGAAAAATTAATGTAAAAGCTGAACTTGATAGGAACACTTACTTTGGAGAAGGAATGGTTATTTTAAAAGGAAAAGTGTTTCAGGTAACGTATAAAAATCAAAAGGGATTTATTTACGATGCTAAAAATTTTAAGAGTCTAGGTGAATTTACTTATACAAACAAAGAAGGTTGGGGTTTAACAACCGACGGTAAAAGTATCATCATGAGTGATGGCACAAGTTACTTGACCTATTTAGATCCAGATAGCTTTAAGGTAACAAAAATACTAGAGGTAGCAGAGAACAATCGTATTTTAGAAAATTTAAATGAATTAGAATACATCAAAGGTTTTATTTATGCCAACATTTGGATGACGAATACCATTGTTAAGATTGATCCAACTACTGGTGATGTTGTTGGTAAAATGGATTTGAGCGACTTGGATTTTCAAAGTAAAACAAAAAATCCTAATGCTTTAGAAATGAATGGTATTGCTTACGATTCTATTTCAAATAAAATTATGGTAACTGGCAAATTATGGCCAACCATTTACGAAATTAAATTCCCATTATAAGACTACAAAATGACACGCGTATTAATTTTATTATTTTCTCTTCAATCACTATTTGTTTTTTCGCAAGCCAAAAAAACTCCTGATGTTTTTGAAAATGCCTATATCGTTACATTAAAAGGTGATACGGTAAAAGGACAAATTAAAATTCCTAAAACAAAAAAAATGGAATTGTTCCAAAAAATTAGTTTTAAAGATCAAGCCAATAAAATTAGATTGTATACACCAGATAAAATTAATGGTTATGGGCATAATAACTACTATTACATTAGTGCATTCCACAACAATAAGTCGTGTTATTTTAAAGTGTTGAGTAAAGGGAAAACTTCTTTATTTCAAACTGGTTTCGAAATGGTTGATGAAGGCGTTGCTTCTGATGTCATTGAGTTTTGTGCTATGGAAGAAAATAGCGACGGACAATTTAAAGTATTAACAGCCAATAGCATTAAAAAACAATTGAAAGATTTATTTAAAACTAATAAACCTCTTGTGCAAAAAATTAGCGAACAAAAAGAAATTCCATTTAATGCAGAAACTTTAGAAGCTTATTTTAAAGAATTTAATTCGGCTGCTGCAAGCAACTAACTTATTTCATGATAACAAAAGATACACCCAAGAAATTATTTTTATTAGACGCCTTTGCCTTAATTTATAGAGCTTATTTCGCTTTTGCTACAAATCCACGCATTAGCTCTAAAGGAATGAATACCTCTGCAATTTTTGGTTTTACAAATACCTTGTTGGAAATTTTAAATAAAGAAAAGCCAACACATATTGCTGTAGTATTTGATACACCTGAAGCAACTGTTAGGCATACGGAGTTTGTGGAGTATAAAGCGCAGAGAGAGGAAATGCCTGAAGATCTTCGCATTTGTATACCATACATCATGCAGTTGATAGAAGGATTTAATATTCCTGTGATTAAAACTCCCGGTTACGAAGCTGATGATGCAATTGGGACTTTAGCAAAAATTGCGGAGCAAAAAGGATTCACTACCTATATGATGACTCCTGATAAAGATTATGGGCAGTTAGTAGATGAAAATACATTTATATACAAGCCTGCTCGTTTTGGAAATGGTGCCGAAGTATTAGGTGTTGAAGAAATTTGTAAAAAATGGGAAATCCGTAACGTATTAGAGTTAATTGATATTTTAGGATTAATGGGAGATAAAGTAGATAACATCCCAGGAATTCCAGGAGTAGGAGAGAAGACCGCCATTCAATTAGTAAAAGATTTTGGCACGATTGAAAATTTATTGGAAAACACAGATAAATTAAAAGGAAAACTAAAAGAGAAGGTTGAGAACAACAAAGAAAAAGCCTTACAATCAAAATGGTTAGCAACTATTATTTTAGATGTACCTGTTGAGTTTAATGAAGATGAGCTAGTGCTGAAGTCGGTTAATAAAGATGTTTTACGTGAATTATTTGCTGAATTAGAATTTAGAGGCATTGCACAAAAAGTATTAGGCGAAGATATTGGTGGCGCAAAAGATTCGGCGAGTTTCGCTCCAGCTAAGCCAAAAGAAACTGTTAAACCAAAAGCAGATTTATTTAATGGTGGAGATTTGTTTAGTGAAGAACATATCGAAGCAATTGCCGAAGCAGATGCTAAAGTCTTTAAAACGATTAAAGACATCAATCCTAATTACATGTTGTGTAACACAACAGAAAGTATTTCTAATTTAATTTCAGTTTTAAATTCACATACAGAGTTTTGTTTTGATTCGGAAACAACTTCCTTAGATACGATTGAAGCTGAAGTTGTGGGTTTATCTTTGCTGTAAAAGCTAATGAAGCGTATTATGTACCCGTGTCGGCAAACAGAGACGAGGCACAAGCGTTGATTGATTTATTTAAACCTTTATTTTTAGATAGTTCTAAGACATTAATCGGACAAAATATTAAATACGATTTACAGGTTTTAAAAAACTATGGTGTAGAGATTAAAAATAAATTGTGGGATACGATGGTTGCTCACTTTTTGTTTATGCCCGAGATGCGTCATAATATGAATGTGTTAGCAGAAACGTATTTAGATTATTCTCCAATCAGTATTGAAGAGCTAATTGGTAAAAAAGGAAAAGATCAACTAAGTATGCGTGATGTTCCTTTAGATGTTATAAAAGATTATGCAGCTGAAGATGCAGACATCACCTTAAAATTAAAACAGGCTTTTGTTGCAAAAATACAAGAATCGGGAACAGAAAAATTATTTCATGAGGTAGAGTTGCCTTTAATTGAGGCATTGGCAGGCATGGAGCGTGAAGGAATTAATGTGGATGTGCAAGGATTAAATGAATTTTCTGCTCAATTACAAGAAGATATTACAAAAGTAGACGCTGAGATTCAAGCACTAGCTGGAACAAAATTTAATATTTCTTCTCCTAAACAAGTGGGCGAAATTTTATTCGACTATTTAAAAATTATTGAGAAGCCTAAGAAAACAAAAACAGGGCAGTATGCTACTGGCGAAGATATTTTATCGAAGCTAGAAGGCAAGCATCCTATTGTTGCTAAGATTTTAGATTACCGAGAATTAGTAAAATTAAAATCGACCTATGTTGATACATTACCTTTATTAGTCAACGAAAAAACACATCGTATTCACACCACCTTTAACCAAGTAGTTGCTGTTACGGGCCGTTTAAGTAGCGATAATCCTAACTTGCAAAATATTCCTATTCGTACAGAAAGAGGAAGACAAATTCGTAAAGCATTTATTCCGCGTAACGAAGATTATATTTTATTAAGCGCCGATTATTCGCAAATTGAATTACGCATTGTGGCTTCTATTAGTGGTGATCCAAATATGTGTGAAGCCTTTAATTTAGGAAAGGATATTCACACGGCAACTGCTGCTAAAGTATATGGTATTGAAGAAAGCGAAGTAACTAAAGAAATGCGTTACAAAGCCAAGAGTGTAAACTTTGGTATCATTTACGGACAAGGTGCTTTTGGTTTAGCCGATAATTTGAATATTCCGAGGGCAGAAGCAAAACAATTAATTGATAATTACTTTGCGCAGTATGGTTCTATTAAAACATACATGGACAATGAAATTAATTTTGCAAAAGAACATGGTTATGTACAAACCTTAATGGGACGCCGCCGTTGGTTGAAAGATATTAATTCCAATAATGCCACGGTTCGTTCGTATGCAGAGCGAAATGCTATTAATGCACCAATACAAGGCTCAGCTGCTGATATGATTAAAGTAGCCATGATTAATATTCATAATGAATTAAAAGGTATGAATATAAAATCGAGAATGATTTTACAAGTGCATGATGAATTAGTGTTTGATGTGTATAAACCAGAGTTGGATTTAATAAAACCAATTATTGAAAAACACATGAAAGAAGCCTTACCTTTAAACGTACCAGTGGAAGTTGGAATGGGAGTAGGTGTGAATTGGTTAGAAGCGCATTAATTAGTAAAACCTACTTTTGAGTTAGTTAATAAAGTCATTTGAATTCTGTTTTTTCGTAACATTGATATATGGTATTATTTATTACCGTAATTTTTTTATTATGAAAAAATCTCTACTCTTTTTATTTCTGTTTATATCATCTGTGAATTTTGTTTACTCTCAAATCATTGCAGGAAATGCTTCCTCAGGTTTAATAATTTCTAATCCTGCTGTCAGTTTTTCGGTTTCAACAGTATATGGCAGTAGTACTAAATATTTTGATTTAAATTGTGATAGTATAGCAGATATGGGTGTTCAATTATCTAAAGGACCAACTGCTATTGATGGTGTTAATTATGCCTTTTTGCACATTTTAAATCCTGCCTTTCAAGTTTGTGCTGATACTGCAGACTCTTATATTCGTCAGGTTAATTTTTTTAATTTAAATGATACAGTTTTACCTTCATTAACTGTTGCTTGGTATAATGATAGTATTATGCAATTGGGTAACTATGGTTGTATGGCTTGTTTTGGTCCCTTTTCAGTTACAACTCAATATTTAGGTTATAAAAACACGACTACTTCACAAATTGGATGGATTAAGCTGTCATTTGATTTAATAGATATGGGAGGAAGCACAGTTCCAATAAATCTTTCAATCCCAGAAATTTTGTCACCATGCATTACTACTTCTGTTACTTCAGTTCCAACAAATACAAATTCCGGTGTTGGAACTTGTGGTGTTTTTTCATATAGTTATACTATTCATCAGCCATCTTGCTTTAACTCATGTGATGGAAGTATTTCAATAACCAACGTTACAGGTGGAACACCATTTTACGCTTACTTTTGGCAACCACCTTTATCATCTGGCCCTAATCTCAACGGAGTATGCGAAGGAACATATAGCGTTACTATTACTGATGCCGTTGGAAATACATGCACCGCTAATTTTTTAGTTTCTGATCCTGCTCCTATAACTTTTTCATTAACATCAACTGATGCTTCTTGTTATGGTGTGCCAAATGGCAGCATTTGTTGCACCAATTTGACAGGAGGAACTGCCCCATATATTTTCTCATGTAGTCCCGGAATATCAAGTGGTATGTCATGTATTAATAATATACCTGCAGGATTTTATAATTTCTGTGTTATGAATGCTAATGGTTGCGAAGTGTGTCATACTGTTACAATTAATGAACCTACTCCTATTCAGATCACAGAATCAATTACACAAGCAAGTTGCATTTCGTGTTGTGATGGTAATACTCAATTACAAATTAATGGAGGCTCTCCACTATATTCAACTATTTATACAAATACTCCTTCTTGTCCAGGAGTTTATAGCTATACCGTAACAGATAACAATGGTTGTGTTTATGTAGATTCGGTTTTAATCTCTTATCCTACATCGTTAGCTGAACATAATTTTGAAAGCCTGTTCGATGTATTTCCTAATCCAACTAAAGGGACTTTTGAAATCAAAAATTTAAATTCTCAAATTTCTAATGCAAAAATTAAAGTTATTGATGTATTCGGAAAATGTGTTTTTGAAAAGACAACGGCTTTTCAAAATCAAGAAATAGAATTAAACTTAACAATTGCAGACGGAATTTACTTTATACATATTTCGGACGCCTTTGGTTGTAAGGAATTTGTTAGAAAAATTGTTGTCCAGAAGTAAATATTTTAACTGTCCGAGTTGAGGTAGGAATGCGAGTAGGAGTGAACTGGTTAGAGGCGCATTAAAATTTTTGTATAACGGTGTTATACAGCGTTTTTATTTTCATCATTTTGATGTCTATTTTGTAATATAAACTTCAATTTAATGTCGTCATAAATGATTCCAATAATTAAAATGGTTGCTGCAATTGCTAAAACATAAAGTTTTAATGTTGAATAGCAAATACCGCCTAAAAGCCCACCTAAAAAGAAAAAAGTAATAATAGTTAAGCGCAATTTTATGGAAGAATAAAGTTTGTCTTTTTGTTCTTTTTGTTTGTAAAAAAATAACTGTGATAATTCTATCCCTAAGTCTGTAAATAGCCCTGTTAGGTGCGTTGTTCGAACGGTAGAATTTGAAATTGTTGTTACCAATGAATTTTGCAACCCCATTGCAAAAAGCAGAGAAAAGGCAAGAATATTTGGGTTTTGTGAAATTAAAAATTGTCCGAATAGTGCAATTGAAAATAAAATAAGACTTTCGATAATTATAGGTATGATATAAATTAATCTATCACTTTTTTTTGATATAATTTCAACGATGAGGTTTGATACAAATGAACCTAAGAAGAAGAAAAAAATGTATAAGAAATATATAAAACCTTGCCAAAAATTGAGTTTAAAAATTTCGTCTACAAAAAAAGCAAAGTGTCCTGTTACATTTGTAGTTAAACGTTGAACGGCTAAAAACCCCGCTACATTTACAATTCCAGCTACAAAAGAGAGTAAGGAAGCAATTTTTAAATTATGGCTTAAAGTTCTTGTCTTTCCTTTGTGTCTAAACATAAATTAATTGTAAATTTATTGATGCGTGGTGCTGAATTTCATAATTGCACCCACTCTTTTTAGCTAATTGTAATACTATCTATTTGTGTATAATCAAATATAATAAAAAAAACCGCTAAGCATGCTTAGCGGTTTTTTTTAAAGTGTTATTTCATTCTTACTTCTGAATGCTAATTTTAATATTCTCTGTATTTTCTCCGTTTTGTATCACGACATAATAAATGCCATTAGCTAAGTGAGATAAGTTAATAAAGCCATTGTATGCAGTTAATTGATTATTTGCAACCACTTCAACACCTAAAGTATTTATTACTTTAATGCTTGCCGTCTTATAATCATCGCTTGCTTTAATCATTATTTGATCTATTGCAGGATTAGGAAATACATTTACATACGATTTGCTAATAAATTCAACCGATACAACATCCGCGTATTTAAATTCTGTATTTTTATCTACTTGTTTTAAACGGTAATACGAAATGCCTTTATAAGGTTTTTCATCTATAGTTGTGTAAGTTTGTTTAGTTACACTTGTGCCGTTTCCAAAAGCATTTATCGTAGTTAGGTATTCAAAATTTACACCATCTGCACTACGTTCAATTTCAAAATGGCTATTGTTAGATTCGGATGCAGTTGCCCATTCTAAATTTACTTTTTCGTTTACAGGTTTAGCTGTAAAGTATAATAATTCAATTGGTAATGGGTTAGTTCCACCAATTCGGTTAGCTAGTGTAAAACGGCTATAAGATGTAAATGCACTTGGAGCAGATGTAGAAGTTACACTTCCAATGCCCGCTGAAGCTCCCGTTCCACCAATATCAAACCAAGTAGATGAAGCTGTATTGGTATTTTTTACAATGGTTAAAAAGCTTGGGTCTGTTACATAATCGTTAATGCCGTAATACAAGGTAATAGTTTGATTACCGCTAACGTTTGTAGTTGGAGACGCTACACCTGTGCTTGTAACGCTTCTATCAATATCCCACCAATGCACTTGCGAGATGACATCAACCGTTGCTGGTTTTGTGTACCATAATGCTTGTGCATCAGCATTGGTTAACTCTGCTTTATATGTATATGATGTAGCCGCGTTATGTCTTGCAGCTAAAACAGCTGGTCTCCAATCAGATGCTTTTCCAATTGGAAAATTCAATGTACGCGTGGTTGCATTTACAGCCATATCATAATTCATTGGCCCGTTAATATAACTGCTGCTATTACCTATTGATGTTGTTGTAGCATCATTCATATTAAGGATGTTGGTAGAAGTTGTATTTATGATGCCTTGTGTTAACGTAAGTGAAGATGAAATATTTATTCTCGTATTAAGAGTTACACTATTTGCTGTTTTATTCATGACAAGTCTTGTAAATACAGGGTTTCCTATACTTCCAGATTTGTTAATAGTTTGAACTGAAGTTCCATTAAAAGTAGCAATACCACCTGCTGCGCTACCAAATGTCATGGTGTATGTGCTAGTTGCTGAAACTGTTACATTACCGCCATAATTACAATTGGCATTATAATTTGGAGCTAAAACACCAGTATTGTTTTGTGCAAAGGTAACGTCTGCATTATAGTTGTCTGTTGTTGTGTTTGCCAAACGAATATAATTTGCACTTGTATTTGTAATAGACGTTGTGCCGTTAAATGTATTTCCGCCTACACTTGCATTATCGGTCGCACCATTTTTTCTGATAGTAGCAGTTCCATTGTAAGTTGCGCCATTTAAATAAATTTGTGGAAAGTTGAAATCTACATTTCCATTAAATGTACTTGTTGGCCCAGAAATTAAAATGCCTGTTCCTGTTGTTTGAGATAATGTTTGGGAAGTAGCACCAAGTTGTGTAAAACGTATTAATGATAGAGTTCCTCCAGTAAAACCACCAGCACCTAAACTAATTGTTTTTCCACTAGCGAGTGTAGATGAGGCAGTGGCAGATGTATTAAAGAATATTCCGCTACCTGTGCCAGCACCAGTATTAACTGCCACGATGTTTTCGTTATAAGTTGAATTGCCAACTGTTCCTAATTGTATTTGAGTATTGGCGTTGGTGTTGGTTAAATTTACATTTAAGTTACCATTATAAATCGCACTTGTGTTAGTGCCCTGTAATATTCTTAAATTACTTTGTAAGGTTCCACCTATATTGATTGTTAAGTCTCCATCAAATCTAACAGCTGCATTACTTCCTTCTGCTATTAAATAAGACCAAGCGTCTGCGCCACCCGTTTTAGAAGAGTTTAGAGTTGTGGCTTGAGCAAAGGTAGTTGTTTGTCCTCCATGGTTATGAGCAAAATAAATTCTGTTACTTCCTAAATTGTTAAATGTTGTAATTCCATTAAAGGCATCTGCCGTAATGTTTCCAGTGAGTAAATGTCCAGACCCTGCATCTGTAATAGTAGTTGTGCCATTAAAAATATTACCACCAGTTCCAGAGTTATCTGTTGCACCATTTTTTCTGATAATTGTTATTCCGTTGTAAGTTGTGCCATTAAGGTTTACTTGAGGGAAATTAAAATCAACATCTCCATCAAATCTTGAGCTTGGCCCTAAAGTTAAAATACCTGAACCTGAAGTTTGATTTAAGGTTTGTGCGGTTGCACCAACTTGTGTAAATTGTTTTAACAATAAAGTTCCTGATGCGAAACCAGCTGCTCCAATGCTAATTGTTTTTGATGCCGCTAAAGTGGCAGTTGCAGTAGCGTTACCAGTACAAAATTGAATTCCTTGTCCGTTTGTGGAAGATACAATAATGTTATCGTTAAATAGTGTCCCTGCTGATAATGTTGAAACAAAAATCCCAAAATTACCTACAGAAGAATTACTAAAAGTAGTAACGCCTCCAAAAATATTATTAGAACTATTATACGCAATGTGCATGTTATTTGTTCCTGTATTTATAAATGTGGCAGTGCTATTAAACTGATCAGAGTTTCCATTACCAAACATCAAGTAACCACTTCCAGAACTAGTAATTGTGGTTGTTCCATTAAAAATATTATTACCTACACCTTGATCATCTGTTGCCCCATTTTTGGTACAATTTGCAGAGCCATTAAAGGTACAGCCATTAAAATATAATCTTGGAGAAACAGAAGTAATATTACCGTTGAACACAGATGTTGGACCGTATTGTAAGATGCTACTTCCACTAAGCGTTAGACTTTGTGGAGTTACACCAACTTGCGTAAACTGTTTTAATAATAATGTCCCTGCCGAAAAACCTGCACCACCGATGCTTATTGTTTTTCCAGCTGCTAAGGTTGCAGAGGCGGTTGCATTGCTACCACAAAACTGAACCCCTTGTCCATTAGTAGATGTAACAACAATATTTTCGCTAAAAATAGTTCCGGCTGAATATGGCGAAACATAAATTAATGTATTTGCTGTTGGCGCATTATTAAAGGTTGCGACGCCACCAAAAATGTTGTTGCTACTATTATAGGCGACGAAAATATTACTTGAGCCTGTATTGTTAAAGGTAGATGCTGCATTAAATTGATCGGAGTTTCCGTTGCCAAACATTAGGTAGCCTGCACCTGAGTTTGTTAAGGTAGCGCTGCCATTAAAAATATTATTTCCTGATCCTTGGTCGTTAGTAGTTCCTGTCTTAGTTGAATTTACTGAACCAGAAAATGTACAACCATTAAATAATAATCCTGGAGAAGTAGATGTTACGTTTCCACCGATCGCCGAGGCTGGTCCAAATTGAATGTAGTTTGCCGCTACGCCAAGAGGTAAGTTAACAGCGGTATTTCCAAGTTGCGTAAAACGAGGTAAGATTAAATAGCCCGATGTAAATCCGCTTCCTCCAACTAATATCGTTTTTGTAGCAGCAAGTGTAGCAGTTGATATTGCTTGTGCACAGAAGTGAATACCAACTGAACTACCAATTGAGTTTACTGTTATATTCCCATTAAATATATTTCCTGCAGAGCTATAAGCTGGTAAAATTCTTTCGGAGCCTGTATTAGTAAAAGTGACATCTCCATTAAAAACATCTGGTGAGCCATTTCCTAATAATAAATAACCAGCAGTATTATTAATAAATGTAGATATTGAATTAAAGGTGTTTCCGCCTGTCCAAGCATCATTTGAATTACCGTTTTTAGTAATTGAAACAACTCCATTAAATGTAGATGATTGAATATTGTTAATACGTTGTGCATCTACCGTTAAGTTTCCACCTATTGTTGAATTTGGACCAATATGTAAATAATTGGAACCAACAGGTAGTGTTAAGTTAATAGGAGCGCTTCCTAATTGCGTAAAACGTTGTAATAATAAGTATCCGGAAGTAAATCCTAAGCCACCAATTTGAATAGTTTTAGTAGCCGCTAAGGTTGATGTGCTTAATCCTCCCGGACCAAAATTAATTCCAATAGAACTACCTATAGAGTTTACAGTAATATTTCCATTATATAAATTACCAGTTGAATTATAACTTGGTTCAATATAGCTTGATCCAGAGTTTGTAATACTTAAGTCCCCATTAAAAATGTCAGGGTTAGTTATCCCCATTCGTAAAATGCCAGATCCTGAATTTAAGATAGTTGTTGTCGACTCAAATGTATTACCACCTGTCCATTGATCGGTCGCGCCAGCATTTTTAGTAATATCTGTAGTGCCGTTAAAAGTACTTGTTATAATGTTATTAATGCTTGGAGCTACAGCCGTAAAATTTCCACCTATTGTAGTTAATGGCCCAAGGGCTAGATATGTTGAACCCGCAGCTAAATTTAAATTTACCGCCGCATTTCCTAATTGTGTGAAGCGATTTAAAATTAAATATCCTTTATCGTAAGTTCCTGTATTGATCGTTTTACCTGACGCTAAAGTGGCTGTAGCAACTGCACTGTTTCCACAGAAATGAATACCTGTTGAGCTACCAGTGGAATTAACCGTAATATTTCCGTTAAACAAATTTCCAGCAGCAACCCAAGCTGGTAAAATCCTTTCACTTCCGTTATTTGTAAAGGTTACATCCCCGTTCCAAATATCTGGTAGTGACCAACCAAAGCCAAAGTAACCAGCTCCTGTATTTGTAATTGTTGTCACGTCGTTAAATGTATTTCCTCCTGGATTGCCATCATTAGATGCCCCCGTTTTTGTCGCATTAAAAATGCCATTAAAAGTTGAGGATGTAATATTATAAGTTGGACTTGTTGATACAACGTCACCACCAAAAGTTGAAGCTCTAAAGCTAAGTGAAGTATTTACTCCAGTTAATGGTAAATTTACTGGAGCTGAACCTAATTGCGTAAATGCTCCAAAGTATAAAAATCCTGCACTAAATCCTGCGCCACCAACAGAGATTGTTTTTCCTGAAGCTAAGGTTGGTGTTCCTGTTCCATTAACATATCCTAAATAAATTCCTCCTGTCCCCGTTGATGTAACAGTAATATCATCGTTAAATAAATCGTTGCTATTATAGCCTAACATAAAGTAACCTGTATTACTTTGTTGGTTGATAGTTAGCGTAGAATTAAATATATTTTGATTACCATTATTATGCATTGATGTTCCGCCAGTTTTTGTAAAAACGGTAGCTCCATTAAATATTCCTCCTTGTATTTCAATATTAGCAGCAGTAACGTCTAGCGCCCCACCTATCACACATGGTCCAGCTGGCCGACTTACATAAAATGCAGACGTCGTTCCTGTCATTGGAAGATTGATAGCTGCATTCCCTAATTGTGTAAAAGAACCTAAAAGTAAATATCCTGCGCTAAATCCTGCTCCTCCAATATTGATTGTTTTTCCTGATGCTAAAGTTGGTGTTCCTGTTCCACCATTATGACCTAAACGAATACCACCAATATTAGTGGATGTTACAGTGATATCATCATTAAATTGATCTGCCGAATTATAACCTAACATAAAATAACCAGTGGAGCTTGTTTGGTTAATCGTACAAGTTGAGTTGAAAATATTTAAATTCCCATTATTATGATTACTGGTTCCCCCCGTTTTATTAAAGGTTGTCGCTCCATTATAGGTTCCTCCATAAGGGGTAATGTCTGGCGCAGTCAGTGTAAAATTTCCAGCAAATACATTTCCATTAAGTGTCACATTTGTGGTGCCAGTTGTTGTTAAGTTGATAGGGGTTGCATCCGCTTGTTGTATTCTATACAATTGAAGGTATCCTGAGTTGTAAGTTCCACTAGTAATAATACTTTTTGTTGCTGCTATATTAATAATTGGGAAAGTGCCTCCCCATCCTAAAGCAATGCCGCCAGCTGCTGTATTTGGTCCGCTTTGAGAAACATAGATATTACCATTAAATTGACTCGTGCAATTATTCCCAAATATAATTCGTCCACCTGTTGTTGATGTATTATTGGCATAAACATCTGCATTGTATGTATCTGCAGTACCATTGGCAAAGCCAGTGTATCCGTTACTCGAATTATTAACAGTTAATACTCCGTTATATACGTTTCCACCTGAAGACCATGTATTATTGATTGTTCCCCCAATGTTGTAATTAACAGCAGCAGCAAATGTTGAAGTTTGAGCAGAGACAAGACCAGCATTAATTGTTAGTGATCCATTTATGGCAGAACCATAAATATTTACTCCACCAGTATTGCCAGGAGATAGAGATAATGCTGTGGCATCATTTTGAACAAAGTTATATAAGTTTAAAACTGCTCCAGAAAAAGTTCCGCAAGATAACGTAACACCAGTATTTAAAGTAACGGTTCCAACTCTTCCTATTTGAATAAGTCCAGTACCTGCTGTATTATTAACGGTAACGTTAGCGTTAAATGTTACATTTCTTTGATATCCAATATACAATGCACCTGTGTTTGACGTGTTAAAAGTTGTGGCAGCATTAAACGTTTCATTTCTTCCCGCAGCTCCGTTGGTTAATAATAAATATCCAGTTCCGGCATTCGTAATAGAAGTTACTCCGTTAAACACATTGTTTCCATTACATTGTGCATTTGCAGCACCATTTTTAGTTACAGTGACACTTCCATTGAATGTACTTCCATTAAAATATACTTCTGTAACGTTTGCGGTAATATTTGCACCAAAGGTTGTTCCTGCAAAAGTTAAAGATGTTGCAGTAGAATTAAATGTTCCATTATTACAACTACCACCATTACAGGCAACTACACCTGTTGTGTTTAATGTAAAACCATTCAGGTTTAATACGCCTGTTGTGATAGTTAAATTAGTAAGAGTTGTATTACCAGTTAAAATACAGTTGTTTGCTCCAGTTACAATGGTTGCGTTATCTGCCGCACCTGGAATACCATTTGGCGTCCAATTGGTATTAGTTGTAAATGAAGTTGAAGTTGTTCCATTCCAAACGTAAGATGTTTGAGCGTTTAAACAACTAATTGATAATGTAATAATTAGAAGTAAAAATAGTTTTTTCATAAAATAAAATTTCTACTTAAAAATAGAGAATTTTACTTACAGAATTAAGAAAATTAGGTAAAATGTTTATATCTATTCCTGTTTTAACAAATTTCCAATATTTGAACTTTGTTTTTTGGTTGAAAACCGCTAATTATAATTAAAAACCCTAATTTATTTGGAATAGTAGAGAAATGAAAAAAGATTGCTAGTTCTGCAATCTTTTTTAAGAATTTTATTTTAATTGGTTTTTAAAAAGGTCGAGTTCTTGCTTTTTTCTCAGCAATTCTTCTCAAGTTTTCTTGTCGGCGTTTACCACCTAAATTCACTTTTTTGTTTTTATCCTTTTTCTCATGAAAGGCACCTGTTGGTGTTACGTGTTTAGGAATTTTCTTTAATGACTTATCTCTAGTAACAGGCTTCTCATCCTGCGTTAAGTTTTCTGATATTTCAACTGCTTCAGGCATATCTAGTATCTCTAATTTTTTCTTCATTAGAGTTTCAATTTCCTTTTGCATTGGTAAATTCAGTTTAGTGATAAAACTAATGGCTATACCTGTTTTATCAGCACGACCTGTTCTACCAATACGATGAATGTATGCGCTGGCTTCTTTAGATGGCATATCAAAATTGATCACGTGTGTTACATCTTTTAAATCTAAACCACGTGCAATCACATCGGTTGCAATTAATAAACGATGCGTTCCTTCGTCAAATTTCTTTACTGCACTAAAACGCTGTGGCTGCGATTTGTTCGAGTGAATCACTCCAATATCTTCCGCAAATTCTCCTTCTAGTTCTTTGTAAATATCATCTGCTATTTTTTTGTTCTTTACAAACAATAATACTTTCGTGAAGTTTTTTTCTGTTTGTAATAAGTACTCTAATAAATTTACTTTGGTATAAAAATTAGGAACGTGATAGGCTTGTTGAATGATTTTTTCTAATGGCGTTCCTCTGCTGATTAATTCAATGTATTCGGGCTTGTAAAAATAATTATCAATCATCATTTCCACATCTTCATTTAAGGTAGCCGAAAACATTAAGTTCTGACGCTTTTCAGGAAGAATATCTAAAATCTTAATTAATTGAGAACGGAAACCTAAATTCAACATTTCATCTACTTCATCAATCACTAATTTTTGAATGCTATTAAATTGTAAAGTTCTACTTAAAGTCAAATCAATTAAACGACCTGGAGTCGCTACTAAAATATCAACACCATCATATACTTTTTGTTTTTGAATGTTGATGTTTCCACCTCCATAAACACCAACACATCTTGCTTGCATGTAAGTAGCCAATTTAGCGACTTCATCTACTACTTGTAACACTAATTCACGCGTAGGCACTACAATTAATACACGTGGCTGACGTTGTTCTGAGTAGGTTAACTGACGTAAAATTGGTAATAAATAGGCAAAGGTTTTTCCTGTCCCTGTTTGAGCTATACCTACAGCATCTTTACCAGACATGATCACTGGGAATGCTTTTTCCTGAATAGGTGTTGGGTTGTCAAAACCTATATCGCTTAAAGCGTTTAGTAATGGTTTAGTAAGGTTAAGGTCTTTAAACGTAATCATTGCATTATAATTTTGGCAAAGATACGTTATTTTTAGTTGATAAATAGGAACACGGGTAGCGCTGATTTAGCAGATTTTCGAGGATTTCTTATAAATTGATGTACAATTACAGCTTCTTTAAAGGATCTAATAGATACTCCAATCCATTAGATTTGATTTCATACATAGTGGCCAGCATCATTCCCAATTTGCCTTCTGGAAAGCCTTTACGTTGAAACCATTCTAAATAGGAAACAGGAAGGTTTGCTAAAATAGTGCCTTTATATCTGCCAAATGGCATTTTAAATTTCACTAATTCTAATAATACTTCGGAGTTATGCACTTATTTTTTAGCAACAGGTTTAGCTTTTTTTCTTTTGCTCCAAAAGTTATAACCAAAGCCTAATAAGGCAATGATGGCTACTGGAATTTTCCATGATACTAAACCATCTTGTCCAACATAACACATAAAACGTTCCCAACGGAATTTACCTTCTTTAGAGTTCTTAGTTAAAGAACCTACAATTGAATTACCACTTATCGGATTGTTTTTAGGATCTTTCATACTAAACCATACAAATACAGGGCGCCCAACCACATGGTCAAAAGGCACTACACCCCAACTACGACTATCTGCTGAATTGTGACGGTTATCTCCCATCATCCAATAGTAATCTCGTTTAAATGTGTAAGATGTAATTGGTTTTCCATCATACAATACTTGAGCACCTGATGTTGTTATTTGATGAATACCGTTATCATAGGTACTCAACATTTTTTCATAAATACATAAGTTATTTGTATCAATGCTAACCGTCATACCTTCTTTAGGAAGTGTTATAGGACCAAAGTTATCATTATTCCAAGGGAATTTTGGATCATGTGGGAAAATACTTGGACTATATTCTCCTTTAGGTTCAATTTGTTTTTTTACATCTAAAACACCTGGTGTGTTTTTTAACTGCTGAGCTACATCTGCAGGCATGTTGAATGCAAATATTGAAGTATCGCCAATATTTCCTTTTGGATAAGCCTCTGTTACATAAATATCACGCTGATCTAAAAATTCTTCATCAATTTGTAAAACGGAATTTAAAACTTTTACATCATAAAAATGCTGAGCGTGCTCTGGCATGGCTTGTTTTTTATCATTGATATATAACTCACCATCTTTGATTTCTAATTTATCACCAGCAATTCCAACACAGCGTTTTACATAGTGTTCACGCTTATCAACTGGACGACCAACTTTTTTTCCGTTTTTTATACTCATGCCACCTAAGTCAACTTTAAAGTTTGGATTATTCATGTTGGTGTATCCAAATCTTCTTACCATTTCGTAGTAACTAGTGTATTGTTGAGTACCAATAGTAACAGTATCTCCATCAGGATAGTTAAACACTACAATCTCTCCATTTTTTGGTTTTGAATAACCTGGTAAACGCATGTATGGTAATTTCAACCACTCTAAATACGATTGAGTTCCAGTTGTAAACGGTAATGTGTGATGAGCAAAAGGAAAAGCCATTGGTGTTTGCGGAACTTTAGCTCCGTAACATACTTTATTAACGAATAAAAAATCACCCACCATTAATGATTTTTCTAATGATGACGTAGGAATCGTAAACGCTTCAAAGAAAAAACCACGAATAATAGAAGCAGCTACAACTGCAAAGATGATAGGGTCCGCCCAATTTTTAATAAAAGAGGATTCAGATTTGATATCACTTACACCAAAAAATTTAATGTCTTTATTAAAACCTAAATAAGCAAAATATAAATAGGGCATTAAAGCGGCAACAATTAAATCGTTATTCATGCGTTTTTTAAAAGCGCGTGCTAAATGAAAGCCATATACACCGTACATAATTAAATTTACACCAGGTACAATCATAATTAAACCCCACCATTTTGGGCGATTAATAATGCCGCCTACTAACCAAAAATTGTAAACAGGAATTAATGCTTTCCACGCTGGTAATCCTGCTTTTTCAAAAATTTTATATAAGCCTGCAAATGAAATTAAAACGAGTATTAAAAAAATAATGTTGCCCATGTTTATTGTTTGATGTTTTGTTGTTTAATGTTTTTTTGTTAAAGTAGTTTTTCTTAAATTAAATCATTCATGGTAAATATACCTTTTTTGCCTTTAATATATTCAGCGGCGATAACGGCACCTAGAGCAAAGCCTTTTCTGTTATGAGCTTTGTGCATGATTTCAATATCGTCAACGGCTGAAGTATATTTTATAATATGTGTTCCTGGAACTTCACCTTCTCTTACATCTTTTATAAATAACGTGTCGGAATTATTATCCGTGATGCTCCAGTTTTTTTTGCGTTCTATTTTATCAAGTACTTGGTTGGCTAATGAAATAGCAGTACCACTTGGTTTATCTAATTTATGTATGTGGTGAATCTCTTCCATTTCTACATTATAGGAATCATATTTATTCATCAACTCCGCTAAATACGAATTGACTTTGAAAAATAAATTAACGCCTAAGCTAAAATTAGTAGCGTGAAATAAACCACCGTTTTTTGCTGACATTCTTTTTCAATTTCTGTAAAAGAATCGTACCAACCAGTTGTACCGACTACAATTGGAACTTGTGCTTCAAAACATTTCTTGATATTTGAAACGACAGTGTGCGGTGTGCTAAATTCAATAGCGACATCTGCTTTTTTAAGTTCATCATTTGTAAAAGTTGATGCATTAGTTTCATCTACTTTTAAAACAATCGTATGTCCTCTTTGCAAAGCGATAGACTCTATCTCTTTACCCATTTTACCGTATCCTAGTAATGCAATATTCATAATCTGTTTTTGTGCCCCCGGATTTCGCAGATTTCACAGATATAAATTTCTGCGTTAATCTGCGCGATTAGCGGGAGACTTACTTAAATTTTAATTTCAAAGATAATCCTGCTTGTAATTTATTATTGTAATCTAAATTTGAGTAAGGATTTAATTGTAAACTTAAATCATCACTCACATCAAATGTTCGTAAATGCGCATCTACATTGGCATCAATAATATTAACTAGATACACGAGCGCACCTAACATAATAGAAATGTCTCTGTATTTTTGATAGTATTTTTTTTGAGTAATTAGTTGATCGCTACTATAAAGTGTTTCATTTATAGTGTTTGCATCCTCATCATGTATGGCTTTTAAATTTGTACTATAGTATTTATATTTAATTTGATTAGTCACACCCCAGTAGCCAATACCACCTAAGGCAACGTAAATCACAGGAGCTTTCCAATATTTTCTATTATAAATTTGTCCGAGTCCTGGGAAGCAAGCACTCATAATAGTGGCTTTTCGAGCATTACCATAAATGGCTTTATTTACAGCGCGTTTTGATTGTATAGAATCATTTTTATAAGCAAATCTTAATGAGTCGTTTTGCTGAGCGTTAAGCGATAAGCTAACGAAAATAAAAAATGTTATATATGAGATAAAACGCTTCACCTAATCAAAAATAATCACAGTAAGCTAATAAATAGATTTACTGTGATTAGTGGTTAGTTAATTTATGTCAAAAAAAGATAAAATATGTTCTAATTCAGTATCGTTACTAAAGCTCAAAGTAATAGAGCCAGCGCCCTTTGGACTACGTTTATAGTCGAATGATTTACTGAATATTTTCTCTAATTTTTTAGCGATTTGTTTATCTTCAATAGTTAATGGTTTTTCTACACGAGTGGTTTTTGGTTTGAATTGTAATTTCTCACCGCGCGCTAATTCTTCAATTTGGCGAACTGATAATTCATTTTCAACCGCCATGGCAAAAATTGCTAATTGCTTATCTTCATTTTCAATACTCAATAAAGCACGAGCATGTCCCATCGAAATATCTTTATCACGCACTGCTTTTTGAATAACCGCAGGTAGTTTTAATAAACGTAAAAAATTGGTAACCGTACTACGTTGCTTATTTACTTTTTCTCCTAATTGCTCTTGAGTGATATTACATTCGTCGATTAAACGTTTGTAGCTTAATGAGATTTCAATTGGATCTAAATCTTCACGTTGAATATTCTCAATCAATCCCATTTCTAGCATAGCTTGATCGTTAGCTACTCGAATGTAAGCAGGAATCTCAATTAACTGAGCTAATTGGGAAGCCCTAAAACGACGTTCCCCAGAAATTAATTGATATTTATCATAACCTAATTTACGAACCGTAATTGGTTGGATGATGCCATGTTGTTTAATGGAATCTGATAGTTCTTGTAAAGCAATTTCTTCAAAGTTAGTACGTGGTTGAAACGGATTAGTTTCAATATCTTTTATTCTAATAATAGCGATAGAACCTACTACAGGAGTTGCATCGCCTGTTTGTTTGGTTGTAATATCGGTTTTAGCATTTTCTAACAATGCACTTAATCCTCTTCCTAATGCTGGTTTTTTGTTGGTGCTCATTTTAATAGTTATAAGTTATAAGTTATAAGTTATAAGTTTTTGGAATCCGTTATCTAAGTAACTCATATCCCAAAACTCATAATTACTTTTCTATCCTTCGTTAAATTCTGATTCCTCTGCTGTAAAAGTCATTGTGCGATCTTCATCGCTTATTTTTGTTAAGCCATTACGTTGTAAAATTTCGCGCGCTAAGTTTAAATAGTTCAACGATCCTTTTCCAATAGCATCATGCATAATAATAGTTTTACCATGACTTGGCGCTTCTGCTAACTTAGTATTACGTTGTACAATTGTATTGAATACCATGTTTTGAAAATGCATCTTCACTTCTTCAACCACCTGATTTGCTAATTTTAAGCGTGGATCATACATCGTTAATAAAACACCTTCAATGTCTAATTGTGTATTGATGTGCTCTTGAATTAATTTAATCGTTTGTAATAATTTACCCATGCCTTCTAAGGCGAAGTATTCGCATTGTACAGGAATGATAACACTATCAGCGGCAGCTAATGAATTAATTACAGTTAAGCCAAGAGATGGACAACAATCGATAATAATAAAATCATAATCACTTTTAATTTTATCTAAGGCAGTTTTCATCATGTAATCTCTGTTTGGGAGATTCACGATTTCTAATTCAATAGCTACTAAATCTGTATTGGTTGGTAACAAATACAAATTAGGCGTATCTGTTTCTAGGATAACTTCTTTTGGATGCTTGCTATCAATGATACACTCGTATAATCCCGCTTTTACATTTTTCGGTTCAATTCCAACACCTGATGTAGCATTAGCTTGTGGATCGGCATCAACTAATAATGTTTTATATTCTAAAACTGCTAAAGAAGCGGCTAAATTAATGGCAGACGTTGTTTTTCCTACCCCACCTTTTTGATTTGCAATCGCTATTATTTTTCCCATGTCTTTTATTTATTAATCGTTTCTCCTATTTCTAAAAGGCTTAATTTTTTGCCTTGTCTGTTAAATTTATTAATGGCTTCTGGTTTATCAATTTTGATGAAACCAAACGTATCATAGTGCATTCCAATGATATCATTGCATTTAATGAATTCTGTAGCAATAATGGCATTATCAACGCCCATTGTAAAGTTGTCGCCAATTGGTAAAAAGGCAAAATCTACTTTACGGTAATCGCCAATTAGCTTCATGTCTCTTGTTAGGGCAGTATCGCCAGCATAATAAAAGTTTTTATCATTGCTTTCAATCACAAATCCCATTGGATTTCCGCCATAAGTACCATCGGGTAAACTACTGCTATGAACTGCATTGACGCATTTTACGGAGCCAAAATCAAATAACTTTTTTCCACCAATATTCATTGGGTGAATGTTCTCAACACCTTGTTTTGTGAGCCAAACGTAGATCTCGTAATTACAAACAACGGTTGCTTTGGTGCGTTTAGCAATAGAAATAGCATCTGCAATATGATCTTCGTGGCCGTGTGTAATTAAGATATAATCTGCTTTTACAGTGCTGGCATCAATGTTTTTTGCCAATTCGTTAGGAGTAATGAATGGATCAAACAATAAATGCTTGCCATTAATTTCAACTCCAAAGCACGAATGGCCGTAATACGATATATTCATTATTAAAAATTCAAAAAATAGTACTTACTTATTCCCGTAAATTTAAACTATTTAGGGGTTTCATCTGTTTTTAGTTTTTAACAGTAAAATTCATAACTTCGCAAAAATGTTAATAATATAATGCATTCAATTACAATCATATCGGCAACTAACAGGGTTGATAGTAACACTGAAAAAGTTGCTAATTATTATAAATCTGCCTTAAAAAGTAAAGGTATTGACGTTGAGTTATTTAGCTTAAAAGATTTACCTGAATCGGTTTTACACACCGATTTATATGGAAAACGCTCGGAAGGTTTTCAAAAAATAATAGATACTTACGTTGACAAACAAACCAAATTTATTTTTATTGCTCCTGAGTATAATGGCAGTTTTGCTGGCATCTTAAAAGTATTTTTAGATGCCATTCCTCCTCGTATGTGGACAGAAAACAAGGCATGTTTAGTAGGCGTATCAACTGGTAGGGCTGGAAATTTAAGAGGAATGGAGCATCTCACTAATATCTTAAACTATTTAAAGATTAACGTCTACCATAATAAATTGCCAATTAGTAGAGTAGATGCTTTGCTTGATGCGCAAGGAAATTTAATGGATGCAGATACGTTGAAAGTTATTGATATTCAGTTAGAAGGCTTTTTGAAGTTTTAGAATATTATAATTCTAATCCACCGCCTTTTTTACTTAATTCATAACCTTCGTCAATCAACAAATTCTTGCTTTTGCTTGCCGCTACTGCTAATTCGTCGCAGCGGTTATTTTCTCTATTTGAGGCATGACCTTTTACCCACACAAATTTAATGTTGTGTTTTTTTTGAATTTCTAAAAAACGTTTCCATAAATCGGGATTCGCTTTGTCTTTAAAACCCTTTTTAACCCAACCATAAACCCAACCTAAATTAATCGAATCCACCACATATTTTGAGTCGGAATAAACTACCACGTTTGAATTTTCTTTTTTTAATGTTTCAAGAGCCACAATAATGGCAATGAGTTCCATACGATTATTAGTAGTTAATTTAAATCCGTATGCTAATTCTTTACGTTGATCTTTGTATTTCATAACGATACCGAGTCCACCAGGTCCAGGATTTCCGCTACATGCGCCATCCGTATATATTTCTATGACATCGTTATTCATCATTTCGGTAAATATAGTTTTTTTGCTGTAAAATATGATATTTCTCAAGCACCATTTGTATAAAATAGTTTTGAAATGGTGTGCTTAAATCCCCTAATTTTTTATATATTTAAAATCTATATACACTGAGCGTATGGCAAAGAAAACAACTAAAAAAGAGAAAAGTATTTTCACTCAAAATTCTTTAACATTCTTAAAAGATTATTTAAATAATCCTTCACCAACTGGTTTTGAAAGTGCAGGACAAAAAATGTGGTTAAACTACATTAAGCCTTATATTGATGAACATTATGTAGATACCTACGGAACCGTAGTTGGTATTGTAAATCCAGAGGCGCCTTATAAAGTGGTGATTGAAGCCCATGCGGATGAAATTTCCTGGTTTGTACATTACATCACTAAAGATGGATTTATTTATTTACGTCGTAATGGCGGAAGCGATCATCAAATTGCGCCCTCAAAACGCGTTAATATTTTTACAGATAAAGGAATTGTGAAGGGTGTTTTTGGTTGGCCAGCTATTCATGTGCGTGATGCTGCTAAAGAAGAAACGCCAACTTTGAAAAATATCTTTTTAGACTTAGGCTGCAAAAGCGATAAAGAAGTTGAAGAGTTAGGCGTGCATGTTGGTTGTGTGGTAACTTACGAAGATGAGTTTATGGTTTTAAATGACCGTTACTTTGTAGGTAGAGCGTTAGATAATAGAGTAGGTGGTTTTATGATTGCCGAAGTTGCTCGTTTATTAAAAGAGAGCAAAACTAAATTACCATTTGGATTATATATAGTAAACGCCGTACAAGAAGAAGTTGGTTTAAATGGAGCAACCATGATTGCTCACAAAATAAAACCTAATGCTGCTATTATTACAGATGTTTGCCATGATACGCAAACACCAATGATGAATAAGATTGTGAGTGGAGATTTAGCTTGTGGTAAAGGACCCGTATTATCATATGGGCCAGCTGTGCAAAATAATTTATTGAAATTGATTATTGAAGCGGCCACAAAAAATAAAATTGATTTCCAACGTCAGGCAGCAAGTAGAGTGACGGGTACTGATACAGATGCCTTTGCATACAGTAATGATGGAGTTGCTTCTGCTTTAATTTCATTGCCTTTGCGTTACATGCACACAACGGTTGAAAGCGTTCATAAAGATGATGTGGAGAATGTCATTAAATTAATAATTGCTTCTTTAAAAAATATTAAAAACAATCACGATTTCCGTTATTTAAAATAATTTTCATTGTCAAATTGGCTCATCGTCAAATTGACTAATTAATAAAATGGCTATAATAGATTCTATATTAAAAGGTGCGGTTAAGTTAGGAAACAAAATCCCTAAACGAACTAACTATTATGCTCAGCAGACAAAGGTTTTAAAAAAACTAATGACTAAAGCCGAGCATACAGCTTTTGGTGAGCATTTTCATTTTACAAAATTATTGCAGCAGAAAAATCCAATCGAAGGTTTTCAAGCTACTGTAAAAATGTATGATTACAGTAGTATTTATAAAGAGTGGTGGTATAGAGCGCATAAAGGAGAACCTTATGTTTGCTGGCCAAATCATATTAAATATTTCGCATTAAGTTCTGGAACTTCTGAAGCAGCAAGTAAATATATTCCAGTGACAAAAGAAATGTTGAAAGCCTTTAAAAGAGGTAGTGTAAGACAGTTGGTTGCACAAGCAAATTATGATTTTCCGAAAGAGCATTTCTCAAAAGGAATGTTAATGATTGGTGGAAGTACCTTATTGGATTTTAATGGAAGCCATTATGAAGGAGATTTGAGTGGTATTACAGCGGCAAATATTCCAGTTTGGTTTCAGCGATTTTATAAACCAGGAAAAACAATTTCTAAATATAAAGATTGGGAAACAAAATTAGCAGAGATTGTAAAGAGTGCCAAAGATTGGGACATTGGTGTTATTGTTGGTGTGCCAGCTTGGGTGCAAATTATTATGGAACGTGTTATTGAACATTATAAAGTAGATACCATTCATGATATTTGGCCAAACTTAAGAGCGTATGTTCATGCAGGCGTTTCTATTGAGCCATATCGTAAAAGTATTGCTAAGTTAACTGCCTTTCCTTTAATTTTTTCTGATACTTATTTAGCTTCAGAAGGATTAATAGCTTATCAAGAAAGACCAAATGCAGCGCAAGGTATGCGTATGTTATTGGATAATGGGATCTTTTATGAGTTTGTTCCTTTCAATGAAGATAATTTTGATTCGGATGGAAACATGAAACAAGGTGCAAAAGCATTAACTATTAAAGATGTAGAGTTAGGAAAAGATTATGCTTTGCTTCTTACTTCATGCTCAGGTGCTTGGCGTTATTTAATTGGAGATACCGTTCGTTTTACGGATTTGGAGCATGGAGAGATTGTTATTACTGGTCGTACAAAACATTATTTAAGCTTATGTGGCGAACATTTATCAGTTGAGAATATGAGTCGCGCTATTAAATTAACGGCTGACGATTTAAAAATTGAATTAAATGAATTTGCAGTAGCTGGTGTTCCTCACGGTACTTTATTTGCCCATCAATGGTATGTAGGTTCTAATAAAGCAGCCTCTGAAGAAGATATTAAACAACGGTTAGATTTTCATTTAAAAGAAATTAATGATGATTATCGCACGGAAAGAATTGCCGCTTTAAAAGACGTGTATGTAAAGGTATTACCTGATGATGCCTTTATTGATTTTATGGCAAGCAAAGGGAAGTTAGGTTCAGCCAATAAATTTCCAAGAGTATTAAAAGGAAAATTATTAGAAGAGTGGCAAAGCTTTATTGCTAATTATAAAAAAACGTTTTGATTTTAAGTTTAATATATCAAGCAATTATTATTATCATCCTCCTTACCTTTTCGTTTGGACCAGCATTTTTTGCGTTAATAAATACAGGTATTAAGTTTGGTTATCGTACAGGTTCTTTTTTAGCGATGGGCGTTGTGTTAAGTGATTTCTTTTTATGCATGCTAGTTTGCTTTTTAGTGTATTTTGGGATGGCAAACTTATTGCATTCTTCCGAAACGCAAACCTTCTTTGCCATTATTGGAGGAATTATTTTAATCGTATTTGGCGCTTTCTTTTTCAAGAAAGTTCCTGTAAAAACAGATGAGGCTATTGATATTGAAAATCAATTACCAAGTCCTAAGTTAATGTTACTAAAAGGCTTCTTCTTAAATTTATTTAAT
Organism: Bacteroidota bacterium; assembly: GCA_016711805.1. GTDB lineage: Bacteria > Bacteroidota > Bacteroidia > B-17B0 > Aurantibacillaceae > UBA4416. The sequence continues at coordinate 67,347 of JADJSH010000009.1, forward strand.
CCAACAGTTTGGTTATTATGGCTGGCCAATGTAACTGCCATTAGTAAAACGTTAGATTACTCGATGATTAAAATGATTGCGTTTTTCAGCATCATATTAGGCGCAGTTTTAGCCGTAGAACTATTTAAAGTAAAGTTGGCAGGCAAAATTAAGCACTACTTAACACCAAAAATTATGACAACTGTAAATTACATTACAGGTTCTGCATTAATTATTTTTGGACTCATATTAATTTACAATCACTATTTCAATAAATAATGGCAGCAGGCACATTTGACGAATTAAGAAAAAAATTAGAAGAGAGTGGCATGTCATTCCCTTATATTTATATGTTTAAGTTTATTATCAAAGCTGATAATAAAACGATGGCATTAGTAGAGGTGATATTTGATGATGATGCCGATATTATTCAAAAGCAATCCGCAAAAGGAAATTACATTAGTATCACTGTAAAGCAAGTTGTGATGAGTATAGATGAAATTATTATTATTTACGAAAAAGCAGCAGAAATAGAAGGAGTGATGTCATTATAATGCCAGTTTTTGAAATACAAAATAATCTATTATCCGTAAAAGTAAATTCGTTTGGTGCCGAATTATGTTCTGTGGTTTCAAAAGAAACTGCTATAGAATATATTTGGCAAGCCGATGTTAGTATCTGGGCGCGTCATGCCCCCAATTTATTTCCTATTGTAGGTAAATTAAAAGGCGGTGAATTTCAGTACCAATCAAAAACGTATCAATTACCACAGCATGGTTTTGCAAGAGACAATGAGTTTATTTGCGTTGAACAAACGGATGATTTTTTATTATTTGAACTAACAGCATCAGATCAAACATTAGTCAATTATCCTTTTCACTTTAGCTTTCAGGTTGGTTACAAATTAATTGATAATAAAGTCATTACGAGTTACTCTGTTTTTAATCCTGATAATTGTGATTTGTATTTTTCAGTAGGCGCTCATCCAGCATTTAATTGCCCTTTGCAAAAGGATGAATTGTTTGAAGATTATGAATTGGTATTTAACGATAAATCTAGTTTAACGATAAATATATTGAATGATGGATTAATTACTTCTCAAATAAAAAACATTGAGTTGAAGAATCATAAACTACAAGTAACTACACAGTTGTTTGACAATGATGCTTTGGTGTTAATGAATTCGCAGATAGATGAGGTACAATTGGTGTCAACAAAATCAAAACATGGCGTGTCTTTAATCTCAAAAGATTGGCCATTTTATGGTATTTGGACTAAGAAGAATACCGATCAGTTTGTTTGTTTGGAGCCTTGGCAAGGAATTGCTGATAGTGATGATGCTAATGGAGACTTCGCACAAAAAACCGGAATTATAAAATTAAAGTCAGAAGAAAATTACAGTTGCTCATTTGATGTTGTCTTTTTTTAAATGATTAAACAACAATTTCATAAGCCTTTATTTTTATTTAAGCTTCTGGGCTTTTGTTTGTTGTTTTTGTTTATGCATCGCCTTCTTTTTTTATTCATGTTTCATAATCAATTTAATGATGTTTCTTTTTTGGATTATGTAAAGGCATTTTTAATTGGAAGTTTAACAGATGCCATTGCCTCTATTTATTTTTTATTGCCCATGTGGCTCATCTTGCTATTCGGAAATATTGAAAACAAGATCATTAAATACATTTCCCTAACATTTTTCGGCATTGGATTTTTTGCGATTTGTATTTTAAACTTATCCGACTTAGGTTATTATCCTATTACTAAAAAAAGAATGGGGGCAGAACTGCTAGATATTTTGCCAGAAGTTCCAGCTTTAATAAGTGCTTATCTGATAGACTACTGGTATTTAGTTGTTTTACTACTCGTTTTTTTTAGTGCTTGTTTTTATCTTTTCATGAAACAAATTTTCAATTATAAAAATAATCCAGAGAGTATTAAGGTTAAATTGATTAACTATGTAATTGTTATACTTTCATTTTTGTGTATTGCTAGAGGTGGAATTAAAGAAAAACCTTTTATACCTTTTGATATCCCAGTAATTGTGAATCCTACATTGCAGTGGTTGGCAAGCAATACGCCTTTTCAGTTTTTACACACAATACAAAATAAAAATGTGCAAATTGAAACTTATTTTAAGCAAGAAGAGGCTGAAAACATAATTGGGTTTCAAAAACAATTTGTTTCTAAAGAGTTCAAAAAGAAAAACATCCTTTTCATTATTTTAGAAAGTTTTTGTTCGGAGCGCATTGGCCTTTTAAGTCCTCAAATGAATGGCTACACACCATTTATGGATTCATTATTAAGTAACGCTAGAACCTACAAATACGGCATGGCTAATGGCAGAATGACCATTGATGCACTTCCATCTGTATTGTCAAGTATTCCCTCTTTTATGGATAAAAATTATTGTTATTCAAATTACAGTAATAATAATGTGCATGGCATTTCATCTCTATTAGAAAAGGAAGGTTATTCAACCGCATTTTTTTATGGAGGAGTGAAAACTACTTTTGGCTTTGAAAGTTTTACCAATATTAATTTCACTAAACAGTATTTTGATCAAAGAGATTACGACAGTAATTACGAAAACGAGGGATGGGGCGTTGACGATCATTTATTTTTGCCATTTGTTGCCAGTAAATTAAAAACTATGTCGCAGCCTTTTTGCGCTTCACTTCTTACACTTTCTTTGCACCATCCGTTTCCCATTCCAGAGCCTTATAAAACACTTTTAGATTCCATTAAAGATCCTATTAAAAAAAGTGTCAAATACACAGATTTATCTCTTCAATTGTTTTTTAGTAAAATTAAAAACGAACCTTGGTTTAAAAATTCGATTATTGCTATTTGTGCCGATCATAATTCGAGTGGTTTGGGTTTTTACGAATGTAACCCAGTAAATGAATTTTCAATTCCTGTTTCATTTTATAGCTATGGCGACACTTCATTTAATAAAATGCAAGATCATTCCATTTCTCAAATAGATATGTATCCAACCGTATTAGATTATTTAGGATACAATAAACCGTTTGTTAGTTTGGGAAGTTCGGCGCTTTCAGCTGATAATCATCTTACTATTAAGTATGTTGGAAACGGGTTGTTTCATTTATTTGATTACCCTTATGCATTAGAATTTGATAATACATCAAAGAAAACAACTAAATTTTGGATATTTAATGATAAAAGAATTATTAAGGAAATGTTGATTGATGAAGGCAACCAGCAAAAAGTAAATGAGTTGACGGATTTAGTAAAAGCTTATATTCAAGTATTTAGTTACCGAATAAGTAAAAATCAATTTTAATTTAGACTATTGAAATCAAATTATCATAAATACATTGTTTTACTGACTATAGTTACTATTAGCTTACTATTTCAATTTAAAACATTAAATGAATTTCCACAATACAAACATAGTTGGGCTCAATGTGATAGATATGCAATAGCACTTGGTTTTGTAAATAATGGGGGCGATTTTTTTCATCCTGAAACGTTTATTTACAATAATCAGTTTCCAGATGGTAATTTTATGACAGTGATGAAGTCATCTATCACATCGGTTGATTTTCCTATCTATGATTATTTGGTATCTTTTGTGATGCGTATTTCAGGAAGCACGGATCCTTGGTGTTTTCGAGTTTTTGTTTTTCTGTACAGTATTATTGGTTTATTTTTTCTGTACAAACTAACCACACTTTTCACTAATTCTATTGTTAAATCTACTGTTGTGGTATTGTTTGCATTAACTTCACCAACCTTTCTGTATTATCAGGCTGGTTTTTTGCCAACTATTCCATCCTTGGCAAATTGTATGATTGCTTTATATTTTCTATTTAAATTTTATAAGGAAAATACAAAGAAAGATTTTTATTGGTTTATGTTTTTTATAACCATCGCTATATTAGCGCGTTTACCATTTGCCATTGTATTGGTTGCCGTAATGTGTTTAGAATGTTTGCTTATTCTCAAAGAAAGAAAAATACATTTTTTTAAATGGATTCTATTCTTTGGCTCTATTGCTTGTGTTGGCGCTTATTATAAGTATAACGAATATCTAAGGGCAGAATATGGTTCTTTGTTTTTGAATTATGTTATACCAGCAGCAAATTGGAATGATTTAAAAGATTTTGTGATTGCAGTATATGAAAGATGGGCTTTTAAATATTTTTCGCATTTTCATTATGCGTTAATTGTTTTACTAAGCGTTTTGTTGTTGATTAATGCAATCATAAAAAAAATCAATCTATCTGATTTAGAACGAAAATTAATTTGGTTGTGTTCTATTTTATTTTTCGGCTGCATACTTTATTATTTTTTAATGAGTTTTCAGTTTTTGGATCACGACTATTATTTTTTAGATACTTTTTACATGCCATTTATTCTTTTGGTGATATTGTTAGCGGTGAAAACACCGTCTTTCCAAAGCACTAAAGTTTCTTTTGTTTTTAACGCCTGTTTATTGTTGCTATTTATTCCTGCCATATTGCACGCAAACAAGGTTCAGGAATCAGAAAAATCAGGAACTTCTCCTACAGCAAATGCCTTTAAAAATTCTGATCTGTTTTTAGATGCGCTTCAAATACCAAGAGATGCTAAAATATTAGTCATGGGTGCTGATGGACCAAACAATCCATTTATTTTAATGAGACGAAAGGGATTTGGCATGGTTTACCCTGAACCTGAGCGTATTGCAAAGGGCTTAAATTGGCCTTATGATTATTTGGTGATTGAAAATCAGAAATTAATTTATACAGTTTATCCTTATTATCCAAATATTTTAAATGAAGTTCAAAAAATAGCTAGTAACGATGAAATATCTGTCTTTATCAAGAAAGAAAATGATGAACTTAATGATTTCGATTCTTTTTTTAATTTAAATTCTAAGTCTATTAAATTTGAAGAAATGGTTAGTTTTGATACTATTCCTAGCAATTGTGGCGGCGTAGATACCTTGAGCAATTTTTGTTATAAAGGTAAAAAAGCAGGATTAGTGTTGCCTAATACCGAGTGGGGTTTTAATTATAAGATCGAAAATTTAAAATGCCTTAATGATGCTCCTTCTATATTAAAAGTAAAAGCTTTTTTCACTTCAAAGGTTAATTTGGAGGAATGTTTACTTTGTGTTTCTATTAAAAGTGGCGATAAAGACATTTTGTTTTCAGCTAATAATTTGCAGTATTTTAATATAAATGAAAACTGGAACGGCAAAGAATTTATTTTTAATTTACCAAAAATTAGTGAGAAAGAATCGACACTAGCTGTGGTAATTTGGAATAGAGGAAAGAATACCTTGTATTTTGATGATTTTGAGTTAAAGGTATTTCAATAATCATCCCAATACAATTAAAAAGAATTTAAAAAAATGTTATAAATTTACATACTATGATACAACTATTAAAATCGCGCATTCAAGCGTCTATTGATTTAAAAACATCTTTATTATCCAATGATGCTATTTTAAATAATGTACAAAACATTGTGAATGATATTGTAACGTGTTATAAAAACGACGGTAAAGTATTATGGGCAGGTAATGGCGGCTCTGCTGCTGATGCTCAGCACTTAGCAGCTGAATTAAGCGGACGTTTTTATTACGATAGACCACCATTGTTTAGCGAAGCCTTACATGTGAATACAAGTTACACAACCGCTGTGGCTAATGATTATAGTTATGATGTAATTTATAGTCGTTTAACACAGGCCATGGGGCGCAAAGGCGATGTATTAATTGGTTTATCCACTAGCGGTAACTCAACCAATGTTATTAAAGCATTAGAAGTAGCTAATCAAATTGGAATGGTAACAGTAGCATTTACTGGCGAAACTGGTGGTAAAATGAAAGACTGTGCTAAATACTTAATTAATATTCCTTCTAAAGATACACCTCGTATTCAGGAATGTCACATGATATTAGGACATACCATTTGTGAGTTAGTTGAAATTGCTTTATTCCCTAAACCTTAATACACTTGCTTAAAGAAGCGATTATATTAGCAGGAGGATTTGGAACGCGATTGCAAGCAGTTGTGAGCGATGTGCCTAAACCAATGGCTCCAATAAATAATGAACCTTTTTTAAATTATGTGTTTGATTATTTACTGCATTATAAAATAGAACATGTTGTTTTATCTACGGGTTATTTAGCTGATAAAATTTCGGAGCACTACAAAAACGAATTTCAAGGAATTAAAATTTCTTATACTAAAGAAGAAACTCCCCTAGGAACTGGTGGAGGAATTCGTTTAGCTATGACAAAATGTTACACTAGTGATGTTTTGGTTTTAAACGGCGATTCTTTCTTTGATGTTAATATAACAGATCATTTCAATAATCATATTTCAAAACAATCTGATTGTAGTTTAGCATTACGCAAAGTGGATAATGCTGCGCGTTATGGTACTATTTTGCTTGGTATTGAAAATGCAATTGAAATGTTTAAAGAGAAAGATAATATTGAGCAAGCTGGTTTAATTAATGGTGGCGTTTATATTTTAAATAGGAAGTTATATTTGAGTAAAACAAACGAAGCGGTTTCTTTTTCGATAGAGAAAGATTTTTATGAAAGTAGAATTAATGAATTACATATTTTTGGGTTTGAATACGATGGTTATTTCATAGACATTGGTATCCCAGAAGATTATAACAAAGCGCAAACAGATTTTAAGAATTTTAAATATAAATAGAGTGAAACTAGTTAAGTAGTATTTTTTAACCACATAGAAACATATAAAAGCTAAGTGAAAAGTAATTAGATAGAAAACATGTTTTTGCACATAGTTTACTATTTAAAAAGCTTAGCTTCTATGTAGCGACTTTGAAAAATAAAAATCTATATGACTATGTGGTTAAATTTGTTTTATTCAAATAACGTTGAAAATGACTTTAAAGGATTTAAATATAGATAGTACATGGACTTTGTTTTTAGACAGAGATGGTGTGATAAACAAAAAGTTGGAAGACGATTATGTGAAACACACAACGGAGTTTGAATTCATAGATGGAACATTAAATGCACTGAGAATTTTAAACCCACTATTTAAAACTATTGTGGTTGTAACTAATCAGCAATGCATTGGAAAGAAAATTATTTTCCCGCAAGATTTAGATTTGATTCATCAAAACATGATGTATGAAATTAACTACTTGAAAGGAAGAATTGATAAAATATATCATTCCCCTTATTTAGCAATCGAAAATCACCCTACACGTAAACCATCTATTGGAATGGCTTTACAGGCACAACAAGATTTTCCACATATAGATTTTAATAAATCTATTATGGTGGGAGATAGCATGAGTGATATGGAGTTTGGAAGAAATGCAGGTATGAAAACAGTTTATATTAGCCCAGAAGCAAAAGTAGATGATCGCATTGATTTTAATTTTAAGTCGTTGATTTATTTTGCACACTCATTAACGCAATAGCATATTTTGAAAGTATCAATCATAACCATCACCTATAATAGCGAATCAACCTTAATAGATACGATTGACTCTGTATTAAATCAAACCTATAAAGATATTGAGTACATTATTGTAGATGGAGCATCTGCAGATAGTACTTTATCTATCATTCATTCTTACAAAGATAAAATAGCTAAAGTAGTTTCAGAAAAAGATGATGGTCTATACGATGCCTTGAACAAAGGCATTTCGATGGCTAGCGGTGATGTGATTGGTATTTTACATAGCGATGATTTTTATACCAATAATCATATTATTGAAAACGTAGTAAACACCTTTAAATTAAATCAAGCCGATGCGGTGTATGCTGATTTATATTATGTAGATAAAAACGACACTAATAAAATTCATCGTAAATGGGAATCTGGACATTATAAGCATGGTATGTTTATGAATGGCTGGATGCCACCACATCCAACATTCTTCGTCAAACGTTCTGTTTATCAAAAACACGGAAGTTTTAATTTAGATTTAGTATCAGCGGCTGATTATGAGTTAATGTTACGCTTTATTCATAAACACAAAATTAAGTTGGCATACTTGCCTGAATTTGCGATCAAAATGCGAGTAGGAGGAAAGAGTAACGTTTCTCTTCAAAACAGGATTAGAGCTAATAACGAAGATAGAAAAGCTTGGAAAATAAACGGTTTAAAACCACACTTTTACACTTTGTATTTAAAGCCTTTGAGAAAGATTATTCAGTTATTTAAAAAGTAAAATGAGTCTGGCTACAAACATAAGTCTTCGAATAGACTGGAGCGAATTAGATGTCTTCGGACATGTAAATAATGTTGCCTTTAATAAATACGCTCAAGCCGCTCGTTTAAATTATGTTGACACCATTGGACTAATGGAATTACATAAAACCCAAGACATTGGTTTTATGGTTACCGAAACTAATTGTCAATTTAAAAAGGAATTATTATTTCCAGGTAATATTCACATCCAAACAAAAATCGATTTTGTTAAAAACACTAGCTTTGCTTTAGAACATATCATGACTAATGATAGCGGCGAGTTAGTTGCGATTGCCAAAGATGTGTTGGTAGTGTTTGATTTTACCCAAAAAGAAAAGTGTTTGATACCGGAAGGAATCAAAAAGAAAATTGGATAATCACTTCTTCACCTCAAAGGTTTCAAAATTTCTCACCTCACCTTCTTCCGCAATCACTTCAGTTACTTTTGATAGAGGAGAGCCCACATAACACCAATCAATTAATTTGTTAATGTCATCTTCTAAACCTTCAGCTTCAATTAATACATCGCCACTATGTAGGTTTTTTACATAACCCGTTAGGTTACATTTAATGGCTTGTGCATGCGTGCAAAAACGATAAGATACACGTTGTACTTTTCCTTTAACGGTTATGTTATAATGTCTAAGCACTTGTGGTTTCATCAATTGTATTTAGCCATGAAATTGCCATTTTTTTAGAGGTGAAAAATTTAGTTTTTCTTTTTGGCTTCATCACATTCAAATAAAAATTACCAATTAATTTTTGTGGCAAGCCATTAATGATGATGGCTAATGATGAATTGTTATTAGTGTATTCATTATTGGCCATATATTGCATAGATTCCTTTGGAACTGATAGAAAACTTACATTTGAAAAGTCTATTAAAGTTTTTGAGTAAGGTGTTTTAATAATATCGTACACTTCCTCAAAATGTTTTTTTACACTTGATAAATCAAATGAAGCATCTTCGTTTAAACTAATCTCTACACAATTATTATTTATAATAAATGTACTTATTATAGTTGTGTAGATTTCTTGCATTTTACTTATTAAGAGTCTCTAAATTACGGTGTTCCGTTTTATTCAATTCTTCTTTTGATAAAGACTTGAAATAATCGTAAGTAATTTTTAAACCTTCTGCTCTGTTTACTTTCGGCGTCCAACCTAAAATCTCCTTAGCTTTTGTAATATCTGGCTTACGTTGTTTTGGATCATCTTTAGGTAAAGCCAAGGAAATTAATTTTTGATTAGAACCAGTTAGTTTTAAAATTTCATCAGCAAAATCTTTAATGCTAATTTCATCAGGATTTCCAATATTTACAGGTAAGTGATAGTCACTCATTAGTAAACGATAAATACCTTCCACTAAATCATCTACAAAACAAAAACTACGTGTTTGACTACCATCACCAAACATGGTTAAGTCTTCACCACGCAAAGCTTGTCCAATAAATGCAGGCAACACGCGTCCATCGTTTAATCGCATTTTAGGTCCGTAAGTATTGAAAATACGAATGATACGAGTTTCTAAACCATGTGTTTCATGATATGCCATAGTTAAAGCTTCCATAAAACGTTTTGCTTCATCGTAGCAACCACGAGGTCCAACTGGATTTACATTTCCCCAATACTCTTCTGTTTGAGGATGTACAGCTGGATCGCCGTATACTTCGCTTGTAGAAGCGACTAATACTCTTGCTTTTTTTAACACGTGCAAATCCTAAAACGTTATGTGTCCCTAACGAAGAAACTTTTAAAGTTTGAATAGGAATTTTTAAATAATCAATTGGGCTTGCAGGAGATGCAAAATGTAAAATATAATCGATGTTACCTGCAACATGAATGAATTTACTGACATCATGATGATAAAATTCAAACTGAGGTAATTTAAATAAATGTTCAATGTTTTTTAAATCGCCTGTAATTAAATTATCCATGGCAACAACGGCCATCCCTTCTTTAATAAAACGGTCGCATAAATGCGAACCTAAAAATCCTGCTGCTCCTGTTATTAATATTCTTTTTTGCATATGCTTAATTTCTTCTTAGTTAGTTTTAATTCCAATACAGTAATAGCTGTAACCTATTTTTTTCATGTCTTGAGGATCAAAAATATTTCTTCCGTCAAATAATGTTTTTTGTTTTAGGCGTTTGCTGATTTCATCAAAATCAGGCACTCTAAATTCTGGCCACTCTGTTACAATTAATAAAGCATCCGCTCCATCTAAAGTATCATACATATCTAATGAATAGCCAATCGTATCTTTTAAGGTATGTTTCGCTTCTTTCATCGCTACTGGATCGTAAGCAACAACACTAGCACCTTCTTTTAATAATTTTTCAATAATCACTAATGATGGTGCTTCGCGCATATCATCCGTTTTTGGTTTAAATGATAAACCCCACAAGGCGAATTTCTTTCCTTTTAACTCTCCATTAAAATGATTTTTTACTTTCGTAAATAACACTTCTTTTTGATTCTCGTTTACTTCTTCAACAGCATTTAAAATACGCATGTTGTATTTATTTTCTTTAGCTGTTTTAATTAATGCTTTCACGTCTTTAGGGAAACAGCTTCCTCCGTAACCAACACCAGGGTAAATAAATTTTGTTCCAATACGCGTATCACTTCCAATACCTTTACGAACCATGTTTACATCAGCGCCCATAATTTCACAAAGATTTGCCACATCATTCATAAAAGAAATTTTGGTAGCTAACATAGCATTCGCTGCATATTTTGTCATTTCAGCCGAAGGGATATCCATAAAATAAATTGGATGTCCGTTCATTAAAAATGGTTTGTATAATTTACGCATTAATTCTTCTGCTTCTGGTCTATCCACACCAACCACAATTCTATCTGGTTTCATGAAATCTTCAATGGCTGCTCCTTCTTTTAAAAACTCAGGATTTGAAGCAACATAAATATTTAGGTTTGAAGCGCGTTTTTCTAATTGTGTTTTTAAAGCACCTCTTACTTTTTCGGCAGTACCAACTGGCACAGTACTTTTTGTAACAACTACTAAATTATTGTTTGCGTGCTCACCAATACTTGAAGCAACTGCTAATACATATTTTAAATCAGCGGAACCATCTTCATCTGGTGGCGTACCAACGGCAATAAAAACTACTTCAGCTCCTTGAATACTATCTTTTAAAGATGTCGAAAAATGTAAACGTTTTTTATCTACGTTACGTTTTACCAACTCATCTAAGCCTGGCTCATAAATTGGTAATATACCTTTGTGCAGATTATCAATCTTGTTTTGATCAATATCAATACAAGTTACGTCCATACCTACTTCGGAAAAACATGTTCCTGTTACTAATCCTACGTATCCTGTTCCTACAATTGCTACTTTCATAAATCTAATTTTATTATTTTAATAATTCTAATAAGTTATCTGTAATATATTTCAATGTTTCTTCATCCATTTCGGTATGCATAGGCAGAGATAAAACCGTTGCACATAATTTTTCTGTTACGGGGAAATCTCCTTTTTTAAATCGATCGCTCTTGTAAGCGTTTTGTTCATGCAATGGAATAGGGTAGTAGATCATTGCTGGAATTCCACGTTCCGATAGTTGCTCTCTTAATTTAGTTCTATCAACACCGTTTAATTGCAAGGTGTATTGATGAAACACATGTGTTGAGTTTTTCGCTCTTACAGGTGTTTTTAATTTTGGATGATTGGCTAATGCTTTATCATAATAGTCTGCGGCCATATTGCGAGCAGCAGCATATTCATCTAAGTGTTTTAGTTTTGCTTTTAATACAACCGCTTGTATGGTATCTAAACGAGAGTTAACTCCCAATACGTCATGCACGTACTGTACGCTTTGACCGTGATGCGCTACCATGCGTAATTTTTTCGCTAATTCATCATCGTTCGTGTAAATTGCACCACCATCACCGTAGCAACCTAAATTTTTACATGGGAAGAAAGATGTACAACCAATTGTTCCAATGGTTCCAGCTTTCGCTTTTTTACCATCGCTATATGTATAATCTGCACCAATTGCTTGCGCTACATCTTCAATCACAAATAAATTATGTTTTTTTGCTAAGGCCATAATACGTTCCATATCGGCACATTGTCCAAATAAATGCACTGGCACAATAGCTTTTGTTTTTGGAGTAATCGCTTTCTCAATCGCTTCAATGTCAATATCAAATGTGTCAGGATACACATCCACTAAAACAGGCGTCAATCCTAATAATCCAATTACTTCGGCAGTTGCTACATAAGTAAAACTAGCGGTAATGACTTCATCACCAGGTTTTAAATCCAAAGCCATCATAGCAATTTGCAAAGCATCCGTTCCATTGGCACATGGAATTACATGCTTTACATTTAAATATTTTTCTAAATCTGCTTGAAATTCTTTTACCGCTGGACCATTAATAAAAGCTGTGGTATTTATCACTTCTTGAATACCAGCATCAACTTCTGCTTTTATTTTTTCGTATTGACCTTTTAGGTCAACCATTTGTATTTTTTTGGTAAGAGTCGCCATTCTATGCTTCAAATTGTATCATGCGAATATAACGATTTTGCTATACTAAATTGGCTGTAAAATGAAAATAATTTGGAGCTTTTTCCCGCTTTTCGCTGGATCTTTTTTTAGCTTCGAGAACCTTAGCTACCAAAAAAGAATACCGCTACAATCGGGGCTATCATGTTAATTCCATTTAAACTATTGCATACGTTGGTAATTGTGCGGCTGATTTTGGCAATTCGGAGCGGACTGCCATTCTGCGAAGTTGTTGCGGGGCAAATGGAAGTCAGCGAATTGCCTTGACTTTTTGTTTCTTTTTCGTCAAGGAAAAAGAAAATATAGTTAAAAATAAAAATTAAGTATTATTCGAAGAACTCATCCGAAAAATTCATCAAATAAACCTTTTCACTTGCTCTGGTAAAAGCCGTATACAACCATCTAATATATTCTACATTTAACATCTCTTTAGTTAAATAACCTTGGTCAATAAATACACAAGGCCATTGTCCACCTTGAGCTTTGTGGCAAGTAACAGCGTAGTTAAATTTAACCTGCAAGGCATTAAAATAGGGGTTCTTTCGCAAATAAGCCATCCGTAAACCCTTGATGGGTTCATCAGCGACATCTTCCATCACGTTAGCAAATAAATCTTGCTGTTGATCTTTGGTTAATGAGGGAACTTCAGTATAAATTGAATCTAATAATAAATTTACGGTTAGTTCGGGTATGTTTTCGTAGTCGCTTAATTTTACAATACATTCCGCAAAATTAAATCCATATAATTCTTTGCGTCTTACAATTTTTTTAATTTCTAAACTATCTCCATTAGCAATAAATCCAGCTTCTGATTTTTCATCTAACCAAAAATAATTGTTTTTTACCACCATCATTAAATCGCCACCACACAAATCTTCGTCCATGTAACGAACTCGGGCGCGAACTGCTTGGTTAAATAAATTTGCTCTTTTATTACTACGCGTTACTAGTAATACATCATTATAACCGTAGTTGCTATAGGCAGTATTTAAAGCATCTTCCAAGTCTTCGCCTGTTAATCTAACAACATCTTTATGTAAACTTATCTTCGGGAATTCATCTTTAAAATTATTGATGCATTCGCGCAAATGAGTGGCATTTTTTAAAATTCCACTGGCATCTTCTTGCCTTGCTACTTGTTTTAATTCAATGTGTTTTATTTGTAAACTATAACTTGCTTTTAAGTAGTCTATATTTAAAGCAGGACTTTCGTTGCTGCCAATTGGTGGTAATTGAGCGGTATCTCCTACTAAAATAATTTTACAATTTGCGCCACTAAAAACATATTCTAACAAACTTTCTAATAAGCTATGATAAACGGAATCCGAGGTTGGATTATCTAATCCAATCATGGATGCTTCATCAACTACAAAAATGGTGTTGGTGTGTTTATTTTCGGCTAGCGAAAATGCTACACCGCCATCGTGCGTTGGTATTTTTATAAATATTTTTTTATGTATAGTTTGTGCTGGCTTTTTTGAATAGTTTGATAGAACTTTGGCAGCACGACCTGTTGGTGCTAACAGTACACTTTTCCATTTAAAATTGGGTAACGTTTTTGATAGTGCCGCTACCATATTGGTTTTACCGGTACCAGCATAACCTTTAATGACCATGATTTCTCGTTCGTTTTTATTGCTGATAAACTCTGATAGTAAAGCAATTAACGTAGATTGATCTGAGGTAGGAACAAAACTTAAGTGACTTAAAAATATGGAAGTAAAAGAATTACTTGAGTTTAAATTATTCAAAATTAAAAATCAAAATTAGGACATTTGGCAACATTACGGCGTCCTTTATCTAAGCCCATAGATGTAAACATGGGTGTAACACCAATCATAAATTCTAAAGAGTTAGTAGCGGCAGAATTAATGCGGTTGATCGAATAATCGTAAGCAAAACCAGCAGTTACATTTTGCCAAATTCTTATTTGCATAATTCCCGAAATAAAATCTTTATTTCTGATGGTTGCGCCAACTCCAATTCTTTTTCTGTAATATGCCATCACGTTTAATTCTAAACTTGGGATATTAATGAATGAAGAGTGAATATGAATTGCAGGAACAACTGTAAATCCATTGTCCATAAAAAGTCTTTTTCCGTATGATAAATATAACTGAGGTGTTAATACAGACTTGTTGCCAATTTGCTTATCGCCTTGCACTTGTCTTACTTTAAAAATTTGTTGAACAGATAAATCGAAAAACATTTTTTTATTATAAATTCTGATGCCCGGAATAAAGTCGGGATAAGCATAAAAGTAACTTGGATAGGTAGCGGCATATACTGGATCAGATTCCGAGATGGTTCCTCTAGCAAGCGCAAATCTTTTTACGCCAGCAAATACACCAAACGACATTGTGTATTTAGTGGTAATGGGTAAGTGCAATGTATATGAACCATATATGCCAACATTTTGAAAAATACCTGCTTTTTCTTGAGATAAATAAACGCCTGCATTATGCCAACGCTTATAACTTCTTTCTGGTTTAAATGTATAATTAGCGCTTATGAAATTGGATGCTGGAGCATAATCAAAACCTACCCATTGCTTTCTTAGTCCAGTAATCACTTCTAATTTTCCGTTAATATTACTGCCAGCCGCAGCAGGATTATTACCATAACTATTAAAGGTAAATTGAGTGTATTGACCAGTTTGTTGAGCAGCACTTGTCAGATATAAAAACAAAAATATGTAGAGGATATATTTCACTATCTGATAATACTTATTGGACCTTTAATGAATTTGTTTTTATCTGTTTTTGAAAAAAATAAAATGTAATAGTAAGTTGCATCGGGTAGAGGCAATCCTAAACTTCTTCCATCCCAAGGAATGTATGTTAATGATTGATGATGTACTTGCTGCCCCCAACGGTTATAGACAAATAAATCAAAATCAGGAAAATTGTTAATGCGGCCAATACTCCAAGTATCATTAAATCCATCTGAGTTTGGCGTGAAATGTGTTTCAGGAGTTGGCTCACAAATTAGTTCTTCGATAATAAAATGGATAGTAGTATCTTTTCCATTGTCGGCAGTTACTTTTACCGAATACTCTCCAGGTTGTAATTCTGAAACACTATTTGCAATGGTTCCATTACTCCATAAATATTGAATAGGTAAAGAGGTCGTACTAGCTGTAACAGATGCCTCAGCTAATTTACAAGGTTCTTCTAGTTTGCTAAACGTAACTGATAGATCTTGAGCTTGTGTTGCAAATCCAACGCATATATAACATACTATATAAATGTATTTCATCATTTACAAAAGTTTTGAATTAAATCGTTAGCAGCTTCAATTCCTTCTGTTTTAGCAGCATTTAAAGTTTCACAAGCATTTACATTATCGCCGTTTTGAGAATACGCATACGTTAAAGCAATATAAGCTTCCGTATAATGTTGATCAATAGCAATTGCTTTTTTGTAATCCAAAATAGCAGCGGTATAGTTCTCAGAAATTTCATGCCAATAACCTCTGTTGTAAAAAGCCATCGCATAGTTTGGATTAATTGTAATGCACTTATCTAAATCCTTAATGGCATTTGTATAATCTTCTAACAAGCCTTTTGCTAATGCCATATTATATAAGGCTTTTTCGTGGTTAGGATTGGCATCAATGACTTTATTGAAGTATGAAATAGCATCTGGATATTTTTCTTTTTTAGCAGAAATTAATCCCTTCAAAAAATAAGCTTCGTAATAATTGGGATTTAATTGCTGTAATTGAGAAATAGAAATGGTTGCCTCTTTTAATTGATTTAATTTTATTTGAGAGTAAGCTTTTAAATATAATATACTATCAAAATGAATTTGTGATGAATTCATCGAATTGATTTCATCAATCGTTAATTGATAGTTTTTTGTGCTGAAAGTTTCTTTTACTTTTTGTGCATTCGTCTGACTAGTGCCATAAACACTAACCAAAATAAATAACGCACATAAATATTTTAAACTTAATTTCAATTATTTTTTTTCTACTTACAACTTTTCAATCCAATCGCCATGTTCTTTAATTAAATCAATTAATTCATTCACGGCATTGTCACTAGGCACATTTTTTTTCACGACTTCTTTCCCTTTATATAAAGAAATTTTTCCAACACCCACACCCACGTATCCATAATCAGCATCAGCCATTTCGCCTGGCCCGTTTACAATACAACCCATAATACCAATCTTTATTCCTTTTAAATGGTCGGTGCGTTCACGTATTTTAGAAGTAGTTTCTTGTAAATCAAATAAGGTTCTTCCGCAACTTGGGCAGCTAATGTATTCTGTTTTACTGATGCGAGTTCTTGTAGCTTGTAAAATTCCAAATGCAGTTGAATTAGCTACTTGTGGCGAAGTGCAATTTTGTTGTTTTAACCATAAACCATCTCCTAAGCCATCTAGCAATAAAGCTCCAACTTCCGCTGACGAACCTAATTGAAAATCTTGCTCAGAAATATCTTTATAATTTCGTTTAACGATAATTGGGAGTTGAACTCCTTGCTCTGTTAATGAAATAAACAATCTTCTCAATTCAGGCATTGCATGAGGATTAAAACTATCCGCTATTAAAACAATATTTTTAGTGTTTTTAATTTTTGAAACAAATTCTGGAGTTAGCACTTCTTTTGTAACTGCCACAAAATTTAATTCAGGATGCGTTTTTTCGCTTTTAAAAAATTCTTCTCCGCAAAATAGAGGATATTGTCTTAAAGGATTTTCTAATTCTTTCCATGCTTCCGAATTATAAATAATTCCTAATGTTCCAGGAATATCAAAATCAACATGATTGTTGCCTACATATACATAATCGCAAGCTAAATCATTAATATTCCATTTATCTAAAGGAACTGAATAGTTGTAGCCAACAGGGAAAAATGTAGCAGGACTAATACTTTCTCTTTCGCTAAAATCAGCTATAATACGAGGTACGTTATGCCCACCAATATTGTTTACAGAAATAGATTCTCTCCTTTGATAATCGTATGGATTGTAGGACAATTTTACTTTACCATTCTCCGAATGTAAAGACTCAATTAATTGATGTTGTTTTAATTTTTCTTCACTGTATCTATCTACAAGGGCCTTAGCTACTGGAATTTCAAATTCAGGATCTTCCGTTAACGAAACTCTTACTGTATCACCTAAGCCATCTTCTAGTAATGCTCCAATCCCAACAGCCGATTTAATCCTGCCATCTTCACCATCACCAGCTTCAGTTACACCTAAATGTAAAGGATAATTACGGTTAGTTTCTATCATTTTTTGAACTAACAGTCTGTAAGCTTGTACCATTACTTGTGTGTTACTTGCTTTCATCGAAATCACAATGTTGTGATAGTTCAAGTCTTCACAAATACGTAAAAATTCAAATGCAGATTCTACCATTCCTAATGGAGTATCTCCGTATCTGCTTAAAATACGATCGCTCAAACTGCCATGGTTTGTGCCAATTCGCATGGCTGTTCCGTACTCTTTACAAATATTTACTAAGGGTGTAAAACGTTGACGTATCCTTTCTAATTCTTGCTCGTAAGCTGAGTCAGTATATTCTATTTCTTCAAACTTTTTCTTATCGGCATAGTTACCTGGATTAACTCTTACTTTTTCAATAATACGAGCTGCAAACTCTGCGGCGTTAGGAGTAAAATGAATATCAGCAACTAATGGTGTATTGTAACCTGCCGCTACTAATTCTTTTTTTATGACTTCTAAATTTTTTGCTTCGTTTATGCTTGGAGCTGTAATTCGCACCAACTCACATCCAGCTTCAATCATTCTAATGCTTTGGGCTACCGTTGCTTTGGTGTCCATAGTATCAGTGGTGGTCATACTCTGTAAACGAATAGGGTTATTGCCACCAATGCCAATATCACCGATTTTTACTTCACGTGTTACAAAGCGTTTATATTCTGTTAACGAGTTGCTATATGGTAGGTATAATTTCATGTTTTTTTGTTCTACTCCCCTCTCCAATTATGGAGAGGGGCAGGGGGGTGAGGTTTAAAATATCTTATACAAAATAGGTTTACTTGGACTCGCATCATTTTCAAAACTGGCTATTTGTAAGTTTAAAATATAAGTGCCATCATCCACTTCATTTGGTACATAAATAAATTCGGTAATTGTTTTTTGAAATTGAGTGTTGCTTGGATATTGCCAGAAAGCATGATGTGCTACTAATTTTCCTTCATCATTTTCACGGTCAATAGATGGCATATCTATCAGTAAATGTTCAATGCCTTTTTCATTCAAAAACACAATCGCGTCTTGTAAAATATAAGGCGGATTGGTGTTAGAATATTGCATCGTTAATTTATTTAACCCATTTGATAAAGTTCTAATTACTATCGCCTCAGGTTTTGTATTTTCTAAAGCAATTTCTAATTGTTTTTTGGTTATCACAAAGTCACCATTTTCAATTTGAGTTGGTAATAAAGTAATAACTTCTGCTAAAAACATAAATTGCTTTAAGCATTTATTTATGGTTACAAATTCTTTACTAATATGTCCTACACACTCGGTGTGAGTGCCATTTCCATGAGGATTAAAGGTGATATTTCTGAAATTAACTGAACCACCTTTATTCACATCACCAATCCACGAACCGTTAGTTACTGGTTCTAATTTCATAGGTTCAACATACCATGCACTTGTGCAATTTTTATCATTGCTTAATGGAATCGAAATGTCAATTGGTTGATATAAATCAATCTTATAATCTTTTCCTTTATGAAAAACAGAAGCAATCATTTATTTTTTCGGTTTAAGAGTTTAAAAGTACAAATTTTCGGTTCTTTGAGCGGGTTGTTTTTGAATTATTGAAAAATAAACTAAAATTGCGTTTCTCATACGTTGGTAATAGTGCGGCTGTTTTTGGCGAAAGGGAGCGAATTGCAATTTTTTCGGCGGTATTGCGAAGACTTTTTGAGCGAGAAAAGAATTGAAGTTGGTCTTTCGCCTTGAATTTTTGTTTCTTTTTGTTCAAGCAAAAAGAAAAATGAGAAAAGCCAAAAGAAATTATTTCTGAATTCCTCCAAATTCCAATTTTGTTGAATCTCTGAAAAGTAAATTTTGGAGGATTTTTGTAAAAATCTTCTTTTTAACAAAAAAAAGTTCAAAAAGTTTGATTTTTAATAAATTTGCTCTAACTTAGTACCCTAGGTATTTTAACTATACTTAACAAAAAACTAAAAAATTGGTATAACATGAAGAAAATTTTTACCACCCTAACTGTTGCTTTGGCAGCAATGACTAGCGTTTCATTCGCTCAGCAAGATCCGCAATTTACTCAGTTTATGCATAGTAAATTGATTTATAATCCTGGTTATGCTGGTACAAGCGAGGCCATTTGTGCAAACGTTTTGTATCGTCAGCAGTGGGTAAATTTCCCTGGTGCTCCAAAAACAGGTTTATTAAGCTTTGATATGCCAATTGGTAAATTGCCAATTGCTATTGGTTTAAATGTGATGACTGACCAAATTGGTTTTTCAAAAACCTTATTTGCTCGTTTAGCTCTAGCATACAACCGCCATATAGGTGCAGGTGTGTTAGGTGTTGGTATTGATGGTGGTGTTTTACAGCAACAATTCAATGGTACTTGGATTACTCCAGATGGTGTTGGTCAAGCAGATGCGTCTATTCCAAATTGGCAATCAACTACTATGCTTGATGCTAATTCAAACCTTAATAAATTAAGTTACGATTTAGGATTTGGTGCATTTTACTCTATTGCTAATAAAATGTATGTGGGTATTTCTTCTACTCACTTAGCAGCGCAAGATTTGCAAGCAGGCGGTGTTGGAAATGTTAGATACCAATTGGCTCGTCACTATTATATTGTTGGTGGTTACACATTTAACTTAGGAGAAGGTGGTAAACATGGCATTAACCCAAATGTAAAAGTAAAATCTGATGCTGCTTCAACTCAATTAGATATTAATTTAACATATATATATAATCAATCTTTTTGGGTAGGTGTTTCTTACCGTATGCAAGATGCGATTGCTCCAATGTTAGGTTATAAATTTACAAAAGGTGGTGTTAAAGGTTTAAAAATCGGTTATTCTTATGATTTAACCACTTCTAAAATCAAAGGCTTTAGCTCTGGTACGCACGAAATTATGTTAGGTTACTGTATGGTTCCTAAAAACAAAAATAAAGTAACTAGTTACCAAAACGCAAGATTTTTAGATTAAATTGTAACCTTTTAAAAAAAAGCACGTTTAAGTCCCTTACAAACTTTATTTTTAAATTGTTGATAACTTGTTAATAAAGCGAATTGTCACTAAAATCAAAGTTTGGGATTATAAACAACAAGAAAGCAAAATGAAATCCATTACAAAAATTTCACTAGCTTAAAAACTAAACAAAAGCACTATGAAAAAACTGATTGTATTAGCCTCGTTTATTGCCGTTGTTACTGGTTGTAACAAAAAGGCAGGAGAGTTAGTCGGCGCTGAAGGTAGAGAACAATGGTTCCAGCCTGATCCATTCGGTACCTTGTACATTCCTATGGGTAGTTACCATATGGGGCCAAGCGACGAAGAGATAACGATGGCTCACACAGCTAAATCTAAAATGGTTTCCGTTCAGGCATTCTACATTGATGATTCTGAGATCTCTAATAACGAATACCGTCAGTTCGTAAATTGGGTGCGCGATTCTATTGCACGTAAATTATTATTAAATAATGGTTTTGAGGAGGATTTTGGTATTCCTCAAGATGCCTTCTTACAAATGTGGCCTGAGTATATTGGAGACAACAATTTACAAGATCCATACTTAAACTGGGAAGAAAAAATTAAATGGAATAGTGATGAAGAGGATTACCGCTTAGCATTACAACCATTATATTTACCAGAAGGAGAGCGTTTTTATAACCGTAAAGAAATTGATTCTCGTAAATTAAACTTTGAGTATTATAGAATTGATATTCGTTTAGCGGCTTCAAAATCTAATCGTTTTATTCCTCAAAAATCTTTAGATATTCAAGATGCTTCTCATGAATACAAAAAAGCAGATTATATCAATGGTGTACATTTAAATGATGGTCAAAATGGTATCCCAGGTCAACCTTCTACTCCAGTTGGTAAACCTGACCAAGATCCTAAAACATTAGGTACTTATAATGTGGAAACTCAACTTTCAGTAGGTCAAGGAAATTATGTGCCTAAAGAATTTAAAGGTGTAGATCGTTCCATATTTATCTTAAAAGACGTTATTAATGTTTATCCTGATACATTAGCTTGGGTCCATGATTTCACTTATTCATTTAATGAACCAATGACAAACATGTACTTCTGGCATCCAGCTTATGATGATTATCCAGTAGTTGGTGTAACTTGGAAACAAGCACGTGCATTCAGTATTTGGCGTTCTAACTTATTAAATAACTATTTAATTGGAAATGGGATGACTATCGTAAATGATTTCCGTTTACCAACAGAGTCTGAGTGGGAATATGCAGCACGTGGTGGAAACGATTTATCTCCGTATCCTTGGGGTGGTCCTTACATCCGTAATGCAAGAGGTTGTTTCTTAGGTAACTTTAAACCAATGCGCGGTTCTTATATTGATGATGGTGGATTCCACTCAGTATATATCTACTCTTATAACCCTAATGATTACGGTTTATATTGTATGGCTGGTAACGTTTCTGAATGGACAAGTAATGCATTTGATGAATCTGCTTATGATTTTGCACATGACTTAAACCCTGATTACGTTTACGAAGCACAAGATAAAGATGCTAACGTATTAAAACGTAAAGTAATTCGTGGTGGTTCTTGGAAAGATGTAGGTTATTACTTACAAGTAAGTTCTAGAACTTACGAATACCAAGATACAGCGAAAGCCTATATCGGATTCCGTAACGTAATGACTTATTTAGGTCGTGCAAAAGGAGATGATAACGGTAAAATTTTAGACTAAAAACACAAACACAAAATAAACACAACCAAAAAATCAAACAATCACTAACTAAACAAAAAAAAGAGCTATGAGCAAACTTCCTAAAGTAACCGGTTTTAAAAAGTACTTACACTTGGCATCATGTTTTGGTGCAGCTATCGTAATCGTTGGAGCGTTATTTAAAATTATGCACTGGCCAGGTGCTTCCGCTGCCTTAATTGGTGGATTAGGTACTGAGGCGATATTATTCTGTCTTTTCGCTGTGGATATTCCGCATGAAGAGTATGATTGGTCATTAGCATACCCTGAATTAGGTGGTATGGGTGGTCATGAAGAGGAATCTCATAAAATTGACAGTGGTTTACCAGTATCAGCACAATTAGATGCTATGTTAGCTGATGCCAAAATTGGGCCTGAATTAATTGAAAGTTTAGGATCGGGTATGCGTGCAATTGGTGATAATGCTAGTAAAATGGCTGATATCAGTAATGCAACTGTAGCTACTAATGAATATGTTGATAGCGTTAAATCTGCATCTAAAAATGTATCTCATTTAGCAGATACTTATAGTAAAGCAGCTGATTCAATTGCTAGCTTAGCTGAATCAAATGATGCTGGTTCTTCTATTGGCGGTTCATTAAATAGCGTTGCTAAAAATTTATCAGCATTAAATGCTACTTACGAATTACAATTGCAAGGTTCTCGTGGTCATTTAGAGGCTACAGAGAAATTCTATGGCGGATTAGGTGAATTGATGAAAAACTTACATGATTCAGTTGAAGATACTAAAAAATATCGTGCTGAAATGTCTCAATTATCTACTAATTTAACAGCGCTTAATACCATTTATGGTAATATGTTAGGTGCTATGAATTTCAATAAATAATAGTTAATCCACTATGAAAATGAATGAAAGAATCTCTTTCATTCATTTTCTATAAAATTATTTAATCATTTTAATCTAAAAAAAATAGTAAAGTATTATGGGAGGCGGTAAAGAAACACCAAGGCAGAAAATGATCGGTATGATGTACCTTGTATTGACAGCGCTTTTGGCGATGAACGTATCTAAACAAATTTTACAGGGATATATTTCTGTAAATGAAAGTATGGAGCGCTCTAAAGAAAATTTAGAAGCAAATAATAAACGTGTTGATGAAGCATTCAAAAGCACAATAACAGGTAATGCGGGTGCAAAACCTTATTACGACAGAGCTGTTGAAGCACAAAAGGAAATAAAGCAAGTTTACGATTACATTGGCGAATTAAACAATATAATCATTGCTGCTACACATCAAGTAGACGCAAAAATGGCAGATACTATGCAATTGCGTTACATGGAAAAAATGGACGATTATGATGTTCCAAGCCATGAGTTAGGTATATCTGAACCAAAAGAACCAAAATCTGGACCACACACAGCGGCTGAGTTAAGAGATAAGTTAACAGGTTTAAGTGATAAGTTAGTTGCAATGCTTGATAAAATGCAAAAAACTGACGGACAACACTTATTGAAGGAAGATTATGAAGCGATGAAAAAGAAGTTTATATCTATTAAACCAGTAGATAGTAAACGTGTTGAAGACGGTATCGAATTTAACTGGGCTATGGATAACTTTTATCATTTACCATTAGCGGCAGTTGTAACTAACTTTAACAAAATGCAAGCTGATTTAAAGAACGTTGAAGCTGAAATTCTTCAAGTGTTTTCAGGGGCAAGTGGTAAGTTAGCAATTAAGTTTGATGCGATCAAAGCGCGTGTAGTTGCACCATCTTCATATATTGCGGCTGGTCAACCATATGAAGCAGATATCTTCTTAGCAGCTTCATCTTAAAAATTAGCAGCAGGTGATATGGAAATTTTGATTGGAGTAGATTCAGCAGCAGCAGCTGGTGGAGCTAAAGGTACTCTTGTTCCTGTAGTAGGTGGTGAAGGTAAATATTCTGTTGGTACTGGTGGAGAGGGCGATCAAGAGTATAAAGGGGTTATTAAGTATAAAAACCCTGATGGAACTTTTAAATATTATCCTTTCGAGGGTTCATATAAAGTAGCAAAATCAGGAGCGAGTGTATCTGCAGATCAAATGAATGTATTTTATGCAGGTGTCCCTAATCCAGTTACAGCAGCAGCAGCAGGTATTTCTCCAGCTGATATTAGTGTAAGCGCTACAGGTGCTGGTGTTAGAGTAACACCAAAAGGTGCTGGTAAGTATGAATTCAATTTTACTGGAACTGGCGAATGTATGGTGTCTGTTTCTGCAAAAACTAAGGATGGTGTTAAATCTCAAGGTCCTCCAGTTAAATTCCGTGTAAAACCTTTACCAAAGCCTGAATTAAAATTAAGCGGTAAATTTGCTCCTCAAGAGTTAAAGAAAAGCGAATTAGGTATGATTAGTGGTTTAGGTGCCGGTGCTAATGGTTTCGATTTCCAAGCTAATTATGTAGTATTATCATGGGAAGTTGTAGGTAAAGCTAATGGTAAATTAGGTTCATCTGCAGGAAATGGTAACAATTTAGATCAAACTGCAAAACAAGTATTAGCTAAGGCTGATGTTGGTTCTAAAGTATACATTGACGCTAAGATTAAAGGACCAGATGGTAAAATTACTTCTGTTACTTCTGCTATCAAGGTAAATAGATAATTTAATTTAAAATGAGTAATATGATAAGGTTTAAACATGTTTTATTTACAGCTATTTTCTATATAGTAGCTTTAAACGTAAATGCCCAACAAAGTGTTTTCCAACCAGGAGATTACAGAGATGGAATTTATGACAAAGAAAACTCCAATAATAGACGTTTTATTCCTTACACTCACCTTCGCGAAGGTGATGTAACATGGGAAAAACGTGTTTGGAGACGTTTGGATATGCGTGAAAAACAGAACCAACAATTATATTATCCTGTTACTCAAGTTGCTAGTCGTATTTCTTTGATGCAGCTAGTTTCTAAGTATGTTTTATCTGGACAAATTATTGCTTTTTCAGATGAAGAATTTTTGAATCCATATGAATTATCTTATATTAGAGATAAAATGGTTATTAGAGAAGATTCCGCAGAAGTTGAAGAATATGATGCAAATGGCGCTCCATACATGGTGAAAAGACCAGGAGCGGTGGATTCTACTTGGACATTCGAATTTTTCTCGTCATTAGGGTTAAAAGAAGATTGGTTTTTTGATAAACAAAAATCAGTTTTAGAAGTTCGTATTTTAGCTTTGGAGTTTAACGTAATTAATCCTAAGCGTGTTGAATTAGGAGAATCTCCTTTGTTCTATACATATTTCCCTGCATGTCGCCCGTTTTTTGCAAAGCACGAAGTATATAATGCGAAGAATGATTCGGAACGTAGAACATTTGAAGATATTTTCTGGAAACGTCAATTCTCTTCTGTAGCTACTAAAGAAACCAACGTTTATGATAGATCCATTGAGCGTTACTCAAAAGGTATTGACGCCTTATTAGAGTCTGATCGTATTAAGAATGACATCTTTAGATGGGAACATGATTTATGGCATTTCTAATTTGATATAAAATTAAAAAGCTCCTAAGAAATTAGGAGCTTTTTTTATGCTTAGTTTTTTGATTAAATGTATTCTTTTAACCATTTAATGGCAGATTCTTCGTCTGTAAAAAACTTTGTAGGTGTGTTTGGTTTAATTGTTTTTATATAAAAGTTCGCTAATATTTTTTGTCCAAGTGATTTTGAAAAAATGGCAATCGCAGAGCAATGTTTAATAACTTCAGGACTCCCATTAAATTTTTTTGATTCATCATCTTGACTTGTAAAAGAATCTCCTGTGATATAAAATGGAGACACCTCCCATGGCGAATTTTTTCTAATTGTTAAAAACAATGCTTTTGTTTCTTCTAAAGTAAAGCTGTGATCTGAATAATGAATATGGATAATACCGTCTGTTCTATAGGTAATTGTTGCGAAATTAGATTCTATGATTATTTCCTTTAACATTTGTATTAAGCTGTAGTTAAAAGTAGTTAATGTTGTCGAATTTCTGAAATCTAATTTCTATCCAATCTAATTTTTAAATAGACTTCCGCCTTTTTCAAATAGTTTATCAACTCGTTTTTCTATTTCTGGATTTTTTTCCAAAACTGGAGCATGATGTGGTTTAATTCGAGCATCAATAATTAGATTATCACAACCAAAATGTTTGTATTCTGTAAATGAATTAATACCGTAGACATCATGACTTGGATTGGAACGAGTAAATGTTACCCACAACCAGTTTTTTAATGTAGCTGCCGTAAAACTTGAATCATCAACCACAACAATCATCGGAAATCCGTTCAAATCAATATTTTTATGTTTTATTTCTTCATTGAAGTTATTAAACTCTTGCTTTGCTTTTTCGTATGTTTCAAATTTTTTGCCTTGCAGTACTAGTACTCCTGGAAAAGCAATTTGCGGATTTTCGAATGTTGTTAGTTCATTTAATGAATTTGAAATTTGAGAACTTAAATCACGGATTTTATCTCCATAAGCAGCCACTACTAATTTACTACCTGAATTTAAACCTGTACCACTATAATCTAGTGTGTCTATACTTGTATTGGTTTGAAAATGTAAATCACGTCTTAAATTAATTCGCTCCAACATAAATTGATAAAACTCAGCTTCGTGATGTGTTGAAACTTTATTGGTATCATCAGCTGTAATAAACAAATACTTGGCTAAACTTAATTGCCCTTTTCCTAAAATATGGTTAGCAATGGTTAACAATTCCGCTGGCTGTTTAGTTTGATTATACGGCGTATAACGCTCGCTACCAATAGCCAATAATAATGGATGAACTCCGGCGGCATCTACCGCATGAACTTCCTTTACACCGGGTAATTCGTGTTTAATCGCATTTCCTGTTAATTCATGAATGATTTGTCCGAAGCTCGTATCTTCTTGTGGCGGACGACCAACAACCGTGAATGGCCAAATAGCATCTTGTTTGTGATACACTTTGTGAACTCTCATTAAAGGAAAATCATGCTTTAAACTATAGTAACCTAAATGATCTCCAAAAGGTCCTTCGGCTTTGTTTTCGTTTGGATATACTTCACCTGTAATCACGAAATCAGCATCTGTACTTACACAAAATCCATCTTGATAAGTATATCTAAATCTTCTATTACCCAAAGCACCAGCAAATGTCATTTCGCTTAAGCCTTCGGGTAATGGCATTACAGCAGCAACCGAATGACTAGGAGGGCCACCAATAAAAATTGATACTTTCAATGGCTTACCTAATTTATTAGCTTTGCTTTGATGCACTCCAATACCACGATGTAGTTGATAATGCAATCCAATTTCTTTATTTATGATATAATCGTTCCCATTTAATTGAATGCGGTACATACCCAAATTAGCACTCATAATTCCTGGCTTATCAATGTCTTCACTATATACTTGAGGCAGTGTAACAAACGCACCGCCGTCCATTGGCCAATGTTTAATTAAAGGGATTTTATCAATCGTTGTTTCTTTATATAAAACAGGTTTTGATAATGGGTTTTTTAATGGCAAAGCCGATAAAGCTGTTAAAGATACATTGGCATATTTAAATGGATTTTTAAGTGCTTTAATTGGGTTGTTTTTTATTTCAATGAGCGTTTGAATTTTTTCAAGCGTATCTCTAAAAATAAATTTACTTCTATCTAAAGTTCCAAAAATATTGGATGCACATTTAAATTCTGTTCCTTTGACGTTTTCAAATAATAAGGCTGGACCGCCCATTTCGTGTACACGCAAATGAATAGATGCCATTTCTAAATTTGGATCTACTTCTTCTTTAATTCTAATTAGATGATTGTTTTTTTCTAAATCATCTAAACAGGCTTTTAAACTATTATATCCCATATATTTTAAACAGTCTAAAGATAAAGAGGTTTAAATTAATAATTACATTTATGCTATTATATTTACACTATGCTAGCACAAAATAATAAACAAATAGCTGCCAAATGGTTTGAAGCTTTTAATGAGCATGATTTAGAAAAATTATTATCGCTCTATAATGATAATGCACAGCATTATAGCCCGAAGCTAAAAATTAGAATGCCTGAAACTCAAGGGTTAATTAAAGGCAAACAGGCGCTGCGTGAGTGGTGGAAAGATGCCTTTGATAGATTACCTACTTTACAATATGAAGTAATTAAATTAACAGCAGATGACGAACAAGTTTTTATGGAATACATTAGACATGTAAATGGAGAAGAAGATTTATCTGTTGGGGAAGTATTGCAAATTGAAAATGGACTGATTATTTTTTCTAGGGTTTATCATGGTTAAAAAATTAACAGCTATTAACTAGTCATAAATTCGATATTTCTGTATCTTAGACTTCGTAATGAAAAAGCTATTTCTACTTCCTTTATTTTTACTAATAACTATTCAATGTTTTAGTAGCTATATTTTGATTCCTATGGATGATACCCAAAAGAATCACTTAAAGGCTTATGGAATTGCTTATTGGGCATTGAAAGGAGAGTTGGAAATACAATGGTTAACTAATTACAGAGGAGGAAGTTTTTTAATTCCTAATTCAAAGCCAGTTACAACCGAGTGTACCATAAGAGGAATTAGCTATGAAATTATTTCTGATGCACAATCCAACGGTATATTAGCAGAGATTGCAAATCCAGAAGTAAATCAGGATGCTATTAAATTAGAGAAAGCACCTAAAATTGCGGTGTATTCTCCAAAAATAAAGCAACCATGGGATGATGCCGTAACATTGGTATTGAAGTATGCTGAAATACCATATGATGTTGTTTATGATGAAGAAATAATTGGAGATAAATTAAAAGATTACGATTGGTTGCACTTGCATCATGAAGATTTTACAGGACAGTACGGACGATTTTGGGCATCATTTCATCAAACAGCTTGGTACCAAAACGAAGTAAAAGATAATGAAGAACGTGCAAAAAAATTAGGATTTGAAAAGGTTTCTCAATTAAAATTAGCAGTAGCAAAAAAGATAAATGATTATGTATTTACAGGCGGCTTTTTATTTGCTATGTGTAGCGCTACGGATAGTTATGATATTGCACTTGCGTGTGAAGGAATTGATATTTGTGAATCCATGTTTGATCATGATCCTGCCGATGCGGCAATGAATAAAAAAATTGATTACACAAAAGGCTATGCATTTGAAAAATATCAGCTAAGCACTAATCCTTATGAATACGAATTTTCTACTATTGATGCAACTACACCAAGAAGACAATATGGTATGAATAAAGATAATGATGTGTTTACCTTATTTGAATTTTCTGCTAAATGGGATCCAGTACCAACCATGCTATGCCAAAATCATGAGCAAACCATTAAAGGTTTTTACGGACAAACAACTGCTTTCACTAAAACATATATTAAGAAAAATATTTTAATTTTAGGAGAAGCTAAAGCTTATAATGAAGCGCGTTATATTCACGGAGATCATGGTAAAGGTACTTGGACTTTTTATGGCGGACATGACCCCGAAGATTATGAGCATAGAGTAGAGGATCCACCAACGGATTTAAGTTTACATCCAAACTCGCCAGGATATCGTTTGATATTGAACAATATCTTATTTCCAGCTGCTAAAAAGAAAAAACAGAAGACTTAATTTTTTGGGGGGGCCTTCTCTTCTTATTATCCCTCACGCGGCTTTATTTTAAATAAAAAAAAAAAATATAGATTTTTAGTCCGCGTGAGGATGCAAGCGAAAATCCTTTGCCTCAGGTCTCTTGCAGGAACGCCCAAATCTTTATACAATAAACACTCACTAAAATAACTCCGCACTTCGTCTCGTAAATTGTAACGGCTAGCCATTACTTCGCCATAAGCACCAGCGCTTCTGATGGCGATAATATCACCACGTTTTGTTTCGGGCAATTCAACCGCTTTGCCAAAGCAATCGCTGCTTTCGCATATTGGGCCAACAACATCGTATTTTATGGTATTTTTTTCTTTTGAAGAAATATTTTCAATCACGTGAAAAGCTTGATATAATGCAGGACGGATTAATTCAGTCATGCCAGCATCTAAAATCGCAAAGTTGGTATTAATGCCATTTTTGATATATAATACTTTACTAATCAAACTGCCACATTGAGCTATGATAGCTCGCCCTAATTCAAAATGTAATTCCTGATTTTTTCTTAATTCTATAAAGTCGTTAAATACTTTAAAGTAAGAGGCGAAATCGATAATATCATGCTTGTCTGGCTCGTGATAATTAATACCAACGCCGCCGCCAACATTAATGATGGGTAAATCAAATCCTTTATTTAAAAAGTAGGTATTGATTTCGTTTACTCTTGAACATAATTTTTTAAATGGAGATAAGTCTGTGATTTGAGAACCAATATGAAAATGCAAACCAATTAATTTTAGGTTTGGTAGTTTTTTTAATTTCTCAATAACCGTTTCAAATTCATAAGGATTAATCCCGAATTTATTTTCTTCTAAACCTGTTGTAATGTATTTGTGTGTATGTGCATCTACATTAGGATTAATGCGCAATGCAATAGAGGCTAATTTATTTTGTTTCACTGCTAATTCATTAATCACATCAAGCTCTTGCAAGCTTTCACAATTAAAACAAAAAATATTTTTTTCTAAGGCGTAATTAATTTCATCATCGCTTTTTCCAACGCCAGCAAATACAACTTTTGACGATTCAAATTTATTTTCAATAGCGCACTTTACTTCATTGCCACTCACACAGTCTGCACCCAATCCTTTTTTTTGAATTAAGTCAATAATTCGGGAATTAGTATTTGCTTTAAATGCATAATGCACATTGTAATTATATTTGGAGCTTTCTGCTTTTACAACATCTAATGTTTTTTGCAGTAGCTGTAAATCGTAATGATAAAATGGTGTTTTATATTGCGATAAATTTTTGAGTATTTTTTCCGTAAACATATATACCAATTGTTAATATCCAAATAAACCTTTATTTAAAGCCACTAAAGCATCTTTCTTGTGAATAGAATTCACCAGTACACTAATGTTGTTGGAACTTCCTCCATAAGACACCATTCGTAAAGGTATATCTTTTAAAGACTCTAATACTTTGAAACCATAGCCCGCTTTATCTTTAGGTAAATTTCCAACAATACAAATAATACTTTGTTCTTGTTCAATTTCTACATTGGCAAATTCTTCTAATTCTTTAGTAATTTCTTTTAAGTGCTTAACATTATCTATGGTTAATGATACCGCTATTTCAGAAGTAGTAATCATATCAATAGATGTTTTGTAGCGTTCAAATATTTCGAATACAGCACGCAAAAAACCATGCGCTAATAACATTCGGTCACTTTTGATATTAATGGCACAAATACCATCCTTAGCAGCAACAGCCTTTAATCCTTCTGCTGCATTAATATTTGATATGCGTGTCCCTTTGGCATCAGGTTGCATGGTGTTTTTTAGTAGTACAGGAATGTTTCTTTTTTGAGCAGGTAAGATACAAGTAGGGTGTAAAATTTTTGCACCAAAATAAGCTAACTCTGCTGCTTCATCAAAACTTAATTCGTGAATTGGATGTGTTTTTGAAACTACACGAGGATCGTTATTGTGCATACCGTCAATATCTGTCCAAATTTGTACTTCATTGGCTTTAATAGCAGCGCCAATAATAGAAGCCGTATAATCACTTCCTCCACGTTTTAAATTATCAATTTCTCCAAAAGCATTTCTGCAAATGTATCCTTGAGTAATGAATAAATTAATGTTTGGATATTTGTTTAATTCAGTTTCTAAATTTTTTTCGATGTAGGTTAATTGAGGTTCATCATTTTCATCAATGCGCATAAAATTTAATGCTGGCAATAAAGCCGAAGGAATATTTATTTCTTGTAAATGAAAGTAGAATAGGGCAGTACTTAGTAATTCTCCCTGAGCTAAAATCGCTTTTTCTTCATTTACCGTAAACATGTCTAATGTGAATGAACGGAGGTAATTAAAATGGTTTTTAATTAAATCGTTTCCTTTAGTTTTAAATTCAGGCGAACTAAATAATTGATCAACTTCATTCACGTAAGTAGATTCTAATTTATTGATTAGTTCATTAGCATTATCGCTTTCTTTTTTATAAAGTGCATTGCATATTTCTACTAAGGCATTTGTTGTGCCGCTCATAGCTGATAATACAACAATCTTTCTTTCGGGCGAAGAAATGAGTTGTACTAAGGCCTTCATTCGCTCTGCAGTTCCAACACTTGTTCCGCCAAATTTTAATATATTCATGATTAATGTTATTTAATGATTTTGAATCCTGCTTTGTCAGGAGTTTTAAATTTAAGAATGTTTATTGATTTTTTTGAATGTGTGTGAATCAATCCCTGATTCTGGCACACGAAATTAAATATGGCTCGGGCGAGCCTTACGTTTACATTTAGATTTTATGTAAAGGATGTTTTTCATTAATTCGACACAAATAAACACATTAAAATATAATTCACAAAAAAACGCCTCAAAATTATTTGAGGCGTTTTAAAATTAACTCATCAAATATTATTGTTTTATAACTTTATAAGTTTTGATCGCATCCTTTGTTTCTAATTTTAAATAGTAAATCCCATTTGCTAAATCAGAGATATTAATAGATTTAGAAATTAATCCATTTCCTTCTATCACATCATTTAAAACAACTTTCCCATCAATGGAAGTGATATAAAGAATTCCTTTTAAATCTGATGAAGTTGTTAAGTCTAATGTAAATATTCCAGTTGTTGGATTAGGGTAAACATTAATATTCATGTCATTTGTTAATTCTTCAATACCAACACAAGCATTTACAGTTAATGTATCTTTAGCTGTGTTTGAACATCCGTTTGATCCAGTAATTGTGTAAAGTATAATGTGGGAACCTTGTCCCGCTTGGTTAGCAGAAAAAGTATTAGTTGATACGGCTGCACCAATGTAAGTTCCACCACTTGGCGAACCTTCCGTTAATACTTTTACAGTGTTATCATCTTTACAAAAAGTTGTTAACCCGGTAAAAACTAAAGAGACAGATGGCTTTGCTTTTGAAGTGATACTAATGATATCAGATGATTGACAGCCAATTGTATTTGTAACCACTACAGAATAAGTTCCAGGTGAATTAACAGAAATTGAAGATGTTGTAGCTCCTGTGTTCCAAGTATAAACATTTCCTGTTCCAACACCTGCGTACAAATGTAAGTTTGAACCTTGACAAAATGCTGTATCAGGGCCTAAAGTCACAATTGGCGAAGATCCTAAGCCAACTTGAATTGTATCTGTATTAGAGCAACCATTTGTGTTTGTTCCTCTTACCCAGTATTTACCTGGAGTTGTAATATTTAAACTTGAGCCAATACTTGCATTGTTCCATAAGAAACTATTAGCCGTGGTGTTTGCATTTAAAACAACTGGTAAGCTGCAGAATAAAGTATCGTTACCTAAGTTTGGAGTTGGAGTTGGTTTTACGAAAATTTGTACTGTATCATAGGTCATACAACCAGATGTTAAGCCAGTAATTGTATAAGTTCTTGTACTAGTTACATTGGCTATAGGATTTGAAATATTAGCAGCTGATAATTCAATTGCTGGCGACCAAGTATAAGTTATTGTTGCAGGTTGTTCAAAAGCAATATTTGGTCTTTGATTCATTGACCCAGAAGTAGTTGTTTGCGAACATAATGTTGCGTTAGCATCTGCGTTGTACCAAACAGTAGATGAAAATGGTGTGCTAGATTGAGTAACTGAAACGTTATTTGAATAACCAGCAGGTGTATTATTAAAACACGTTTCAACAATTAGATTTGATACACCGTCCCAGACATAAGGAGTAGAAAATGTGTGTGTATTAGCTCCTAACACTGGAACATAACTTGCGGATGAGAAATAAGTTGTAAAACCTGTGGTTTGAAAAGCTGTAATATTAGTTAATGTTGTTGTAGCAATAGCAACATTGTAATTAGTTAAAGGGTCCGTTCCGTTTAAGTTAGTTGCATTAAATGCCAATGAATTAATATTACCTGCAACTAAGCCCGCTGCTGTTAATTCAGAGGCTAAGAATAAAAATTGGTGTTTAGCACCTTCATAAAAATTACCATAAGGTGCTGGGTAGCTAGTGGATGTATTTTCTAAAATACCAGTTCCTAATTGTTTAGTAGAACTAAATGCTGCATTTAATTGAACTGGCACTCCTAAGCACACACTATCATTTGGTAGCGCAGAGGTTATAAATATCGGACTTCTTGTAACAGTTAAACTAGTTGTATCATTTAGTACCGACCCATCGCCAACCACAGTGGTATATGCTTTTAATTTATAAGTACCAATGTTTGATAAATTATAAGTTGTGGTCATTGTAAAATCTTGAGAAGCATTACTAGCAATTGTTCCTGAACTTAATGCTAATGTGTATGTTCCAGCATTTGGTCCAGTTGTGTTAACTGTTACAGTAGTTGAGTTTACAGAGAAATCAGCAGTCGCTGATCCGAAATTTTTCACCCTTGCTACAATCGTATCAACTGCGTAACATCTTTTTGAAGTTAATGGATTAATTAATGCGCTAACACCTAAATCTAAAGGAGAAGGCGATAAGATGGTAATATTATAATCTTCTACTTCTCCCCAAGTTGGGTTAGTACAAGGACCCGGCGCTGTACTTGATTCAGTGGCAATAATACGCATTCTAGTTGTTCCTGGAGTTGCAGTAAATGGAATTGTTATTCCTGTTGGAGCCGATAGAACGGTTCCCGCTACCGCAAATAATGTATAGGGTGATGTGATGATATTTTCACCTGGATCTGCAAATGAACCATTTTGATTGTAGTCAATCCAAACACCCACAATACCACTATACGAAGATGTGCCACATTGCCCAACAGTAACAGATAATGGGTAATTACTGCCTAAGGTATATACTTGTGGAGTTAACCCTGTATAGTTACTATACATGTTTAAAACAGAGCCTGAACCACCAGTAGTTCCACAAGTGCTAGAATTATTTAAAGTTCCAAAAGTAACATTAAAAATTTCTTCGTCAGATGTTGAAGTGGCTGCCGCAGCGCAATATGTTTGGGAAATAGAATTTTTTGAAGCGAAAAGAACCGCAAAAAATAAAAACAAATGACTGATCTTTCTGTAAATAGTGTGTGTTACTTTTTTGGAAGAATTAAAGTAGTTTTTTTTCATGCTATATAAATTTAGTGACTATGTATTGGAACAAATTAGATACAAAAATATAACATTAATTTATTAAATCCTATCATTTTAGTTAACAAAAAATGGATGTTTGTCGTATAAAAATCCACATTCTTATATTCTTATTTGTATTTTTGTGACATGAATTCTGTTTTTATTTTATTTTTAAATTTAGGTGGCGGTGAGGTTGTTTTAATTCTCCTTGTTATTTTGTTAATGTTTGGAGGTAAAGGAGTCCCAAGTATTGCTAAAGCTCTTGGTAAGGGTATTCGTGAATTTAAAGATGCTGCCAATGGTATTCAAAAGGATGTGATGCAAGGTACTGGCGGTATTACCAATACTATTCAAGAGCATATCCAAGAAGTTAAAAAGGAAGTAGACACACTTTCTGATAATAAATAATTACTTCAATTCGTTAGATGGCTTTGCAATCTGTTTTCAAAAAATACTGGTTCTTGGGAGTTTCATTAGCTGTTTTTATGGCATGCGGGCCAGATCATCAAAATAAAGAAAACGACTCTTTTAACAAACAAAAGGTTAAAGATCAGTTTGTGAAAGCAAATCAGCAAGTGGTTATTAAAGAAAGCGATGAGATGGATTATTATCAAAAATCTCATGAAATGTCTTTTATTAAAACCAATAGCGGTATTCGTTACTATGTTTATAATCCTTCAGCAAAGGGTGATTCTATAAAAACCGACGATATCATAAAAATAAATTACAAAGTATCGTTATTAAATGGTACAGAATGCTATTCATCAAAAACGGATGGCCCAAAAGAATTTGTGGTTGGAATGGAAAATATTGAAGATGGTTTACATAAAGCAGTTTTATATCTAAAATCGGGTGATAAAGCCAAAATATTAATTCCTTCTCATTTAGCCCATGGCTTGTTAGGAGATTCAAAAAAAATACCACCCATGTCTCCAATTATTTATGATATCGAAATTATTTCCGTAAAAAAACAATCCCATAATTAATAAGGAAATGCTTCAAAAAATCGCTATTTGTTGTCTTATATTGTTAGTTTGTTTTGGATGCAATAAACAACCACAAATAGAAGGCTATACAAGGGCAGAAAATGGATTTTACTTTAAATTACTATCGATTGGTGACGGAAATGAGAAACCACAAGTTGATAATGTGGTAGTGTTTGATGCCGAAATGAAAACATTATCCGATTCCATATTTTGGGACACCAAACATGATGCGGCCGATGGACTATACATTACGTTAAATTCTCAATTATTATCAGGCTCTTGTAATCATTACTTTTTAAATATGGTAGAAGGCGATAGTGCCTCTCTTTTAATTAATCCTTCTGTTTTTTTTAGGAATTATTTCGATACGATTGTTCCCGATTTTTGTAAACGAGATTCTTTGGTAAAGCTAAATGTGAAACTCATTCAAATTATATCAAAACAAGAGTATCAAGCACTTAAAAAAAACTCAGAAGCCTATGATGTTGAGGATACAGAGTTACAGGAACTTCAGCTAATTGACAGTTATTTATTGCAGAATTATAAGTATGTAAAAGCTGATGGAAATGGTATTTACACGATTACAAAAACCACAACTAATTTAGAGCCTGTAATCCAAGGAAAAAAAGTAAAAGTAGCTTATCAAGGTTTCTTTTTGGATGGTAAACCCGTTGATATAAAGGAGCAAACCTTTGAGTACAGCTATGGAACTCCAGACCAATTAATTAAAGGGTTAAATATTGTTATTGGCTCACTAAAAAAAGGGGAAACTACAAAAATAATAGTACCTTCGCGACTGGCTTTTGGCGAATTAGGAAGTAGCAATGGTTCTGTTCCTCCTTATACCTCACTAGTTTATAACATTAAAATAATAGATATAAAATAAACAAAATGAACAAAATCACTATGCTTTTAGGTTCAGCAGCTTTGCTAGGACTTGTATCATGTAACAAATCTGAGTATGATGGCTTTACAAAAGCTGAAAACGGATTACATTACCAATTCTTTACTCAAGACGAAGCTGGCGTAAAAGCTACGGAAGGAGATGGAGTAAGTTTTAAGGTTATTTATGCCTTAAAAAAATCACCAAACGATTCTGTGTTATTTGATTCTAGAATGAATTCAGAAGATGGAACTGGAACGGTTCGTTATATTGTTCCTAAATCTTCTTTTTCTGGAAGCTTAGAAGATGCACTCAAAATGATGGCTAAAAATGATAGTGCTGCTTTTATTATTAGCGCCGATTCATTTTTCTTAAAAACAAACCACATGGAAGCTTTACCTCCATTTGCTAAACCAGGAGATAAGTTGTTAATTACCATCAAAATGGTGGAGATTAAATCTAAAAAGGAATTAGATGAAAATCAGAAAAAACAAGAAGCGGAAATAGCAGCATTACAAGCAGCTGAAAAGCCAAAAATGGATGCTTACTTAGCTGAAAATAAAATCACGACTCCTCCAACAGCAAGTGGAATTGTATTTATCGAAACTCAAAAAGGTAAAGGTAGCGCACATCCTACTGCTACAGATGAAGTAACTGTTCATTACACTGGTATGTTATTGGACGGGACAAAATTTGATAGCTCAGTTGACAGAGGCGAGCCCGCTAAATTCCCTTTAAATCAAGTTATTCCAGGCTGGACAGAAGCTATTCAATTAATGACAAAAGGTAGTAAAGCAAAAATTATTATTCCTTCTAATTTAGGCTACGGGCCAAGAGGCGCTGGCGGACAAATTCCTCCATTTTCAACTTTAGTTTTTGAAGTAGAGCTAATAGATTTTAAAGCAGGTGCAGCGCCACAAATGCCTCAATAATTTTAGATAATTATTAAACTATAATAAAATGAAAAAAATAATTTTAGCCTCTTTGTTTGCTCTTGTATCTTTAGGATTAGTAGCAAACCCGGATAAACCTAAAAAACCTAAAAAAGTAAAACTAAGTAAGATGGATAAAGAATTTTTAAGTAAACAACCAGATGGCATGTATGCCAAATTTGAAACCGCTAAAGGAGATATTTACTGCGCTTTAGAATTTAAAAAAACACCAATGACTGTAGCTAACTTTGTTGGCTTAGCAGAAGGTGCTATTAAAAATACTGCTAAAGCAGATGGTGTGCCTTATTATGATAGTTTGAAATTTCACCGTGTGATTCCTAATTTCATGATTCAAGGTGGTTGCCCGCTTGGAACAGGAACTGGAGATCCAGGATATAAATTTGGAGATGAGATTGACGAAACATTACAGCACACAGGCCCTGGTATTTTGTCGATGGCAAACGCTGGTCCTGGAACGAATGGTTCTCAATTCTTTATTACTCACGTAAAAACCGATTGGTTAAATGGTAAGCATACGGTGTTTGGTCATGTAATTCAAGGACAGAATGTTGTTGATTCCATTAAGGGAAATGATGTATTAAAACGCTTAGTGATTTTACGTAAAGGAAAAGAAGCAGAAGCATTTGATGCCGCTAAAACATTTGAATTTGAGAAAACAAATTACGCTGCTAAAGCAGAAGCTAAAGCTAAAGCAGAGCAAGAAAAAATGGATAAAACATTAAACGAAACTTACGGTTCTGCTAAAACAACAGCAAGTGGTTTACGTTATATTATTGAAAAGGAGGGCGAAGGTGAAGCTCCAAAAGCTACTAGTAGTGTAACGGTTCATTATTCTGGATATTTATTAAACGGTAACAAGTTTGATAGTTCTGTAGATAGAGGTCAGCCAGCTACGTTTGGCTTAAATCAAGTTATTCCAGGTTGGACAGAAGGTTTACAATTATTAAAACCAGGTGGAAAAGCTAAATTAATTATCCCAGCTAACTTAGGTTACGGAGCAAATGGTTACCCGCCAGTAATTCCACCAAACTCTTGGTTAGTGTTTGATGTAGAATTAATTAAAGTAAACTAAAGATCAGATTTAATATTTTAAAAGGCTTCGTAGAAATGCGAAGCTTTTTTTATGGAATACTGTTCTGAAAATAATAGCCACATAGAAACATAGATAAGGTAGAACAAGGACAGGATGAGATAGAGAAATAAATTTCTTTCACATAGCCAACAATTTATAAGCGTAGCTTCTCATGAAGACATTTCACTTATTTAGCCTATGCGTCTATTTGGTTAAAATTACCTTTTTTCGTTCCGATAGAGCTACTGGGGTAAACAGAAAAAATCTTAATTAATCATAACCATCAGCGTCATCAGTGTTCTATTATAAAATTTGTATATTTAATTTATGCAAAACATCAAAACACGATTCATCGCTAATATCATTTTCTTTTGTTTGATATATGCTTTGATGTTTTATGTGGTTGCCCGAGCAGTGAGTTTGGTCATGACACATGATGAGGCCTATTCTTTTTACAATGTAAAACATTTTTGGTATGTAGAAACTTTGTGCACAGGCAATACACATTGGTTTAATTTTTTAGCCATAAAAGCGTCGGTATTATTGGGTTTAGAAAAAGCCAGTCAGTTACGATGGTTCAGTGTTTTTTCGGCAGGTGTGTTTTTAACCAGTGCTTATTTTTGGATTAAAAGTTTAAAAGATTTTCCTACTAAGTTTTTTGCTTTTGCAATCGCCTTATTAAATCCATTTTTAATAGATTATTTAGGGTTAGCGCGTGGTTACGCCGCTGGCTTAATGTTTGAAAGCTTAGCGCTTATTTGTGTGAGCATTGCCATTAAGAACAATAAACGAAACATGGCAACACTGTCTTTGTTTTTTGCTGGAATGGCTGCTATTGCCAACTTTAATTTCTTTTATTTTTTTGCGGCTTTTAGTATAATTTATTTCTATCGTTTTCATTTAAAGCAAGGACTAGAATTCATTAAACAAAAACTATTTTATATAGAATGGATTTATGCCTTAGCAATTGCATGGCTGGTGTTACGTGCATTGAAGTTTATGACCGAATGCTCAAACGATATTGGTGATTATGGAGGCGAGGAATTGGTGACTTCAGTTTTTGCAGGGATGATTGACACACATATATATGGTAAATTTCATACAAATGCATTGCAACTCTTAGCTTATTTATTTTTTGTAGTAGTTTTTGGAACATCATTGTACGGCATCCTTGCATTTAAAAAACATAAAATAGTTTGGTATAGATTATCGTCAAGTCTTTTGCTATTGATGTTTGCCTTGATGATTATTAATAAATGGTGTTTTGATGTGTTATATCCAACTTATCGAACCTGCTTAATACTTTATCCATTAATTGCTTTAGTATTAGTAGGTTTTGTGAGCTCTATTGTAACTACAAAAAAAATAAAGGCTGTTATGCTTTATGTCTTTAGCGCTATCATGGCTATTCATTTTATAACCACTATTAACTTTAGTAAAACCTTTGATTACTATCAGCAAGAAGATTCTAAATTGTGTTTTGATTATCTAAAAAGCATTGGGGCTAAGAAGGTAGGTTTAACAGGTGAGTTATATGGCGTTTACCGAAACTATTATCAAATGACGGAACAGTATAAATATCCTTTTGCCGCAGAGCAACTCAATACACAAGTGGTTTTAAGAGACAATTACGACGCTCATAAAATTAAAGAGTATGAATATTTAGTATTATTTCCACCTTATAATATGAGCTTTTATAGAAATCAAGGAATCCACCTTAAAGGAATGAAGTATTTCGGAAGAACAGGGACTTTGGTAATGAGAGTTATAACACAATAATTGGAACTCACTTTATCATAGTCAAATAAGAAATAATTAAGTATATTTGATAATCAAAAGGTTAGCATATGCAAAAAGCTTATTTACTTAGCATTATTTTTTTATTAAACAGTTGGCTAATTCTATCACAATCTCCACAAGTTTGTTTTAATGCTCCATTATCTTCTGAGTGCATTAGTGTTGGTGATGAACCTTGGGCGATTACATCTGCAGATTTTAACGGAGACGGAATATCTGATTTCGCCGCTGCAAATCATTCATCTAAGAATATATCTGTTTCCTTGGCTAATGGCAATGGCACCTATAGTACAACTAATTATACCATCGGTATATATCCTAGAGCAATAATATCAGCCGATTTTAATAATGATGGTTCGGCGGATCTAGCGGTTGCTTTTAGTGATTCCACTTCAGTTTTGTTAGGTTCAGGAACAGGCTTATTCCCAACTGTTCATAGCTATAGTGTTGGCGGATTGTATACTCAACCATTTACAATGATAGCTGCAGATTTTAACAATGATGGCTTTTTGGACATTGCTACTGCAAACTCTAATTCGGACAATGTAAGCGTTCTGCTTGGATCTGGTAATGGGACGTTTGGAGTTATAACTAGTTATGCAACAGGAATTCAACCAAGGAGTATAAGCTCAGCAGATTTTAACGGAGATGGATATAATGATTTAGTTACAGCTAACAATGGATCAAATAATATTTCAGTTTTATATGCTTCTAATGGTGGTGTTTTTTCAGCCGCTATTAATTATAATTCTATTGGCACCAATTTGTATTCAATAGTTACTAATGATTTTAACAATGATGGATATGGAGATATTGCTATCGGTCACCCTGATTCCTTATCAATTTTGCTGAGTAATGGTCCTGGTACTTTTGATATTCCTGTTCATTATTACACTGGTATATTGAATCCAAACCAAATTATTGAATCTGACTTTAATAATGATGGAAAGGTAGATTTGTCTATAGTTGGCGAAGAACAATTGAGTATTTTAAAGGGTGATGGGATTGGAGGTTTTATGCCTCTAAATACATATGGGGTAAATCATACTTCCCATTGGGCAGTAGCATCTGATATTAACGGAGATGGCAATAATGATATTGCAGTTACTGATTCCTACCACGAAAGAA
The DNA here is from genome assembly GCA_016711805.1 of Bacteroidota bacterium. GTDB lineage: Bacteria > Bacteroidota > Bacteroidia > B-17B0 > Aurantibacillaceae > UBA4416. The sequence continues at coordinate 109,966 of JADJSH010000009.1, forward strand.
ATTTATTATTATTTGGGTCAGGAAATGGTAGTTTTTCAGGATCTGTTTATAATGAGATTAGTAATGTTCCCAATGAGATTACGTCGGGCGATTTTAATGGAGATGGAATAATTGACATTGCCACAGCAAATGGAAGTTCAAATGACGTTTCTGTTTTGATAGGTGCGGGAACTGCCGGTATGTTAGCAATGGTTAACTATACAGTCGGAATTTACCCTAAAGGAATTGTTGCCTCTGATTTCAACAATGATGGTTATTCAGACTTAGCGGTTTCAAATTATAGCTCCAATACAGTGTCGCTTTTATTAGGTTCCTCGTCTGGAATATTATCATCTCCCGTTTCATTTTCTGCGGGAATAAATCCATCTTCAATAACGTCCTCTGATTTTAATAATGATGGAAATAATGATTTGGCATTAGTTAATGTGCCTTTAACCAATATGTCTGTTTTATTAGGTTCAGGTTCTGGTTCTTTTGGAGTACCAGTTACTTATTCAGCTTCTGTGAGTAACTCAGGCCATGCCTTTGCCTCAGCAGATTTTAATAATGATGGAAATATAGATCTACTAACAGGTTCAAGAATATTATTTGGTACAGGTTCTGGAACATTTCTTCCTCCGGTAGGTGCTGGTTTTGTTACAAATCCTTATTATGGAACAATTGGCCATTTTAATTCTGATAATAATTTAGATCTTGCTTTTACTTGTTTTAATTGTTCTAGTGTCTCCGTATTATTAAGTGTGGGTTCAGGAAGTTTTGCGAGCGCTGTTCAGTATTCTATTCCAACAGGAATTTTTGGAATTTCTTCGGGTGACTTTACAGGCGATAGTATAGATGACATAGTGACGATTAATTACAATGACCAAAATACATCAATATTAATTGGGTCTAGTTCGGGTACATTTTTATTGCCAGCAAAAACGTATGAAGGAATGTATATTCCTACAGCCGTTACTACAAATGATTTTAATCAGGATGGAAAAGTGGACATAGCTATAGCTAATCATAAATGGAATGTAACAGTATTATTAAATAATACACCTACCGCAAACATAATTACAAATAATCCTATTTGCGTGGGTAATAGTGCAACCTTAACTGCAACTGGAAATGGAAGTACTTATAATTGGAGCAATGGTTCTACAAATAATAGCATAATTGTAAGTCCAACTTCAACTACTACTTACACGGTTACAGGTACCACCTATGCGGGGTGTAGTTCTTCGGCTGTAAAAACAATTACGGTAAATGCATTTCCATTACCATCAATAAGTGCAGTAAGTAATCCAGTAACAGTGTGCGAAGGCAGTAGCAGCTTGTTAACAGCTAGCGGAGCAACTACATATAGCTGGAGCTCGGGTGTAAATACAGTAAGTGCAACCGTAATACCTACTGTAAATACTACATACACTGTAACTGGAACTGATGCAAATAATTGTTATGATACCCAAACAGTTACAGTAACAATTGACAATACCTGCGCAGATGTATGGCCTGGGGATGCTAATAGTGATGGAACAGCAGATAATTTAGATATATTAGAACTGGGATTGCATTTTACGCAAACAGGCTCATCAAGAACAATAACAAGCAATAACTGGCAATCTTATTTTTCAAACAATTGGGCAGGAACAATTACGAATGGAAAAAATCTGAACCATAGCGATTGTAACGGCGATGGAATAATTGACAATAATGATACCCTCGCAATTTTTAATAATTATGGTTTAATGCATGCTTTTAAACCTGTTCAAACAACAACACTTAATCCACAGTTAAGCGTCGTGGCTGATCAGGTTGCTGTTGTTAAAGGTAATTGGGGGTCATCATCTGTGTATTTGGGGGATGCTGCAAATCCTATTAATAATATTAATGGTATAGCTTATGCAATTGATTTTGATAAGAATTTAATTGAATCCAATAATATATATGTTGAATATGAAAATTCATTTATCAACTCAGCTTTTCAAAATTTGAATTTCCGAAAGACTGATTTTTTGAATGGCAAAATTTATACGGCTACGACTCACACTGTAAATAGTAATGTGAGCGGTTATGGTAAAATTGCCACAATATATTACCAAATATCATCAAACTTAGCGTCGGATCAGGTTTTTAATCTTGGTATTTTGCAAGCTTATCAATCAGATGCAGCAGGTAGTATTGTTCCTATTGTTTCTGGCGCTACTACTTTTACAGTTTTAGCTTCGAATGTAGGGTTTAACGAAATGTCAAATAATTCACTTTCAATTACTCCAAACCCAACTAATGGCTTCTTAAACATTAGTGACAAAGAGGTAATGCGAAAAATTGAAGTTATAAATGTTGCTGGCCAAATTTTGTTACAAGAAACCATAAATGAAAAATCACACCAATTGCAATTACAAAACTATGCAGATGGCATTTATTTTTTGAAGGTGTTTTATGCCAATGGCATGAGTGTTACAAAAAAGATAGTGGTTAATCATTAGTCAACTCATTTTTAGGCCAAAATCAGCTCAAAAATCTTATAAACAATCGGTTGAAAAGTACGTTACTTAAGAGATAGGAATTTCCTTAAATTTGTACCTCTTAAAAACAATTATATATGACTACTGATAAATTTGTTTCCCGTCATAACGGTCCACGTGAAAATGAAATTAAACAAATGTTGGCCAAAATTGGCGTTTCATCTGTTGATGAATTAATTAGCCAAACTGTGCCTTCAGGCATTCGTTTAAAACAACCATTGCGTGTAGCACCAGCTATGAGCGAGTATCAATACTCTAAGCACTTAAAAGCGTTAGGTAAAAAGAACAAGGTATTTCGTTCTTACATTGGTTTAGGATATTACAACAACATTTTACCAGCAGTTATTCAGCGTAATATTTTAGAAAATCCAGGTTGGTACACAGCTTACACGCCTTACCAAGCTGAGATTGCACAAGGACGTTTAGAAGCGATTTTAAATTTCCAAACCATGGTAATGGATTTAACTGCCATGCCAATTGCTAATGCTTCTTTATTAGATGAAGCAACAGCTGCTGCTGAAGCCTTATTTATGTTTTATAGTAACCGCAGTAAAGCAAAAATTGCTAACGGTGGTAATAAGTTTTTTGTTAGTAGTACGGTTTTTCCACAAACGATTGATGTGGTTAGAACACGCGCAGTCCCTTATGGAATTGAACTAGTAATTGGTGATGCTAATACAGTATCATTAGATGATTCGTTCTTTGGAGCTTTAATTCAATATCCAGATATTAATGGTGAAGCAAACGATTACAAAACATTTGTAGAGAATGCACATGCTAAAGAAGTTCAAGTGGTTGTGGCTACTGATTTATTAGCTTTAGCTTTATTAACTCCTCCAGGCGAGTGGGGTGCTGATTGTGTGGTAGGTAACTCTCAGCGTTTTGGTGTGCCATTAGGTTATGGTGGACCTCACGCAGCTTTCTTTACTTGTAAAGAAGATTACAAGCGTTTAATTCCAGGACGTATCATTGGTGTATCTATTGATGCAGAAGGAAATCCGGCATTGCGTATGGCTTTGCAAACGCGTGAGCAACATATCAAACGTGATAAAGCAACTTCTAATATTTGTACAGCTCAAGCCTTATTAGCGATTATGGCTAGTATGTATGCAGTCTACCACGGACAAGAAGGTATTAAAGCCATTGCACAAAGTGTACATAATGCGACAAACTCTGTTGCTGAAGCATTAAAAGGATTAGGATTAAACGTTAAAACAAAATTATATTTCGATACCATTATTGTAGAATGCGATGCTGCTAAATTAATTGCTGCAGCTGAGGCTAAAGAAATTAACTTCCGTTTAGTAGATGCTAAACACGTTGGTATTAGCTTAGATCAAACGATTGAACAAAATGATTTAAATGATATCGTTTCTGTTTTTGCGAATGCAGCTAAAGAAGTAACATACAAAGCGTCTTCATTAATTTCTTCGTCAAACTTAAAACGTACATCATCATATTTAACTCATCCAACATTCAACTCTTACCATAGTGAAAGTGAAATGATGCGTTATATTAAGCGTTTAGAAAATAAAGATTTATCATTAGTTCATTCGATGATTTCTTTAGGATCTTGTACAATGAAATTAAATGCAGCCTCTGAATTATTGCCTTTAACTTGGCCAGAGTTTGCAAGCATTCATCCATTTGTTCCCGTTAATCAAGCACAAGGTTATGCTGAATTAATTGAACAATTAAATAAAGATTTATCGGAAATCACAGGGTTTGCTCGTATGAGCTTTCAACCAAACTCTGGTGCTCAAGGTGAGTACGCCGGTTTAATGGTTATTAGAGCTTATCATATTGCTAATGGAAATGCGCACCGTAACGTGGCGTTAATTCCATCTTCGGCTCATGGCACTAACCCCGCGTCAGCTGCTATGGCAGGTATGAAAATCGTAATCTCTAAATGTGATGAAAAAGGAAATATTGATTTTGCTGATTTAAAAGAAAAAGCAGAATTACATAAAGATAATTTATCATGTTTAATGGTAACATATCCATCAACTCATGGTGTTTACGAAGAATCCATTACTGACATTACTAAAATGATTCATGATAACGGTGGTTTGGTTTATATGGATGGTGCCAACATGAACGCTCAGGTTGGATTAACAAGTCCGGGTAATATTGGTGCAGATGTTTGTCACTTAAACTTACATAAAACATTTGCTATTCCTCATGGTGGTGGTGGACCCGGCATGGGACCAATTGGTGTGGTAGAAAAATTAGTTCCTTTCTTGCCGTCTCATCCAATTGTTAATACAAGCGGAGATAAAGGAATTACTGCAGTTTCTGCAGCTCCTTATGGAAGTGCCTTAATTTTATTAATCTCTTACGGTTATATTAAAATGTTAGGTGGCGAAGGTTTAAAACAAGCAACTGAGATAGCTATTTTAAATGCGAACTACATGAAAGAGTTGTTGTCAGCTTCTTACAAAATTTTATATACTGGTAAAAACGGACGTTGTGCGCATGAGATGATTTTAGATTGTAACGAATTTAAAATGGCATCTGGTGTTGAGGTGGCTGATATGGCAAAACGTTTAATGGATTATGGTTTCCATGCACCAACGGTTGCTTTCCCAGTTGTAAATACCTTAATGGTAGAACCAACAGAATCTGAATCAAAAGCAGAATTAGATCGTTTTTGTGAAGCGATGATTTCTATTCGTAAAGAAATACAAGAAATTATTGACGGCAAATATGATAAAACAGATAACGTTATTAAAAATGCACCACACACTTGTAAATTAGTAGTGGCTGATGATTGGAAAAAACCATATTCTCGTCAAAAAGCAGCATATCCATTACAATGGGTTGTAGCTAATAAATTTTGGCCAAGTGTTGCTAAAGTAGATAGCGCTTATGGCGATAGAAATTTAGTATGTTCTTGTGCGCCAATTGAATCTTATATGGAAGAAGCAGTAAACGCTTAGTTCGTTTATTAATAAATTAAAAGTCTCGCATAAATGCGGGACTTTTTTTATTATATTTAGTTAGCTTTATTTTACTATTTAAATTGTATGAAATTTAAACACTATATTTTCTTTTTTTTAGTTTTCATTCTTTCGCAAGGATTAATATCGCAAGATAGAAAATTGGATAGTTTACTTAAGGTTGTGAGATCTCATCAAAATGACACGATTGGAGCAAAGATTTATAATAAAATTGGCGATTTGTATTTTTCAAAAGGCATTATTGATTCTGGATATTTTTACACAAAAAAGGCTTATGCTATTTCTAGAACTTATAAGTTTACAAAGGGTCTTGCTTCATCATGTAACTATATAGGAAAGTATTTTAATTACGAGGGACAACAAGATTCTGCTATACACTATTTTTCGAAGGCGAAAGATTATTATGTATTACTAAAAGATTCTGCTTTAGTTGCAGGCATGTATAATAACATGGGAGTGGTTTATAAATCTCATGGTAATATTCCGAAAACATTAGAATATTTTTTTCTTTCTTTAAAAATTAAAGAAAGGCTTCATGATACGATGGGAATTGCTAATTCATGCACAAATTTAGGCCAGCTATATAGTGATGCTAATGATACAGTTAATGAAATAAAGTACCTTAAAAAGGCTCTTCATTTAAGAGAATTGATAAATGATGTTCCTGGCATTGCTATTTCCAATATGGGTATTGGCTTATATTATCAAAAATTAAATCGACTTGATTTGGCATTATCTTATTTAGAGAAAGGACTAAAGCTAAGTGAAGAGATGGGGGATGAGGAGTCTATTGCTATTGGTTGTTATAATTTGGCAAATGTATACTATAAACAAAATAAGATAGATGAAAGCGTGAAGCTGTATAAAAGAGCATTAGATCTTTCAAAAAAATATAATATTAAAGAAGGGATTGCTACTTGTTTACAGATACTTGGCGAGATTAGTTTTGAGAAACATGATACTAAAAAAGCTATTGCTTTATTAGAGGAAGCTTATTCTATTGCTCAAGAAATTGACCTCAAAGAGTTGTTACTTAATATTTCCGAGAAACTGAGTATTGCCTACAATGAAACAGGCGATTATAAAAAAGCGTTGTTATTTCATAAAACCTACACTTCTATTAAAGACAGTTTATTCAATCAAGAAAATATCAGAAAACTAACAAGTGAGGGCTTGAAGTATGAACACGAGAAAGAAAGGATTATTTTAGAAAAAGAACAGGAAAAGAAAGAAGCCATTGCTAAATCAGAATCCTTTAAAAAAGACTTAATCATTTACGCGTCTGTTTTGTTCTTGATAGTTGTTTCAGTATTTAGCTTTATCATTTTTAATCGATTGAAGGAAAATAGGAAACAAAAAAACATCATTGAGCAACAACGTAATGAAATGATTGATTCTATTAACTACGCCAAACGAATCCAGTTCGCGTTATTAGCTCATCAAGATTTACTAAATGCCAATCTGCCTGAACATTTTGTGTTTTTTAAACCTAAAGATATAGTGAGTGGTGATTTTTATTGGGCAACAAAAAAAGATGATTATTTTTATTTGGCGGTTTGTGATAGTACTGGACATGGGGTTCCTGGAGCATTTATGAGTTTGCTCAACATCAGCTTTTTAAATGAAGCCATTAATGAAAAAAATATCACAGCTCCACACGAAGTATTAAATCATGTTCGTAATAGATTAATAGAAAATATAGATGGGGCTCAAGACGGAATGGACGGTATTGTACTGAAATTTAAAATTCCAAAAGGAAACGAGCCTATTTCTTTTATGGAATATGCAGCGGCGCATAATGCGCCAATTTTAGTTCGTAATTCAGAAATACAGACGTTAGGAAAAGATAAAATGCCAGTTGGAAAAGGGGAGCATTTAAATTCATTTACATTACAATCTATTCAACTTGAAAAAGGCGATACACTGTATTTATATACAGATGGTTATGCTGATCAGTTTGGAGGTCCTAAAGGCAAAAAGTTCAAATACAAATCATTGAATCAGTTATTGTTGTCGAATGTTAATGATACAATGTCTAAGCAAAAAGAGGTTTTAGATTCAACTATACACCGTTGGCAGGGAAATTTAGAACAGGTGGATGATGTGTGTGTTCTTGGAATTAGAATTTAGTTTGTTATAAACAATTATTTTCCACATCTTTTATAATTTATTAAAAAATACTGTTTTTAATTTCTGTTTCTTTGTAATATGTCTTTATTTATAACCTCATTAAATTCTGGAAGCAACGGTAATTGTTATTACGTTGGTAACGAACAAGAAGCCGTTTTGGTTGATGTTGGTATTTCATGCAAGGAAGTGGAATTACGTATGACTCGTTTAAACTTATCTTTACATAAAGTAAAAGCTATTTTTATTTCACACGAACATGGCGATCATATTAAAGGAGTGCAGACTTTATCAAAAAAATATAATCTACCTGTTTACATTACATCAGCTACATTAAATAATTCACATTTAGTTTTAGAAAATGTTTTAACAAAATCTTTTAAACCTTATGAAAAAATAATCGTTGGAAATTTAATTGTGACACCTTTTCCTAAACGTCATGACGCTTCTGATCCCTTTAGTTTTATTGTAGAAGGTAATGGCATTAAAATTGGCGTGTTAACAGACATTGGATCAGCATGTGAACACGTGATTGATAATTTTAAACAATGCCATGCTGCTTTTTTAGAAGCTAATTACGACGAACATTTATTGGAGAAAGGATCTTATCCGTATCACTTAAAAAGCAGAATTAGAAGTGACAAAGGGCATTTATCAAACCGACAAGCTTTAGAATTATTTGTAAATCATAAACATGAATTAATGAGCCATTTAATTCTATCTCATCTCTCTAAGGATAATAATTGTCCTATGTTGGTGAAAGATATATTTACTCAGCATGCTAAAAATACAGAAGTTATTGTCGCTTCTCGTTTTCAAGAAACAGAGATATTTCATGTGACAGGTAATGTGTTAGCAGAAAAAAGAAGAACTGTGTTTAGAGGTGTTCAAACTTCTTTGTTTTTAAACGACTGAGCTTTCATTTAAAGAAATCGTTCCCTTTTCTGCATCCATACTTGCCTTTATTCCAATAGGTACCGTTAATTTGTTTTCGATGTGTCCAATCATTGCTCCGTAAAAAGCAGGTATGCCAAGAGGTTGAATATGTTGTAGTAACACTTCATGAAAGGTAAAGGATTTTTGCGGTTCTTCTGCCAAACATTTAGCGCATTTGCCAAATACAAATCCACTGATAGAATTTAAAACACCACTTAGTTTGAGCTGAGTTAACATTCTATCAATACTATAGGGTTCTTCTTTTACTTCTTCTAAAAAGAGTATTTTGTTTTTCCAATCAGGTAAATAACTACTGCCTATTAATGATGATAGAACGGTTAAGTTGCCGCCAACTAATTCGCCAGTTGCTTTTCCTGGGTTTATAATTACTGTCGCATTTTCAGTAGAGGGATTTTCAGGAAAATTAAAAGGTTTAACCGCCATAGTTACATTTGTGAAAACAGATTTTGAAAAATCATTCCATCCCGAATTGCCAACTGGTCCGTGAAAAGTGATGAGTCCTGTTTTAGTTGTGATCGCAATTAATAAGGCAGTGATGTCGCTAAAGCCAATTAGTACTTTTGGATTTTTTTCAATTAATGTATAATCCATTTTGTCTAATAATCTTGCGCAACCCCAGCCACCTTTCATGCAAAAAATTCCTTTCACTGTTTTGTCTGCAAATAACTCATTGAGTTCATTGGAACGTAATTCATCTGTCCCAGCAAAGTAGCCAAATTTTTCAGTTAAGGTTTTTCCATGAATCACATTAAATCCAAAGCTTTTTAAGATAGTAGTAAATGTTTCCACTTGTGTATCGTCCCACACAGCTCCTGCTGGAGAAGTAATTGCTACGGTATCTCCTGCTTTTAAAGCTGGAGGTTTTATTTTTCCTTTTTCAGAAATTAAATTTTGCGATAAAACTTCTGTCGGAGTAAATAAACTAGCAGCAGCTAATAATCCTGTGGATTTGATAAAATGACGGCGTGAATTCATAACAATTTATATAACATCAATGTATGAATAAATCGAAATCTTAACAAATGTGGAAAGTCTTTATAGTTTTTTATTTAGCTTTGAACCACAAATGTTAAGTCGCACCATCTCTTTATATAAAACGTCGTTTACGGGTCTCTCAAAAGAAACGTGGTTACTATCTTTTATTATGCTCGTTAATAGAAGCGGAACCATGGTATTGCCATTTATGACGCTTTATTTAACCAGCAAAGAAATGCACCGAAGTTTAAGTGAAGCTGGTTTTGTGATGATGTTATTTGGATTTGGTTCTATTGTAGGTGCTTATTTCGGCGGCAAATTTTCCGATAAAATTGGTTTTTATAAAGTACAACTATTTACTTTATTTGGTGGTGGAATTATGTTTATCATACTAGGACAAATGAAATCATATCCACTCATTTGTGTATTTACATTTTTATTAAGTATGGTTAACGAAGCGTTTCGTCCTGCTAATTCTTCATCCATTGCCTTTTATAGTAATCCTGAAAACAGAACGCGTTCTTATTCCTTAAATCGTTTGGCTATTAATTTAGGATGGGCAGTTGGCGCTTCTATTGGTGGTTTAGTGGCAGCATTTGATTATGAATTATTATTTTGGGTAGATGGCTTTACCAATATTGTAGCAGCTGGACTATTATTTTATTTCTTAAAACCAACTATTCAATTAAACAAAGAAGAGACAAAAGTTGAAGAAGTTCCCGAAGTGATGTCGGCCTACAAAGACAAAACCTATTTATGGTTTTTGGTATTAATGACTTTATTTTCATGTTGTTTTGTTCAGTTATTTACAACCATCCCTAAGTATTTTAGAGATGATATGCATTTGAATGAACGTTACATCGGACTCATTATGGCCATTAATGGGATTATTATAGTAGCCATTGAAATGGTTTTGATTTACACACTCGAAAAGAAGAATAAAAATACACAGTACATAATTATAGGTTTAGTTATGTGCGCTTTTTCATTTTTATCATTATTGATTCCTGGTAACGCAAAATTAATTTCTTTAATCATGATTTTATTTATTACAGTAGGAGAAATTATGGCAATGCCTTTTATGAATGTGTTTTGGATTGAACGTTCTAATGACAAAAACAGAGGGCAATACGCGGCTTTATATACCATATCTTGGGGAATCGGGAATACTTTAGGTCCTTTCTTGATTTCTGCTTTAGTAGATGCTACTAATTTTAAAGTAGGATTTATTGTGTTAGCTTTTATTTTATTGATATCCTGTGTTGGTTTTTATAAGTTAAATTCAAAAAAAGATAGATACTGATTTATATCCTGTTTTGTGTGGATATAAATTTCTAAATTTAAGGGATGCAACAAGCACTCCCGATATTTTCTGCCGAACACATAAAAGCAATTGATGCGTTTACTATTCAAACGGAGCCAATAGCTTCTATTGATTTAATGGAACGTGCTGCTTTAAAATGTTCGCAATGGTTGATGAAACACTATGCGGTAGAAACTATTTTCAAAGTATGCTGTGGATTAGGAAACAATGGAGGAGATGGTTTAGCGATTGCTCGTCAATTATTAGAGCATGGTTATAAAGTAGAAGTATTTAAAATTAATTATTCTAATAACTATTCTGAAGATTTTTTGATTAATAAAAAACGATTAGAAACTTTATTTCCACGTTTCTTAATGGAAGTAAACGATGTAAAGCATTTGCCTCATTTTCAAAAATCAGATGTAGTGATTGATGCTTTATTTGGAATCGGTTTGTCTAAACCATTAAATGGCCTAGCTGCTGAATGTGTGAATCAAATAAATCATAGTAATGCTATAGTTGTGGCTATCGACGTTCCTTCTGGATTATTCGTTGATCAGCATACAGATAAAAATTCTGCTATTATTAAAGCGCAACATACATTAACCTTTCAAAGCCCAAAATTAGGATTTATGTTTGCTGAAAATAATATCTATGTTGGTAACGGACATGTATTAGATATTGGATTACGAGTAAGTGAAAAATTAAGAAGTGAAGCAACTGCATTTTATTTAACGGAAGAGTATATTCAGCAATTACTGAAACCTCGTGCTAAATTTTCTCACAAAGGAACTTTCGGACATAGTTTATTAGTAGTTGGTAGTTATGGTAAAATGGGCGCCGCTATTATGAGTGCGCATGCCTTGTTAAGAAGTGGGGCAGGATTATTGACAGTTTGTGTGCCACATTGTGGTTATGAGATTATTCAAACTTCTGTGCCTGAAGCAATGGCTTTAGTAAATGGTAATGAATTTATTCAGTTTAGTGAATTGGAAGTAAATTCTTATTCAACTATTGGTATTGGCCCTGGCATCGGAACACAAAAAGATACGCAGCAAAGTGTAAAAGTTATATTAGAGTCATTTAGTAAACCATTAGTAATTGATGCAGACGCATTAAACGCGATTAGTTTAAATAAAGAATGGTTGAAACTCATTCCTCAGAATTCTATTTTAACGCCTCATCCCAAGGAGTTTGAACGTTTAACTAAAAATGTATCAAATGATTTTGAAAGACATCAACTACAAATTGAATTTTCAAAAGAGTACAAAGTGTATGTGGTTTTAAAAGGAGCTCATACTTGTATTACTACTCCTGATGGAGAAAGTTATTTTAATAGTACAGGTAATTCTGGATTAGCAAAGGGCGGAAGCGGAGATGTATTAACTGGTTTAATTACTGGATTACTAGCACAGGGTTATACCTCATTTGAAGCAAGTTTAATCGGTGTTTATGTGCACGGTTTAGCTGGTGATATGACTAAAGAAGAAAAAGGAGAAGTGGCGATGATTCCAACAGATGTGATTGAAAATATTCCGAATGCGTTTAAACGCCTAATAAATGTTTAACTGATTATTCTTCCATCTGCCATTTCAATGGTACGATGCGTACGTGCTGCAAAATCAGGATCGTGAGTTACAATTAATAGTGCTTGATTTCTTTCTTTCACTAAATTATTAAAAATATCAAATACCATATCACTATTTTTTTTATCCAAGTTACCAGTTGGCTCATCTCCCATAATAATGATCGGATCGTTGATTAATGCTCGCGCAATAGCGACACGTTGTTTTTGTCCGCCACTTAATTGATTAGGAGATTTTAGCGCTTGGTCAGCCATGTCCAAGGTTCGTAAATGTTCCATAGCACGATGTTCAATTTCTTTTAATGGATATTTGGCTAATTTAATACCTGGTAGCATCACATTACGTAATACATTATATTCAGATAATAAATAATGAAACTGAAACACAAAACCAATATGCTCATTTCTTACAACTGCTAAATCTTTATCTGTTTTTTTTGTAAGGTTTACGTCGTTAATTAATAACTCTCCTTCATAATCTGTATCCATCGTCGATAAGATGTAAAGCAAAGTAGATTTTCCGCAGCCCGATTTTCCAACTACCGAAACGAATTCTCCTTCGTTGATAGACATATTTATATCCGACAATACTCTAAATTTTACAGGATCGTAAAAGTATTTGTTGATATTAATAGTTTCTAGAACTTTCTTCGCCATCTTATTTTCCTCTAATAATTTCTACAGGATCAATTTTGCTTGCTTTCAGTGCTGGAAATAACCCAGCAATGGCAGTTGTGCAAATAGCAAAAGTTAATCCGATAACGTAGTATGTAATTTTATAATCAATCGGGTAGGTTTTAATAGTAGGTAATGACGATGTTTCAAATGGAATCATATCAATTATTTGACTTAAACTAAAACCAAACAGCAAGCCAAAGAGCCCTCCAACGATTCCAATGATTAATGCTAACGAAATGAAAATCCATTTTACATCATTACCCGAAAAACCAGTAGCTTTTAAAATAGCAATGGAATCCATTTTTTCATAAATCATCATATTTAAAATATTGTAAATGCCAAAGCCTGCCACAATTAGTAAGGTAATACCTACGGCGTAAGATATTATAGAACGCACTTTACTCCCTGTTTCAAATTGAGAATTGGCTGTTTGTGCATCTATCACATCTATTTTAAATTTGTCTTTATATTCTTTAGCAACTTCTGGAGCCATTAATACATCGGTGAGTTTAACTTGTATATCGGTGATGTAACTCGCTGATTCTCCTAATAACATTTGAGCAGTTCTTAAAGATGTATAACTCATGGTATTGTCAATTTCAGCAATACCAATTTGCATAATGCCAACTACTTTTAAACTTACTAAACCACCTTTGATAGTGGTAATTTTAATCACGTCGCCAATCTTCACTAACATTTTTTCTGCTAAGCCTTTACCAATAATGATGGTGTTATTTTCATTATTTAAATCAAATACATTGCCTTCAATAATATAGTCGCTTACTTTAAATAAATGTTCTTCAGCAGGCACATCAATTCCATTTACAACACCTGTGATTTCAATTGATCCTGTATTAAAAAACACAGGCGCTGTTACTTTTGGAGCAACGTCAATCACACGCTTATCTTGTTTTAAAATATTAATAATAGCCTTGCTGTTGTAAATTTCCCTTCCTCTATCTTTTGGTTTAATAGATTGAATAAAATTTGTATTGTTTTTATAATCTTTAGATATTAGAACTGGTTGGTCAGGACTTGGCTTTACTTCATTATATAATCTAACATGAGGTGTGCGATTCAACATTAATCCATCTAATAGATTATTTAATCCATTCATGAAACCTAGTAATGTGATAAACATGGCAATACCAAACGTAACGCCAACTGCAGCAATGATAGATTGCTTTAATCTGGCACGAATTAAGTTAATGGCAATATTTAAAATTAATCTGTAATTCAAGGGATTAAGGTTTGTAAATCGTTTCGCTTTCTTTTAATCCTTCTAATACTTCGGTTTTTTGGTAGTCATTTAATCCCAATTTCACTTCTCTTTTTTCGTCGGTGTTCACTAAAACATATTTTCCGTCAATAATGTAATTGTTAGGAATGGTGATAATGTTCTTCTTAGTTTGAATAATAATATTAGCTTCTGCAGATAAGTTAGGGAATAATTTTTTTGGAGGATTAATGAAATGAGCTTCCACAACAAAGGTTCTGGTTCTTTCATTCATTATGGGATAGATTTTATCAACGGTAGCTTCTAAAACTTGCCCTTTATAACTATCCATAGTTACTAATGCTTTTTGTCCAGTACTTATTTTAATAATGTCATTTTCGTCAACCGCTAATTCCAATAAAAAGGTATCGGCTTTTCCTATCACAGCTAAAGGAGTTTGGGGAGTAACTAATTCGCCACGTTCTTTTAAAATATCATATACTTTCCCGTTTATACTACTTTTAATGGAGTAGTCGCTAGATAGTTTTTGATTGATATCATAATTGATGTTTGCACGTTTTAATTCGTTTTGTAATTGTGTTTTCAGTTGAGCCAACCTTCTTTTGGCTGTTTGGTAATTAGCTTGTGAATTATTGTAAGAAAGTTGCTTTTGTTCTAAATCTAATTTAGATCCAATGTTTTGTTCCCATAATTTTTTTTGACGGAAAAATAAGGAGGAATCTAATTCTAGTTTTTCGAGTGCTAGGTTTACGTTCAGCTCAATTTCTTCTAATTTATCAGAACCTTTGCGGTTATTTTCGGCACTTAAATCTAAAGCAACTCTCGCATTTTGTGTATTTAATTCAGAAGTTATATTGTCAATTTCTAAAAGAGTTTGTCCTTTCGTGATATTGTCGCCAACATTAACCACTATGTTTTGTAACACGCCATTTACAGTAGAGTAAACATTATATTGATCAATGGCTTTTACTTTACCAGATGCATATACAGATTCTGTTATATTGCCACTACTTACTTGAATTGACTCTTTTTCTTTTTTACAAGAAATGAGTAATGATAAAGTACTGAATGTAAATATGAATAGTTTTTTCATGGCCCAAAGATAATCAATAATGTACATTGCAATTTGATGATTATCATAAAATAAAGGCTATTTAGTGACTTTACTCATAGGATTTTTTGAAATTTGGTTAGATGGCATTTTTTCATTTGCCAAATATGTTGTACTTTCAATTGATTAATATTTTAATGAAGCTAATTAAATCGTTTTTACTAGGTTGTTTATGTCTCCTGAGTTTTGAAATAAAGGCTCAGGTTGATAAAATCTTGTCTTCCGATTCGTTATTATTTAGAGCTCATTTAGTTTATCAAAACAATCCTGATCAAGCTTTTACATATTCTAAAAGAGCTGTTGAAAGGGCTAAACTTGAAAATTCGGAATTAAATTTAGGTAAAGCGTATGACATGTTAGGAGTGTCATTAGATTATTTGGGCGAATTGGATTCGGCACTGTTTTATTTCGATTTGGCTATAGATATTTTTAAAACGCAAAAAGACCCTTCCTATTTAGCCAAAGTATACACCTCTAAAGCTAATAGTCTTTGCCTTTTAAATAAAAATAAAGAGGCTCTAAGTTATTATGTAAAATCATATGATATTTTTAAATCGGTTAAAAATGGAAAACAATCTGCCGCCGCTTTAATGGGTATTGGAAATGTGTATTCTACCATGAAATCATATGATTTATGTTTAAAATATTACGACCAAGCTTTATCTTATTTTCTTGAAGTAAAAGATTCAACATTTATATCATATATATATACAAATATTTCAGAAGTATATGCTTCTATAAATGATGTTAATAAGGAATTGGAATTTCAAAGAAAATCTTTAAGTATCAAAGAAAAACTAAATGATGATTATGGATTAGTTTATTCATATTCAAATATGTCAGGCTTAATGGCTAAACAGAGTAAAGAAGATTCCGCATTATACTTTGCCAATAAATCTATTGAAAAGTCTATTAAAATCAATAATCAAGAATTTTTAACAACCTCTTACAAAGCTTTAGCAGATGTTTATTTTCATTTTAAAAACTATAAGCAAGCTGTTGATGTTTATGGTCAAGCATTAAATATAGCTAGGAAATTAAAAAATTCTAAATCAGAATCTACTATTTTGAAATTGTTGGCAAATGCCCAGTTGTTGTCTGGAGATTATATGAATGGATCTAATTCCTTATTAGAATTTATTGATCTGAACGATAGTATTAATAATATCGAAACACTAAAATCATTTAATGAATTACAAACACAATATGAGACTGATAAAAAAGAAAAGGAAATTTCTTTATTAAATGAACGTGATAAAAAACGCGAAATAGTAATATATTCTATTATTGGTTTAAGTTTATTGTTAGGTCTATTATCGTTTGTATTATTCAATCGTTTCAGATTAAAAAAACGTACAGCAAATGAATTGGAAATTAGAAACAACGAAATTTCAAATCAAAAACATATTATTGAGGAGAAACAAAAAGAGATAACGGATAGTATTCATTACGCCAAACGTATACAAAACACATTACTAGCGCATAAGGATTTTATTGATAAGTTTATTCCTCAAAACTTTATTTTATTTAAGCCTAAGGATATTGTTAGTGGTGATTTTTATTGGGCAACCGAACATAATAATAAATTTTATTTAGCCGTATGCGATAGCACTGGTCACGGAGTGCCTGGTGCTTTTATGAGCTTATTGAATATCGGATTTTTAAGTGAAGCAATTAAAGAAAAAAATATTTCACGGCCTAACGAGATATTTAACTACGTTAGAAAACGATTAACAGAAAGTATAGGAAGTGATGGGCAAAAAGACGGTATGGATGCTATCCTTATTTGTATTGAAGCTTTAACAGATAATACAAAAAAAATTACATACGCTGCCGCTAATAATGAACCTATTTTAATTAAAAATAATTCGATTATAAAATTAGCTAAAGATAAAATGCCTGTCGGTCATGGTGAATTGATTGCAGATTTTACATTACACACAATAGATTATGAAACTGGTGATACGTTATATCTTTATACTGATGGCTATGCAGACCAGTTTGGAGGACCAAAAGGCAAAAAATTTAAGTATAAAGCTTTAAATGACTTATTAGAATCAATTCATCATTTGCCTATGCAGGAGCAGCATCACCAACTCAATCAAACAATTGCTAATTGGATGGGTGATTTGGAACAAGTTGATGATATCTGTATTGTTGGAATTCGCCTTTAATGATGATGTGTTTTTTTAGTTTAAATCCTTTAAAATTAAAGGTAAACCGTTATATTTGGTGAAACTCCAAATTTATGTTTAGGATCTTTATTATTGTGTTTTTGGTTTTTAGCTGCTTTTTTTCAAAAGCACAAAACAAACCTAAATTCAATAGTTTATTTGATTCTGCCAGCAAGTATGAAAACCGAGACTGGAGTCTGGCATTTTTTTATGCAAAGATGGCCATGGAAAACCAAGATGCGGCTACCTCCTACGACGATATCATTAGGTTAAACGTGATTTATGATAATCACTATGAAAAACTAAATATGCTGGATTCTTCCTTTACAGTTACAAAAAGGTCACTCAGGTTGGCAACAGAAAATCATGATACAACGCTCATAGCCTATAGTCTTATTAATATGGCTAATATATACGTGTCAGCAGGAAACTATGAATCCGCAATTCAAATGTTTAAAAAAGCTCTTAATATTTTAATTAAGCAAAATGATGTAATACAGGTTGCAAATACATACTATAATCTAACGACGCCTTATACAGAATTACATATGCTAGACTCATCTGCTTACTACATAGAGAAAGCTTTTACTAGTTATAAAAAAATAAATGATTATTCCGGCATGGCACTTTGTTATGATGTGTATGGGACTGAAGCAGACCGTGTTGGAAACTACAAAGAAGCCGTACGATTTTACGATTTGGAAATACAAAATTTTAAACTGGCAAATGAAGAAGCCAACCTGATCATACCATATCAGAATATTGCGTCTACTTATTTGAAATGGAAAGATTACATCAATTGTAAAAAATACCTTGACCTTGGGATGAACCTTGCAATATCTCTGGGATCAAAAGCAGACATTTATGAAATATCGCTTATTTATAGTGAGTATTTTGAAGAGATTGGAGATTACAAGCAAGCAAATGTTTACATGAAACGCTATTATCAGGGGAAGGATACAATTGTAAATAATCAGCTGAAAATTGAAATGTCTGATCAAAAAAGTGAGTTTGATAGAGAAAATGCGAAAGCACTTTTAACGATTCAAAAAATGGAAGCCGATAAGCAGTTAAAATCTAAGCAAGCTATTACTTGGGGCTTAATTTTGTCATCTATTTTTTTTATAATCGTATTAATTTTATTAATTAATCGCTATCGCATCAAACAAAACTCTTATCTAAAATTAAATGAGTATAAAAATCAACTAATAGTACAGAAAGAAAAAATTGAACTCTCACAAAAAGAAATTATTGATAGTATTAATTATGCTAAACGCATTCAAAGCAGTGTTTTAACACCTAAAGCGTTTATTGAAGATTTTATACAATCTACTTTTATATTGTTTAAACCTAAAGATATCGTTAGTGGCGATTTTTATTGGGCTACTCAAAAAGATAATTATTTTTATTTAGCAGTTTGTGATAGTACAGGACATGGAGTACCTGGCGCCTTTATTAGTTTATTGAATGTAGCTTTTTTGAGCGAAGCAATTAATGAAAAAAATATTATGGAGCCTCATTTAGTTTTTAATTATGTGAGAGAACGGTTGCAAGGTACAGTTAGTAAGGAAGGACAAAGCGATGGGTTTGATGGTATATTACTGAGAATGGATTGCAGAACTAAAGAAGTTGATTATGCGGCTGCTAATAGTGGGCCAGTTTTAATTTCAGATCATACGCTTGTTGAACTCCCAAAAGATAAAATGCCTGTTGGTCAGTACGCGCAAATGAGTTCGTTTAATTTGTTTAAAATCGAGAATCATCATAATAAAATGTTGTATTTATATACAGATGGGTACGCTGATCAATTTGGTGGTTCAAAAGGAAAAAAACTAAAACGTAAACAATTGAATAATTATTTAAATAGTATTCATCAATTGCCATTATCTGAACAACATCAAAAATTAGATGATTTTTTTATTAGTTGGAAAGGCGATTTGGAACAAGTAGATGATATCTGTATTATCGGAATAAAAATATAATTATTGTTTCTCTGCAATCATTTCGCTCACAATTTTAGCACTTAATAATCCTAAAGGAATTCCGCCACCGGGATGAACACTGCCTCCGCAAAAATACATGTTTTTTATTTTGCTGCTGTTATTGGCATGACGTAAAAACGCTGCATATTTATTGTTTGATGAATTCCCATATAACGAACCACCAGCAGAGCTTGTTCTTTGTTCAATCAAATATGGATCTAAATGTTCTTCAATTTCAATATATTGCTCTATATCTGTTTTTAAAATACGGTTGATTTTTGCTACTATGTTTTTTCTCATTTCCTCAATATAAGTGACTGGTTGTCCAGATTCGTTATGAGGGACATTCACCATAACAAACCAATTCTCACAACCTTCCGGCGCATCTGTTGGAGTTACTTTTGATGTGATATTGATATAGATAGAAGGATCGTTATAAGGTTTTTTTTCTTTAAAAAAACTATTGAATTCAGCTTCTCCATTATTACTGAATAAAATATTATGCAAACTTAATTCTTTAAATTCTTTTTTTATTCCCCAATAAAATATTAAGCCAGATAATGATTTTTCTTGCTCCATAATTTTTGTTGGATAATATTTTTTATCCAACAGTTTTGTATAAAGATGTTTAATGTCCACATCACTCACAACAATGTCAGCCTTTATTTCTCCATTATTGGTTACAACGGAGGTAGCAATATCATTTTCTGTTTTTATTTGTAAAGCACGTGAATTCATTTTATACTCTACACCTAAATTCACACTTAAATTGTATAAGTGCATTGTTATATCATGCATGCCTCCTTTTGGTGCAAAAGCACCAATGTTATGTTCTAAGTGAGAAATGATATTGATGAGAGCAGGTGCTTGAAATGGGTTAGAACCATTGTATGTTGCGAAACGATTAAATAACTGAACTGTTTTTTTGTTTTTAAAACGAGCACTATTTACCTCGTTCATGGTTTTATTCAATTTTAATTTCCCAATATTAATAATTGCCTTAGCTGTTTTTAAGTTTAAAAAATTAGTGAGTTTATGTAAGGATTGTTCCATAAACAATTCTCCAATTAAGTCATATGCCGTAGCGCTATATTTTAATTGCTCATAAACTGATTCTTTGGTTTCACCTAGTTTATTTTGAACTTCAGTTGCAAACTTTTCTTTGTCGGGATAAGCAGAGAGAGTAGTTCCATCTTCATAAAAATAATTGCAAATTTTATCTAAAATTAAGTAGTCAAATTTCACATCTTGCTTACTGATTTTAGTCAGTTCTTCAATTAAATGTGGCATGGTAAATACAGAAGGGCCTGAATCAAAACGATATCTGCCAATCATTTTTGCAGTTAATTTCCCTCCAACGTAGTCGTTTGCCTCAACAACTGTTACTTTATGTCCTGCTGCCCCAAGTCTTACTGCGGCTGCTAAGCCAGCAACTCCCGAGCCAATAATAACAATGTGCTTTTGCATATAATTTTATTCTATTTTCGGTTATTGAATTATTCCGTAAGTTTAAACAATATTTTACAGTTTTTGTTAATGATATATGTCTAAAAAAGTTACAATAATAGGTTCTGGTTTTTCGGGATTATCTGCTGCATGTTATTTAGCAAAACAAGGTTGCGAGGTTACGGTGTTAGAAAAACATAATCAAGTAGGAGGTAGAGCGAGAAAATTTGAGAAAGATGGTTTTACTTATGATATGGGACCTAGTTGGTATTGGATGCCAGATGTCTTCGATAAATTTTTTGCAGATTTTGGTAAAAAAGTTTCTGATTACTACACATTAGAGAGATTGACTCCTTCCTATCGAATTGTATACAAAGATGGTCCTTTAGATATTCCAAGTAATACTGAAGACTTGTATGCGATGTTTGAAAACATTGAAAAAGGAAGCGCCAATAAATTAAGACAGTTTTTAAAGGAAGCTGAATACAAGTATAATATCGGCATGAATGACTTAGTGTATAAACCAGGTTTATCATTAATGGAATTTATGAATTGGCGTTTTTTTAAAGGTATTTTTAAATTAGATGTGTTTAATTCCATAGCCTCTCATATTCGTAAATCATTCACGAATCCTAAGTTAATTCAGTTATTGGAATTTCCGGTTTTATTTTTAGGAGCGTTACCAAAAAACACGCCTGCATTATATAGTTTAATGAACTACTCTGATATGATTGGAGGCACATGGTATCCAAAAGGGGGCATGGTAAGCGTGGTAAATGGAATGCATAAACTCGCATTAGAGTTAGGTGTAAAGTTTGTGTTAAACGCTGATGTTTCTAAAATTAATGTCAGTAATAATAAAGCGTCTGAAATTATTTACGCAGATTCTCATAAAGGTTTTGACGCGTTAGTTTCTAGTGCTGATTATAATTTTACCGAACAAAAATTATTGGAGGAGCAATATCGAAATTATTCTGTTAAGTATTGGGAAACACGTAAGCTAGCACCTTCGAGTTTAATTTTTTATATTGGAGTCAATAAGAAATTACCAAACTTATTGCACCACACTTTATTTTTTGATGAAGATTTTGCTAAACACTCTGATGAAATTTATACGGATCCTAAATGGCCAACTAATCCATTGTTATATTTAAGCTGTACTTCACAAACGGATAGCCATGTGGCGCCTGAAGGTTGCGAAAATTTAATGGTATTAATTCCAATCGCTCCCAATTTGAAAGACGATCCAAAAATTAATGATACATATTTTGATATGGTAATTTCTCGTATTGAAAAACAAATTGGAGTTTCTTTTAGAGACAATATTGTGTTAAGAAGGGATTATGCAACTTCCGATTTTATAAAAGATTATAATTCTTTTAAAGGAAATGCCTATGGTTTAGCTAATACGTTGAGTCAAACCGCTATTTTAAAACCGACCTTAATTAATAAAAAGGTTAAAAATTTATTTTATACTGGGCAGTTAACTGTGCCTGGACCAGGTGTCCCTCCATGTTTAATCTCTGGAAAGCTTGTGGCAGAGCAGGTTTTAAAATATTTAAACAAAAATTAAAAAACGTTAAACAAAATGCTATTTAGGTTGTTTTCTTAATAACTAGTTTTATTTTATTATCTTAGCCAACGCCTATAAATACGCATGAAACAATTATTTGATAACGTCAGCATAAAAACCAGTAAAATGGTGACTAATAGCTACAGCACTTCGTTTTCGTTGGGCATCAAGTTTTTGCATAAACAATTTCAAGATCCTATTTATAGTATCTACGGATTTGTGCGCTTCGCCGACGAAATTGTAGATACATTTCACGACTTTAATAAAAAGGAACTGCTAGATGAGTTTAAGGTTGAAACATATCGCGCTATCGAAAGAGGCATTAGCTTAAATCCCGTGTTAAATTCTTTTCAAAAAGTAGTCAACGACTATAAAATTGACTTACATCTTATTGAGACCTTTTTAAAAAGTATGGAGATGGATTTGGAGAAGAAAGCGTATTCTGAGGAAGCTTATAAAGATTATATTTTAGGAAGTGCAGAAGTAGTTGGTTTAATGTGTTTACGCGTGTTTGTAAAAGGTAATCAAAAGATGTATGATGACTTAACGCCTTATGCGATGGCTTTAGGTTCGGCTTTCCAAAAAATTAATTTCTTACGTGATTTACATGCTGATTATTTAGGAATGGGGCGCGTGTATTTTCCAAATGTAGAGTTAAAAGAATTAGATCCTCAGACTAAGGCAGCTTTAGAAGACGATATTGAAATTGATTTTAATAAAGGGTTAGAAGGTATTAAGTTATTGCCTAAAGATTCTCGCTTTGGAGTGTACGTAGCATACATTTATTATCGTAAATTATTTAATAAAATAAAATCGCTACATCCAGAGCGTATTTTGGAAGAACGTATTCGAATTCCAAATTCTCAAAAAATGGCATTATTTGCTAGTTCCTACGTTCGTCATAGTTTAAATTTATTGTAATTCCCTTTTTCTGTTATGGTAAATGAGTACGTCATACTAGTTGATGAACAAGATAATGATATTGGCGTGATGGAAAAAATGCAGGCACATCAAGAAGGATTGTTACACCGTGCGTTTTCAGTGTTTATTTTTAATGATAAAGATGAGTTATTATTACAGCAACGAGCTTTATCAAAATACCAAGCGCTGGTTTGTGGACCAATACATGTTGTTCTCACCCTCGTCCAAACGAAACTATAAAAGATGCTGCAAATCGTCGTTTGTTTGAAGAAATGGGAATGAGTTGTGTTTTAAAAATTAGAACAAATTTTATTTATAAAACGCCCTTTGAAAATGGTTTAACTGAACACGAGTTAGATTATGTGTTATTAGGAACCTCGAATCAAAATCCAAGTATTAATAGAGAAGAGGTTGAAAATTATAAATGGATGTTGATGTCTGATATCAAAAATGATATTTTCTTAAATCCAAACCAATATACATCTTGGTTTAAAATTGCTTTAGAAAAAGTGTTTTAAGCGAAAATTCTTCGTTTTAAATTATTACACACATTATTCGTATTTATTTTAACAAAATAATTTTCAAGTAATTGATAATCAATAAATTAATTATTTTTTTCTTTCAGATAATTCCTTATTTTTGCACCCTTAATTTTAATAAAACATATGAACGATTTAGTAATTTACATGATTCCATTATTAGGAGTCCTAGGATTAGTGGTAATGGCAATTAAATCTGCTTGGGTTAGTAAGCAAGATGCCGGAGATAAAAACATGCAAGAGTTAGCTGGTTATATAGCTGATGGTGCTATGGCTTTCTTAAAAGCAGAATGGAAAGTGTTAAGTATTTTCGTTGTATTTGCAGCGGCTTTATTAGCATATTCTGGAACAATTCATGAAGTAAATGGTAAAGAAATCCACTCAAGTTGGATTATCTGTATTGCTTTTATAATAGGAGCTGTGTTCTCTGCAACTGCAGGATACATTGGTATGAAAGTAGCTACTAAAGCTAACGTTCGTACAACTCAAGCAGCTCGTACAAGTTTAAAACAAGCTTTAAAAGTATCATTTACTGGTGGTACAGTAATGGGCTTAGGTGTTGCTGGTTTAGCAATTTTAGGTTTAGGTGGTTTATTTATCGCTTTCTTAGGGATCTTCGGAGATTTAGGAGAGAATACTGTAAAAACGGCTATCGAAGTATTAACTGGTTTTTCTTTAGGAGCTGAGTCAATTGCTTTATTTGCGCGTGTTGGTGGTGGTATTTATACTAAGGCTGCTGACGTTGGTGCTGATTTAGTAGGTAAAGTTGAAGCAGGTATTCCTGAAGATGACGTTCGTAACCCTGCAACTATTGCCGATAACGTAGGTGATAACGTAGGTGACGTTGCTGGTATGGGTGCCGATTTATTTGGTTCTTATGTAGCAACTATTTTAGCAACAATGGTATTAGGTCAAGAAATTGATGCATCTACTGATGCTTTCGGTGGAATGTCTCCAATTTTATTACCAATGGTAATTTGTGGTTTAGGTATTATTTTCTCTATCGTTGGTACTTGGTTTGTAACTATTAAAGATGATAAATCAAATGTACAAAACGCATTAAATATGGGTAACTGGGCATCAATGGCATTAACGGTTGTTGCTTCTTATTTTATCGTGATGTGGATGTTACCTGATGGCGATATCGTTTTACGTGATGCTACCTTCACTAAAATGGGTGTATTTATGGCTATTTTAGTTGGTACAGTTGTAGGTGCAATTATGAGTATTGTTACTGAGTATTACACAGCAATGGGTAAAGCTCCAGTATTATCTATTATTCAACAATCATCTACAGGACACGCTACTAACATTATTGGTGGGTTATCTGTAGGTATGAAATCAACAGTTATTCCTATCTTAACTTTAGCTGGTGGTATTATGGGTTCATATTATTTTGCTGGTTTATATGGTGTGGCTATTGCCGCAGCTGGTATGATGGCAACTACAGCGATGCAATTAGCTATTGATGCATTCGGTCCAATTGCTGATAATGCAGGTGGTATTGCAGAGATGAGTCAATTACCGCCAGAAGTTCGTGAGCGTACAGATAATTTAGATGCAGTTGGTAATACAACAGCAGCTACTGGAAAAGGATTTGCAATTGCATCAGCAGCTTTAACATCATTAGCATTATTTGCTGCTTTCGTAGGTATTGCTGGAATTGATGCGATTGATATTTATAAAGCACCAGTATTAGCAGGTTTATTTGTAGGTGGTATGATTCCATTTATTTTCTCTGCATTATGTATTCAAGCGGTTGGTAAAGCGGCAATGGACATGGTACAAGAAGTTCGTCGTCAGTTCCGTGAAATTCCAGGAATTATGGAATACAAAGCAAAACCTGAATACGAAAAATGTGTAGCTATTTCTACTAAAGCATCTATCCGCGAAATGATGATGCCAGGTGCTATTGCTTTAATTACACCTTTGATTGTCGGTTTCGTATTCGGACCAGAAGTATTAGGTGGTTTATTAGCAGGTGTTACTGTATCTGGAGTGTTAATGGGTATTTTCCAGTCTAACGCTGGTGGTGCTTGGGATAACGCTAAAAAATCTTTTGAGAAAGGTGTTTTAATTAATGGTGAGATGTTCTACAAAAAATCTGAACCACACAAAGCATCAGTTACTGGTGATACAGTTGGTGATCCATTTAAAGATACATCAGGACCTTCAATGAATATCTTAATTAAATTAATGTCTATCGTGTCTTTAGTAATTGCGCCATATATCGCCGTTAACATGAATGAAACGAAAGCATGTTGCGTAACTGAAGAAATTATTAAGTGTAACATTAACGGACAAGAATATACTTGCACTAGCAAAGCTCAATGCGATAGCATTATGAATGCTAACAAAAAAGACATTGCTGAATTAGTTGGTATGTTCAATATTGATGGCGCTCACTCTGCAGTTGATTTCAGTATCAAACATATTGTAACTAACACTAAAGGTTCTGCTTTAATTGATAGTGGTTGGGTTAACTTACAAAACGAAGGAACTAAAATCTTCGTTCAAATTGCAGCTAGCAGCTTAAATACACAAAGCGCAGATCGTGATGAGCATATCAAGGGACCGGACTTTTTTGATGCGGCTAAATTTCCTAAAATGACTTTTGAAGCTTCTGAAATTGTAAAAGATACAACAGGTATGGCTTATAGCTATGTTGCTAAAGGTAAATTAACAATTAAAGGAATTGCAAAAGATGCTGAAGTTAAATTTAACTATATGGGAGTTGAAGATAAAGACATGGGAGAATATGGTAAATTTAAAGTAGGTGGATTTGAAGGTGTAACCGTAATTGACCGTACACAATATGGTATTGGTGGTGCAGGTGGTTTAGGTGAAAACGTAACAATCAACATTACTTTAGAAGTAATGCAGCCGATTAAATAATTTCGGTTTCTAAATATTAAAAGCCTGTTTACGAAAGTAGACTGGCTTTTTTATTTACATTAGTAACCCCATTCCTATTTATTAAAGCTTAGCTTTACATATGAGCGATGAAGCAAAAGGTCCTAGGCGTGTAAGGTATAATGGCACGCATCCAAAAACGTTTAAAGACAAATACAAGGAACTAAATCCAGAGAATTATTTGGAGGACGTGGAGAAAATTATGCAGCAAGGTAAAACGCCTGCTGGTATGCACCGTTCAATTTGTGTAACAGAAATAATGGAGTTTTTGAAAGTTGTCCCCGGACAAGTTGGTTTGGATGCTACGCTCGGTTACGGAGGGCATAGTTTAGAGATCTTAAAATGTTTGCCGCCTCATGGAATGTTATATGCCATGGACGTTGATCCCTTTGAATTACCAAGAACAGAAGCTCGTTTATTAGCATTAGGTTTTGGAGAAAAAGAAATTGTTTTCAAAAAAATGAATTTCTCTGAAATTGATAAAGTGGCTTTAGAATCTGGTCCTTTAGATTTCGTATTAGCAGATTTGGGCGTATCCTCTATGCAAATTGATAATCCTGAAAGAGGCTTTTCGTTTAAGATTGATGGGCCATTGGATTTAAGATTAAATCCTACAACAGGTAAATCAGCAGCAGCTCTTTTAAAAATAATTGCTCCACGCAAATTAGCTGAAGTATTATATGAAAATTCAGATGAACCACATTACGAAGTGATTACGCTAGCCATTATGGCTAAAATAGCTGAGGGTATTGCGATTACTACTACCACGCATTTACGAGAAACGATTACTGAAGCGTTGGTATATTTACCAGAAGCCACTCGCAAGGAAGAAATTAAAAAATCTTGTCAACGTTGTTTTCAAGCATTAAGAATAGAAGTAAATAATGAGTTTGGTGTATTAGATTCTTTTTTAGAAAAACTACCTTATGTGCTTGCTCCAAATGCCAGAGTAGCTATTTTGTCTTTTCATTCGGGTGAAGATAGGCGAGTGAAGAAGTCTTTTCAATCGTTATCTCGTGCAGGTATTTACTCGGAAGTAGCGCCAGATATTATTCGTGCATCTGCGGATGAATGTTATACAAATCCTAGAGCTCGTTCTGCAAAATTACGTTGGGCGATAAAGAGTTAATTTTATGTCTAATTCTTAATATTCTTAAAAAATTGCTATATTTAATTGAGCCAAATAACTTTCCGAATAAAGCATCTATATCGTTTGTTGTTCTTATGCTGCTGTGTTTTTATACAGTTGAGAGCTAATGCCCAAAAAACAAATCATTTTGATTCTATTCAAAATATTTTGAAAATTCAAAAAAACGAACTTGCTAAAGCTAAATTACTAAATCAACTAAGTATTGAATTTAAGAATAAGAACGAATACAAAGACGTTATAAAATATGGTAACGAGGCCAGATTATTATTAGAAAATTATATTTCTGATATTAAAAATGACGAAGAAATATCAGAAGTTAAAAAAGTATTATCTGAATCTTACATAAATTTAGGTGACGCGTATTTAAATAGGGGCGACTACGATATTGCTTTAACTAATTTCAATAGATCGTTGCAAATACATGAATTGTTAAAAGATAAGCAAGCAGTTGGCAGAGATTATAACAACATTGGCTATGCTTATCAGAAAAAAGGAGATTTTTCTTTGGCTTTACAAATGCTAGAAGAAGCGATCATTATTCATGAGGAAAATAATGATAAGGAAGGTTTAGCGATCGCATATAATAATATAGGCTTGGTATATTGGAATCAAAGTGATTTTGCTGCCGCCTTGAAAGAATTTTTTTAAAGCCTTAAAAATATTTGAAGAAATAGGGAATAAGACTCGCCTAGCAAAATGCTATAATAATATTGGGAACATAAATGTCAGTCAGGCTAATTACCCTGAAGCATTAAAGTATTATTTTTTATCTATAAAAATTGCCGAACAATTACAAAATAAAATTGATTTGGGTTTTACATACAATAATATTGGAATGGTGTATGTGCAGCAAAATAAAACTGATGAAGCTATACAGTTTTTTGAAAAATCACTCGCTATTTGCCAAAGTATTGGAGATAAAGAAGGGATAGGAACTTCATATTTAAATATGGGTGCAATCTATCAGGATAAAAAACAATTTTACGATGCCAATGCTAATTATTTTAAAGCTCTTGAGATTTACGAAACCATTGGAGATGGTGCAGGAGCTATTTATGCTCATCTAGCTGTTGGTGATATAGCAAGTATCAATAATGATATGTCGCAAGCGTTGATTCATTTTGAACAAGCCTTAGAATTGACAAAAAAAACAGGGAATCGAGAGGAGGAAAAAAATATTTATCAACGTTTAACGAAAATTTATGCTAGGCAAAAGAACTTCGAAGGGGCTTATAATTATCAGCAATTATATGTAAACTTAAATGACAGTTTATATAATTCTGAGAAAAGCTCGTTAATTGCAGAAATGAGCACGAAGTATGAGACTGAAAAAAAAGATAAAGAAATTGGTTTGTTAAGTAAGGATAGAGCTTTGCAAGAAGTAAAATTAAGTCAACAACGAACGATTCGAAATTTTTTAATTATTTCAATGATTATGTTGTTGTTATTGGCGGTACTGATATATAATCGTTACTCTGTTAAATTAAAAACCAATTTGTTGATCGAACAAAAAAATGAAGAATTAAAAAAGGCAAAGGATACAGCAGAACAAAGTTTACAAATTCAAGAGCAGTTTTTAGCTAATACCAGTCATGAAATTCGCACACCAATGAACGGTATTTTAGGAATGACTCGTCAATTACTGGAAACACCATTAAATACAGAACAAACGGAATATTTAAATGCGATAAAAGAATCGTCAAATAACTTATTACATGTGGTGAATGATATTTTAGATATTTCTAAAATAAGAGCAGGGAAAATCGTATTTGAAAAAAAAGAATTTCAAATTGTAGAATTATTTAAATCTCTACAATTTATGTTGCAGCACAAAGCTGATGTGAAGCAAATTTTATTAGAAACAAAAATCGATAATTTGATACCAACTGTTATATTAGGTGATACAGTGAGGTTGAATCAAATATTATTGAATTTGGCTGGAAATGCTATCAAGTTTACTGATAAAGGGCACGTCACTATTTCTGCTGAATTAGTAAGTGATTTTAATAATGAGGTTCGTGTTAAATTTGGAGTAAGCGACACGGGACTTGGAATACCTGATGATAAATTGGATTATGTGTTTGAGTCATTTGCACAGGCAGAAGTGCATACGACACGAAAGTATGGAGGTACGGGATTGGGATTAAGTATTTCGAAGTTTTTGGTAGAAAAACAAGGAGGGCATATTACAGTTACAAGTAAAGTTAATAAAGGTTCTTGTTTTTCTTTTGATCTTCAATTTGAAAAGGTTGACTTCAATTTATCTACTGCTTCCATGAGCCAAATTACAAAAATACCTGAAGGAGTAAATTTAAGTAAGATAAAAGTGTTATTGGTTGAGGATAATATCATTAATCAACGTGTAGCTTTATTTGAATTAAATAAATGGAAAGTAAGTACTGATGTATCTGAAGATGCTCTTGCTGCTATTGAAAAGTTAAAAACTAATGAGTACACGATTATTTTAATGGATATATCCATGCCGGGCATGGATGGTATTGAGGCAACTAAATACATTAGAAATCAACTAACTGAACCAAGTAAAAGTACACCTATTATTGCGATGACTGCCTCTGCTGTTTCTGGCGAAAAGGAAAGGTGCTTTGAGGCTGGTATGAATGATTATATTTCTAAACCATTTATTCCATTAACTTTTTATAAAAAAATTGTCAAATGGAGTGGCTATGAAGATGTTAATGACTCAAATGATATTGAGTCTGGAATCAGTGTGCGGACTAAAAGTAACAAATTGATTGATTTAATGATGATACGTGAAAGGGCTAGTGGAGATGTAGAATATGTTAAAGATATGATTAAAATGTTTATCGATTTAATGCCTGAATATTATAATGAATTAAAAAGCTATCATGATATTAAAAATTGGGAAGAATTAGGTAAACAAGCACATAAAATGAAAACACCAGTAGCATATTTCGGTGTAGAAGAATTAAGGGAATTGCTTTCTAGTATTGAACTCCAAATATTGAATGAAACATTTAATGAGATAGATATTCAACAAAGAATGGTAACAATTAATGAACTTATTATCAATTCAATTATAGAGTTAAATATTGAATTGGATAGAATCAGTTAAGATTTGTTTACCAAGTAATGCGATTGCCACCGACAATAATAATAGCTTTTATTTTTGGAATTTTAGTTCTAAATAATGTGCGTTGTTCTACTGCTAAACTAAAGCCAAATTTATCAAAGCCATTGTTGAGTATTTTAAAGTTCCCTTCATCGCTTATAAATTGTTTGGCAATTAAATCGGCTAATTCCTGATAGGAGTATAGTTTAACCGGATTGGTTTTAAATTTTTCATCTTCTTTTTCTTTTTTAGAAGGCTTATCTCCTATAAACAAATGGGTGTTGGTTTCAGTGTCTTCTTTATCGAAATAGAACTTTTTACCCTTAAAATTTACGCAAGCAATAGAGGTGATATGATAATCAATGAATGCATTTTTATAACCATTAATCTTACACGATTTTTTAACTTTTTTATTGATTCTAGTTTTATTTTTAGTGTTTGATTCAAATTTGGTGGCTCTTAAAGTTTGGGTGTATTTATCTGATGTTAATTGTAGAGCCCCGTTATTCTTTAGGGTGTTTTTGACTTTTCTTTCCCTCTTGCTATTGATTTTATCAAGCACTAATTGTTTTAGTAAGTCATAATCAGGATTAACAGGATCAAAATCTTGTGCTGATAATGATATTGAATAGATAAATGCTGCTATGACTATTATTATTTTCAGAACTAATTATTTGAGTTAATATATCCACTTAATTCCCCTAATGTTATATTATTTGAAAGTGGAGAAAGTTGTATTTTCATCATGCCACTTCTTGCAGGTAAATCAAATGTATTTAACTTGCCTACATATACATTAGATTTTTCGGTATTGTATTGGGTATTCATAAATGTTATTATACTATTCTTTGATATTCTTATAGGTCTGGTTCCATAATAACTTACAACGATATTTTCTTTGGGATCAATTACCTGAAACGATGCACTTGAAATTCTTTTTCCTTTTTCATCATAAAATTGAGGCGTGAAGACAATTGGATTTTCAACTATAATTGGTCTATCGCAGTTGTATATACCAAAACCTTGCAATTGTAATACTCTGGTAACGCTATATGCATTTGTATTAACACTACTATTTAATAAATCTGTTATGTTTTTCATTTCATTTTGATTCATAAAAAGCCTAGCATTTGCCATATTTATTTTATAACCTTTATAGGCAGCTTTAAATTTTTCTTTTCTATATTTTGATAATGTTTTTCTTTCTTTTGATGCACTCTCGTAACTGAAATACATTTTTTTAATGAATTTTTGTGTGCGATCAATATTTTTGTTTTGAATAAGAGGATACGCATAGAACGAAACGGTATCAAGCTCGTCATAAAATCTAAACAAGAAACTATCATGTTCTTTATCGGCTATTAGATCAAAATCAATTATTTTTTCCGGTTTTGTTTTTGAATTATGATTTTTATTTCGTCCATTTATAACTACCAAAAGTCTTTTTGTAGTAACATTATTGTTAAATAATTTATTGTTTTTTAAAAAGTCTTTTATTTTACTAGCTGATTTTTCCTCATCTAACTTCCACGTTATTTTTGAAAGTGCTTTTACCTCTGTGAAATATGTTTGATAAGTACTTGTATCATTTTTTTCTTTAGGAGTAGGAAGACTGGAGTATATTTTAAACTCGCCAGTGTATTTGTCTTTTTTATCTACATCCCAATGAATTGTAATATCATGATTGGCATAAAATAAAGGTGGTTGAGGCATAGACGTATTTGAAGTATTGGATATGATAGAGTCATTTTTTGTCACAGTAGAATCAATTGGCTTATTTACTCTTATTTTAGTAATAGTATCTTTTCCCAATTCTTTCCAAGAACGATTTATTGTATCATAAGCATAGTAGTTGTAAGATCTCTCAGCATCATTACTTTTAAATGCCAATTTTATTTCAGCTCCCTTTTTTAATTGAATATTTTTTTCGCCAACTCGAGCACTTATATTAAACATACCCGCCGACGAGAATGGAGCTTCTTCTTCTGAAGTTTTGTAATTCATATTTATTCCAGAGGTAGCAATGTCTGCTAAACTATAGTATGGCGTATAATTAATGGTAACAGGCTCTTTCACTGGTTTTTCATTATCATAAATTAAGCTGTTTTTTGGTATAAATATAGTTGTGCCATTATTCGTTGTAATGATTTGTTCTTCTAATGGAGATATTACAAATTTTTCTGATTTCACAACAGCGTTCGATAGCGGAAGTTTTTCATAACTCTGACTGCATATTATATTTGTATTTGGTAATTGTTTTTTTAGTTTTTCTATTTGACTAGATGTTAGATCACAAAAACTAACATCTAACGTCAATAGTTGCTTTAAAGAATATAATTCATTGAAAGCTATTATTTTGTTGCCAGATAGATTTAGATACTCAATGTTTTTTAAGTTACTTATTTGAGATGGCAGATTAGTTAAATTGCAATTACTTAAATTTAGCGTTTTGAGATTTGTTAATTTTGAAATAGAATTTATTAGCTCTGTTTGACAGGTAATTGAATTGAATCGTAAGGAAAGTTCTTTTAATAATGGCAACGAATTCGCTATTTTGAAATTATTAAGCGTATTGCCGTGTAATGTAATTTTAGAGATATTATTTGATAGATTTATATTTTGAAAGCCGTTGAATTTATCACCTCCTAATTGTATTTCTTGTAATGTTGGCACGGATAAAATAGGAAGCAAAGTTGAAAAATCTAAGTTATTGCAGTCGTTCGCGTTTAAATGCACTATGTTTGATGTTTCTTTTATTATAGGTAATACTATTGATGAAAATATTCCTTCACTAATATCTATTTTTTCTAGTGAATTTATTTGCCATATATTTTTTGGTAATTCTTCAGCTCCTTTTACTTCAAGTTGTTTTAGTTCTGATATATTCTTTAAATTTTGATAGGTTGATTCTTTATTAATACATGGGTTATAACTTAAGTTTAAGTCAGTTAAACCGGTTTGAGTTTTTATCTCTTTTGGAAGTTGTGAAATTAAATTACCTGAAACGTTTAATGACTTGAAATTTGTGTGTACAAAGATATATGCTGGTATTTCTTTTATATAATTATTGGCAATAGATAAGTCAGTTAACGTCTTCATTTCCCCAATTTCTAAAGGTAAATACAGCAAATTAGAATTATTTATTGATAAAGATTTTAATTTTAAGTTTTTGATGATTGTAATACTTGATTCTAAATCAAGTATTGGATTAAAATTGATACTTAAATCTCTTAAATATTTTGCGTTTTTTAATTCGTCAGGAATTATTTTTATAGAGTTATAGCCTAAATGCAAACATTCTATATTGTAGTATTCGATGTTTGTTGGGAGCTTGGTTAAATTTTTATGTTGCAAATCAACTGTTAGCAAAGAATCTGGATTACTTTTACAAAACAATTGAATTGGAAGTAGAAGAATGAAAATGAAATTGCGTACCATACGTTTCTGTATTTGTTATACTGTATAACGCAATTTCTACAGAAAAGGTACAAAATTGGCAAAAACTATTATCCTGTATTTCAGTTGTTTATGATTTTTCGCTTTTGGTAACGTTTACTTGCAGCCATTCTTCACTAGTTCTTCTTTGGCATAAATGTCTCCTAGAGCTTGGGCTTTCTTTAAATCGGTACAAGAGCCAGTTAGGTCGTTCATATATTTTTTAAGTTTTCCTCTATAATAAAATGCTCTGGATGAATTGGGATCAAGTTCAATATATTTATTAAGGTCAGTAAGTGCGGCATTGTCTTTTTCTAGCTGATATGAAGTAACACCTCTTTCTAAAATTGCTAATTTGTATTCGGGATTTATTTTTAAAGATTCGTTAAAATCATCTAAAGCACCTTGGTAATCTTTAAGGTTGTATTTACTAATTCCTCTTTGATAGTAAGTGCTTGCATTTTTTTTAAGCTCTAATGCTTTATTACAATCTTCAATTACGCCTTTGTCATCTAGTTCAAAGTATCTTAATAAAGCTCTATAATAATAAGCAAGTTCAATTTTTGTATCTTTCTGAATAACAATATTAAGGTCTGCAATTGCTAAAGAATATTTTTTTAGATAGTAATAATTGATTCCTCTCCATAAATAATGTTTTGCATCGTTTAATTTTAAATCTATAGCCGCATTAAAGTCAGGTTCGGCTTCCTTATGTTTTCCTGTTTCATATTTTGTGAGCGCTCTGTTATAGTAAGATTCAGGTTTTGTAGGATCTATTTCTATAGATTTATTATTGTCTGATAATGATTCTTCGTAATTTTTTAAATCATAATAAGCGATTCCTCTGTTATAGTAAGCTTTGGCATATTTTGGTTCGTGCTTTATTACCGTGTCATAATCTGCTATGCATTCTTTATATTTTTTTAGATTGAGGTAGTGCAACCCTCTCCAAAAATACGTTTCGTAATAAGGTTTTATAGCAAGTGATTTATTGCAATCTTCAATTCCACCTTCATAATCTTTAAGATAATATTTGGTAATAGCTCTATAATAATATGAATATTGATAATTTAAATTAAAGCTGACAGCCTTATTTAATGCGTCAAGAGCTTCTGTGTATTTTTTTAATTCATTTAAGCTTGCGGCTTTAAATGTTAATGCTTCTACATAGTTTGATTTTGCGGATATAGCAGTATCAAAATCAGCAATAGCTAATTCGTAATTTTTTAATTGATAGTTACACAATGCTCTTCCGTAAAAAGCATCAGCGGTTACTCTTCCTAAATTAATACTCTTAGTAAAGTTTACAATGCCGTCTTTATAGTCTTTTAATTCATAAGCGCATAATCCTCTATTATAAGTTGCGGGTGCATCTGTTGGTTTTTTCGCAAGATAGGCTGTATAGTTTATATAAGCTGCAGCATAATCTTTCTCCTCAAATTTTTGAAAGGCAGCTGTAAACAATGGATCTGTTTCAGATTTATCTCTTTGAGAAAACAAATTGTTACTCGTGAATAGATAAACTAAAATATAGCAAATAATATAGTGACGCATTTGATGTTTTTTTATGCAGATAAAATATCTAAGATTTTTAACATTTCTGGATTTAGTTCTTCAATGTGTTTAACCGCGTCTTTAAATGGCGTATAACATACTTGTTTATTAACTATTCCAATCATTTCGTTACTTCTTCCATCTTGTAATGCTTTTACAGCGTAGTAACCCATAAGGCTGGCATTAACACGTTCCATACAAGTTGGATTACCTCCGCGCTGTATATGTCCTAAAATAGAAATGCGAATATCAAACTCTGGCCACTCCAATTTTAATAAATTCCCAATGCCAATAGCTCCTCCATTTTCATCGCCTTCGGCAACAATAATAATTCGGCTTTTTTTAGTTTGGCGCCACGTTTTTTTCTTTTCTAATAAAAATTTTAAATCATTTTTTCGTTCAGGAATTAAAATGGCTTCTGCACCGCAGGCAATCGCACTTCTTAGTGCAATTAAACCAGCGTCGCGACCCATCACTTCTACTACAAAAATACGATCGTGACTTTCAGCTGTATCTCTAATTTTATCTACTGCATCAACAACCGTATTGATGGCTGTATCATATCCAATTGTATAATCTGTCCCTACTAAATCATTATCAATAGTTCCAGGGCAACCAACCGTTTTAATGTTATGATGTTTACTTAATTCCAATGCCCCCTTAAAACTTCCGTCACCACCAATAATAACGAATCCATCTAGTTGATGTTTTTGTAAAGTTTGCACCGCCATTTGCATGCCTTCTTGAGTCATGAAGCGTTTACTGCGAGCGGTTTTTAAAACAGTACCACCACGATGAATAATATTTGATACTTTACTTTTTGTTAAGTTGATATAATCATCATCAATCAAACCTTCGTAGCCTCTATAGAAACCTACCACATCAATTTGTTCGGCACGAGCCGTTCTAACTACCGCTCTAATACAAGCGTTCATTCCTGGGGAATCGCCACCTGATGTTATTAAACCAATTTTTTTTATCATGTGCTTTTATTTATTTATAGAACGCTGATATCGCTGATTTTTTATGGTTACTTATGATTTTTTTAATTTTGATAATCAATGTTTATTGATATTTATTTATCCTATTAAATCATAACTATCTGCGTTATCTGTGTGCTATTTGTTATTGTTTTCTAATAGCGTAAATCAATTCATCCAAAAACTCACCATTTTTAAATATTGTTTTATCGTATTTTCCTTCTAATTTAAAACCACATTTTTCCATTACTTTTTGCGATGGAATATTTGTCCCGTAAATTCTAGCGAAAATTCTTACAATATCTAAATTTTCAAATCCATATTTTACTACTTGATGGATAGCATCAGTCACAATTCCTTTTCCCCAATATTCTTCAGCTAACCAATAACCGATTTCTGCATTCTTTCTTAAAATATCTGTTTGTAAATGTAAGCCAACACTTCCCACGGGCTTGTTATCAATAGTAATGGCAAAAATTGTTGCTGTAGTATTAGTTGTAGCAAATTCTATAAATGATGTTCCTTTTTCCTGAGTATAAGGATGCGGAAACACATCAGCCATGTATTTTGCAATGTTAGCATTATTAGCAATGCTTACCAATGTTTCTAAATCATCTATTTGCCAAGGCCTTAATGTAATTTGCATGATGAAATTATTTTTTCCTTTTCCTAAAATCCAAAATAACAATACAGGTAATAAAAAAATATCTGCTATTACGGCCACAGTAATGGTAATGCAAATTAAGAAACCAAAATAAAATGTACTTTGAAAATCACTCACCATTAAACTCACAAAACCACCCATTAAAATAAATGTAGTTAAGAGAATCGGTTTTCCTGTTTCGAAATAGGTGCGCTTAAAAGCGTAAATTAATGATTTACCATAACCTAATTCTATTTTTAATCGTGAAATAAAGTGAATGGTGTCATCTGTAGCCACCCCAAAAGCAATACTAAATACTAAAGAGGTTGCCGCTTTTAATTCGATGCCAGCAAATCCCATAATTCCTGCAATAATTATTAAGGGAATCAAGTTCGGTAAAATAAATACTAATACCATTCGCCAACTCTTATGTAAGAAGTAGGTTAATATGATTATTACAATAATAGAGAATAAAAAACCTTGAGCCATATTCGTTACCATATACTCATTATTTCTGTCCACTAAGTGAGCGGCTCCTGTAATTTTAATCTCTATATCATTTGAATTGATGTGAGTTTTGATAAATTCTTCAAAATGCTTGTTTTGTTCATTTACAATTAAGCTTCCGATATCATTTATTTTCCCACTAATACGCGCAAATTTTCCATCAACGGTAATGATTCGTTTTAAGTCTTTATTCTTCTTATTGTCGGTTAATTGTTTTTTGACGTCTTCATATTCTTCTACAGTGGGGAATTTTCCTTCACCAGATGTCTCATCATTTAGCGCTTTGTATATGTTTTTTGTTAGCATTGCTGGCGAATACATAAAACCAGCATGATATTCTTTCTTTAAATAATCATCAACCTCATTGAGTTGCTTCATGACATCGTAATCCCAAACCGTTTTGTCTTTATTTTTAATGGTGATGGCGAGTTCTAAAGGACGAACACCGCTATAGTGTTTGTCGAAAAACATAAAATCTTGTTTGATTTTCACACCATCTGATAAATCTTCCAATAAAATATTATTTACTTTTATTTTGTAAACGCCTACTGCCGAAAGAACTAATAAAACACAAGTAGTAATGATAATTGTTTTTTGATTTCTAAAAATCCAAAACAATATTTTGCGCATCACATTGTAGGTTTTATTATCATGGTCGTGAACAGCTACTAATTTTTTTGGAGTGAAAAAGTAAAGTAGGGCAGGTAAGAGCGTGTAACTTAAACAAAAGGCGATTATTATACCCACTGAAGTGTACAAACCAAAGTACTTAATAGGTTGTATGCTCGAAAACAAAAGAGATAAAAATCCTACAACCGTTGTTATTAAGGTCAAGAAAGTTGGGAAACCAACTTCTTTTAAAATTAATGGATAAATTTTTTGTTTTTCAGTGCCTTTAGCTATCTCTTCAAAATATTTTGAGAAGAAATGGACGACGTCGCTCATCCCTGCTATAAATATCATGGTAGGCAACATACAAGTCATGATGTCTAAGGATTGGTGCATCATGGCCATAATGCCTAAAGTCCAGAATATCGAAATAATTACGATTGTCATAGGAACAACGATGCCGTATAGTGATCTAAAAGAAACCCATAAAAATAAGATTACCAAAACAAAAGAAATGGCTAAGAAATACACAAATTCTTTTTCTAAATTTTTCAAATACACATCTTGTGCAACAATCCGTCCCACGAAATGAACTTCATCGAAATGATATTTATTAAAAGCTTTTTCAATATTGCGAGCTAAACTATCGCTTTTAACTTTACTGAGATTATCTTTTGTTTTAATAAAAATAGAAATAGACTTGGCATCTTTAGGAAAGAAAGAACCAATTAGTTCGGGTGTGCTATAAATGGCAATACTGTCATCTTTATATAAAGATGGATCATCTATGTGTAATAATCTTTTTTGAACTGGAGCTAAACCACTTAACGAAATATTCTTGATGGTAGTGGGAGAAATAATTCTATCCGTATGTGGAATATCTTTTAACTCGTTGGATAGTTTCTCTATTTTTTCTAAAAAATCTTTCTGAAAGATTCCTTTTTTATTTTCTATTCCCAATAATACAAATTCATTATCCCATTCAAAGCGATTGCGATGCGTTTCGTAAACACTGAGCTCATCATCTTCGTTGGGAAAGAAAGCTTCGAAATCGTAATTGAATTTTAATTTTTTAATTTGAAATGCGCAAAGTACCGTAAACGCAATAACGAAAACAAGAACAGATGTGTTAAGTATTTTTTGAGGGATTTTCATTACCAGCCTTTAG
Source organism: Bacteroidota bacterium (assembly GCA_016711805.1). Lineage (GTDB taxonomy): Bacteria > Bacteroidota > Bacteroidia > B-17B0 > Aurantibacillaceae > UBA4416. Next base: position 150,094 of record JADJSH010000009.1, read on the forward strand.
TGTCTATTAAATAAATTAAGGAACCTATTACTCCAGCACTTAATTCTAATTCGCGTTTATTTATTTTATCAAAGGTGTCATCTGCTGTATGGTGATAATCAAAATATTTTTGTCCATCAGGTTCAAAGCCCATTAAAGGAACTCCTATATCTGCTAAATAGCCAATGTCAGCCCCGTGACCTCCAATTTTAATGTATTGAACAAAATATGGATCTAATAAGGATTTCCAGCTTAGTACTTTTTTATAAGCCCCCATGGTTGTATCAATAGCAATACCTCTTGGCGAAAACCCACCAGCATCGCTTTCTAAAGCAGCAATGTGTTTTAAATTATTTTTTTTGGTGTCTTCAAAATAGGCTTTGCCACCAGCGCCACCGTTTTCTTCATTCATAAATGCAACCGCACGTATGGTATGTTTTGGTTTAATGTTTTGTTTTTTATACATCGCTAAAACTTCCATAGCTTGCACCACACCAGCGCCATCGTCATGCGCACCTTGTCCGTTATCCCAAGCATCTAAATGGCCGCCTGCCATAATAATTTCATTTGGTTTTTCAGAGCCTTTAATTTCTCCAACTACATTATATGATAATTCTTTTGCTAGCATTTGGCAATTCATTTTTAATTGAAGAGTCAAAGCGGGATTAGCTTTTAATTCTTCTAGTAATTTATCAGCACCGCTGAAGCTAATAGCACAAGCAGGTATTCTGTTTTTTGCCAAAACTGTATCGTAGCCCATTACTCCCGTGTGGGGAAAATCATTGTTAATAGAACTCATACTGCGAACGATGGTTGCAACAGCGCCATACTTAGCCGCTTTACTAGGGCCCGAATAGCGGTAAGTAACAGTTTCTCCATAACAAGTGCCAGTGCTTAAATGTTTATGGTCAAAGTATACATTATAAAATACGATTTTACCTTTGATATTTTTCTCTCCCAAAGAATCGAGTTGAGCATAACTATTAACGATAATGACTGGTGCATTTAATCCTGTTTTGCTTGTACCAACCGAATTACCTAATGCACAAATGTTATAGTTAGTTTGTTTTTTTGTTTTTGAATTGATGGATGTACAAGTTTCTTTTTCACCTCTTACCCAATGAGGTACCATGCAAGGTTGCAAATAAACAGTATCTGCACCAGCTTCATACATCGCTTTTTTTGCCCACGTTACTGCCTTGGCTGCTCCAGGCGAACCGCTCAAGCGACTTTCTATTTTAGTGGAAAGGAATTCTAAGTTTTTATAACAATTACTTTGAGTCAAATAATAGTCAAAGTGTTTGCGTAAAGCAATACTATCCTTATTTTGAGAATAAGAATGTAATGAAATACTAACTAAAAATAATGAAATGAAGATATGATTTAGGCTCATAATTTAAGACTATAAATAATGAGATTAAAAGTACTATTTTAAAACTTAAAACTGCCCAGCTTCTACTAATTTTATTGCACGTTCAATCATAATATCTTCCCCATTTGGGTCGTATTCTGATTTCATGTTGCTGCCAAATATACGTGCTACACTTTGCCACATAAATGCTTGAAAACCGCCTCTTAAATCTTTCACTAATTCGTAGCTTGTATTGCCTGTTTCTCGGTCGATGAGTTTTAATAATATACGACCTTGAGTCATGCTTAAATCTTTTAGAGGTTCTTCAAATTCAGCTTTTAATTCTTTCTCTACTGTTTTCATATAAGCTTTTCGAGTAGCTTCGTTTGGCATTTTTTCCAAAATACGATTGTACTCTTTTAATTTTGCTGCCGCCAAAATTGCATACGGATAAACCTTTTTCACATTATACTTTGTTCGGTTCCATGCCTCATATTGTTTTTTGTTTTTGTAGGGATAATCGGCGTATATCCAAATGTCGTTTAAACGAATACTAGGAACGGTATCTCCATTAATTACTTCGGCCCAAACTTTATAAACTACTTTAGGTTTATCTGTTGGTACAATCACATCATCACCAGTTTGAGCATAAAATTGAAACAACAAACAACTAAATAGGATTGTTAGTTTAAATTTAGATGTGATGAGTTGATTCATATTCTGTTAATCCCTTAAACGAAAAAGGTAACCCTTCGGTTACCTTTAAAATTAAACGCGATTTAATCGCCATTTAGATTTTGGACCGGAACTGTTACTTTGCTCTTGTGCTTTGCTATTCAAATTAGATGCCATAAACGCTCCAAAAATAGAGGCTACCTCTTCTTCGTTTGAATTAGATTTATTTAACATTTCAGGTTTAAAATATTTAGGAATAAAACCTGTATCAAATTTGCCACTTACAAAAGCTTCGTGCTTTAATACAAAGGCACAAAAAGGTAAGGTTGTTTCTACACCTGTAATTTGGTAATCTTGAATAGCGCGTAACATTTTCTCAATCGCTTCTGTTCTATCTTTACCATGAACAATTAATTTAGCAATCATTGGATCATAATAAATAGGAATATCCATTCCTTCAGTAAACGAATCATCTACACGTACGCCAGGACCAGTAGGTACACGGTATGTTTTTAAAGTTCCAATATCTGGTAAAAAATTATTAGTTGGGTCTTCGGCGCATACTCGCACTTCAATGGCATGTCCGTTTATTTTTAAATCTTCTTGAGTAAAAGATAATTTTTCGCCACGCGCTACTTTAATTTGTTCTTTTACTAAGTCTAATCCAGTAATCATTTCTGAAACAGGATGTTCCACTTGTAAACGCGTATTCATTTCTAAGAAATAGAAATTTAATTGATCATCTACCAAAAACTCAACTGTTCCAGCACCACTGTAATTACATGCTTTGGCAACGTTTACAGCACATTCACCCATGGCTTTTCTTAATTCTGGAGTCAATACCGCTGAAGGGGCTTCCTCAATAACTTTTTGATGGCGACGTTGAATACTACATTCTCGTTCAAATAAGTAAACACAGTTGCCGTGATTATCAGCTAACAATTGTATTTCAATATGTCGTGGGCCAGAAGCATATTTTTCGATAAACACAGCTCCGTTTCCAAAAGCAGAAATAGCTTCACTTATCGCCATTTTCATTTGCTCTTCCACTTCACTTTCTTTCTCTACTAAACGCATTCCTTTTCCGCCACCACCAGCAGATGCTTTAATTAATAAAGGAAATCCAATTTCCTTAGCTAATTTGGTAGCTTCTGCTAAATCGCTGATAGCACCTTCTGATCCTGGAATCATTGGTACTTTATATTTTTTAGCGGTAGCTTTAGCGCTTAATTTATCGCCCATCATGTCCATGGCATCAGCGCTTGGTCCTATGAAGGTAATTCCTGCTTTTTGTACTTTTCGCACAAAATCAGCATTCTCAGATAAAAAACCATATCCTGGATGAATACCATCTACTCCTAACTCTTTACAAATAGCAATAATTTTATCACCTTGTAAATAAGATTGAGCGCTAGGTGGCGGACCAACGCATACGGCTTCATCTGCATAATTTACAAATGGCGCATTTCTATCGGCTTCGCTATAAATAGCAACGGTTTTAATACCCATTTCTTTAGCACTACGCATCACACGTAAAGCAATTTCTCCTCGGTTGGCAATTAATATTTTCTTCATCTTATTAGTACAATAATCAGTTACGAATATAGTGATTGAGATGTTTAAATTGGTAGAATTTTCGAAGAAATTGCCATTTGTTAATAGTTTGTGAATACTCTTAAATGCACTTGTTAAAGCTTTTTACAATATTTGTTAAAACACTAAACATACCACTATGAGAAGACTACTATTTTCTTTTGTTATTCTATTTTCTATAACTGTAGCGCAAGCCCAGGAAAATTTTAATATTGACGATTTGCCTACCATTTTAGTTAGAGAATTAAACAAATTCCGACTTAAAAATGGCCTAGATACTTTTGAAGTTAATCAAGTATTAATTGATGCAGCGGCTATTGACTGTAATAAGTTTGCTAAAGCAGGTGTTGCTAAAGTGGATCCTGAAAAAGTGAAAAAGAATTTAGTAAAAGCGGGTGGTACCCAAAAAGGTGAGGAAGTAACCATGCTATCTCCAGTAAGTAAAGGACGAGATAATTATAAAACAGCCGAAGTTGCTAAAGTAATTTGGACGCGTTGGGAAAATAACAAAAAAGACAAAGAGATTTTATTGAAGCCTCAATACATGCTCATCGGGATAAAATGTGTGATGCAGAAAGATGGTAAAAAAATAGTTGCAACCGCAGTGTTTGGTGGTTACGACAGTTTTAATACAGGTGCTAAAATGAAAAAAGAATTAGCCGTACCTTTTAATACAAAGTCTAAAAAATTATTAACTCCAGATGCCAAATCTTGTAAATCTTGTGAGAAATGGAAAAACTACGATGTTTTACAAAAAGGTTTAAAGGTTGAAAACGGAAAAATTTATTTGGAGTACGCCAACCTAAAAGATTTAAAGCGTTTATTAAAGAAAACAAAAGATGGTTTAGCAGTAGATGTGGTTCAAAGATCACAATATGAAAAAGCAGATTATAATATAGTCGATAACAATTACCAAAATAAAGGTATTATGGGTAAGGTGATTGCTAAAGATCAGGTGTTTGCTAAAAATTTAATTAAGCCAGATCCTAAAGCGAAGAAAAAAGTTAAGATTAATAAATTAAAAATTGAGATGGGTAAGTTTAACCCAAAAATTACTGGTCCTTATGAATTAAACTTAATTGTAGTGCAAGATGGACACGTTTGTAAAACAGTTACGCGTAGTTATTTGGAAAAAGGAGATCAAGAAAGTAGTACGCCTGTTGGTATTATTCCTGCCGATTCTACAGTTGGATTAAAGCCTGCATTTGAACCAAAATCCGAAAGTTCCATTTTAAATTTTACAATTCCTTTCGAAAAAAACAAATCAGAATTTAAGCCTGAAGATATTGCTCCTTTTATTAAGGCATTAAATGAACCTGATTTTATGATTGATGGTTTATATATTTATGCTTACTCATCTATTGAAGGAGATGCTAATGCAAATGCTAAATTGCAGCGTAAGCGTGCAGAGAGTGTAACCAATGTGTTACAAAGCATGCAAAAAAATAAAATCACACCTAATATCGAAACTAAAGATTCTTGGGCTTTATTTGAGTTAGAAATGGAAGATGGTAAGTATGCCGACTTAGTAAAATTGGGTAAAGAAAAAGCGATTAAAAAAATTAATAACGATGGAGCTTTATTAAATGAATTAGAGCCTGTTTTAGCGAAGCAACGTTTTGCTCAAATGGTAATGGATGTTACTTATGATATCTCTGGAGATAAAGAACAGAAGTTTACAACCGTGTCATTTAACAGAGCAATTAAGGCAAACAAAATGAGCCAAGCGTATAAAATTATGGAGTATGCTTCTACTCAAAAAATAGCTAAAAAATATACAGAAGATGTGTTGGATAGTTTTAAAATTCCTGAAAATCCACAGTTCATTAATTTATTAAATAATAAAGCGTATTACAATTACTTGGCTAATAGCAGTATTGTGGATGAAGATGACTATGCAGAATTTAAGCGCTTAGAAAAAATTGATCCAGCTAGTGATGTGGTGAGATTTAATCGTATTTTTTGCTCGATAAAAATTGATTCAACTACTGGAACGAAAGAGCAACAAGCAAAAATGCAACAAGAAATTGACGCACTTTATAAAGCAAAAATCAGTAAAAAATTGGTGGATGGTTTAAATATTGAGTGGCAATTTAAAATTATAGAGTCTTTGGATACTACTGATGGCGCTGATGCACAAATAGAAGCATGCATTAATAAAATTAAAGGTTTTTATAATTTTAAAGAGGCAAGTTGGCAAAATGCTTTAAAATTGGCTTATGTATTTACAAGAGGAAAAGATTATAAATTCTCTTCAACTGTATTAGAGCCGTTTTTAAAAGTAGAAAATGTGAGTGAAGATTTATTATTCAGTTATATTTCAATTGCATCTCATTTGCCTGAGAAATTTTATAGCCGTGTGTTTAGCGATGCTTTGCACAAAGCAAAAGAAAAGAATCCTGAACGCTACTGTAAATTATTTGGAGATCCATATATGTCGTTTCAAGTGTTAGATAACCCTAATGCTAAAAAAGATTATAGAGAAGCAGGTTGTAGATAATTTATTTCTATATTTGACCCATGAATAAAATGAACACTACTTATTATTACTATTATCTAATGAATCCCATTGGAATGGTAATGTATTGTTCATAGTTAGCTAAAGAAACTCAGAATAATAATTTGTAACCCGTTCCAGTAGGAACGGGTTTTTTTATGCCTTTTTTTTTAATAGTAACAATCAAAAACAGATAAATATGAAAACAACAAGACCAACACAACAAATTTACAGTAACTACACAAAACAAGATTTTGAAGTATGGAAAACCTTATTTAATAGGCAATTAGAACTGTTAAAGCCAAATGTATCGGTTGAATATTTAACAGCATTAAGTGTCATTAATTTCACGCAAGATAAAATCCCCGACTTTGAAGAAGTAAATGCAGTTTTACAAAGCACAACTTCTTGGAGTTTAGAAGTAGTTCCAAATATTAGCGAACAAAAAGAGTTTTTTGAGTTTTTGTCACAGAAAAAGTTTACAACAACTTGCTGGTTGCGAACCATGGAACAATTAGATTATTTGGAAGAGCCAGATATGTTTCATGACGTATTTGGTCATGTGCCTTTGCTCTGCAACCAAGCCTATGTTGACTTTTTTAAAGGCATAAGTGATATTGCTTTAAGAAATATTGATAATCCAAATGCTATCAAATTATTAGGTCGTTTATACTGGTTTACCATTGAGTTTGGTTTAATTGAAGAAGATGGGCAACTTAAAATTTACGGAGCAGGAATTATTTCTTCTAAAGGAGAAACAGAACATTGTTTGAGTAAAAAGGCTAAGCAATTACCTTTTGATATTCAAACTATTTTTGAAACAGATTATCGAACGGATGTCTTTCAGGAAACCTATTTTGTAATTGATTCGTTTGAACAGCTCTATAATTCATTAGAGAAAATTGAGTTGTTGTTATATGAAAATATATTGCAATTGAACGAGTAATGAAAAGCCCACTATTAATTGCTAATAGTGGGCTTAAAAAATAATTCTTTATAAAAATTATTTCAAAATACCTTGATTCAAAAGTTCTTTAAAGTAATAGCGTTCGCCTTTGTAAATCGCTAATATGAAAGCATCTTTAATGCCATTTTTTTTAGCTTTTTCGAGCACGGCATTTGTTTCATTTAATGTTTTAAATGATCCAATGGTAAATCTGGTAATGTTATCTGAGAACGTTTTTCTAAGTGCTTTAGGTAGTCCAATTAATTTAGAATAATTAAAGTTCTCATAAATTTTATAAGCACCTATTTGAACGGTGTAAAATAAACTATCAATTTCTGAATTACCATACTTTGCTAAAAATTGCTCATTGGTTAAACTTAAATCAGATATATTTTCAGATTTAAAAGCAGATGAATCTACTTTTGCAAAATTCAGTTTTTGGTATTCATCAGAAAATAATTCAGCGTCAATCTCAAGTCTTGCAAACGAATCAATTTTAGCAGTTGAAATATCTTTTGTAAGTGTTACCCCTTGATATTTATATATAATTTCATATTCGTTACCAGAAGGCAAATTAACTAAATAGGCACCATTCACCGAATTAGAATTAAATGTTCCAGAATAATCTTTACGGTTTATTTTGGACCGCACTAAAATATCAGCTTTCACATGCGCATTATCAAAGGTTACTTTACCAGTCACTAAAACTAAAGCCGTTGGTTTGCCAAACATACCTGGTTCAACTGTATAAATATCTTGTTGTCCAAATCCATCTTTCTTTTCAGAAGAGTAGTAACCACGTTGTCCGTCAGATGAAACAATATAAAATTTATCATCTTGGGAAGTATTTACAGGCTTACCTACATTGTATGGTGTTGTCCAAGAACCATTTTTTAATTCACTTCTAAAAATATCGTAGCCACCAATGGTGTTATGACCATTTGACGAGAAGAATAAAGTTTTTCCGTCAGAGTGAATGAAAGGAGCGTCTTCATCAAATTTTGTATTAATTTCAGGACCGAAATTTTTCACATCTCCCCAAGTACCATCTGGTTGAAGTTTTGCGTAATACAAATCTCTTCCTCCAACACCGCCTTGGCGCTCAGATGAAAAACAAATTGTTTTTTCGTCGGGAAATAAGCAGGCACTTCCTTCCCAAAAATTTGAATTGATACCTTTTATTTTTTCAGGAACAGACCAGTTAGCACCATCCAGCTTACTCATAAAAATATCACCACTTCCAACACCAACGTTTCTATAAATAAATAATTTTTGACCATCATGCGAAATGTGCACTACAGCATCATGTCCGTTTGTATTGATATTATTAATCGGTATTGGTTCGCCCCAGTTATTTCTTTCATTTTTATATGAAATCATAATATCTTCAAAATACACCCCATTTTTTTCATCTACTTTGTTTGGTAGTATTTGTTTTCCCCCCATCGATTTTTCTCCACGATAAGTATATACCATAAAACTTTCATTGGAGGGAAATACAGGAGTATATTCGGACCCTGATGTGTTAATTGGCGCTCCGATATTTTTTATTTTGGCCACTACTCCTTTTTTATCTAGGGAGATGGCACTTTTGCAAATATATATTTGATGATCAACTTCTGCTTTTATATCTTTATCCAAAGGATTTAATTTGTATGCTTCAAATTGAGCAATGGCTTCGGTAAATTTGTCGTTCACTAAGTAAGCTCTTCCTAAATAGTAATCATAGTCTAATAATTTTGATTTAATGGATGAGGCCGCTTTGATTAAAGATTCGGAATTTGTTTGAAAACGCGGGTCAAAAATGCTGCAAGAGCCAAGGAGATATCCGATATAAATATTTGATTTATGTTTTTTGTATAAACTATCATAAATAGGTCTCGCAAAAAGATATTCTTGATTGCTAAAGTACTTATCGGCACTGTTTAATTTTTGACGTTCAATAAGAGGCCAATTTTTAGTTTCATCCTCTTTTAATTCAATATTAATTTGAGAATAAACGAGTTGAGATAGTACAGTAAGTATAAAAAGAAATTTGAATTTCATAAGGCTATATGATGATTTTTTAGTACATAAAAATAGTAATTGATTTATCAAAACAACGAATAAAATGGCTATTGTTTATAATTTTAACATATATCTAACTCTAATTATTTGTAAATTTTTGTTACTCGAACAATCTTCAAAAAACGTTTCTCATAGTAAGGAGATTCTTTATAAGATGATATTTTGACTCCTGAATGTTTTTTGTTGGATGAGCTATGAATAAATTGCAATTCTTCTCCAAAATTTGAAATCACAATGCCAACATGTCCTGCATTTCTATTTTTTGCATTAGTGCCAGTAAATACAATGACATCGCCAGCAATACACGAATCGGGAGGGATGGTTTTACCAGTCGTTATAAAATCGGAGGATGAACGGGGTACATTTATCTTAAAATGGTTAAAAACGTAATATACAAATCCAGAACAGTCAAATCCACTATTTGGAGTACAGCTAGCGTATTTATAATTTGTACCAAGATGTTTTTTGCAAAATGTCAAAAGACTGTCTATTTGAATACTATCTTTAGGATGAATGGGAGGGTTCATACTTTTTGACAAAAAAGTGCTGAGGGTAAAAAGTATGATAAATAAAAATTTCATTATATTTAAAGATAGCTCAAAAGTCCCGTTAATTGAGTAAAAAGTTGTGAATATCTGTTAAATGCCTTTAAGTGACTTAATCCAAAAAATCATAAAAATGCTTTATAATTTTAATATTACTATTTGGCTTACAACATTTTTAGTTTTTATATGTTAATTTTATAATCAGTAATATCCACACATGAAAATTAGAAAATTAACCGAAAGTTTTAAAGCACAACGTTTTGTGTTGGTTGTTGCGTTATTTATAATTGGGTGTTATAGCACGCAATGTCAAAACGCGAATCATACCGAAAGTGCGAATAAAACATCAACTATTAAAAAAGATACACCTATGAAACTAAATCCATTAAACGAACAAGAACAATATGTTATTTTACGTAAAGGAACTGAAAGACCATTTACAGGTGAATACACGGATAAATTTGATAAAGGGACTTATATATGTAAGCAATGTAATGCCCCACTTTACGAATCTGATTCAAAATTTCATTCGGGTTGTGGTTGGCCTAGTTTTGACGATGAAATAAAAGGGGCGGTTAAAAAAACAGTGGATGCCGACGGACAAAGAACAGAAATTACTTGCGCTAATTGCGGAGGACATTTAGGTCATGTGTTTTATGGAGAAGGCTTAACGGACAAAAATACGCGTCATTGTGTAAATTCTACTTCAATGTTATTTGTTGAAGGAAGCGCTTCTAAGAAAGAAAGCGTGTCTACTAAAGCTATTTTTGCAGGCGGTTGTTTTTGGGGAGTAGAGTATTATTTTCAACATGCTAAAGGTGTATTAAGCACTAAAGTGGGCTATATCGGTGGACATACTCAAAATCCTACATATAAGGAAGTGTGCGCTCATACAACAGGTCATGTAGAAGCATTAGAAGTAACTTTTGATCCGTCTCAAACTAGTTATGAAGAATTGGCGAAATTGTTTTTTGAAATTCATGATCCCACACAAGCAAACGGACAAGGAAACGACGTTGGTCCGCAATATTTATCCGAAATATTTTATTTTGACGATGCTCAAAAAGCGACTTGCGAAAAATTGATAGCACAATTACAAATTAAAGGATACAAAGTGGCCACGAAATTAAGAAAGACTTCTACTTTTTGGCCCGCAGAAGATTATCATCAACAATACTACGAAAAAGAGGGTGGCACACCTTATTGCCACCGACGAGTATCCCGATTTTAATAGCACTTATCGGTTAAATAGTAGCAGTTATTAAAAAGCCCCTCAATACTGTGGGGCTTTTTTGTTTTCTCTGCATATAATCCATACCTTGCCTATACGAATTGTAAATCATGCATTATTTTAGGTTAATTATCCTTTTCATAGTATTTAATGTCAACGGGTTTTCTCAAGGAAATACGATTGAATCTTTAAAATCTTCTTTAAATACTTCCAAAAACGACACCATCCGTTGTGATGTTTTAGATCAACTCATTGAAATTGCTGCCGATGGCGAATGGCAAAAATACAATGAGCAAATGAAGCAAGTAGCTTTAAAAAACCTTGCTTTAAAACCAACAGGAAGACTTTTAGTAGTTTATAGTAAGTATTATGCTACCGCACTTCATAATCAAGGAATTATTTATTCGGAACAAACTAATGATGATAAAGCTGTTGAATATTTTAATAAGGCAATTGAGGTTAGTAAGCAGTCGGGTAATAAAAATGAAATGGCTATTTCGCTGCAAGCTATTGCACAAATTGATATTAGAAAGGGAAATAATACGAAGGCATTAAATCAATTATATGAGTGTTTAAAAATATTTGAAGAAACTGGCGATGAAATTGGTGTGGCTGATGTGCATCTAAGCATCGGTGATATTTGTTATTTGCAACAAGAATATAAAAAAGCCATTGAACATCATCTAAAAAGTAGAGAACTTTACATTAAAAATAATTATGAGGTAGCTATTAGCACTATTAATTTTAAAATTGGTGTTGATTATAATGCGTATAAAGATTACCCAAAAGCTTTGGAGTATTTGCAAAAGAGTATTGATGCCGTTGAAAATTCAGAAATTGGTGTTAATTCGGTGGCATATTTAAATATCGCTCAAATTTATATCTATCAAAATAAATACGATAAGGCTTTAACATACGCTTTACAAGGATTAAGTATTGCAGAAGGTATGCAAAATAAAGTGGAGATGAATCATAGTCACATTATTTTAAGTAGAATTTTCGGTTCTCAAAAAAAATACCCTTTAGCTATTTCTCATGGAGAAGACGCTTTAAAAATAGGTCAAGAGATTAATCATCCTGCCGAAATTACGATGGCGGCTAATCAATTGTACTTAATTTACAAGGAAACTAATCAGGAAGGAAAAGCCTCTAAGTATCACGAAATTTATATTGAAGCAAAAAACACCTTAGATAATCAAGAATCAAAAAATGCTTTGTTGGAACAAAAATTAAAGTATGAGTTTGAGAAAAAAGAATTAATCACAAAATCAGAAAATGAAAAAAAGTTAGACGCCTTAAATGCTGCTAATGAAAAAAGTAATTTGATGAAAAATATCTGGTTAATTGTATTTGCTTCCATACTAATTTTATTAGCAGTAAGTGCATTTTTTTTATATAGAAACTTCAAACAAAAAAGTATTATCAATGCTCAGAAAAATAATTTATTAAAACAAAAATTGTTGGTTTCTCAAATGAATCCTCACTTTATTTTTAATTCTCTAAATGCTATTCAAAACTATATTTTTAAACAAGATAGTTTAAAAGCGGGCGATTATTTAGCTCAGTTTTCTGAGTTAATTCGTATGATACTGGATTACTCTCGTAAAGATTATATTTCAGTAGAAGCAGAAGTGAAATTGTTAAACACTTATTTAGAATTACAAAAGCTACGTTTTGAAAGTAAGTTTGATTACACGATTACTATTGATAAAAAAATTGATAGAGATAGCATTAGTATTCCCCCTATGCTGGCTCAACCTTTTATTGAAAATGCGATTGAGCATGGTATTTTTTATAAAAAAGATAAGGGTAGAGTGGATGTTAGATTATTTTATGAAGATAATTTTTTGATTTATGAAATAGAAGATGATGGTGTTGGAATGGAAGAGGCAATGAAACTGAAAAATAAATTAAAATCATCTTATGAATCTTTAGCTACCATAATTACTAAAGAACGCATGACAAGTTTAAATGAACAAACTAAAGGAAATGTTGAGATTGAAATAGTGGATAAAAAAACATTATCTCCAGAAAATTCAGGAGTAAAAGTAAAATTTATTGTTCCCTATAAAGCAAAATAAAAAAATATGATTAAAGCAATTGTTATTGATGACGAAACAAACAATCAGGAATTGATTTGTAATTTATTAAGCTCTTATGCCGAAAATATTCAAGTGGCATCTGTTGCAGGCTCTGTTGAGGACGGATATCAAGCTATTGTTGAACATCAGCCCGATTTAGTGTTTTTAGATATTCAAATGCCCGATGGAACCGGCTTTGATTTATTGAAGAAATTTGAAAAAATTAATTTCAAAGTTATTTTTGTAACAGCCCATCAGGAGTATGCTATTGAAGCGTTTAAGTACAGTGCCTTAGATTATTTATTGAAGCCTTTATCGCCTTCTAATTTAATTTCTGCAATTAAAAAAGTGGAAGAATCATTTAATAGTGATGAATTAAATTTGAAATTGAAAACACTATTGAGCAATATTACCGAGCCGGCGAAAACTAAACGTAAAATTGTTTTAAAAACAATGGAGCGTATTTATTCGGTGGATTTAAATGATGTCATTCGTTTTGAATCGGATGGAGGATATACGAAGGTTTATTTATTAGACGGTAAACGAATCATGGTATCTCGCACCATGAAAGAGTTTGATGATTTATTAACGGATGTAGGCTTTTTAAGAGTACACAATTCGCATTTAATTAATATGAATTATTTATTTTGTTTTGAAAAAACAGAAGGGCATATAGTGATGAAAGACGATTCGATTGTGCCTGTTTCTAACAGAAAAAAAGAGCAATTATTAGAGTTGCTGAATATGATTTAGTAAATTCTAGTTGTTTGTGACTTCAACCCCGCTTTTTTAGTTTTCTAATAGCTTAAAATTAAATTGCTACAAATTATAGCAACGTGATGTTGTAATATGTAGTAATTTTATTAAAAGATTTTTGTTAACTAAATAGTAAATGCCATGAATATTAGAAATCACAATTCAACTGCTCAACAGGCTCAGTTATCCTTGTTTTCTGAAGCTAAGAAAGAAAGTCCTGTATTAGATACAGTACATCAGTATTTTTTTATTATATCGCCACCAGAGGCGATTAAAAGCAAAGTTAAATTACTAAAACATAAATTGCATCGAGAAATTGGTTTAAGTGACTACAACTTAAATTCTTCCGAAATTATTTCATTAATGTCATTTCACACGATGCGCCCAGTTAACGACCGTTTTATTCAAGCTGTACAGCAATTGTTTTCTAATAATCAACCATTTCAAATTCATGTGAGTGGTTTTGATCATTTTGAACACGGCACATCTTCTAATACCATATACGCTAAATTAGAAAACTCAGAACAAATTGTGAAGTTGTATCAAGAATTACACGTTTTATTGGGATTAAGAGTGCGTTCCTTTGTGCCGCATTTAACTATAGGAAAAGCAGTACCTCGCGCTCATTTCAAAAAAAGTTTTTCAATGATAAAAAATCATTCCTTCGAAGAAAAATTTACTTGCAATCAAGTTACTATTTTAGAAAGAAGATTGCAAAATGGAGTAGTGGGTAAGTATCAGGTTTTAAAGGAGATTAGGTTTGAGAGTCCAAATTTCCCTCAAGGCCCAATCCCTCACCCTTAATCCCTCTCCCTTTGGGAGAGGGAAACGCATGCTCCCTTCTCCCAAAGGGAGAAGGGTTGGGGATGAGGGAAATTTGAAAACAAACACCTAAACTGCATATTAATTTCATTATGAAACTTATTATAAACCAATCTTACTGCGCTTTACCTTATATTTTTGATAATGCAAAAGTACTTCGTCAAAGAAGCACAAAGGCAGAACAACATTTATGGAAAATGATTCGTAATAGGCAACTAATGGGTTTTAAGTTTAGGCGGCAACATCCATTGAAATATTTTATTGCCGATTTTTATTGCCATGAAGTACTATTAGTAATTGAATTGGATGGAAGCATACATGAAATAGAAAACGTAAAACAATATGATCAACAACGAGAAACAATAATTACCGAATTAGGAATTACGGTGATGAGATTTAGCAATGACGCTGTTTTTTTAGAAGCGGATAAGGTGATTGAAAAAATAGAAGCGCATTTAATGAAGTGCAAGAGCTTATTGCATTAATATATTATCGAAGCCACTATTTATAGCCTCAAAAACCATTTCTTCTTTAGTTACAGGATGCTCAATAATTAATTTGGCGGCGTGCAAAGCAATTGCATTTGTTTGGTAAGGTTCTGTTGAACCGTAAAGTTCATCACCCAATATAGGGCAGCCAATGCTAGCTAATTGCACTCTTATTTGATGATATTTTCCTGTATGCAATTTTATGTTCCATAAGTAATACTTGCCTTGAGGTTGAACTGTGTATTCTAATTTCGCTTTTTCAGCAAACTCAGTTCCTTCAAGCACCAGTGCTGCTTTCTTTTTTTCTTTGCGATGCCAATGTTCTAAAATTCCTGCTTTTTTTTCAGGTGCTTTATCTGTTAATGCCACATAATATTTCGAAACTTGTCTTTGTGCAAATTGCTCACTCAAATTTCTTAAATGTTCTTTTTGTTTGGTAAATAAAACAATGCCGCTGGTTACTCTATCTAAACGATGTAAGTGTTGCGCATAAGGATTTTTATCGCCCGTTTTTTCTTTTAAATAATTTTTGACTTGCTGCAATAAATTAGGGTGATTGTTTCGATCAGGTTCAACCATCAAACCACGAGGCTTGTTGCAAACGAGTAAAATAGCGTCTTCGTATATAATTTGGAGTTCGGACATTAATTAAATTATTTTTTGATATAATTCACTAATGGCTTACTGTTTTCAAGGGCTTGTATTCTAACTCTCATCTTTCCCTTATTTTGCATGGAAAAATGATTTGAAATATCCATATATTTATCTATAAAGTCATTTGTGTTTTCATCTTTTTGATAGTAGTACATTTCAATTTGATAACAATTATTATGTTCAAATATTTCTTTCAATAATACTCGATCAGATAGTCCACATGAATGACCAAATATATGAACCTTAAATGGATTACCTAGATAGGTTATCAAGTTTTGATAGTTGTTAGTATACGCATATCCAAAAGACTTAATGAATTTTAAGTATTCTTTATTTTGCAGCTTTTCAAGTTTTTCATAATGCTCGTCAGTCTCATCCCCATATCCAAATATGATATTTTCCTCTTTATGATTAAGTAAACCATGTATATTAATTAATTTTATTTGATTAGCTTTTGATGATATTTTATCTTCATTAAAATATTTTTCAATAAAAGATGTGTAATTGAAGTTTATGAAATAAATGCTGTCACTATTTAGCAATTCATTTGACATATTTTGTAAATGCAATAAAATATCATTATTTAATAAAAAAGATTGTTTTTCTTGAAGTTTTAAATATTCAATAAGTTTTGTTTTTAAAAATCGAAATGCTAGGTTTAACTTTGCTACATCTTCTGTTCTATTTTGGCTACTTTTTGTAATGTCATTAAAAATAGAAATAAGATTTCTATAATATGAGTTTTCGATATCTACCCATCTTTTTTCTTGAATGTTTGAAAACAAATTGTTAATGAATTCCGGATGAATATTATATGCGTAGATAGTGTTTTCAATTTTTTTGAAGATTTCTAATGGATTATTTGATAATTCTCCATTTTTAAATATTGAAATACCTGCATAATTTGTATTTGGGGAAATTGAAATGATGTCGTCCTCATAGTATTGTTTTTCCTCAACAGCTTCCCCGATATTTTTTAAATACCAGGTTAAAAAATCTATATAACTGGTTTTTAATCCATGGGCTAAATCAAAACCATTTCCTATTAAAACTATGTGATTCATTAATCTCTTAGATGTTTTAAATAAAGTTAATTATAATAGGTATATAAACAAAAAAGCCTCTCATTTTCAGGCTTTTTTGATGAGTCAAGTCTGGTAAGGACTTGAGCGGTGTACCCCAGACGGGACTTGAACCCGTACGTCCGCGAAGACACAGGATTTTAAGTCCTGCGTGTCTACCAATTCCACCACCGGGGCATTTACTTTGGTATTTTGTTTAAAAACAAGCTTTAAGGCTAGTTTTCGAGCGAAAGACGGGTCTCGAACCCGCGACCTTAACCTTGGCAAGGTTACGCTCTACCAACTGAGCTACTTTCGCTTGTAATTTGATTTAAAAGAACAACCAATTTTATTAATCGGGAGTGCAAAGATATATGTTTTTTTGCTTTGACAAAATTTTTTTTAAAAAATATTTTCGATTGCCTATACCGTAAATAATTGTGGGTTAAAACCCTTGTTAATAGGGCAATTGAATGGATGTGTCTTTTTGCGTGAGGGATGCAAGCTGAAAGCCTTTTGCCATTTTGAAGCTTCGACAAACTAAGTTCTGGAATGGCAAAAGCTTGAAGTGACAGCCCGACGGCGCCTGTATTTTGCGCTGGCACGCCCAAATATTTAATGAAAAATTAAGCCCCTAGCATTCGCTTGATATCATTGAGTTTCATAAGAGCCTCCACGGGGGTTAGGGTGTTTATATCCACTTTTATGAGCTCATCTTTCACAGATTCCAAAACTGGGTCGTTTAACTGGAAAAAACTCAACTGATAGTCACTCTTGCTCTTGGTTTTAGCTGTCATGGTATCAATGGCATCGTTAGAACTTGTCATTTCTACTTCCGATAGTTCTAATTCATGGTCTTTTTCTAATTTCTTTAAAATATCGTTGGCTCTATCCACTACTTGTTTTGGCATACCAGCCATTCGTGCTACATGAATACCAAAACTATGCTCGCTACCGCCTTCTTGAAGTTTACGCAAGAAGATAATTTTATTATTTAACTCTTTTACCGACACATTAAAGTTTTTGATGCGAGGAAAATAAGTGGTCATTTCGTTTAACTCGTGGTAGTGAGTCGCAAATAAGGTTTTAGCTCTATTTTTTGGTTGCGAATGAATGTACTCGGCAATGGCCCAAGCTATAGAAATACCATCGTACGTAGAAGTCCCTCGCCCAATTTCATCTAATAAAATCAAACTACGTTCACTTAAGTTATTTAAGATACTAGCCGTTTCATTCATCTCCACCATAAAGGTTGATTCTCCTGAAGAGATATTATCACTAGCACCCACACGCGTAAATATTTTATCAACGATGCCGATTTCTGCGCTCTTAGCTGGCACATAGCAACCAATTTGCGCCATTAAGGTAATCAAGGCAACCTGACGTAATAAAGCGGATTTACCACTCATGTTAGGTCCGGTAATCATCATCACTTGTTGAGTGTCGTTATCTAAGTATACGGAGTTACTAACGTAATCAGTTCCTATCGGTAATTGTTTTTCAATCACTGGGTGACGACCATCCACAATATTAATCGCAAATTCATTAGTAAGAGTAGGGCGCACGTATTGATTGTCTCTAGCTAATTTTGCAAATGACAATAAACAATCTAAACGAGAAATTAATGAAGCATTTAATTGAATTGGAATAATGTAATCAATTAAATCTCTTACTAAAGCTTCGTATAAGGTTTGTTCTAATACAGCAATTTTATCTTCGGCACCTAATATTTTTTCTTCGTAAACTTTTAACTCAGGTGTAATATAACGCTCAGCTGTTGTTAAGGTTTGCTTGCGAATCCAATCCGTTGGAACTTTGTCTTTATGCACATTGGTTACTTCTAAATAATAACCAAACACATTGTTGTAAGAAACTTTTAAAGAAGAAATTCCTGTGCGTTCTACTTCGCGTTGTTGTATTTGTAATAAATAATCTTTTCCACTAAAAGCAATAGCACGTAATTCATCTAGTTCGGCATTTACTCCTTTGCTAATCACATTGCCTTTGTTTAATAAAACTGGCGCTTCTTCGTTTAACTCATTTTGTAAACGGTCGCGCATTAATAAACAAGGGTTTAATTGCTCGGCTATTTTTTGAAGCGAATGATTTTCGCAAGCACTCGTTACACCTTTAATCGATTCAATTAAATTTAAAGCACGCTTTAGTTGAACTAACTCACGAGGATTAATTTTACCTGCCGCTACTTTCGAAATCAAACGTTCTAAATCACCAATCTCTTTAAACTGCGCAATTAAATCGTTTTGTAATGATGTATGAGTTCCGAAATAATTAACGACCTCTAATCGCTCATTAATTAAATCTAATTGTTTTAATGGTAACGCTAACCAACGTTTCAATAAACGCGATCCCATTGGCGTTACCGTGGTATCAATAATATCAATTAAGCATCTACCATTATCGTGGCTGCTACCAAATAATTCTAAATTACGAACAGTGAATCTATCAAGCCAAACATACTGGTCTTCTTCCACACGACTAACTGCTGTAATATGTTGCAATCTATCATGTTTCGTTTCGCCTAAGTAATGCAAAATAGCACCACAACTCATAATAGCTAAACTCAAATGCTCAATACCAAAACCTTTTAAAGAACTCGTTCCAAATTGTTTGGTTAAAGCTTCGTATCCAAAGTCTTGTGTAAAAGCCCAGTCATCTAATCCAAAAATATAAAAACGGTCGCCAATTAAATTCAATAAAGTCTGACGTTTATTTTTTTCAAATAAAATTTCGTTAGGCTTAAAACTTTGAATTAATTTTTCAATATAGGTATGTGTTCCTTCAGCAACTAAAAATTCACCAGTAGATACATCCAAAAAAGAAACACCTGCGCGTTCCTTATCTAAATGAACACTCGCTAAAAAGTTATTGGTTTTATGTTCTAATACTTTATCATTAAAACTAACTCCAGGAGTTACTAATTCCGTCACGCCGCGTTTCACAATCCCTTTTACCATTTTAGGATCTTCTAATTGGTCGCAAATGGCCACACGGTAACCAGCACGTACTAATTTTGGTAAATACGTGTCAACACTATGGTGCGGAAATCCTGCTAGTTCAATATGTGATGCAGAACCGTTAGCGCGTTTGGTTAAGGTGATTCCTAAAATTTGAGAAGCTTTAATGGCATCTTCGCCAAAGGTTTCGTAAAAATCGCCCACACGAAATAATAAAATGGCATCAGGGTATTTTCCCTTGATGTCGTTGTATTGCTTCATTAGTGGTGTTTCTTTTACTTCCGTTGTCTTAGCCATAGAGGGTTAAAGATACAATATCCTTGTGCTAGCAGTTCATTTAATTTTTAACAGAAATACTGAAGTTGTTAATATAATTTGTGTAATAGGAACACGGATTGAACTAATAAAACAGATTTTCACGGATTTTTTTAGATGGATTCGTTTAATAGACATTCTGATTTTTCATCTGCGTTAATCCGTCCAATCCGTTTCATCCGTGTTTCCATTAAAGGGTATTTGTAATAATTGGAACACGGATTTGGCGGATAGAACAGATATACACGGATTTTTTTATCAAAATTTATCTGTGTTAATCTGCTTCATCCGTTTTATCTGTGTTCCAATTCCAAAAAAATCCTCATCTTTAACTGTGCAAAAACAACATCTCATACAAGCTTGCCGTGATTATTTAAAAGATAAAATAAATTCTTTGAATGCGATCATCAACGAAGTAACAGAATCATCTAATTCGGAAAGTAAAAGTTCTGCTGGCGATAAGCATGAAACTTCTAAAGCCATGATGCAGTTAGAAATTGAAAAGCTAGGCACGCAATTGAAGGAAGCCGAATTGCAATTAGCAGAGTTCGAAAAAATAAATTTCAATAAAATACATCAAAGTATTGAACAAGGTAGTTTAGTTGAAACCAACAAGGGTTATTTTTTAATTGTCAGTTCTATTGGTAAAATATCGGTGGATGACAAAACTGTTTTTGTGATTTCAAGTAAATCGCCTTTAGCGGTTGCTTTTTCTGGAAAGAAGTTGAAGGATAAAATAAGTTTTAATGGAATGGAGTATTTTATTGAAAGTGTTTTTTAATCTTTTTATTTTCTTTTTGCTTGAACAAAAAGAAACAAAAATTCAAGGCAATTCGCCAACCTCCATTTACCCCGCAGAGCCTTCCTAGAATGGTGGTTCGCTCCGAATTGCCAAAACCAGCCGCACTATTACCAAAGTATGCGGTAGTGTGAAAAAAGTTCTTTTTTACATAAAAGCTTGTAAGTAAGGCGGGCGGGCCGCCAAAAATGCGAGCAGACATAGCGGTGAATTGAGAATTCAAGGATTTAGTGAAGCGCAGCGGGAACGTAAAATCCGTAGAATTCCAAGAGGCGGGCTGAGCATATTTTTGGCTTGTCTTTTTTGATTACTTTTTTTGACTAAGAAAAAAAGTAATAGAGAAGTTACCTACTCAAAACAACTCTCTTAATCACACTTTGTTTATCCGAAACAATTTTCACGAAATAAACGCCATTGTTTAATTTAGATAAATCAACGTTCTTATAATTGCTAGTAATAGTTTCTTCTAACACCGTTTGCCCAATAGAATTAATCACTTGAATTTGACTTTCTTCTTTTACAGATGAAGAGTTAACTATGTATAAAGTTCCTGTACTTGGATTTGGATATACATTCCATTCGTCGTTAGTATTAAAAGAAGATTTAATTCCTGTGATTGTTTCAATGGTATTAATAGCAGTATTAGTTACAACTGGTTCATTGAAGTCAAAATAAATGTAAGCCGTGTTTTTTATTTGTGTTCCTGGTGTATTGTTGTTAGTACGTTTAATGCGATATTGAATATAACCATGACTAGCTGGCTCATTACTGCCGCTATCTGCTAACATAATATTATTAAATTTCCAACGCAATACATTGCCTGGTAAAATATCAATATTATAATTGTGACTTGCACTTAACATTTCAAATGTATTGATATCAACGTTTGGTGACAATGTATCCTTCACAACAATATTTACTGCAGGTCCGTTACCTGTATTTTGAAAGCGAATTAAATAAGTTAAATCTGTTTCGGTAGAGGCAATATCTCCGTTAGCTCCAACACCAACTGGGCTTACGGTTTTGTCGTTAGGGTCGAAAGACCCAGTAACCATACGTTGGTAGCAAAAAATATTATTATTAGGGTTTATATCAAGAATATTTGTTTGAACATATCCACAACTATTGAAAATGCTTCCAAGGGGAGTAGAAATAGGTACTGTAAAATAAACAATATATGTTTGCTGTATGCCGTATGTACTATTTGATAAATTCCAAATTATAGTATCACCAGAGATTGTGTAAATATTAGGCGAGGCATTTGAGACATTTGCTATAAATGAAGATGGTAAAGTTGCTTTGAATATTCCTGATCCATTATTCATACTTAAATTTTGTAAATTATAATACATTGCACCTGTAAAACCAGGAACTATTCCACTGCTATATCCATTAACTTGCATATCTGGTTGTAAAGTATAATTGAATGAAACAGATAAATTATTGTTTGTGGAATTTGGAGTACCAGCACTTACATTTGTATTTAATGTTGTAGTGCATGTTGAAAGAATATTAGTTGAGGTTATTGAATATGCTCCATAAGGAATATTGTTAATTATATAATCACCATTTGTATTTGTATAACCAAATCTGTTACCAGGATTAACAATGATTCCAGCGTTATTAAAATTAAGGTCACCACTATTTTTAATACAATCACTATTATTATCTACATATACATTTCCTGAAATGGTGCCGCAGTTAATTCCCATTGAGTAAATAGTATCTCTTATAGTTACACAATTTGTATTTGCATCTTGAATGCTTACCCAATAGGAATTTGATACAATATTTGTTACATCTTGTGTATTGGCACCATTACTCCAAGTATAAATAAATGGACCAGGATTAGTTCCAGTAATAGAAATATCTATTGCACCGTCGCCTGATAGGTGACATGTTTCATTATAAGATGTATTTGTAACAGTTGCATTTGGAAGTGAATTACTTAAGGATACGCCAACATTAACCATTGTAGCGGTTTGGCATCCTATTGCATCTGTTACTGCAAGAGTATAGAAGCCTGCACACATACCTATAGGATTAGAAGAAGTTGAACCTGACGCAATACTTGGCCCTATCCACTGATAAGTATACCCACCAGTTCCTCCAGTAACAGTTGCGCTTGCTGAACCATTGCAATTTGTTTGGCAAGAAGTATTAGTTGCTGATATAGCAATAGTAGGAATAGGTGGTAGAGGAATAGCAACTGTTTGAGTAACTAAACAACCGTTTGCGTCAGTAACGTTAACTTGTGTAACTCCAGGACATAAATTGGTCACTTGTGGCATATTACCACTGAATGGAGAGTTCCAAGCATATGCATATGGAGGATTTCCTCCAGTAACTGTTACAGAAGCACTACCGTTGCACCAGCAAGCTGCACTACTTTGTGCTACTGCAATAGCATTTAATTGACTTGGTTGTCCAATACTAATAACCAACGAGCTAGTATTAGCACTAGCATCTAATATAAATACCGAATATGTTCCTGCTGATAAATTGGAAACATTTGGTGAACTAGGCAATGTTGGAGTCCATGAATATGTATATGGTGCTGTGCCACCAGATGATGATAAAGCAATTGCACCATCCGCACCTCCAAAGCAGCTAACATTAGTAACTGTTGAAGTAATGATTATTTGTGAAAAGGCTAAAGAACCAAAAAATAATAAGGTAATAAGTGAAAGTAATTTTTTCATAAGAGTAGTTTGATGCAACTAAAGTATGATAATTACTTCAATTGATAATTGCTATCTATTGAAAGTGGGTTTTGATTGAGTAACCTGATTACCTGCTCAAAACAACTCTTTTAATCACACTTTGTTTATCCGAAACAATCTTCACAAAATAAACACCATTGTTTAATTTACTTAAATCAATGTTTTTGTAATTATTAGTTATGGTTTCTTCTAACACCGTTTGCCCAATAGAATTAATCACTTGAATTTGACTTTCTTCTTTTACAGAAGAAGAATTAGCGATGTATAAAATGCCCGTACTTGGATTTGGATAGACGTTCCATTCATCGTTATTAGATGAAGAAGATTTAATTCCAGTAATCGTTTCAATGGTATTGATAGCAGTATTTGTCACCACAGGTTCATTAAAATCAAAATAAATGTAAGCCGTATTTTTTATTTGAGTTCCTGGCGTATTGTTGTTAGTGCGCTTAATACGGTACTGAATATAACCATGACTAGCAGGCTCGTTACTATTACTATCTGGTAACATAATGTTATTAAATTTCCAACGTAGTACATTTCCTGGCAATACATCAATCATATAATTATGACTTGCGCTTAACATTTCAAAAGTATTTATATCAACGTTGGGAGATAATGTATCTTTCACATAAATATTTACTGCTGGACCATTTCCTGTATTTTGAAAACGAATTAAATAGGTTAAATCAGTTTCAGTAGCAGCAATGTCACCGTTTGCACCAATACCAACTGGACTTACTGTTTTGTCGTTAGGGTCGAAAGAACCTGTTACCATACGTTGATAACAAGTTGTATTGTTAACGTAGTTCAAATCAGTAACTGTTGGTTGCGCCCACATGCAAGTTGTGAAAATACTTCCTAATGGATTAGTTAATGGTGTTGTAAAATTAATGGTGAAATAATTACTTCCAGTTGCGTTTGTAATATTATTAAAGTTCCAAATAATAGTATCTCCCGAAATGGTATACGTATTAGGATTTCCTGTTGTTATGGTTGATATAAAAGCAGAGGGTAGTACAGCTTTAAATAAACCTGTTGCAGATATATTATTTAAGTTACTCAAATAGTAGTTAACATAACATACAAATCCAGGTACAATTCCATTACTATAAGCCGATACAAATAAATCTGGTTGAGTAACAGGAATGTATTGTTTTACAAAATTATTGTTCATGGAGTTTGTATTTCCTGAATTTAGAGTTGTATTTAAAGTAGTGGTACAAGTTGCAATCATATTTGCATTTGTTAAAGAGGTGATTGTATAAGTTGCAAATGGTATATTATTAAATACATAGTCTCCTGCCCAATTTGTATAACCTATTCGGTTTCCAGGATTAGCAATAATTTGTATGTTGCTGGAATTATTATCTCCTGCATTTTTTATGCAATCACTATTGTTATCAATAAATACATTTCCTGAAATAGTTCCGCAATTTGTACCTGTTGCATTTACGTTACTGGAAATACTTAGGCAGTTTAAACTAGCATCAAAAACAGTAACATTATAACTACCTGTTGGTATATTTGTAATATCTTGCGTTGTTGCTCCATTACTCCATTGGTATGTAAACGGACCAGGGTTTGTTCCACTAATCGTTAAATCAATACCACCATCGTTTGTAAATAAACAGGTTTCATTTATTACAGTAGTTGTTAGTGTAGCGTTGGTAATTGTACTTATTCCTTGATTGGCAATAACAAAAGTTTCTGTAGTGACACATCCATTCTGGTCAGTTACATTAAGACTACATTGACCTGCACATAAGCCATTTGCCGTATTTCCAGTCTGTAATGTTGGTAACCATAAAAATGTAAATGCACCACTTCCACCGCTAACATTTGCAAATGCTTGTCCATCACAATTACCGCCGCACGTTACATCAGTTTTAGTAATTATTGCAGTTAGAGGTGGGGGATTTAAAATTGCAACACTAGATGTTGCTATACAGCCATTATTATCTGTAATTGTAACTCCATAATTACCTGCGCATAAAGGATTTGTAGTTGGAGTATTACCACCTCCCCCTGTCCAATTGTATGAATATGGGGGCGTTCCACCAAATGCAGCAGCAACAGCTGAGCCATTACATGAACCAAAACAAGAAGGGTTATTTGGATTGACAAAAACATTAAGTGCTGTTGGTTGTGTTAATGAAATAGAAGTAGTTCCTATACATCCAATTGCGTCTGTAACATTTACTGTATAAATGCCTGCACATAAATTAGTTGCTATTGGAGTAACTTGTCCATTACTCCAAGTATAAATAAATGGTCCTGTTCCCCCAGATAGAGAGGTAGTAGCTATCCCGTTACATAAACCAAAACATGTTACGTTAGTTTGACTTGAAATTGAAATTATTGGACCTCCAATATTGTTTACTGTTCCAACATGTAAATATGTACACAGGTTTGGATCGGTTACAGTAACCGAGTAATTTCCTGCAGGTACTAATGAAAGGCATTGCGCCGTAGATGAATTACTCCAAAGAAATGTGTATGGACCACCAGCACCGCCTGTGACGCTTGCACATATTGAGCCATCAGCTTGTCCACAGTTTGCATTTGTTACGGTTGTGGTAGCAATTAATTGCGTTGGTTGAAGAACTGTTATATTGTTACCAGTAACACATCCATTAGCATCAGTTACTATAACAGTATAAGTTCCAATGGCAACATTTGGAACGGTAGCCATTGTTGAAGCAAGTGTAGGCCATAAATAACTATAAGGTGCAGTGCCTCCAATTCCTGAAGCAGTTACTGTGCCAGTTGAAGTTCCAAAACATTTTACATGATTAACATTAGTAATAGAGTTTAATTGTGTTGGTTCAGTGACCTGAACAGTGTTTGATCCAATACAGCCGTTTATGTCTCTTACTCCTACTAAAAGTATTCCTGCAGGTACATTTAAAAAAGCGGATGAACCTTGATAAGCACTACCATTTAAATTATATGTGAATGCAGGATTTCCACCAATGACAGATGTAATATTTATAGTTCCTGTCGATGTACCATTACAGAGTGCAGGTGTAGATGTTACATTTAGAAGGATTTGTGATGGCTCTGTAATTGTAAAAGTAATTGAATTAGTTGCAGCCATCGCATCAGATACCATAACAGAATAAGTTCCTGCTAATAAGCTAGAGAAGATACCAGTGCCATTAGATTGAGGCGGTGCTGTTATCGAATATGTATAGGGCGCGTTGCCACCAGTAGGAATAATAGTTGCACTTCCAGTAGCTCCTCCAAAGCAAGTAGCGTTAGTTACTGTTGACGTTAATGTTATTTGTGAAAAGGCTAATGAACAAGCGAATATTAAGATAACAACTGATAATAATTTTTTCATAAAATAGTTTTGATGCAACTAAAGTATGATAATTAATTTGGCCAATAATAGCTATTTAGTAAAGAGGGGTTTTGAATGAGTGATTGAACCCAAACTTTACTGCAAAACCGCGTGAGGGATGCAAGCGAAAATCCTTTGCCTGTGTCTTGCAAAGATTGTAGCGACAGCCCGACGGCGCCTGTTCTTTGCGCCGGCACGCCCAAAATATCCAACTTAAAAGACTATTGATCTTTTTTTCTTCTGCCTTCCATTTGCTCAGTAGCAGAGCCTTCTTTCTTCGCAAAATACTTCTTAAAATTATAAGTAAAAGTCAACATATAATAACGATTCAAAACATTGGTTTGAGAATCTTGAATATAGCTATCTGTGTTAGTACGCGAAACGCTATTGTTTTGATTTAAAATATCATAAACCGTTATGCGTAATTCAGCTTGCTTGTTTTTTAAGAATTTATAACCGATAGCGGCATTCCATAAGGAGATGGATTGATTGAAGGCGCTTGTTAATCCTGAGTAATAGGTGTTACTGTATTCGCTTTGTAAAATCAAGCCCTTCCATGGGTTTGCAGTAATTTTTAATTTTGATACTTGTGAAAAATAATTGGTGTTAGAAGATGTTTGTAAGGTGTTTTGGATATTACTGTAGCTAGAGTTGGACGATAATGTAAAGTCAAACTTCTCGCTAATGTTACTACTAAATACCAAGCCTAAACCACCCGTTGCTGTTTTAGCATAATTGATATTCGTATTAATCATACCAGGTACATTGTTGTAATTTCCGGAAACGTTTACACTTAAATTGGTCTTGATTTTTTTAATAGGAAAAGTGTAATTAATAAAGGAGCGTAAAGAAAAATATCCATCCAAATTTACAGGTCGGATAATTTGCGAACCACTTTGTAAAAAAATATCATTATAAACGGTTGTATCTTGATTGGCAATTAAAGTGCT
The DNA here is from genome assembly GCA_016711805.1 of Bacteroidota bacterium. Taxonomy (GTDB): domain Bacteria; phylum Bacteroidota; class Bacteroidia; order B-17B0; family Aurantibacillaceae; genus UBA4416. Next base: position 177,948 of record JADJSH010000009.1, read on the forward strand.
ATTACCAATGTAGTTGTTAGAATAGTTACCGCCTATTAATGCAAAAAAAGAAGTTGCTTTGTTGGTATTCACTCCGGAGTATCGTAAAAAAATATTTTGTTGAAAATCTTGTTTCAAATCAGGATTACCAGTGCTTAATTGTAAGGAGTTGCTGTTGTTAATTACATCTTGTAATTGATCGATACTTGGTGCGTTATTACTAGTGCGGTAATTAAAGCGTAAATTCTTTTTCTGAGAAAATTTATATTGTAATTGCGCGGATGGTAAAATAGACTCAAATGTTTTACTGAGTTTATAGCTGGTAGGTATTTCTTGTTCTTTAGATAATTGTGCCCATTGATAAGCTGCATTTAGTGAGAAGTTAAATTTTTCTTTTTGATAACGATAGCCTAAACTTCCTGATTGAGATTGGTATTGATTTTTGAAAACGTTCGTCAGAGTGCTATCTAAATCACGATAACTGTATTCAATATAATTTTTATCAAACGTTTTTTTAGAAGAATAATTATCTGTGTAAACAGCTGTGTAATTAACTAATAAGAAATTGTTTTTATTTAAAGGTTCGGTATAAGATACATTACCATTAATGCTGTTTCCTGTTTTTAATATTTTTGATTTTTGATCAATCGTATCTCCGTAAAACAAGGTGTCTCTGTAATAAGTATTTAAGGTATATAATAAATTTTCGCCTGAGTTTTTGGTTATGGTTGGTGTGGCGTTAATGCTAAATGTTCTTCCTCTTTTTGCAAAAGCATGTCGGTATAAAATTGGAACAGAAATATTATAACCGCTTAAATTGTTTGAGCTACTGTTTTCGGTATTACTTAGTGTTAAAACTTCTTTAGTATTTAATCCTAATAATTCCTTAGCGCCTTTATTTGATTGAAATGATAATTTAGGTTGAAGAACAATAGAATTCATGGAATCTATTTTTGTTTCTATTTTAAAATTTATTCTATTATTAAAATTATCACTGTTAGTATTATTGTTCTCATTATAAACTAAACCATTGTTTGAACCTAAAATATATTGTTGGAGTAGGGAAGACTTTGAATCGTTTTGTGTCCAGTTAAAAAAGTAGCTAGCCGTTACTTCAGTTTTCTTTCCCCATTTATCAGCATAGTTTAATCCAAATAAAGAGGTTGTATTAATACCATTTTGTGTATTTGATTGAAAATTTTCACTGGGGTTGTTTCCTCCGCCCATTCCACCTTGTCCCCCGCCTCTTCGTCCGCCGCCACCAGAACTACTGCTAGAAACGCCTACTAAATCTTCCGACGAAAAATTTTGTTCGTTAACGTTGTTTGATTGTGCTAAAACGGTGATGCGTCTGTCACCTTTAAAAATGTTTACAGTTCCACCTCCTTTAAATTTATCTTCGTATCCATAACCGCCATATACTTTTCCAAACACACCATTTTTGAATTGAGCTTTGGTAACAATGTTGATGGTTTTACTGGCGTTGCCATCATCAAATCCTGTAAACTGTGATTGATCACTTTTTTTATCAAACACTTGTACTTTATCAATGACTTCGGCAGGTAAATTTTTTAATACGGCACTAGCATCATCTCCAAAAAAACGTTTACCATCTACTAGCACTTGTTTTACTTCTTCGCCTTGAGCTTGCACCTTTCCATCTACTACAGTTACCCCCGGCATTTTACTCACCAAATCTTCAGCAGTTGCATCTTTATTTACTTTATAGGCATTGGCTTTAAAACTTGTTGTATCGCCATTTTGTGTTGCTAAGGCTTGTTGGGCTTCTATGGTAACTTCTTTTAAGTTAGTTAAGTTTTGTTTAAGGGTAATGGTTGGAATAATTAAATCTTGATTCTTGATTTGAATGGATTTAAAAACGGGTTTATATCCTAGCGAAAGAATTTTAAGAATGTAATTATCTGAATTAATGTTTTCTAAATTAAATTGCCCATCTACATCAGTTGTTGTTCCTTTTATAAAAGAAGAATCCGTTTTTAAAACAAAAACAGAAGAGCCAATGGCAGGTTGTTTAGTTTCATCTATTAATTTACCATTTAATTTATAGGATTGACCTAATAGAACGCTTCCAGAAATTAGAAGTGAAAATATGTAAAAGATTTTGAGCATAAAGGATTGCTCTAAAGTACAATTTAGTAATAAAAACGAGGGATTTTTAAACGTTAAATTAGCCTAATGTTAAGCTAATATCATTTAAATTGAGTAATTACTCGTATTCAAGTGCTAATCAGTTTTAAGGGGAGTTAAATTGAATAAAATCTTATATTAGTGAGGTTATTTTTAAAACAATTATGAAATAGCCATGTTTAACAAAACACAATTGCGAAGCAAGTAACGAGCAAATAAATAAACACTAATAAACAGATGAGAACACTTTTATTTTTTTTATGTCTTTTTGCTCTTCAGTATACTGTAATAAGTCAGAAAAAAACGGATGCTGTTGGTGAAAAGAAATGGACCGATGATGAACGTAAGCAAATGGAAAAAGCTGAATTACTTTATTTTGAAAAAAACTATAAGTTACCTTTACCTATTTACGCAAAATTACGCGAGACTCATCCTAACGATGTTCGTCTAAAATATGTTTATGCCATATGTGGATTGCTAATTCCAGGAAGACAAGAAATATGTTTAGATCTTCTGAAAGAAGTATATGAGAAAAATAAGAAAGCTGCTGAAATTGATTATTTTTTAGCAAAGGCTAATTTTTTGAATTACAATTTTGATGAGGCTATTGCTGGTATTGCCACTTATAAATCTAAAAACAAAAAATTAACACCAGAGCAATTGAAAGATTGTGATCAAATTGTAACCTATTGTAATAACGCTAAATTGCTGGTTCCTCAGCCGGTGTCCGTTCGTATAGAAAATATGGGCAATATTATTAATACAGCAGCAGCAGAGTCTTCGCCTTGTTTAACAGACGATGAAAATGTAATTATTTTTACTTACAAAGGAGAAAAGAGTAAAGGTGGTCTGCAAAACGCCTTTAATCAACCAAATATAAATGGTGTTTACTATGAGGATGTTTACACAAGTTCAAAAGTGAATGGTGTTTGGAAAACTCCAGAAGAAATTAAAAGTTTAAATACAATTAATAATGAAGCCGTTTTATTTTTGTCGAATGATGGACAAAAATTATTTATCAATATAGATAGTCAGCAAGACGATGGCGATATTTATATGAGTACCTTAGATAAAGATGTTTGGGGCGCACCCGTGAAACTAGTTGGAGATGTAAATAGTAAAGAGTGGGAAAATAATAGTTCGCTGTCGCCGGATGGAAAAACTTTATACTTTTCGAGTAATAGGCCAGGTGGTTTTGGTGGAAAGGATATTTATAAATCTCAATTGTTACCAGATGGAACTTGGGGAAAAGCAAAAAATTTAGGTGATAAAATCAATACGGCTTTAGATGAAGATGCGCCATTCATTCATTACGACGGTCGGTTATTATTATTTTGTTCGCAAGGACATAATAGTATCGGTGGTTACGATATTTTTAAAACATATATGAATGTTACGGATTCAACATGGTCTGCTGCAGAAAATATGGGCTGCCCGATTAATACACCTGGAGATGAAATTCATTATGTATTATCTCCAAGTGGAGATAACGGTTATTATGGTTTAGGAAAAGTAGACGGTTATGGTGATTTTGATATTTACAAAGTAGAACCTGGAATTACTGGTATTATGCCCGTTATAGCAGTTTCGAAAGGACGAGTGACCTTAGATACTTTACCAGTGGAAGCTGAAATAACCGTTGAGGTTCCTGCTCGTAATACAGTTTTCAGAACATTAAAATCTAATGATAAAACGGGGGCTTATCGCATAACATTGCCAGTGGGCGAGGATTATAAAATTACTTGGAAATTAAACAACTTTCCCGTTCAAACTAAATTGATAGAAGCAAAAAATGCGACAGCTTATTTGTTGGATGTAAAAGATATTAATTTTAGTACTAAGGATGTTGTAAAAACAGATGTTGCTTCGATAGATACAGCGATGTGGCATACTGGTAACGAACATATAGATGGCCTAGTTTATAAAATTCAAGTGTCTGCTGAATATTTAAATGAGAATATCAGACGTAGAAAAGCAAGAAAATTAGGTGAAGTGGAGAAGGAAGTTGTAAATGATGTGGCACGTTTTACATTGAAAGAAGAATTTAAAACGTATAATGAAGCAACGGCGAAGGTTAAAAAAGTTAGAGATCTTATTGTAGCAGATGCTTTTATTGTAGGTATTTACAAAGGAAAGCGATGTTATTTATCTGAACTAAGAACTCAGGGAATATTAAAAATCAAATAATAAAAAAGCTTCAACCTAGTTGAAGCTTTTTTATGATCTAATCCTTTAATTTATTTTACAGACGTTTGAGTAAATAGTTTGATTGCTATTACCAAAACCATCTTCAGTAGTTACCGATAGTTTTTGGTTCTTACATTGGTCTTCAAAAGTTTTTAAATCTTTCTTACTATTTGTTTGCTTTGAGGTTACAGCATATACTTCATTTGAATCTGGGTAAGTGCAAGTACAGGTTTTGGTTTTCATACATGATGAAAACATCAAAATAGTAATTGTAACTATTGCTAATTGTACTTTCATAAATATAGATTTAATTGCTTTCGTTTAACGCTGCTTTAATAAAACTCACAAATAAAGGATGAGGATTTTCTACCGTACTTTTATATTCTGGATGAAATTGTACGCCAATATAAAATGGATGCGTTGGAATCTCAACAATCTCAGCTAATTCCGCTGTTGGATTTAATCCAGATAATACCATTCCTGCATCTTTATATAATTTGGTGTACTCGTTATTAAATTCATAACGGTGACGGTGACGCTCATTAATATCTGTTTTACCATATATTTTATGAGCCAATGTTCCTTCAATAATACGGCAAGGATAAGAACCTAAACGCATAGTTCCGCCCATGTGCGAAATATTTTTTTGCGCTTCCAATAAATCAATTACTGGTGCACTAGTAGCAGGATTCATTTCGCGACTATGCGCATCTTTTAATCCTAATACGTTTCTTGCAAATTCAATTACGGCACACTGCATTCCTAAACAAATACCAAAAAATGGCACATTGTTTTCTCGTGCATATTTAATAGCAGATATTTTCCCTTCAATACCACGATTACCAAATCCTGGAGCAACTAAAATTCCTTTTAAGCCTTTTAATTTTTCTGCAACGTTTTCGTCGGTTAAACTTTCACTGTGAATCCATTCTACATTTACTTTACAATCGTTCACCGCACCTGCATGAATAATGGCTTCTGCAATGGATTTGTAAGAATCTTTTAATTCAACATATTTACCAACTAATCCAATAGTGGTTTCTTTCGTCGGATTATGAAATTTATTTAAAAATAATTTCCATTTATCTAATTTAATTTCTGTAGGCTCACTAATGTTTAATTTCTTTAAAACAATTTCATCTAACTTTTCTTTTTCCATTAATAATGGAACTTCATAAATAGTTGATGCATCTAAAGCTTCAATAACAGCATCAGGAGAAACATTACAGAACAGTGCAATTTTTCTTCTAATATCATTACTAATAGCATGTTCTGAACGGCAAACTAAAATATCTGGTTGAACGCCATACTCTAATAATAATTTAACCGAGTGTTGTGTTGGTTTTGTTTTTAATTCTCCAGACGTTGCTAAATATGGTAAAAGCGTTAAATGAATCACCGTACAGTCATCACCTAATTCCCATTTTAACTGACGAACCGCTTCAATGTATGGTAAAGATTCAATATCACCAACGGTTCCACCTATTTCGGTAATCACAAATTGGTATTGACCTGTTTTTCCTAAAATTTTAATTCTGTTTTTAATTTCGTCGGTGATGTGAGGAATAACTTGAACCGTTTTTCCTAAAAATTCACCCTTACGTTCTTTATCAATCACGGATTGGTAAATACGACCAGTAGTTACGTTGTTAGCTTGGGAAGTCGCTACGTTTAAAAAACGCTCATAGTGACCTAAATCCAAATCGGTTTCAGCACCATCATCCGTTACATAACATTCGCCATGTTCGTATGGATTTAAGGTTCCTGGATCGATATTAATATAAGGATCTAATTTTTGAATGGTTACAGTAAATCCACGAGCCTGTAGTAATTTGGCTAGAGATGCTGCGATAATTCCTTTTCCGAGAGAAGATGTTACGCCACCGGTAACAAAGATATATTTAGTGTTGATTGACATACAGTTTTCTATAAACTGTACGTAAAGGTATGTTATTTTTTTGGAATAGAATTGGAGTTTTTTTCACTATTTTTAAAACAATCACTTTTTAATTGGCAAAAACAGATAGATTGCTTTAAAATGGCGATAACATTGGCGCTTAGCTAGTCAGAAATTACTTTAATTTATCTAATTCGTCATCTGTAAAATGCTTTTTCGATTTCTCTTTCGAAAACTTATCGGCATTATAATCGTTTGACTTATTTTTCGGGATAGATAAGCTAGTCCATTCTGATTTTTTGAGGATTTTGGCATAAAATACCATTTGCCCAACATGATAAGGATAATGTGCTAATTGACGATTAATTGCTTCTAAAACAGTATGACCTTCGTTACGTATAAATATAGTTTTTGATAAGTCTTCAGGTTTTAAACTATTGAGTGTATTAAATAAACATGCCCAGCCTTCATTCCATAAACTTAAAATTTGTTCTTTAGTTTGTTTGCTGAGCGCAGTCGAAGCATCAAATTCTCCATCACGGTTACGTGATTCTTTTTCTCCATCTGTTGTCAAGAAGTCTGTCCAACGAGATAGCATATTGCCATGTAAATGTTTTACAATGGTAGCTATACTATTTGTATCATCATTTAGTGAAACAAATAGCTGTTTAGGCTCTAATTGGTCTATGGCTTTTTCACCTAATGTTTTATAATATAAAAACTGGCGGTTAGCGCTTCTTAAAAAATCTTCAGATACTTTCATTATTTTTAACTTTAGTTAATCTGTTTTTTATTTGGGCGTGCCCCGCAAAAAGACAGCGGGTCGGGCTTTTTGCTGCAATCTTTTGCAAGAGGCAGGCAAAAGGATTTCCGCTTCAATCCCTCACGCAAAAAATTAGTAAGCCAACAATTTCATTAACTTCTCTTTAAAACGATCTTTTGGTAAAAAGTTAATCTCTAAATCAGCATTCATTGGTACAGGTGTATCTAAACTTCCTTCGCGCATTACTGGCGCATCTAAATACTCAAAACAATGTTCAGTAATTAAAGCGCTTAATTCACCTCCAATACCACCAGTTAAGGTGTCTTCATGCAATACAAAAGCCTTTCCTGTTTTCTTTACAGAATCATAAATAGCTTGTGTATCTAATGGAGCTAATGTTCTTAAATCAATTAAATCAGCAGAAATTTCTGGATGAGCATTTAATAGCTCTAATGCCCAATGCACACCTAGGCCATAAGTAACAATAGTAACATTAGCACCTTCTTTTACTAAACGCGCTTTCCCAAAAGGAATTGTATAGTAGCCATCTAAAATATCTTCATCAATACTTCTGTATAATGCTTTATGCTCAAAGAACATAACTGGATTTGGATCTTCAAAAGAGGCTAATAGTAAACCTTTAGCATCACTTGGGAAAGCAGGATAAGCAATTTTTAAACCTGGTGTTTTAAAGAACCAAGCTTCGTTACTTTGGCTATGGAAAGGACCCGCAGCAACACCAGCGCCTGTCGGCATACGAACCACTACGTCAGCATTTTGTCCCCAACGATAATGCGATTTAGCTAAGTTGTTAATGATTTGAGTCATTCCTTCTGAAACGAAATCAGCAAATTGCATTTCAACCATCGCTTTATGTTTATTAATCGATAAACCAAAACCAGTTCCTAAAATAGCAGATTCGCATAAAGGTGTATTACGAACTCTTCCTTTTCCAAATTCTTCTACAAAACCATCGGTGATTTTAAATACTCCACCGTAATCAGCAATGTCTTGTCCCATCAACACTAAGTTATCATGCTTGCGCATCGCTAAACGCATACCATCACTAATCGCATCAATTAAACGCTTATTAGTTTTTGGGCCTGATTGATTAGACGTATCTTCAATCTTACAAGGCATAAATAATTCAGTAATTTCTTTTTCTGTATTTGGAGGAGGCAAAGTTTCTGCATAAGCTAATTCTAAACCATCATCAATATCTTTTTTAATTTCGGAACGTAATTTTTCGATAATGTCATCCGTTAAAACACCTTCATCAATTAAAAATTTTTCAAAGGTATTTACAGGATCTTTTCTTCCCCACACATCAAATAATTCTTTAGGAACATACTTAGTACCTGATGCTTCTTCATGCCCACGCATACGGAAGGTTACACATTCTAATAAAATAGGACGAGGATTTTCTCTCATCGATTCTGCTAAATTCTTAACGGTTTCGTAAACTTTTAATACGTTATTTCCATCAACGGTTATACCTTCTATGCCATAACCAATAGCTTTATCAGCAAAAGATTTACAACGGAATTGTTCATTGCTTGGAGTTGATAAACCATAACCATTATTTTCAATAACAAAAATTACTGGTAAATCCCAAACAGCTGCTGTATTAATACTTTCGTGAAAATCGCCTTCACTAGCTCCACCATCACCACTAAATACAACCGTTACTTTTTTCTCTTCTCTCAATTTATTACCTAAGGCAATTCCATCAGCTACGCCCATCTGTGGACCTAAGTGAGAAATCATCCCTACAATATTATATTCTTGTGTTCCAAAGTGAAAACTTCTGTCGCGGCCTTGAGTAAAGCCACTTGGCTTACCTTGAAACTGACAAAACAAACGATTCATGGGAATACCACGCGTCGTAAATACACCTAAGTTACGGTGCATTGGTAAAATAAATTCGTCTCTATTTAGTGCTGTTGCTACACCAACTGAAATAGCTTCTTGACCAATACCACTAAACCATTTGGCAATACGCCCTTGACGAAGAAGGATTAACATTTTTTCTTCAATCAAACGAGGGGTTAAAATATTTTTATAAAGTTGTAATAACGTATCGTCTTTTTGTTTACGTCTATCAAACTTAATTGGAGATTCTGCAGTAATCATAACTTGTAAATTTGTAGCGAAAATACCAATTTTAGGTTACTTTTGACCATAATTAATGAACTATTTAAGTCAAATAATAAACAAAAGTACGTTCCTAAATATTAAATTTTGGATAATTGCATTTTTTATTTTGAGGCTTTTCCATATTACCAATCCTCCTTTAGAAGTTTCGCATAATTGGCGACAAACAACCGTAACGATGGTTGCTCGAAATTTTGAGGAGGTAAATAACAATATTTTTTACCCTCGATTAGATATTGATGGCGATAAAGCAGGTGTTACGGGGATGGAATTTCCTGTATTTAATTATTTAATTTATTTAATGTCGTTGCTTTTTGGTTATGAGCATTGGTATGGACGATTAATAAATTTAATTGTATCAAGTTTTGGAATTTATTTTTTTTACAAACTCATTAGGAAACATTTTGATGGCGAGTTAGCCTTTTTTTCAGCCATTATTTTATTGTGTTCTATCTGGTTTCCCTTTTCAAGAAAAATTATGCCAGATACCTTTAGTTTTTCTTTCATGATAATGTGTACGTATTATGGCTCAAATTATTTTGATAATGGACGATTCAAAAACTTACTACTTTATTTTGTTTTTTGTGCTTTAGGCGTTCTATCTAAATTACCGTCTGGTTATATTCTCATTATTTTTTCTTTCTTTTTGCTTGATAAAAAATATGCAATAGATAAAAAAGTAGTTTTTTGTACCGTTTCAGTAATAATTATATCGATAGTTGGTATTTGGTATTTTTATTGGGTGCCGCGATTGAACTCGGTGTTTTCGTTTCAGCATTTTTACATGGGAAGTACCATTTATAATGGCTATGTTGAGTTTAAAAATAATTTATTTGATACCATTGCTAAGTTCTTTGATAGTGCATTAAAATATATTGGATTTATATTTTTTATTATAGGATTATACAAAGCTTATAAATTAAAATCAGATCAAGTTTTTTATGTTTTTATAGTAGTTTTTTTTGGTTTTTTAATTGTGATGTTTAAAGCAGGCTTCGCATTTCATCATCATAATTATTACATCATTCCTTTCGCACCAGTGATGGCATTAGTAAGCGCTTATGGAATATTAAAAATTAAGTTTCAAAATAGTAAATATAATCAGTTGAAATATGTATTCTTAATTGCTATTTCGTTAGAAGGAACACTTAATTATAACGATGATTTTTTTATAAAAGACGATGATTATCGAATATTTTTCTTGGAAAAAGATTTAGATAAATGTGGTAATAAAAAAGATTTGATTTTAATAAACAGTGGTAATAAACCAACACCCATGTATTATGCTCATCGAAAGGGATGGGTTACATTTAATGACAGTATTAAAAACCCTGTTTATTTAAGTAAACTTAAAAGAAAAGGATTGAAATTTATTGTAATTTTGAAAAAGTCTTTTGGTGACGAAATTAAGTTAGATTATCCTATTTGTTATAGTAACGCCTATTATACAATCTATGAACTCAAATAAAATTAAGAATACTCTTTTTGTAATACTAACAATATTTGTTAGCGAAGTAATTTACTCACAAGTGATGTGGCAAGTAAAAAATACCACTTCAAAAAAATGGTTTTTACAAGTTAGCGATGAATTTAATGAGGATGTATTAAATACGGATTTATGGAAATATGGTTTCCCTTGGGGGAATTATGTTTACAATTTAGATTTATTATATAAACAAGAGAATGTAGAGTTTGCTAACGGAGTTGTATCAATCAGCACTAAAAAACCTGCGCAGCCAGAGCCTATTATTGGTGAAAATTTAGACGTGGAATTTTTAAAAAAGAAAAATAAATTCCCTAATGAAAAAGGGGATTATACTTACAATTATTCGGGAGGTGCGTTTTGTTCTTTGCGTCAATTTAAGTATGGCTATTTTGAAATGCGTTTTAAAGCGAATACTGAAAAGGGTGTGTGGCCAGCATTTTGGTTATATGGAGGAAGTCCGAATGAAGAAATAGATTTTTATGAGGGAAAAGGCGAAAGAGATAATCAAATTCATTTAGACGTTCATTGTCCTAAAGGCTGCGAAGATTTTAAAGGTGGTTTTTTAAACTTAAAAAAGAATTGGGGAGCTTGGATTAAAACCAATGAAAGTTTAGCAGATGGTTGGAATATTATTTCGGGAGAGTGGCAACCCAATTATGTGAAGTTTTTTTTAAACGGCGAACCTATTGGTTATTTTGAAGGAGAATTTAAGACCTCGCAAAATTTAATTATCAATAGTGCTGTTGCAAAAGATAATGAAGCGTTTAATCCAGGCCCTGATGAAAAAACTAAATTTCCAAATGCGGTATTGTTAGATTATGTGCGAGTTTGGAGTCAGGATGATACGATATATAATATCAAAGATAATTATAAGCTATTTCAATATACACCAAGTACTATTACTAATAATGACTTATATCAAACATCACCAAAAAGAAAGGTGAATTTTATTTATGATAAAGTTTTAAAAGAAGAAGAAGGTACAATCACTCTTTTACCAGTGTTTTATAATAAGTACAGTATATCTATTGCAGGTAAAAAATTTGGTAAAATACAAGTAGATGTAATGGATCGATTTAATACAAAAGTAGCGGGCTTTGCAATAGAAAATGCAGAATACTATGTGATGGATTTAAGCGCTTTGCCAACCGGACCTTACGATGTAAAGATCACCGTTTTAAATCAAACACTCACTCATAATGTGCCAGTTATTAATCCTGAAAAGATAGGTGAGCAAAAATAATGCAAGAAGCGATTGTTATCATATTAGTTATTGGGGCTATTTTCTACATAGGATATATAGCCTACAAATCCTACAACAAAAAAAAATGTGGAGACGGTGACTGTGGTTGTAAGTAAATTACTTAATGGCCTTCAAACTCAAATCCATGCTTTTTACATGATGAGTTAAAGCTCCAACAGAGATAAAATCTACACCACATTTAGCATAGCTTGCAATGGTTTTTTCGGTAATACCTCCAGAACTTTCAGTCTCAAATTTATCACCAATTAATGCAACCGCTTTTTTAGTATCAGCAATGCTATAATTGTCTAGCATAATACGCTGAAATCCGCCCTTATTTAAAATCAACTTCACATCATTTAAAGTGCGAGTTTCTACTTCAATTGGTAATTTCTTTTTTGTTTTCTTTAAATATGAATGTGTAGCGTCTAATGCTTCAATAATTCCTCCCGAAAAATCAATATGATTGTCTTTAAGCATAATCATATCATATAAACCAAAACGATGGTTGGAACCACCTCCAATAACAACGGCCCATTTTTCAAAAAAGAAAAATTTCTTTTGCTGCTTCTACACCAGCCAAAATGCCATTTTCTTTCACTAATAAATGACATTTCCCTTTTTTGTTAGCAGGAATAGTTGCTAAAGCTGAATGGTCGCCATCGCCTACATCTTCTTGTAAGGCATTTTGAACAAAGGTTTTAAAATTGAAATGTTTTTTGTGTTGTAAAATGTAATTAGCCATTATCGTTCTCTATTCTGAACTGCGAAATTACACTTCCTCTCACTAATATGGAAATTCTAAATTTACCCGTATTAGTATCTAAAGCACCCGTAATAAATTGCTGGTCGCCATTAACAATACTGGTATGAGAAGTTTGGTAGGATTTTACTTTATGTTTACTGAAAAAATCTTCAATAAGGGCTTGAGCTTGGGACTTACTTAATAAATCTTCTTGATTTAATACTTTAATAGATACTTTTTCAGCAAAGTGCTTCACTAATTCAGAGGCATTACCTTGTTTTAAAGCATTAGCAACATCGTCTGTAATATCTCTTGATGTAAAAGAAAAACTGAACAAACTAATAAATAATATAACTAGGGCTTTCATTAATATTGTAGATTTACGCCATCAAAGTAGCAATTATTGTGCCTAAACTAGCTTAGATAATGAAAATTTTATTGATTCAGATAGAAAAGACAACTGATTCATACCTCGTGGAAGGAGTGAAAGTGTATGCGGAAAGACTAAAAAATTATGTGTCTTTTAGCACCGAAACGATATCAATGCCAAAAATTGTTCGACAAAAGCCATTTGAAGAGCAGAAAAGGGCCGAAGCGCTTGAAATTCAAAAACTACTGGAACCATCTGATTTTTTGGTTTGTATGGATGAACATGGTAAGCAATTTACCTCTGTTCAGTTCGCTGATTTTTTAAATAAACGCATGGTTTCGGGCTGCAAAAGGGTGGTTTTTTTAATTGGTGGTCCTTTCGGAATTGATAAATCCATTTTAGACAAGAGTTCTTACGTACTTTCCTTATCAAATATGACATTTTCTCATCAAATGATTCGTCTGTTTTTTTGCGAGCAATTATACCGTGGATTTTCTATTTTAAAGAATGAGAAGTACCATCACGAATAATTTCATCTGATTTATGAGTAGGTTACTTATGTAAGATTTAACATAGACTTTATTGTATTTTCTTTATCTTAGCCCAAATAATAATTTTTGCTAATGAATAAAATATTTACCCTAAACCGATTAATAGTATTTAAATTAAAGTTCATCGCTTTAGTCTTAACTTTGTTTTCATCGTACTCAATTATTTCTCAAACAGTGACTGTTATTGCACCGGTTGCATCTGCAACATTTTGCGCAGGTACAAATATTACGGTTAATTACACTGTAACATCAAATTTTGGTGCTGGAAATATCTTTACAACTCAGCTTTCAGACGCAGCAGGTAGCTTTGTCTCTCCCACTACTCTGGGAACAAGAACAGCTGTTAACGGCGGAGGCAGTACTTTTGTCATTCCTTTTACTATGCCTACAGGAGCTTCCTATCGAGTTAGGGTATTAGCGTCAAATCCAACTTTTACAAGCCAATCTAATGGGGTTGATTTAAGAATAAACGGATTAACCATCAATACTCCGACAGTTACTAGTTTAGTGTATTGCCAAGGAGAAGTTTTTAATCTCACTTACTCTCAAAATTGTAATTTCTCTAATACGGGTTTCAATAATGTGTATACAGTTCAGTTATCAGATGCTTCAGGTAGTTTTGCTGCACCAACAACCATAGGTACTCGAACGGCTACAACTGCTGCTGCTATATCATGTACAATTCCTGCCGTGCCATTTGGAACTGGATATAGAGTCAGAATTGTTAGTTCAAACCCAGTTGTTACTAGTCCTGATAATGGTACAAACCTGACTATCAATGTTCCTTCTGGAACGCCATCTGTTGCGGGAAATGGAACATGGAATGCTTATTGTTTTAATGCAGCAAATAATTATACTGTAAACTACCAAGGTTTTTTTACGGAAAATAATTTGAGTTTTGATACACGCACAAGGTATACGAGTACGTCCTACCCTGCTTCGGCTAATACGGCTTCAGGGAACGCCTATGCTGGTTGTACATTTACAAATACCAACAATTATTCTATTGCTTTTAAACGCACAAATATTCCATGCGGATATTATAATATTACTTTTGCTCATGATGATGAGGGTAGAATATTTATAGATGGCGCTCAAGTTTATTACAATCCCTATATTGGAGGTGGTGTACAGCAAGCTTACAGGGGGTTTATCAGTCCTACCAATACAGTAGAAGTGAGATATAGTAATACGGGTGGAGGACCTGGTTTTGCAGCCGTAAACATAACTACACTTACTGTCATAAATGTGTTTAATCCTGCTACAATATGCGCGGGAACATCCGCAAGTTTAACGGCAACAAATGCTACTACAGTACCGTTAACTTTTGATTGGACTCCTGCTGCATTTGCTAGCCCAACAACAGGCACCGCAACAACAGTTTCACCAACAGTAACTACGATTTTCACTGTTTCTGCAACGGATGCTGTTTCTGGATGTGCCGCCACAAATACGGTGCAAATTACAGTAAATCCATTACCAACAACAACGGTTTCATCTGTTACCTCCACTTTAATCTGCTCTCCTATTTCTACATCAACCTTGACCGTTACTGGCGCTAATACTTATACTTGGGCACCAGCTGCTGGTTTAAATACAACCAATGGGAATGTGGTTATAGCGGACCCAACCGTTACAACTGTTTATACAGTGAGTGGTAGTAATAATTGTTCCGTTACAGTTTCATCTTCTACCGTAAATGTTCAAGTAATACCTACGGCGCCAACTCCCACTGTTTTTGGAAATAACGTTTGGAATGTATACTGTTACGATGGACGGGCATTTGTGTCCTATTATGGATACTATACAGAAAATAATTTATCATTTAATACAACAACTAGGTGGGCAAATACACCATCTGCAGCTAATGCCGCTTCAGGCCTAGCCTATCAAGGATGTAATATTCCCGTAGATCAACATTCAACTATTCATAAACGTACAAATTTTACTTGTGGCTATTATCAATTGGATATTCCTTCACATGATGATGATGTAACTGTATTAGTTGATGGGGTTCAAGTGTTTCAACATATTGGATGTTGTGATGCGCATACTAATGTTTGGACAGGATTTTTAGGAGCATCAAGTACTGTGGAAATTAGACATCAAGAAGGTAATGGAGGTAGTTATGTTGCTGCTACTTTTAATACAATTGCCTATCCAGTTCTATCCCCT
>JADJSH010000010.1 GCA_016711805.1 Bacteroidota bacterium
TAATGTTGGATGGTGAAATTGATGCCACAGAATTCAAATCCATGCGCATTCAAATAGAAGAAAAAATTACTCAGTTAACTTGCGAATTAAATAATGTAAGTGCAAGTATGCATAATATTGGGTCAAAACTGGCAGAGGCTACCGACTTAATTTCGAACCTCGGAAAGCACTATATACACAGTGAAACAGCAGTAAAAAGACAGATAGTGAGTTCGGTTTTCCCTCAGGCTTAGTTTATGGAGAAAAAAAGTTCGAACTCTCGAATTGAATAAGGTGATGTCTCGAATCCTTAGTATTGACAAGGTTTCTGGAGGATCTAAAAAGAAAGCACACCAATTTTGGTGTGCTTTCCCCTTCAGTGGACCCGGAGAGATTCGAACTCTCGTCCAAACAAGGAATTAATATGCTTTCTACAAAGTTTAGAACATAATTGGTTTTCGATTCAAGTCAGGCTTATATTCATACCAAACTTAAACTTAGATGCTAATATTGTTTCAGATAACATCATCACTGAAACAAGTTGCTAATTTATGATGCAAAATTCTCGTCGCTAAGCAACGGTGCTACAAGGTTTGCAAAGGTTGGTTAGTCTTGGACTAAGCAGCCATAGCGTAAGAATTCTCTTCGCCGAATAAAAGTTTGAGAGTTGAGTTTAAGGTGCCATATCCACAACGCACCACCTGCTTACTTACCAACCGCGCTCGCTGTCAAAACCGGTCGGGCCCATAATTTTAAAGAACTAGGACAAAGATACAACAATTTCATGCTCAAATTAAGTTTTTAATTATATTTAAGAAAAATTACCATGCGAAATTTTCTATTCATAATTCTTATTTGTGCATCTGCTAGTTCGTTTTCACAAACCATCAAATCGAAAGCTTTAAAATTAAAATACACATTGGCCGATAGTTGGACCGCTAATGAATTTGCTGATCCTTTAAATTGGGACAAAGGTGGTAATGCCATGTGTAAATGTTCGGGCGTTGCATTTAGCAAACCCGATGCTAATGGAAAATACAATGTGGTGGTTTATGCCGTACCCGCTGGCGGATTAGATTCGGCAAAGCGTGAGTTTGTTGGCAATTTACATTTTGTGAATGTAGAGAAAATAGAAAAAGCAGTGAATGAAAATTTTTCTTTTGAAAGACGCCGTTCAAACTTTGTGGATGTTAAAACTAAAGCCAAGTCTTATAATTGTATGCGCTATATTACTAAACCTAAAGATGGCTATAGTTACATCATTTACGCATGGCAAGAAAACATGAATCTTTTAAACTCTACGAGCGAAAGAGAATTGTCAAAAATGATTAATGTGATTGCTCCTCTTTAGATTTTTGTAAACAGATAGGTATCCATATCTACAAAGTCATTCACTTTAATTTCAATTGTTTTATCGGTTACTTTTATTTCTTTCAAACCTAAAGATGATGCATCATTATACTCTATCATCATAGCTGTTGAACTTTTAAATTGAATTTTACCTTTGTATTGTGGGTGAAATTCCAAAACTCACTTCTCCGTAACCCTCTTTGGCTTCAATGGTAATTTTACCATATACTTTATTCGAATAAGTACCTGCTAGTTTTTTATAAGCATCTGCGGGAGCTTTATAAGCAGCTACTTCTTTCTTTAATTCTTTAATGACGTTTTGCTCTTCGTCATAGCCTTCTTTAAAGCCTTTATAATAAACCGCACTTACATTTACATAAGGCTGATTAGTTATATCATTCATAATTTGAGCATCAATGGCGTCAAATAAATATTGTCCATCGCTGTTGGTCAAAATCACGTATCCAAATTTATCTTCAGGAACTAAGACAGTTTTACTTAAAAAGCCATTCGCACCTCCATCGTGTGTTACTATTTTTTTACCAAACTTATCTTTTAAAAACCAACCTAAACCGTAAGTATTAAAGCTATTTCCTTTTCCTCTTCCCTGCCCCACAATAGTATTTGATTCTCTTGTTTTTTGAATCACTTCAGAAGGTACAACCTGCTTGCCGTTATACTTTCCGTTATCTAATTGCATCATCACCCATTTACTTAAATCATTCACATTAGATGTGATAGAACCAGCCGCTCCAATATTATCCACTTTTGAAGGCATGATTTCAAATAAATTTCCATTCAATAAAGTATATGCTTTTGATGCATTTGGAGAAGTGATAAAATTTTGAAAGGTTGTTCCAGTTCTTGTCATACCTAATGGATTAAAAAAATGGTGTTTTAAATAATCGTCCCAAGTAGTATCGCTTGCTGCTAAAATAACTTCTCCTGCAGTTACAAAACCCATATTGCAATAGCCGTATTTTTCTCTGAAACCAAATTTAGGAGTTACGTTTGCCATATTCTCTACAAGCTCTTTTCTGGTTTTTGTGCCAGCCCAGTTTAATAAATCAGTTTGAAAGGTTTCGTAACCAATTCGGTGCGATAATACATCTCTAATCGTCACATGATTGGTTAAATAATCATCTTGCATTTTAAAGTATGATAAATGCGTTTTTACTAAATCATCTAGTTTCAATTTACCATAATGCTCCAATAAAGCCACCGAAGTTCCTGTAAATGCTTTACTATTAGAGGCAATTTGAAATTCGGTATTTTCGGTAACAGGCGTTTTCTTAGCCACATCGGCATAACCATAACCTTTCATTAAAACCACTTTCCCATCCTTTACAATAGCAATGGCTAAGCCAGGTAAATTCCAGCGAGTCATTTCTCGTTTGATATAAGTATCTAAACTATCTTTTATGAAATTACCTTGCGCAAAAGATAATTGAAAAGAGATGCAAATGATGGCAAAGCTAAAAAGGGATTTCATAGAGTTTGGTTTTTGAAACCAAATTTATAAAATGATTTGGATTAACATTAATAAATATACTGAAAAGATGCGGGCGTGCCGGCGCAAAGAGGCTGGCGCCGTCGGGCTGCCGTTACAAGCTTTTTGGACTTCGGGGCTTCGATACTTCGACAAGTTCAGTAACCATCTAAGCCACCTTCAGCTACCAAAAAGGCTTTCCACTTGCATCCCTCAAGCAAATTCACTATTAAATGCGAAGTTTTACTTTCAATTTACGGGATTAACTTGCGTTAAGGATTGTAGCGAAAATCCTTTTTTATGAGGCACGAATAAAAAAGATTGAAGCGTAAAGCCTGACCCGACCAAAGGAAGGGTAACGCCCAAAAAATTGATACAAAGAAACATTCCCAAATAATAATATACCGTACTATTATTTAACCACCACCACTGGCTTAGTAGCCGAGCCTGCATTTGATGAAATTGTTACATAATACACCCCAGATTTGTAATCCGATAAGCTAATAGTGTGATTGAATGATTCGTTTAAAACAACCGTTTCTTGATACAATAGTCTTCCAGAAATATCTTTGATTTCGATTAAAGACTTATCAGCATTTTTAGTGAAACCTGTTAACTGAATCACATCATTTGCAGGATTTGGAATCACAGAGAAATAATGATTTTTATCAAGCATTTGCGACACACCTGTTACTAAAAAGCAATTGTTAGCTACCACTTTATTAATGGCTTCGTAAGCTTTGTTTACTATTTCAATAGCACTATTGATGCAAATACTTCCAGAGCCATTTGTATAATAAATTCTACATAATGGTTGAGCTGTTAAATTTTTAGCAATCGTAGAATCTTTAAAGGATAAACAAATCACTTTATTACCACCAATTAAAAAATCTGGCGTTTCAGGATACACATTTGTTGGAACTAAATTCACCACATTTAAAATAGTTGCGCCGCTAATGGTAAATTCATATCCTAAAACACGTGCCGTAGGATTTTGAATATATACATCAAAATAATTTTGAGAAACATCTACATTTCCAATGCTTAAAGTAGCTGTGTTATTTGGATTTATATTACCTCTTGGAAATAAACAATTTGTATTAATAGTTGAACCATGATTAACACAATTAGCCATTAAAGCGGCATCCCAAACGGTTATGGTTCCTGTATTATTCAAATCATTACAACTATTAGCAGTAATACTTGTATTTAAAATTTGATTAATGTAAAGTTGACCATCTACTAATTGTTGAGTACCACTATTATTTAAATCGCCCATTTTTGCTGTTCCATTGCAAGTTCCGTTACAATCGATAGCCGCATTCCCAAATTGATTTCCGGCGCAATCAGAATATGAAGGGCAAGATGCTAATAAGGTAAATCCTTTTTGACCAGAAGCATTGGCTGTAATTTTAATACAAGCTTGTGCCCAGTTATTTTGGTAATTACTTTCAAAATGCCCTAAAGCATCCGCCGATTGATCCCAGTTAACTTTAGCTGCCATTACGTAATTCCCCGTATCTACATCCGTAATATCAATCCATTGGCACTCTAAACCAGCCGCATAAATATCTCCGCATTGTTTAGAGATTCCCATATTACCGCACGAAAACTTAGCTACTCCACCATCAGGGCAGCCATCAAAATCTAATACGCAAAAGCCGTTTTTAAATCCTATAGGAATGGCTTGTCCGTTTGGTTTATATAAACGATACTCTGCATATCCTTCATAGTGTGCATGTCCGTGACAGTTGTTAGTTGTAAATTGTCCGGGATTAGTACCAGGATCTCCTATATAATAATCTTGAGTTCCTATATTTTTTATGTATGTATCAAAATTAATTACCGTTCTAACTCCGTAACCATTTAAACAACTTTCAGTTACTCTACAATCGCCTGCTCCAGCATTTACGGTTCCTAAACTTAAGGAGCTAATAAATTGCGGTTGAACAATGGTTAAATCGGGCGCTGTGCATAATGGACTTGGATAATACACACAACTACCATCATCGATAGTGGCTAATGGATTATAATTACATGCACTAAACGTCGTACAACCAGAAATTGGACCTTGATAATTAATAGCAAAGTTAATCACCCCTGGACAAGAGTTATTATAAGATCCAACTCTAACAATATAGGTTTTTGATGTGTCTAAAGCACCCGATACTTCAGATTGCAAACCACAGAAATCATCATTATACAAGATAGTTCCTGTATTATTAGTAGTAAAGGAACCATTGCAGTTATCGTACACCCATAATTTCGTGTCGCATGAACTTAATGAACAAGTAGATACTGTATACAGTCCTACTTGAGCCGGTTTAAATTTATAGAAATACTCATTACCTGGAGCTGTGTATGTACCTGTATTCACAGCAATAGCCGTTTGGCAACTTTCGCCGGGTCCGCAATTAAAATAATAGGTATAAGTCCCACCAAACTGTCCGTTATTGTTCGTTTGTAAAACATTATTCACATAAATTTGAAAACTTCCGGCTCCATAATTACAGCAAATACCATCACCAAACGAATCGTTAATTACAAACGTTAAACAACCAGTTGATGCAACGCAAATTGTACTGGTAGATGTTGTAGAATTGGTTAAAACACCATTCGACATTAACACCACACCAAATTTGTCTTTTAATTGCCAAGTGGTTTCAGCAGCATAATTATCAGTGGTTAAAACAACTTTCACTTCTATGCTACCACCTGGGCATTGACTAAAGATATTCAGAGAAGCTAAAAATAAAATAAGAGTAGTAAAGATATATTTCATAGGCTGTTTTTAATTTAAACAATGAGTGTATATTTGTATAAAAATAAGACAATTCTGTAGAATTCCTATTTTTTTCAATAATTAATTATCCACTTTTACTAAACATATATGTCAAAATTTAAAATAGGCGTTCTTCGCGAAGAAAAATTTCCACCAGATAAACGAGTTCCATTAACCCCACTAATTTGTACTGAATTACTGCGTTTGTACCCGAACTTAGAAATTGTGATTCAACCTAGCAAAATAAGATGTTATAGCGATGAAGAGTATTTGGCATTTGGATTAACCTTACAAGAAGATTTAAGCGATTGCCACGTATTAATGGGTGTTAAAGAGGTTCCTAAAGAGAACTTGATTTCTGGTAAAAAATACTTTTTCTTTTCTCATACCATCAAGAAACAGGCCCATAATATTAAGTTAATGAAGACCTTAATTGAAAAGAGAATTCAGATGGTTGACTACGAAACCTTAACGGATAAAAACCATAACCGTATTATTGGTTTTGGGCGTTATGCAGGTATTGTAGGAGCTTACAATGGTATTTTAGGTTACGGACGTAAATATGATTTGTTTCAAATTAAACCAGCTAACCTTTGTCGTGATAGAGCTGAGATGGAAGAAGAATTGAAACGTGTAAAATTACCAAACATTAAAATTGCTTTAACAGGCGGTGGTCGTGTAGCTAATGGTGCTATTGAAACTTTATCGGCTTTAAGAATTAGAAAAGTAACTCCCGAAGAATTTTTAATGGCTTCATTCAGAGAACCAGTTTATTGTCAGTTAAACCCAAGAGATTATGTTGAAAGACCCGATGATCATAATTTTGATTTGAATGATTTTTTTAAACATCCTGAGCATTTTGTATCTAAATTTTCGCCATTTACTAAAGCAACCGATATTTTTATTTCAGCACACTTTTGGGATCCACGTTCACCTAAAATGTTTACAACAGAGGACATGAAAGCTTCTGATTTTAAAATGAGTGTTGTGGCTGATATTACTTGTGATATTGATGGAAGTGTGCCAACGACTTTAAGAGCAAGTACAATTGATAAACCTTTTTATGGCTACAATCCCAAAACAGATAAAGAGGACGTTCCATTTAATAAGGAAACCATTTGTATTATGGCAGTTGATAATTTACCTTGCGAATTACCTCGTGATGCGAGTGATGATTTTGGTAAAGATTTGATGGAGCGTGTTTTACCGTTCTTATTTAAAGAAGATGTTGATGCAATTATTGAACGTGCTAGTATTTGTAAAGAAGGAAAATTAACTAGCAACTTTGACTACTTGAGCGATTACGCTTATTAAAAAAGGTTGTAAAATAATAAAGGTTTAAAGTGCTTGGGCGTGTCCCTGCGGGCCGGGCTGTCGGCACTCGCTTTTTATTTGTCCTGCGGAGCAAATAAAAGAGCTCAGACATATGCCGCTATCCCTCACGCAGGTTTTTATTAAGTTTGAAAGTAAAAGCTGCGCGAGGGATGAAAACAAAAAAGATTGCAGTGACAGCGCAGTTCGGCTACCGCCGAACGCGCCCTATAACTGTAGTTTAAAATGAGCCCTAAATTAAACCTACATTTCTCGAATACAATTCAATTGCAATAAGATTTATATTTATTACTTCTGAACTAAAACAAACACGTCTTCATTGTCGCGTTTCATCAAGTATTTCTCGCGAGCAAAGGTTTCTAGACTTTCTTTATTAGTTTGTAATTCCAGAATCTCTTTTTTATTGTTTTCTATTTCGGCAATGTAATACTCTTTCTCCGTATTCAACTTATTACATTTACTCACCAAATCAAACTGTGTAAACACATCATTTTTATCAAAATATAAAAGCCATACAATTAAGCCAATAATCACCAAAAAGTATTTATTTTTTAATATTTTAAGAATTAGCATTTGATAAAAACCTTAATTTTAATTGATATAAAAGTAATTTTAATCTAAAACCTATGCCATGCTATTTAAAAATGTTATTCATATTGGGTTGTTAGTTGTATTAACAACTTGTTTTTCGGTAGCACAGGTAAAGACTTCCACTTTTAAAGCTGCACAATTAAAATATAGCAAGGTAAAAGATGCTTATAAAAACAAATGGCCAACATTAAAAGAGGGCCTCAAAGCTATTTCTATCAATTCTGAAAATTACGACATTTATATACGTGCCTTTAAGCATGATAAAAAACTAGAAGTGTGGTTAAAAAATATAGATGCAACATCGTACAAATTATTTAAGACTTATGACATTTGTGCAAGCAGTGGAGATTTAGGCCCAAAACGACAAGAAGGCGACGGACAAGTACCAGAAGGATTTTATACCATTGATTTATTTAACCCAACCAGCAACTATTATTTAAGCATGCGAGTAAGCTATCCTAATACCAGCGATGCTATTTTAAAAACCAGTAAAAATGCTGGAGGTGCTATTATGATTCATGGTAATTGTGTTACTATTGGATGCTTACCAATGACAGATGATAAAATAAAAGAATTGTATGTGTTATGCTTAGAAGCAAAAAACAGAAATAGAATTGTAAAAGCTGATATTTTTCCAGCAAAGATGACTACTGAAAATATAAAATTTTTGGAAGCAAATTATTCAAAGGACAAACTCACCTTTTGGAATTCATTAAAACCTGCTTACGATTATTTTGAAAAAAATCATTCTACTCGTAAAGTATTAACCGATGCAAAAGGGCATTATTCATTTAAGGATTAAAAGAGGATAGCAACACCCCTTGCATACGTTGGTAATAGTGCGGCTGGCTTTGGCGAAAGAGAGCGAACCGCCATTCAACGAAGCTTTTTTGCGGGGCCAATGGTGGTTGGTCTTTCGCCTTGACATTTTTGTTTCTTTTTTCGTCAAGGAAAAAAGAAAGAGTAGAAAACAATCTCTTTTTAGTTCATAACCAATAGTTTTAGTTCATAAAATGCCTAAAGGCATATTCGTTTCCTTTATACATTTACTCTACAAAAAACTAAAAAATTATGAGCTATATTGTAGACTATTGGTGGGTAATTATTCCCATTATTTTATTAATCTCTTACAAACTAATTTTCCGTTTATTCGGAATCATTATTATCCCAGAAGATAAGATTGGATTAGTCACCAAAAAATTTGTGTTATTTGGTGCTAATAAGGAATTACCTGCAGGGCGTATTATTGCTATTGATGGTGAAGCTGGTTTTCAAGCACAACCTCTTGCCCCAGGAATTTATTTTTGGAAATGGATTTGGCAATATGAAATTACTCAACAGTCGTTTACTGTTATTCCAGAAGGAAAAATTGGTTTAGTAGTAGCCAAAGATGGTAAACAATTAGAAACAGGTTTTATCTTAGCTCGTAAAGTAGATTGCGATTCATTTCAAGATTCTGAAGCCTTTTTAAGAAATGGCGGACGTAAAGGTCGCCAGTCGGCTATTATTACTGCTGGTACTTACCGTATCAATACTTTCTTATTTGAAATCAGTACTTACGACATGACTCATATTAATGAGAATATGGTTGGTATTGTAACAACGATGGATGGTATGCCTATTGAAGAAGGCAACATTGCAGGTAAGCAAGTATTAGGACATAATAATTTCCAAGATTGTGATGCTTTCTTAGAAGCTAATGGTAACAAAGGTTTACAGCCAGAGATTATTTTAGCAGGTTCATATTATTTAAATCCTTGGTTCATACAAGTTGAGCAAATTAAAATGACAGAGATTCCAATTGGTTATGTAGGTGTTGTTATTTCTTATGTAGGATCAGAAGGAAAAGATTTAAGTGGTACTGAATTTAAACACGGTAACATTGTGAGTAAAGGCGAAAAAGGTGTTTGGGCTGAGCCATTAGGGCCTGGTAAATATCCAGTAAATACATTTATTATGCGAGTGGAATTAGTACCAACTACTAACTTAGTTTTAAACTGGGCAAATGCTCGCAGCGAATCACATCAATTAGATAAAAACTTATCGACTATTACAGTACGTTCAAAAGATGGTTTCCCTTTTAATTTAGATGTTTCTCAAATTATTCATATTCCAACAACGGAAGCACCAAAAGTAATTGCACGTTTTGGTAGCATGATGAATTTAGTTGGACAAGTATTAGAACCAACTATTGGTAACTATTTCCGTAACTCGGCTCAAGATAGTGATGTGATTGCTTTCTTAAGCACTCGTAAAGAACGTCAGGATGCTGCTAAATCAAAAATCAGTCAAGTGTTAGACCAATACAATGTGAATGGTGTTGATACTTTAATTGGAGACATTGTTCCACCAGAAAGCTTAATGAAAACATTAACCGATCGTAAAATTGCCGAAGAGCAAAATACAACCTTTGAAACTCAAAAACGTGCCGAGGTAACTCGTCAGGCTTTAGAGAAAGAAACAGCGGTTGCTGATATGCAAAAAGAAATTGTAAAAGCTGATCAAGGCGTATTAATCTCTGAACGTATTGCAGATGCTGCCGTTAAGAAAGCAACAGGTGAAGCGCAAAGTGTTAAGATTTCTTCTAATGCAGAAGCAGATAGATTAAAGGTAATCGCAGCAGCTGATGCGGAGAAAACAAAATTATCAGCCAATGCAGAAGCAGAGAAAGTTAAAATGCTAGCAAATGCAAATGCAGAGAAAATATCGGTAACCGGTACAGCCGAAGCACAAAGTATTTTAGCAGTAGGTAAATCAAATGCAGAATCTTACCGATTAGCAGTTGAAGCCATGGGTGGCGATAACTTCAGCCGCTTAAAAGTAACGGAAGCAATAGGTAAAGATAAAATCAAAGTGATTCCAGATGTATTAATTACTGGCGGTAACGGCGATGGAGCTAACGGTCCTATCAGCGGATTATTAGGATTAAAATTATTAGAAGAAGTATCAAAAAACATGGGTAAGAATGTAGAGGAGAAACCTCATACAGACACTGATACTAAAAAATAATTGTGCATAACATTACCAATTAAAAAGAGATAGCAATATCTCTTTTTTTATTTTAGTAAACTATAAGAGCGCTTCTCGACTACGCTCGAAGTGACATAAATACTAAACTTTAGTTACATATTGAGCTTGTCAGTTCGAGCGTAGTCAAGAACCGATGTGAAAGAGTTAGCGAACCGAAGATAAAACAAAAAAGGATTTGTCAGTTCGAGCGTAGTCGAGAACCGAAGTAAGAATAAAACTAAATGATAGTTAAATATTTATACGTTTATATCATAAAATGTAATGATGGCACTTACTATACAGGAGTTACAAATAACATTGAAAAAAGACTAGTAGAACATAATGAAGGAATACATAAAGAATCATATACTTATTTTCGTAGGCCTGTTGAATTAGCATTTTGTGAATTATTTTCAGATTACAACTTAGCAATTCAATGGGAGAAAAAGATAAAAAAATGGAGTGCTAAAAAGAAAGAAGCTTTAATAAATTCGGATTGGAAAAGATTAATTGAAGAAGCAAAATGTAAAAACGAAACTTCTCATGAAATATATAATACAATAAGATTAAATAAATAACTTCTCGACTACGCTCGAAGTGACATAAATACTAAACTTTAGTTACATATTGAGCTTGTCAGTTCGAGCGTAGTCGAGAACCGAAGAAAAATAAAAAATGAATCACGAAATAATAATAGAAACCGAACGTTTAATAATAAGGGAACATGTCTTAAGTGACGCTCCGTTTTTCTTTACACTAAATTCAAATTACAATGTTGTAAAATATACTGGAGACTCATCATTTAAAACGATTGAAGAAGCAGAAAAAATAGTTCAGTACGTCATGAACCAATATAAAGAAAATGGATACGGACGGTGGTTAGTGGCAGAGAAGGAAACTGGAAATCCCATAGGCTGGTGCGGTTTAAAATTCCATACAGATACAAAAGAAACTGACATAGGTTACCGACTATTAGAAAGTGCTTGGGGAAAAGGTTACGCTACTGAATCGGCTAAAGCATGTATAGATTATGGATTCAATCATTTTAATTTAAATCGAATTATTGGTGACGCCATGAAGGAAAATACAGCATCTATTAATATATTCAAAAAATTGGGAATGACCTATTTAAAAGACAGTTTGCTTGATAATATAGAATCTGTTGTTTACGAACTAAAAAAAGAAAATTACAAATAAGATGCGCTTAACACAACGCCTTCAATTAATCAAATTAACCGTTCTTATTGGCTTGTTAGCGTCCATTATTTTAAGCCATCCTTTATGGGCAGGAGACAGATGGTTTCCAAAAACAACATTGATAGAAGATTATTTTGGAGTGCCCTACCCTTACGATTACATTCAATTTGCGGTTTTAATTTTACTCATCATATTTTCTTTTAGTACGCAAAAAAAGTTTCCAACTGTATTATTAATTTTATTTTCGGTGTATATGTGTTTTGATGATCAAAACCGTTTACAGCCATGGTTTTATAATTACATTTTAATCTTATTTATCTTATTATTTTATAGGCATCGTGTAGATGAACCTAACAATTACACCACGGTCTTTATTTCGCTGCAGTTGCTGGTGGCCTTGATTTACATCTTTAGTGGGATTCAAAAAATGAATTCTTCTTTTGTACCAGATACCTTTGAATGGATGATTAGTGCTTTTGATACGGTATTATCAAAACGACAGCTTGGCATCGTAACTAAATTTGGTTATGTAATTCCCTACTTCGAATTAAGTATTGGTGTATTATTACTCGTAAAGCAGTTTCGCTTTATTGTTGTTCCATTAGTAATCCTAATGCATATTTTAATTTTAATCATGTTAGGTCCAACTGGTAAATCCTATAACTCCGTAGTTTGGCCTTGGAATATCATCATGATAGCATTAATACTGCTGCTATTTGCTGACGTTAAACAAGAACGCTTTTTTGATATTTCCTTTTTATTTAAAGGATTGAGTTTTTATATCGTGATTACCTTAATGCTCATCTTCCCTATTTTTAGTTTAAATAACCAATACGATTCGTATTTATCAAGTTCATTATATTCATCAAACTTAAATGAATGTCAGTTAATTTTAACGGACAAAGCCTATAATCGATTACCTAATGATCTTAAAGCATTTTGCACTACCAATGTTGATCACAATGTATTATATATTAAAAAATGGGTAGAAGAAGAACTAAACGTGCCATGCGTACCTGAGTACCGTATCTTTAGAAACGCTCATCATTATATTATTCAACTCACACAAACTGATTTGAAAGAAGTTAAATTTAACTTTATTGAAAGAGAGAAATTAATTGAGTTTTAGCAAATTTATCATACGTTGGTAATGGTGCGGCTGATTTTGGCAATTCGGTGCGAACTACAATTTTTTCGGTGGAATTGCGCTGACTTTTCGAGCGAGAAAAAGATTGGAGTTGGCGTTTCGTCTTGTCCTACGCACCTGCTCGCTCAATTGTGTGCTACACAATTGCCGTATTTCTTTTTGTTCAAGCAAAAAGAAAAAGAAAAGTAAAATTTTGGTACATTTACTTTACAATTTATTTACATGAAAAAACTCCTACTCTCTCTTACATTAATCTCTACTTTTTGTTTCGCTCAAATTCCCGTGGGATATTATAATACAGCACAAGGCTTAACGGGCAATACATTAAAAATAGCCTTGCACAATATTATTGATAATCATACGCAAGTTTCTTATAATGGCTTATGGACAGCCTATCAAAAAACAGATAGAAAAACCAACGGAAAAGTATGGGACATGTATAGCGATATTCCATCAGGAACAGCTCCGTATAATTTTACATTTGTAACTGACGAATGTGGAAATTATGCCGTAGAAGGCGATTGTTATAATCGTGAACATAGCTGGCCACAAAGTTGGTTCAACTCTGTTTCAGGACCAAGTTCTGATTTATTTCACGTGTATCCAACGGATGGAAAAGTAAATGGTATAAGAAGTAATTATCCTTATGGAAATGTAGGCGTTGCAAGTATCACCACATTGAACGGAAGTAAATTAGGAAGTTGTTCTGATTTAGGATACAGCCAAATCGTGTTTGAACCAATTGACGAATACAAAGGAGATTTAGCAAGAACGTATTTTTATATGAGTACGCGTTATTATAGCGAAGATGGTGGTTGGTCAACATCAGGTGCAACCAATAAATCAAACATATTACCTTGGCAAATGAATGTATTATTACAATGGAATCAACAAGATCCAGTAAGTGCAAAAGAAATTGCGCGTAACGATTCTGTTTATTACAAATTTCAAAATAACCGAAATCCGTTTATTGATCATCCCGAGTGGGCTGATAGTATTTGGACTTTTGATACGGAAGTTTTTATAAAAGAAATCCAATTACAACATTCCTTTTCTGTGTTTCCAAATCCAGCAAGTAACTCATTTCAAATTATTAATAAAAGTAATTCTCAAAAAAACGTAACCATAAAAATCACAACAATCACAGGAGAATTATTAGAAGAGAAAGTAGTTTCTTTACAAGAATCTGTTTTAATTAATTGCGAAGATTGGGCAAAAGGAATCTATATTATAAACTTGAGTTCAGAGCAATCAGTTTCTAATAGTATGTTTATAAAAGAATAGACAATATATAATAGCCCAATTTTTGAAACTAAATTATATCCGTTAAGGCAAATTGGAAACAAGAAAACTGTCTAAGACATACTAAAACTATATCTTCAAAAACATTAGTTCTCTGAAATGGAAATCATTTTAAAAGGTAAATCAACCATACCTTCAAAATTTTTGCCTGCAGCTAAAATATCTTCGTCGTTTTCTTCGTAAATCCAATTAATAGTTACCGGAGATCCAACACCCTTATTGAATTTTTCTAACTTTTTAAACACACTTAATAAACAAGCTGAAGAACTACTGTTATAGTATTCTAATTGAATATTTAAGATAGTTGCATTTTTAGGGTTGGGATCTGCTAAATATTTATCAAGCGCCGCAAATAATGGATTATAAAATTCAATGGAATTTTCAGGAATGGAACGACCAGAAATAGTTAATTCTCCTTTCACTAAATCAAAATTAATATCAGGTGTATTTGATGTACCGTTAATTGAATATTTTTCCATGACCATAAGTTAAATGCAGACAGCTCAAAATGATTTTGTTTACATCAGTAAATTTAGAGATTTTTCTTATAAAAATTAAATAATACTCGTGAAACTTTAAAATTAATAAGTGAAATGCTAGTTTAACTGAGCAAACAATTCATCTAGCTCAGATTGTGTTAAATCACGCCATTCGCCAATTTTTAACTTATCTAACTTAATATTCATGACACGAATTCGTTGAAGCTTGATAACTTGATAATCAAAGGCGTTACACATGCGACGAATCTGTCGATTTAAGCCCTGAGTTAAGGTAATTCTGAAAATCCGTTTTGAGTTTGGTTCTCTTGAAACCACACATGGTTTTGTTCTGATACCTTGAATATCAATTCCTTCCGATATTTCCTTTAAAAAAGCGGTTCTTACTGGTAAATTTAGCGTCACAATGTATTCTTTTTCATGCTCAAACTTTGAATTGCCAATTTTATTGATAATCTCCCCATGGTTAGTAAGCAAAATCAATCCTTCCGACTCTTTATCTAAGCGCCCAACAGGGTAAATAGCTTGCGAATGACCAATAGCATCAATGATATTGTTTTCTATTTTTTCGGAAGTGCATTCAATGCCTTTTGGTTTGTTGTAAGCAATGTAGGTTGGAATAAACTCTTTCTTTTTAAGTTCTACTCC
Organism: Bacteroidota bacterium; assembly: GCA_016711805.1. Classification (GTDB taxonomy): domain Bacteria; phylum Bacteroidota; class Bacteroidia; order B-17B0; family Aurantibacillaceae; genus UBA4416. The sequence continues at coordinate 15,324 of JADJSH010000010.1, forward strand.
ATCAATCAATATCACATCGCCATCTGTAATTTTAGTACTGAAATTTGCAACCTTACCGTTTACAGTTACACGCTTGGCATCGACTAATTCATATGCCTTGCGGCGTGATGTAAAACCAGAATGTCCTATATATTTATCTACTTTCATTATTATTTTTTTAGGTTTTGTCAGTTCGAGCGTAGTCGAGAACTAGACAAATTAAATTTTATTAGGACACATCTCGACTACGCTCGATGTGACATACTGTGTGTATATCCGCAAAAATTTACGTCATATGCGGGCAAAATTAATTCCTACTTTTTCTTCTTTTTTTTGCCTTTATATGCTTTATCTTCTTTCTCGGCATCAGCAATTAATTTCTTCCAATTATCATTCACATCTTCCGTTAAAGCCAATGTTTCGCTATAATCGGCTTTATCAACTGATAACACCGTTACTTTTTTATCCATGAAGCTTTCAATCTCATCTAAAACTGGCTTTTCCTCGGGGCTGCAAAACGATACTGCCACGCCTTTGTTATTTCCTCGTCCTGTTCGCCCTACTCTATGCACATAATTCTCGGCTACATCAGGTAAATCATAATTCACCACATAATCCACATTAGCAATATCAACGCCTCGCGCACTAATATCTGTAGCAATTAATAATTTAAAGTCGCCGTTCTTAAAACCGTTCATTACTTCCAAACGATTTTCTTGATCTTTACCACCGTGCATGGTTTGGCTTTTAATACCAACTCTGTTCATGGCTTCATATACACGCTCAGCACGCACTTTTGTTCTTACAAATACCAATATTCTACTTTCAGGATTTTCATTCACGATACGTTCCAAAAAGAAACGTTTGTCATCCATGCTCACAAACATGACTGAGTGAGTCACATTTTTTGAAACAGGATCTTTAGGAGAAATTTGAATCCGAATCGCATTACGTACAATTGAATACGCTAGTTTCTTAATCTTTTCATTAATAGTTGCAGAGAAAAATAAGGTTTGACGGTGACGTGGCAAATATTTAATTAAGTCTTCAATATCTTTATAAAAGCCTAAATCCAACATTAAATCGGCCTCATCCAACACTAATACTTTAATTTCTCTTAATTTTAAATAACCTTGATTTACTAAATCAAACACACGACCAGGTGTGGCAATCACAATATCAACGCCTTGATGTAATTTTTCAATTTGCGGATCTTGATCTACTCCACCATAAATACCAAGTGTTGTAACGCTTGTATATTTAGCTAGTTTATCAAACACTTCCGTAATTTGTATCGCTAACTCGTGAGTTGGAACCATCACGATAGCTTGCACACCTTGACCTACTCCTGCTTTTTCAATTAAATGAATAATAGGAATAGCAAAAGCTGCTGTTTTCCCAGTTCCCGTTTGCGCAATAGCCAAAACATCTTCGCCATTTAAAATGTTAGGGATAGCTTTAAACTGAATATCAGTTGGACGCTTAAATCCTAATTCATTTAAACTCTGTTTAAGTTCGGGTATAATATGGTATTCTTCAAACTTCATAGTGCAAAGGTAACAGAATTTAATAAAGCTGATTTTAACAGGTCTCTTTAAAAAAAATAGCTCGTAAAATACTATTTAACAGATACCTAAATCATTTTCATCAATAAAAAATTGAAATTCATCGATAAATACTTTACCTTTAAAACACAAATATCCATGAATATCCTAACAAAAAATAGTACTACTGTTATTTCCAGAAAAGAAATACCAAATGTTATTACTGTTATTTTAAATTCAGATCATATTATTGAGGTAAAATGGAGTGAAGCCCTAACTGAAATTGAAAAAGAACATTTAATCAATTTAACAACTATTATCAAAGAATTAGGGCATGGAAAAAAAATGTTAGTGTACATTGACACCTACAACTTTATGGCAATCACTTCTGAGGCCAGAGAATACGCTGCCACCAAAGAAGCTAGTCAATATACCTTAGCAAACGCTGTATTAGTAGATGCGTTGCCAAAAAAAATATTATTTAATTTTTACATGAAAATTAATAAACCCGTTGTTCAAACAAAAGGCTTTAGCGCTAAAGAAAGTGCGATGAACTGGCTAAAAGAATGGCAGTTTTAAACTACACAATTCTTTCTAAATAAAACAATAACAAATCGTATTGCGACTGATATTCACGTGCGTAACCTGAAGTGCTATATTCTTTAGGATTTTCGTAGCAAAGCCTTTCGAAATTCGTTAATAAATGATTGAAGTTATCAGCATTCATGTGCTTTAAAAACGCCTCTCTGTTCCCTTCTAATAATTTATAAATATCTAAAGCAGATTTATGAATAGAGGTGTTTTTATAGTTTTTGATTTCGAGAATCACATCATTTATAAGCATGTTGTAAAGTTAATCTTTTTTATTAGTTGGGCGTATCGGCGCAAAAGAGGCAGCGCCGTCGGGCTGACCCGCTTCAATCTTTTTGTTGCTCCTACGCTGCAGCTTCGGCGCAAGCGTAAAGGAACACAAAAAGGATTTTCGCTCGCATCCCTTACGCAGGTAATGCAAAAAAAATATTACATTTAAATTCTAAAACTAAAAACATGAAAACAGTTATTACTTCCGAAAATGCACCATTACCAATTGGTCCTTATAGTCACGCAAACATGGTTCCTGCCTCTGGCAATATGTTATTTGTATCTGGTCAAGTGGCAAAAGACGCTAAAACTGGCGAACTAATTTTAGGCGACATCAAAAGCGAAACTAAAAAAGTAATGGAAAATGTATCTGCTATTTTAAAAGATGCTGGCATGGATTTAACCAATGTGGTTAAAACAACCATTTTTATGAAAGACATGAATAATTTTGGAGCAATGAATGAAGTATATGGTTCATTTTTTACTGGTAATTTCCCGGCGCGCGAAACCGTTCAAGTATCAAGATTGCCATTAGATGTGAATGTGGAAATTTCGGTGATTGCTGTTAAATAGTCTTTTCTCTCACTAAAAAATTGAACCACATAGAAACATAGAATATCAAATGATGGAAAGGCTAGTATAGAAAACAAGTTTTTCTTGCATAGTAAATGCTTTGTTTATCAAGCGAAGCTTGAACTATCCTGCAACTCTCGAATATGTCATTAAAACTATGTGCCTATGCGGCTAAATTTCCACCTATTATTTTAAACGTTAAACCATTTTGACATATTCAAAATTTTACTAAATTTGGTATAACTAAACTAAGCAACATGAAAAAAATTTACACTCTTGTTCTATTAGCTACTATTCATTTTTCAGCAAACGCTCAGGCCTATCGCAAAGGTTCATTATCCATCAGTATTTCCGAAGGCCATACATTAGCAAATTATCAAACGAACGATATTAGCACTGGCAAAGAAATGCTAGTTAACGAAGATGTAATTATTGGTGTGCGCGACCCATTAGTGATTGAATATGGTATTTCGAACCGTTGGAGCGTTGCATTAAGTTCAGGTAACGATATTTTCACCGTTAATCCTTCTAAATATTACGGTTTTTCTACAAGCGATAATCAGGTAAAAATTTCAACCTCTGAATTAAACGCCGAGTGCAGCTACCACGTATTTGTGAATAAGCGTTTAGACTTATCTCTTTTTGTTTCGCATGGTATTTTTTCAATTAAAATGAAAGGGAACGATAATGATAATTACTATAACCATACATCAAACGGTACGATTGTAAGATATGGAACACGCGTTCATTATTACTTTTGGAAACGTTTAGGCGCTGTTGGAATGGTTAGTTCTTATTTAGCAAATAGCTCTCCTAAAGACGTAAAAGATAATAATGTAGCAAAAAAATATTCCACAAACATTAATGGCATTGCCATTGAAGGTGGTTTAGTTTTTAAGATTTTGAAGTAGTTTTACTTTCTGATTCCTTTATTTTTAATTTATATAGATGTGTCTGCAAGCTAGACCAATTCAGGTATAAAACATGCCTCTATTTTGATGTAAGCATGCTTGAGGGATGCAAGTGAAAATCCTTTTGTGAGGCACGAACAAAAGATTGCAGCGACAGCCCGACGGCGCTTGTTATTTGCGCCGGCAAGCCCAACAATTTAAAACATTCTTAAACAGTCTCCTTTATCAATCCCGATCTTCTTAATAAAGCTTTAGGATCAGCCTCTCTGCCTCTAAATCTCTTATATAAAATTGATGGATGTTCGCTACCACCAGCAGACAACACGTTTTTATAAAAGGCAGTAGCCACTTCTTGATTAAAAATTCCTTTTTCTTTAAAGGCTTCAAACGCATCAGCATCAATTACTTCGGCCCATTTGTAAGAATAGTAACCTGAAGAATATCCTCCTGGAAATATGTGTGAAAATGAACAAGAAGTACATGTTTCAGGAACCGAAGGCATCAAATCTGTTTTAGCTGTTACACTTATTTCAAAGTCTTTTACGCTTGTAATATGTTTTGGATTTTGGCTATGCCAAGCCATATCCAAGGTTGCTAAACCAATTTGACGAATGGTGGCTAAACCACTTTGGAAGTTTGATGAGTCTACAATTTTTTGAATAAAATCAGATGGGATAACTTCTCCAGTTTGGTAATGCTTTGCAAATAAATCCAAGCACTCTTTTTCGTAACACCAGTTTTCTAAAATTTGAGAAGGTAATTCCACAAAATCCCAATACACGCTAGTACCTGTCAAACTTCCATATTGTCCGTTAGCACACATGCCATGTAGCGCATGTCCAAATTCATGAAACAAAGTAGTCACTTCATCAAAACTTAATAAAGAAGGTTTACTTTCTGTTGGCTTGGTAAAATTACAAACGATAGACACATGTGGCCTAACGTTTTCCCCATTTTCTATTTTCTGATTCACAAACGACGTCATCCAAGCACCTTGTCGTTTGCCAGCACGAGGAAAGAAATCGGCGTAAAACACCGCTAAAAATTCCCCTTGTGCATTTTTTACTTCATAAGTAGTAACGTCTTTATGATATAAAGGAATATCGTTACGTTGAATAAAAGTAAATCCATATAAACGTTTGGCAGTTTCAAAAACACCTTCAATCACGTTTTCTAATTTAAAATACGGACGTAACAACTCATCATCAATGGCAAATTTCTCTTTCTTTAGTTTCTCGGCGTAATAAGGAATATCCCATTTCTTCAAATCTTCAGGACCATTATTTACTTTGATGTATGCTTTTAATTCTTCTAATTCATCTTTTGCAAAAGACAAAGAATTATCCAACAAATTCTCTAAAAACGAAAATACTTTTGTTGGTGATTCTGCCATGCGTTCTTCTAAAACAAAATCAGCATGAGATTTATAACCTAATAATACAGCTCGTTCGTGACGAAGAATGGCAATTTGTTTTAAGATATTTTGATTATCATGTTCGTTATTTTTAAATGCCTTAGAACCATAAGCTTTAAACATCTGCTCTTTCAAATTTCTATTTTCAGAGTATGTCATGAAAGGTCCATAGCTAGGATAATCCAATGTAAACACCCAAGCGTTTTCTTTTCCTTTTTCTTTAGCAGTAATTTTAGCCGCTTCGATGGTTCCTTCTGGTAATCCTGCTAAATCAGATGCGTTAGTAATTACTAATTCAAAAGCATTACTTTCTGCTAATACATTTTCGCTATAGGTTAATGAACATTGAGATTTTTCTTTATCAATCGTTCGTAGTTTTTCTTTTTGCTCTGCATTTAATTTAGAGCCATTACGCACAAAGCTTTTATAGGTTTTATCTAATAAAGTACTTTGTTCTGGAGTAAGAGTTAATGTGTTTTTAATAGCATACACGGCCTCTACTCGCTTAAACAACGCATCATTTAAAATAATATCGTTGGAGTAATCGCTTAATTTTGGGGAGATAACTTTAGCTAAAGCTTGCATTTCTTTAGAAGTCTCCGCTAAATTTAAATTTGAAAAAGTGGAACCAACAATTTCTAATAATGGCCCTACTTTCTCTAAAGCTTCAATAGTATTAGCAAATGTAGGCGTTTCCTTATTAGTTACAATGGAATCAATTTCTGATAAACCTTGTTTAATACCTTCTTCAAAGGCCGGTAAATAATGGTCTACAGTAATTTTATCGAAAGGAATGGTATTGAAAGGAGTATTGAATTTTGATAGGAATGGATTACTACTCATAAAAACGTTTTATTAAATTGTATACATACAAGATACAAAGTAAATATACAATGGTTTAAGAAATTGAGCTATAAAAAAGTCCGCTTATTTATCCAAAATAAGTTGTCGAATGTGTTCCTAAAAAGGAAATTAAACAGCCATGGCAGCTTTTGCTACATTTCTATACATAAAAGATGTATAAATATGTCTACGAGCAAAACGACCTTGTGAATCGGCATTCACCAATTTGACGTAAGTATTTTCAGGAACTGAAAAATATTCGTACGCACTTCCATCTTGAAAATCGATGCGTAAACGTTTACCAGTAAAGGTTATATCAGCAATGTTTGAATTAGTGATAGTATTATTATATTCAGGAAGAGTAGCTTCAATAGTTTCAGGAGCAATACTTACTAAAAAGTGATAGGCTTCAATAATTTTTTTACTTTTTTCTTCCACCTCTAATTTTAATTCTTCGTTATCCTGAATTTTATCAGGATGAAACTCTTTCATAAAATTACGGTAAAGGCTTTTTAATTCAGCTAAAGTAACGGCTTTATCAACCCCTAATAATTTCCTGTATTCAATCACTTTTCTCATTGTAGGTATTCCTTGTATTTTCGGCAAAGATAAGCCAAAATCAGGTACAAAAAACATAAAACACGAGCTTAACATTTTTTTAATAGACTTCTAAACCACATTCTGTAACTTTATAGCTCATTATTGCATTATATCCACATGAAGTCTATCCTTTTAATAATTACCCTACTTGTAGTTTCATTAAGCTCATTTACAACATACAAATCTTTTGTTGTATCCATTAGTTTAATCCAAACAAACGATAGTATTCCAGCAATGAACAAACAGATTATTGAATTTGTAAAAACAAAAATCAAGAAAAAAGTAGGAACTGGTGAATGTTGGGACTTAGCCGCAGAAGCACTTCAACTCGTAAATGCAAAATGGGACATGAAGTATAAATTTGGAAAAGAAATTGATTTCAAAAAAGAACCCATTTATCCTGGTGATATCATTCAGTTTGAAAACGTGATTTTGAATTATGAAAAAGACGGAAAAAAATTTACCGAAAAAATGTCACATCATACGGCAATCATTTTTGAAGTAATTGATAAAACTAATTTTACGATGGCTCATCAAAACAATGGCTATTCAGGTAAAAAAGTGGGAGTTAGTCCGCTTGATTTAGCGACTTTAACTAAAGGAAAATTTAAGATTTATAGAGCGGAGAGGTGATTATTCTATTTAGGGCTTGCCGGCGCAAAGAACAAGCGCCGTCGGGCTGTCGCTACAATCTTTGCAAAAGGCAGGCAAAGGATTTACGCTTGCATCCCTCACGCGAGTCTCATATTCAAATTCGAAATATAGACTTCGATTATTGAAAAGCTAACTCGCGTGAGGGATTGAGGCGTTTGTTTGAGCTCTTTTTATTTATCCATCGGATAAATAAAAAAGCGAGTGCCGAAAGCCCGACCCGCAGGGACACGCCCAATCATTAAAAAAATTTACCCAACATTTTTGGCAACATAAATAATATTAGAAGTGAGTTTAGTTGTATCTAATACTTCTAACGTTAAATGAGGATGCTTAGCAATGGTATCTTTAATTAAAGTTCCACTCACAAAGTGTAAACCATCGGTCTTAGTTTTATTAAAACCAAATACTTTGGTGCTCATAAACTCGGTGTACCAAGTTCCTTTTTGGCGAGTAGCAATGTCTTTATCCGCATCACGAATCACCAACACACCACCTTTATTTAATTTAGACACGCAATTTTCAATCACTTGAATTTGTTGCTCTTCTTTTAAATAATGTAAGACATCGCTGATAATAAATCCGTCCGCTTGAGGAAAATCAAATACAGTGACATCACCCACAGCAAAAGAAAGCTTATCTGATTTGTCTATACAACCATCAGCCACCGCAATTTTTTCATCATCATAATCAACGCCTAAAATTTCGCGGTTACGTCCCTTGAACATTAACATATAAGGCAAGAAACCATAACCACAGCCTACATCCACAATTTTTCCAGTTTTAGGCATTAGGCTTTCAAACAATTGATAATTATTTTCTAAGCCAGTTTTAATGCGACAGTACCATTCTAACACAGGTCCTTTAAAAATATAATTTCGAATTAAACGAGAACGGAAGTAGCCAACGGTTTCTTTTTCTTGTTTTAATAAGTCGTATTCTTTGCGCATTAACTTACAAATAGCTTTGGTGCGTTCTTGGTATGTCGCTCCAAAAGAAGTATCCGTCGGTTTAATGCGTTCTAATAATTTAACCGTTAAAGAACCATCTTTAAAATGAAAATCACCTTTAGTTACCGTATCCCCTGCTCCATGTAATAATAAAGGAACAATATCCAATTGCATTTGTTCTGCTAATAAAAAGGCGCCTTTATGGAAACGCAAAATATCACCTGTCACGCTGCGTGTTCCTTCAGGGAAAATTAAAATAGAATAACCTTGTTTTACTAATTCGGTTAACGACGGAATACATTTTTCGTAACCATCCGAAGCACGGTAATAATCAGCTTTCTTTACAATCCACCCGTAAAAAGGAGAATTGTAAACCCAATCGTTTGTAAAGACAACAATTTTAGGATATAGCTGTAACGTTAGCGCTAAATCAATATGCGATTGATGGTTGGAAATAATGATCGCTGGTTTTTCAAACGTTTCGTTGTGTGGATTTACAATTGTTTTTTTGACATTGAAAAAGCAAGCCAAAATAAAACGGAACGTGTACATAATGATATAATGAAATATCAATTTACGAGTAGCTGTTTTGGCTGGGAAGATTGTAAATAGTAAAGCACCACAAATTGTAATCAACAATGACCCTACAACAAAACCAAAAAAGCCAACAACCGTAATTAAAATGTATTTAGCAGTAAATGGCAGCAAGCCTTTATTTCTTCGATTTAAAACCAACCAATTAAATAATAATGGTTGTGCGATAAAAGAAATAAAAACAACACACAACATACCAATTAACGTAATCAAAGCAATAGATTGCAAAGCAGGATGTTTAGCAAATACCATCACTCCTATTCCTATAATAGTAACTAAAGCTGATAAGAGAATAGATGATTTAAAAGAGTTCAATGTTTTTTTACCAAACTTATATTCGTTAAGTAAGCCATCCATGATAAAAATACTGTAATCGTCTCCCAAACCAAAAATAAAAGTTGAGATGATGATATTAATGATATTGAATTTAATACCAAATATGCCCATGATTCCTAAAATCCACAACCAACTAATTAACATAGGTAAGAAGTTAATCACTGCTAATTCAATACGTCCGTGATTTAACAACATAAAGCCAAATACCAAAATAGAAGTAATCATTAAAATGGTATTGAAATCAGAACTGATCACTTCAACAAACTTTGAAGTCAGATTTTGTTTATCAAATACCACAATGTTTGGATTGGATTCAAAGGCTTTATAAATCAATTCTCTATTCTCAGCATCCACTTTTACATGGTTAATAATAGACGGCTTACCATTTACTTTCCCAATCCATTCTTTAAACAAATATTTATTCAACGAATCCGAATCGGCCTGAGATAATTTAGAAACAGGATTATCTAATAAATTGTAAAACGATTGAAAAGCGGTTTCTTTAAACTTAAAATTCAATCCTGTAGCAATTAATTGTTGTTTTAAACTATCTTTTTTAGCTTGGTTAAAGAATTTATTCCAACGGTTAATACGCACTTCTTGTTCTTTGTCAGACATAAACAAGGCACTTACCGAAGAATATTTTTTAATAAGACCTTGTTGCTTTAATGCCTCTAACTTTTCTGAAACAACCGTGTTATTATCTAAAGCTTCGTTTAATGTATTTCCGTTACTAAATACGTAAACCGAACGCGCGGCAAAATTATTAACTTCATCTAAATGTTTTTCAGCATCACGAGTTTCTTTGGTCATGAAACTCATTTTGTTCATGTCACTTTCAAATTCAACATCACCTGCAAAAAATGTAAATACAATGGTTAAGATGAAAGCAGAAATTACAATTACTTTGTTTTTATCAAAACGATAAGCCGTAAATCTATCAATCCATGAATGTGGAGCTTCATCCGTCTCAACATGCTCTTTTTCTTTTCTGAAACTAAATTTTAATAATTGAGGCAAGACAAAAATAGAGAACAACATCGCTCCTATCAACGAAAAGGCCGCAAACAAACCAAAATCATGTAGCGCTTCTGACTTAGCAAATAATAAACTTAAAAAAGCACCAACGGTGGTTGTACAGCCAATTAACATGGGCACGGTTAAATCTTGTAAAACTGTTTTTACATCTCGTGTATGTTTGTAATGCGTAAAAAAATGTAAGGAATAATTAATGGCAATACCCAATACCACCGCCCCTGCTCCTATAGCAATGGCAGAGACAACACCTTTTAATAAAAACAAAAAGCTTAAGGCAAATGCCATCCCAAAACCAACTGGAAATAAAATAAAAATAGTAACTAAGGGATTTTTAAAGTACAAGCCTAATAATAAAGCAATCACAATGACAGCAACACTAGAAGTATATAAACTATCTTTGCGCAACTGATTAGCATTACCAGCCGATACAACAGCCGCCCCAAAATTCTCTATTAAAACCGTTTCATTACTAAATGCTTTACAAGCACTATCCACCACATTTATTAAGTGCGTGTTGCCTTTGGTATCATTAGGTAAATGAGCAGGTGTGATAAATAACAACACATGCTGATGATCTTTAGTAACAATGTGACTATTATACGTTTCAAATTTTTCATCTAACTGAATGTTTTGTAATTTTTTAAGCGCAATGGGCGTAAAGTTGAGCGGATCGCGTTGGATATATTTCCCTAAAACAACACCAGAAGGAGAAAGCAAGGTGGCATAATCTCTTTCAATGGTAGCATCAATACTATCTTTTAAAATGAGGTTTGAGATTTTCGCGTAATCCTTTTCTTCTAAAAACAGTGGCAAATTATGATAAAACACATCATACACTTGCTGCATTCTATCGTCTGATAAAGTATAAGTAATATCAATATAATCTTCGTTACTTAACTTTTGTTGGATATGGCTATAAACAGAATCTGTTTGAGCAATTAGCTGATCGATGTTCTCTCCATTTTTAGTAGAAGCATGCACAATTAATTTATCCTTAGATTTTAAATTATCTAAAATTGAATTGATGGATTGCGAATTTTTATCAGAAGGAACAAAACGAGTAATGTCTTCTTCTAATTTAATTTTTGAAGCAAAAAATCCTAACGCACCACAAGCAATTAAAATTAATAAGATGAAAAATAACTTTCGTTTTTGGAAAAAGGAATATATAAAATACGAAAAGTTAAACATAGGGTTTAAAGATAGTAAAAAAGCTATTTTAACATTATATAATTTAAAAAAAATACTTTTATATTAAGTAATAAAATGATTATATTTACCTAAGAAGAATAAATAAATCATGCAAAAAACAATCATCATATTAGCTCTTATTTTCTCTAAAATTATAGTAGGACAAGTATTTCTGTGCAAAGATGGGAATACGAAATTCACTTCAGAAGCCCCCCTTGAATTAATTAAAGCACAATCCAACAAAACATCAGGCGTTTTAGATTGTGCTACTAAAAATGTAGCCTTTTCTATCGCAATTGAATCATTTGATGGGTTCAATAGTGGACTTCAAAAAGAGCATTTCCGTGAAAATTACATGGAAACAACTAAATATAAAGCCGCCACATTTAAAGGAAAAATTATTGAAGATATTGATTTTACTAAAAATGGAACTTATACCGTGAGGGCAAAAGGAACATTTAATATACATGGCACTGAAAAAGAAAAAATAGTCAAAACAAAAATCACCATTAAAGATAAAGAAATACTTGTAGAAACGTCTTTTGAAGTTCCTTTAGATGATCATAATATCAAAATACAAAAGGTTGTTAACCAAAAAATTGCTTCTATTATTATGGTGGAAGTAAAAGTGAACTTAAAACCTAAAGCTTAACCAAAATGATGATTAAACGTGGTATTATAGTATTAAGTTTAACTATCTACTCTACTTTCTTATTTTCTCAACTTCAGGTAAAAAACTACTTTTCCATAACAGGCAAAAAAGATGTAGCGATAAATACTATTACCCAAGACAACAATGGCTATTTATGGCTAGGTACCAAAGAAGGTCTTTATAAATTTGACGGTAAAGCATCGCAAGATGTGTTTAAGGATTATCCACAGCTAAAACAGGAAATAACATCTGTTTTTATTTCATCCAATAAAACAATATGGGTTGGAACTAAAACCGGTAAAGTCTTTTCGTATAAAAACAACAAACTCGATTCGCTCAGTTTTGGTAAAATACCTAATGAAGAAAGAATTACATCCATTTGCCAAGTAAACTCCATCACTTTTATAGGAACTTATGGAAATGGCCTGTACTCTTTATCTGATAACCAACTAAAGCATTATGACTCTGAACACGGTTTAAGCGACAATGTAATTTATTCGATTGAAACTGATGGCCAAGACAAGATTTGGTGCGGAACCGATGCTGGAATTACGCAGATTAAAAATTTAAAAGCAAAGCCATACTTCAGTATTATCTCAAATAAAGATGGTTTACCAGATAATATTACTCGAGATTTATATTTAAATGACAATCGGCTTTTAATTTCAATGCAAGATTCTGGCGCTTGTTATTATAACATAGCAACTAGCAAAATAGAACGTATTCCATTTTTCAATAACTGGAATTTAGGAACGATTATTAATGGCGTTGAAGAGTCTCCCAAAAAGATAACCGTTGCTACTGAAAAAAATGGCATCATTGTGATAGATAATGGAAAAATTTCGGTTTATAAATACGAAACAACTATTCAAGGTAGCACTATTAATGAGTTATTTGTAGATAATGCTGGTCAAATATGGCTTGCTTCTAAAAAAGGTTTAAACCAATTATACTCACGACGCTATGATTTTATCAATAATACAAATGGATTAGCTGATGATAAAATACTTGCCTTAGCCACAGATAACGATCATTCTATTTGGATTGGAACTTCCATGGGCATTTCTAAAATAATGGAAGATGATGAAGGGAAAATTGTAGTTAGTAAAATACAAGACTTAACAAAATATACGATTTCCTGTGCATCAAAAGCTCCAAACGGTGATATTTGGTTTGGAACGTACGGAAACGGTATTATCATTTTATGTTCTGAAACCAATAAAAACATCATTATCAATTCAAAAGATAATGGTCTATCAAACGATAATATTTGCAACATCTATTTTGCAGATAAAAACACAGTTTATATTTCAACTCTTGGCGGTGGTTTGATAAAAGCCTCCATCAGTGAAAATGATTCTAAGTTATTTAAAGTCGAAAAAACATATACTGAAACCGAAGGTTTGGGAAGTAATTATGTATACGCCTCTTTAACCGACAATAACTCGAAACTATATATAGCAACTGATGGCGGTGGTTTACAAGTATTAGAAAACAATATGTTTGTGAGTATTACCAAAAAATTTAAATTAAACTCAAATACTGTATTTTCAATTTGTAAAGATAAAAATAATGCAATTTGGGCAACCACCAATGCCAATGGTGTTATTAAATACGACGAAAAAACAATCACCTATTTTAATATGTCAAACGGCTTAAGAGATGAACAGCCGCAACAATTGATTTCAGCAGACAATACAATATATGCAATCAACTCAAAAGGAATTGATAAAATAAATTGTAAAGATAATACTGTGAGTTATTATGACTTGTTTGATGGCGACCTAGAACCAAATTTAAATGCCATTTTCTTTCACCAAAACAAATTTTATAGCGGCACCAACAATGGAGTTTTAATCTTTCGAACAAATCAAGAATCAAAAGATAGTATTAAACCAACTATATTTATTAAGGGCTTGCAAGTTAATTATAAAGACTTCAATATAGATTCTACATCTGAGTTTAAGTATAACCAAAATAATATTTCTATTGAATTTGCTGGAATTTGGTTAAAAAATTCAGATAAACTTACCTATCGACATAAATTAATTGGAGCGGAAGAAAAATGGGTGTACACCAACGAAAGCAAATTAATTAATTACAACAATTTAAGTTCTGGTAATTACACTTTTGTGGTGCAATCAAAAAACGAAGAAGATGTATGGAGTAATGAAGCTACCTATTCCTTTACAATTCTCACCCCAATTTGGTTACGTTGGTGGTTTTGGGTATTAGTAGTAGGAGTTGGTGGACTTAGTATCTACGCATTTTTAAAATACAGATTAAAAGCCCTCCAAAAGGAAAATTTATTATTAGAACAACGTGTTAACGAAAGAACTTTTGAAATCGAAAAACAATCAAAAATCATTGAAGATAAAAATGTGGCCTTAGAACAATTATCGCTTGTTGCCAGCAGAACCGATAATGTGGTGTTGATTTTGGATGCAGAAGGACGATTAGAATATGTAAATGAAAGTTTTGTTCGCCTAAATAGAATTACTTTAGAAGAACTAAAAATAAAAGCGGGAGAGACGATTTTCGAAATCAGCAATAATCCAGATATTAAAACTATTGTTGCAGAGGCTGTTTATCATAAAAAATCGGTTAATTACGAAGCTTTAAATAAAGTAGCTGATGGTGTTGAAATTTGGGAATCATCTACCCTTACACCAATTTTTGATGAAGATGGAATTCTTAAAAAAATCATCATTATTGATACCGATGTTACAGAGCGAAAAAAACAAGAGCAAATCATCTATCAAAAAAATAAAGATATTACCGATAGCATTTCATATGCCCGTAAAATACAACATGCCATCTTACCACAAGATGATTTAATAAAAAAATATTTGCCACATTCGTTTGTACTATACATGACAAAAGATATTGTGAGTGGAGATTTTTATTGGTTTACACATATAAACGGTTCAAGTATTATAGCTGCTGTAGATTGCACAGGTCACGGTGTACCAGGAGCATTTATGAGCTTAATTGGATATAATATATTAAACAAAATTGTAAACGAACAAAAGATAACTGATCCAAAAGATATTTTATTTGAATTAAATAATGGCATTTTAGAAGCCTTATATAAAAACGAATCTGAATCAAAAGATGGAATGGATATTGCCATTTGCAAAATTAATCATACCGAAAACACTGTTGATTACGCAGGTGCCATGAGGCCATTATGGATTATAAAAAATAATGAACATAAAGCAACTGAGCTTGTTGAAGTGAAAGCTGATAAAATACCAATTGGAACAAAACAGGAAAGTAGAGACGAAATTATAAAATACACCACTCACACCATTCAAGTAAATAAAGGTGATAGCTTTTATATATTTACAGATGGCTACGCCGATCAATTTGGTGGTGCTAAAAACAAAAAATATAGTACTGGGAAATTTAAAGAATTATTGATAAAAAATTCTCAACTAGACTTTTCTACACAAGAAAAAAATTGTAAAATTGAGCATCACCAATGGAAAGCCAATTTTGAACAAGTTGATGATATTTTAGTAATAGGATTTACCATATAAAACATCTTTATGTCCATTTTAATTGCCGATAGCGGCTCTACAAAAACCGATTGGGTTTTACTAGACAACAATAATATCATTATTCAATTTCAAACAATTGGTTTTAATCCCTATTTTCAAAGTAGCGATGATATCTATACTGAAATAAAGAATAAATTAATTCCCATTCTTCACGATCAACTTCATTCCATTAAACATATAGCTTATTACGGTGCAGGTTGCTCTACTCCCGAAAAAGTGCAAGTTGTGAAACAAGGTTTATACTTAGCATTCGGCAACATACACTCTGAAGTAAACCATGATTTATTGGCGGCAGCAAGAGCGCTTTGCGGTAAAGAAAAAGGTATAGCATGTATTTTGGGTACAGGTAGTAATAGCTGTTTATATGATGGAACCGAAGTAACAGAAAATGTACCTTCAGTTGGTTATTTATTTGGAGATCATGGCAGTGGCGCCACCATTGGAAGAACCTTTGTACAACATTATTTTGATGGTAAATTACCTATTCATTTAGTTACAGCTTTTGAAAATGCTGGTTATCACCGCGAAGTTATCTTAGAAAATGTTTACAAAAAGCCTATGCCAAGTAAATACTTGGCAAGCATCATGAAATTTTTATCGGAGTATAACAATGATAGTTATGTAAAAGGTTTAATTAAAAGTTGTTTTCTGGATTTTTTTGATGCACAAGTATCAAAGTACACAGATGCTAAAAGTTTGCCTGTAAATTCCGTTGGTTCTATTGGCTTTTATTATAAAGAAATATTAGCTGATGCTGCAAAAGAAAAAGGCTTTATCATTGGAAATATTATTAAATCTCCTATCGACGGATTAATTAAATACCATAGCTAATGTCTTTTGTCATTATCCCATTAACCGCGTTAATTGCTTCTATATTAACTTTTTTTTCGGGATTTGGATTGGGCACCATTTTACTGCCAGTCTTTACTATTTATTATCCGGCACCTATTGCTGTGGGATTAACGGCCATAGTTCATTTTTTAAATAATGCTTTTAAAATTGGATTAGTATACAAACACATTAATTGGAAAGTCGTTTTAAAATTTGGTATACCATCATTAATAGCTGCTTTGTTTGGAGCCTTCGTATTAGAGAGATTGTCAGAATCATCACTTGTTTTATATTCGTATCACATAAACAATCACACCTTTCAAATCAATTTATTTAATGTGTTAATTGGAACACTAATTATTTTCTTTTCATTGTTTGAAGTCATTCCATACTTCAAAAATTTAAGTTTTAACGAAAGTAAATTAACGATTGGTGGTTTATTAAGTGGTTTTTTTGGAGGATTAAGCGGACATCAAGGAGCATTACGTAGTGCCTTTTTAGTTCGGTTAAATTTAAGTAAAGAGACATTTGTGTCAACGGGTACGGCAATTGCTTGCATCGTAGATGTTGGCAGAATGAGTATTTATGCGATGACTTTTAATTTTACTCACGTTCAAAACAATTCAACAGTAATTTTAATGGCTGTTGGTGCTGCATTTTTAGGTGCTTTAATTGGCAATAAATTATTAAAGAAAACCACCTTAGGATTTTTAAAATGGTTTGTAACGATTTTTATGATTAGTATCGCCTTATTAATGATATTAGGTATTTTATAATACAAAAAACTATAAGACAAAAAAAAAGACAACCCAATTGGATTGTCTTTTTTATTTTATATAAGAAGTAAATTTTATTTTACTTGCTCAACAACTGCTTTGAAAGCTTCAGGATGATTCATCGCTAAATCAGCTAATACTTTACGGTTTAAGTTGATGTTTTTAGCGTTTACTTTTCCAATAAACTCAGAATAACTCATTCCGTATTGGCGAACACCTGCATTGATACGTTGTATCCACAATGAACGCATTGTACGTTTCTTGTTTTTACGATCGCGGTAAGCGTAAGTTAAACCTTTTTCTAAGGTATTTTTGGCGATTGTCCAAACATTACCTCTTGCACCCCAATAACCTTTAGTTAAAGCTAGGATTTTCTTTCTGCGAGCTCTACTCGCAACGTGATTGACTGAACGTGGCATTTCTTTTTAATTTTTTGATTTTACGTGGCTAATTTTTAGCACTTTTAAAACGTAGTTTCTGGTTAATTGAATAACCTTTGTACCGGGTAATGTAAAGATTACATTGCTAATAAAAACTTGATGTTATTCGTATCACGCTTATGAACTAAGCCTGATTTCGTTAACGCACGTTTTCCTTTAGTTGTTTTCTTAGTCAAGATATGACTTTTGAAAGCATGTTTTCTTTTGATTTTGCCGGTCCCAGTTACAGAGAATCTCTTCTTTGCACTAGAGTTTGTTTTCATTTTTGGCATTTTTCGTTATTTATTTATTTGTTAGTACTCTCTTTTATTTGCTTACTTTTTTAGGAGCAAGAACCATTAGCATTTTTTTACCTTCTAAAACAGGCAACTGCTCTGCTTTCCCCCACTCTTCTAATTCTGAAGCAAAACGTAATAATAAAATGGTTCCTTGTTCTTTAAATACAATCTCACGACCTCTAAAAAACACAAACGCTTTTACTTTACTTCCTTCTTGTAAAAACTTCATAGCGTGGTTTTTCTTAAATTGATAATCGTGCTCATCCGTGTGTGGACCAAAACGAATATCTTTAACAACAACCTTTGATGCTTTTGCTTTTACTTCTTTTGCTTTCTTTTTTAACTCGTATAAGTACTTACCGTAATCAATAATTTTACAAACAGGTGGATCAACATTTGGAGCAATTTCCACTAAATCTACGCCTAATTCTTCTGCCATTTTAATAGCTTCGTCTATAGGATAAACTCCAGCTTCAATATCATCTCCTACAACACGCACTTGTGGTGTATTACGTATATTTTTATTTATACGATGTTGCTCTTCTCTAACTCCAGGACGCTTAAAACCTTCTCGTAATCCACGAGGACGTTTAAATTCTGGTTTTGCTCCAGGCACAACAGTACCAGGTTTAACAGGACCTGTGTTCTTGTTGTTGTTGTTTATTGGTTTCTTAAAAACGCTAATTGTGACCTCCGCTTTTTAGTTAATTAATAATTGTTTTTTGTTTAAAATCGTTGTCGATGGTTGTTTGTATGAGTTTTGCAAAGTCTTCAATAGTCATTGTGCCTATATCGCCTTTACCATGTTCTCGCACTGCAACAGTCCCTTCTTCAGCTTCTTTTTCGCCAACAACTAACATAAACGGTACTTTGTTTACTTCGTTATCGCGAATTTTTTTGCCAATTTTTTCGTTTCTATCATCAACAAGGCCGCGAATATCGGAAATATTTAACAATTCTGAAACTTTTTTTGCATAATCGTTATATTTTTCACTAATCGGTAAAATTGCATATTGGTCGGGTGTTAACCAAAGTGGGAAATTACCACCACAATGTTCAATTAAAACCGCTATAAAACGCTCTAAACTTCCAAATGGCGCTCTGTGAATCATTACAGGACGGTGTTTTTGATTATCCGAACCTGTATATTCCAATTCAAAACGCTCAGGTAAGTTGTAGTCTACTTGAATAGTTCCTAATTGCCATTTACGCCCTAAAGCATCTTTTACCATAAAATCCAGTTTTGGACCATAAAAAGCTGCCTCGCCAGTTTCAACTACAGTTCTTAGCCCTTTTTCGGCTGCTGAATCAATAATAGCTTGTTCTGCTAAAGCCCAATTTTCATCAGAACCAATGTATTTAGTTTTATTTTCAGGGTCTCTTAATGATACCTGAGCTGTATAATCTTTAAAATCTAAAGCATTAAATACATATAATACTAAATCAATTACTTTTAAAAACTCTTCTTTTACTTGATCCGGACGAACAAATAAATGCGCATCATCTTGAGTAAAGCCACGCACACGAGTTAAGCCATGTAATTCTCCTTTTTGTTCGTAACGATATACCGTTCCAAACTCTGCGTAACGCACAGGCAAATCTTTATAAGATTTTGGTGACGATTTATAAATTTCGCAGTGATGCGGGCAATTCATTGGTTTTAAGTAAAACTCCTCACCTTCGTGTGGTGTTTTAATTGGTTGAAATGAATCTGCTCCATATTTTTCATAATGTCCTGAACAAACGTATAATTCCTTTTGAGCAATATGAGGCGTTACGACTGGTAAATAACCAGCTTTCATTTGTGCCTTTTGCATAAACTGAATTAAACGTTCGCGCAACATGGCACCTTTTGGCAACCATAATGGTAAACCAAGTCCCACTTTTTCAGAGAAAGTAAATAATTCTAATTCCTTACCTAACTTACGATGATCACGCTTTTTTGCTTCTTCTAATAAAACTAAATATTCTTTTAGTTCTTTATCCTTAGGAAAAGCAATACCATAGATACGAGTCAACATTTTGTTTTTCTCGTCGCCTTTCCAATAAGCACCAGCAATATTTAAAACCTTAACCGCTTTAATAAATCCAGTGTTTGGAATGTGCGGCCCACGACATAAATCCGTAAAATTACCTTGAGTATATAATGAAATATTACCGTCGTCTAAACGCTCTAATAAATCTAATTTATAGTGATCGCCTTTATCTGTAAAGTACTTAATAGCATCGGCTTTACTAATTTCTTTGCGAATGTATTCGTTGCTTTGACGAGCTAACTCTAACATTTTTGCTTCAATTTTCTCGAAATCAGCAGGCGTTAAGGTTTCTCCATTCAAATCCACATCGTAGTAAAAACCATTTTCTAAAGGAGGACCAACCCAAAATTTCACATTTGGATACAAAGCTTCTAAAGCCTCTGCTAATAAATGGGCTGATGAATGCCATAAGGTGTATTTTTTCCTTCGGCATCATTCCACGTTAATAAGCTAAGTTTACTATCTTCATTAATTGCTCCGTTAGCGTCAATTACTTCGCCGTTAACTTTTGCTGAAAGCACATTTCGTGCTAATCCTTCGCTAATGCTCTGTGCTACTTGCATAGAGGTGGTTCCTTTTGGGTATTCGCGGATGGAACCATCTGGTAGAGTTATTTTTATCATAATGTTGCCCCACTTACAAATGTGGGTTTTAATTTAGGGGAACAAAGATAATGGAATTTGTTAATTTCTAAGGATTTTGAGGTTAATATCTGAAGTTTTTTAATTAAACGAATTCATTCATAATAATTTAACAATTATTTCAAATTAGATGTTGTAACATTTAATGTTGTAACTTATATTTGTCAAATAATTATAAAACATTAATCAATAATATTAAATTTATGAAAACAACTTTTAAAACATTAGTAGCAGTAGCTGCAATCTCTTTAAGCGCTAAAGCACAAACAAACTGGAATGTAGATGGATCTCACAGTAAATTAGGATTCGCTGTAACTCACATGATGGTAAGCGAAACAGAAGGGAAATTTAAAATTTACGAAGGAAAAGTATCTTCAAAAGGAGATTTAGATTTTACAGATGCTAAAATTGACTTTACTGTAGATGCGGCTAGTATCAATACTGATGATGAAAAAAGAGATGGTCACTTAAAAAGCCCTGACTTTTTTGATGTTGCTAAATTTCCAAAAATTACTTTCGTGAGTAAATCCATGAAACCTGGAAAAGTAAAAGGTACTTATACGTTAACTGGAGATTTAACGATGCATGGAGTAACTAAATCAGTTTCTTTAACTGCTATCGGTGCTTCTAAAATAGTAAAAGATCCATACGGAATGGAGCGTTATGCATTTAAAGTAACTGGTACGATTAACCGTAAAGATTTTGGTTTAGCTTGGAACGCAGCTTTAGAAGCTGGTGGTGTTGCCGTTAGCGAAGATGTTCGTTTAGATATTAATGTAGAAATTACAAAAGCTAAGTAATTTAAAAAATAGTAAATTAGTCCCCAGCTTTAACTGGGGACTTTTTTTATACTTAAAATTTTGAGATTAGAAGACGAAATACAACAGAAAAAATTTAAAAGCATACAACAAAAGTTAATGCTTAATTTAATTTATACTACCAATTGGCTAACATCCAAGCAAGATTCTCTTTTTAAAGACTCTGATATTACAGTGCAACAATACAATGTTTTACGCATATTAAGAGGTCAATACCCAAATCCATGTAGTATAAAATTAATTAAAGAACGCATGCTGGACCGTATGAGCGATACCTCAAGAATCGTAGATAAGCTTTATACAAAAAAACTACTTGAAAGAAATGAATGTCCTGATGATAGAAGAAGTGTAAACGTCGTTATTTCTGATAAAGGATTAGAGTTATTGAAATCATTAGATTATGTAGATGATTTATCAAAACAATCCTTAAAGTCATTAACAACAGCCGAGATCAACACTTTGAATGAGCTTTTGGATAAATTAAGGGATTAATTATTCGAAATAAGATTTTAGAAGTGAGATTTAAGAAGTAGAATAAAAACTTCCTACCTTTGCAATATATTAAACTCGATTTCATGTTAGGACTTAAATTAGAAACTGACCCTCGTTGGGTTAATATTGTAGAAAAAAATATTGAAGAAATTCTAACGGATCACGCTTACTGCGAGCAAAAGGCTGCTACCAATGCTATTTCTATAATGATTAGCTATCCATATTATACTGATTTAGTGGAAGAAATGGTGAAACTAGCCCAAGAAGAGTTGTCGCACTTTGAAATGGTTCATGTGAAAATAAAGGAGCGTGGATATAAACTTGGCTTTGAGCGTAAAGACGAATATGTAGGAGAATTATATAAATTCATGCGTAAAGGTGATCATCGAAAAGAAATTGTATTAATTGATCGCTTGTTGTTTGGCGCTATGATTGAGGCCAGAAGCTGCGAACGTTTTAAATTATTATCAGAGCAAATTAACGACGATGACTTAAAATCTTTTTACAGAGATTTAATGATTAGTGAGGCTACTCACTACACAACATTTATTGGGTTTGCCCGAAAGTATGGAGCTCATGCCGAAAACATTGATGATAGATGGCAACAATGGCTCAACTATGAAGCTGAATTAATGAAAAACTACAGTAAAAAAGAAACGATACACGGATAGATAGAATTAATAAAATCAAAAAAAATAGTATTAACTTGTAACTAATTAAAATACAATTAAATATACAGATAATGTAAAAATGACTATTGCCATGTAAAAAAACAGTATAAATTTGTACTAAACTAGAATAATTAAAACAAATGAAAAAAATTACTTTACTTACAGCTGTTATTATATCGGCATCTTTAGCGTCATGCAAAAAAAACTGGGTTTGTCAATGCTCTGACTCTAACGGCGAATTAGCGTTTGAAGCTCGTTCTCAAAAAATGAAAAAAAACGATGCAAAAACATGGTGCACCAAAGGGAATGATGAATCAGACTATACCTGTGAACTTAAATAATGAAAAAATCAATCTTCGTTTTGGTTGTTGCTATTTTTAGCTTAACATCTTGTAAAAAAGATAGAGTTTGCTCTTGTTCTTATCAAGATGGGACAGTTGTTTCGGAAAATACTTACAAAAATGTAACTCGAAAAGAAGCAAAAACTTATTGTGTAAGTGCAAACCAAAGTGTGTCTTGTTCTATAAAATAAACGTTCTTCTTGTTATAATTACTTTCAATCATGGGATAAATAAGCATAGTTTTC
The DNA here is from genome assembly GCA_016711805.1 of Bacteroidota bacterium. Lineage (GTDB taxonomy): Bacteria > Bacteroidota > Bacteroidia > B-17B0 > Aurantibacillaceae > UBA4416. Next base: position 38,593 of record JADJSH010000010.1, read on the forward strand.
TTATTTAGAACAACTATAAATATCAAAATACCCAGTATTGGGTATACAGATATTGAAAAAAAGTATTTAAATTTGCCTAAACTTTAAAAAAACAAAAAAATGAAAAAAATTACTTTGTTAGCAGCTGTTGTTATCGCAGCTTCTTTTGCTTCTTGCAAAAAAGACTACACTTGTGTTTGTACTGTACCTGCTAGCAGCTCTTCTTACTATGCTGGAACTTCTTACACTTACGATTTAGGTAAAATCAAAAAGAAAGATGCAAAAGCTTCTTGTGATGCAGCTGGTGCAACTTGGATTAATTTAGGTGGTACTTGCGAAGAAAAAGTTAAATAATTTTTAACTCTTTAAAAAAAAGGTCATTATCTCAGATAATGACCTTTTTTTTTGCTTTTTATGACTTTTATCAAGAAAATATTTTTAATAATTACCCTCCAGTGGGTATCAAATATGTAAAAAGTTTGTATACATTTGTACTATAAACTTTAAAAACTAAAAAAATGAAAAAAATCACTTTATTAGCAGTTGCTTTTGTAGCATTAACTGCAGTTTCTTGCAAAAAAGACAGAACTTGTACTTGCAAAACTACAACAAGTAGTGTAAGCGTTAGCAACACTTCTGGTTCTACTTCGTACAACGGTCCATTTGCTTCTGATGAAGATAAAATGACTATGACTAAAGTTTCTAAAAAAGCTGCAGCAGCAAACTGTGTTTCTGGTGACAATGTTAATACTAACGTTTCTTCATCTGGTAACACTACTACAACTACTACAACTAAAAAAGATTGTTCTTTAAGCTAGTAAGTTGATGATAAATGAAAAGAAAGCTACCAAATTGGTAGCTTTTTTTTATTCTAATAACATTTATTAAGTAATCTTATGCCTAGCATAAAAAGTTAATTACAAATAAATTGTAAATTTAGCCTCGAGTTAAATGCTTTCATAAACAGCTATTATAAGTAAATAAAAAACAATCTATCCCTAAATGAAACCTCTTTTTCTAAAAATTTCGTTCTTTATAATTTGCTCTTTAATGGGCTTTGTGTTTTTATTTAGTGGATATACTAAATTGTACCCTATTGAACCGTTTGAATATACATTTATCGATCTTGGTATTGGTGGATGGCGTTTAGCGCCTTTTATAGCAAGATTCATGATTGGTTTAGAATTTTTGATTGGATTTTTATTAATTTTTGGTCTATACACGAAAAAATTTACCCTAAAACTTACGATTGCTTCGCTCATATTTTTCTCTGTTTATTTAGTTTTTATGATCATTAACTCGGGCAACAATGGGAATTGTGGTTGCTTTGGTCAAGTGTTAGTTATGACTCCTTTGCAGGCACTAATTAAAAATGCGGTAATGCTTGTTATTTGTCTATTGATCTATAAGTATTATGAGGGATTTGATTTTGGAAAAATTGGTAAATGGATTTTTGGCGTACTGTTTATTTTTTCGTTTGCATTGCCGCATATATTGAATTATGTAGATATCGATTATTCTGAAGCTTATTTAACGAAACAAGAAGATCATTTTAAGTTAGAACTAGATAGTGTTTATACAAGTGCAAAAATTCACACGCCTCCAAAAACATTAAGTACAGGAAAACATATTATTGCATTTATGAGTATGAGTTGCGGCCATTGTAGGATTGCAGCAAAAAAAATGCGATTGATGAAACAACAAAATCCTAGTATTCCAATGTATCTAGTTTTAAATGGTGAGTATGATATGTTGCCGAAATTTTTTGATGATACAAAAGCTAGAAATATTGACTATTGTGTTTTAAACGGTAGAAACTTTATCTACTTAGCTGGTTTAGATTTACCAGCTATATATATGGTTAATAACTCAATTGTAGAAAACTATATTGATTATGCTCACCTCGATCAAACTGAAATTGAGGCTTGGCTTGCAAAGCCATAAAACAATTAAAACAACTCTTTTAGTTCGATTAATCGTTTGATCTGTATAAAATTTTGATCCGTGTTATTTTTGACATTTTCCGACAAATAAATGGCTTTCCATTTAGCGTTTAATGCCCCTAAAATATCTGCGTCATAATTATCTCCTATCATCACGCACTCATGTTGCTGAGCGTAGGTTAAACTTTGAGCTAAATCAAATATTTTAATGTCTGGTTTATTAAAACCATGTTCTTCCGATATGATTATGTGTTTAAAAAACGGTTTCAAATTACTGTAATCTAATTTGATATGCTGTACTTCTTTAAAACCATTAGTGATAATGTGTAATTGATAACTTTCTTGTAAATGCATTAATACATCTATCGCCCCATCAATTAAATGCGTTTTGTATGGAGATATGGTTAAATAATCGTCTGCCCATATATGAGATAAATTCAAATTATCATAACCAAAATACAGAAAGGCTTTATAAAAACGCTGATAACGCAATTCTTCTTTTGTAGTTTGCTTTAATCCATATAAATGCCACATTTCATGATTAATGGCTTCATACACTTTAATAAAAGAGTCAAAATCGATTTGGCAATGTTGTTGTATGTCGTGTTCTAAAAACAAATGCAATAAAGCCTCTCTGGAGTTTTTTTCAAAATCCCAAAGTGTATTGTCTAAATCAAAAAATATGTGTTTTATCTGTTTAATCTTGATAGTTATTAAAATAATGTAACTCTTTGGTTAAATCTAAATACGGATATTCAGCCTGAAGATTTGTACATTGCTGGTAAAATTTTTGTTTAAACTTTACTGAAGAGCTTGTAGTTTTATTAAACAATCGATGGCGGTAGGCTTGATGAATTTGATTTACCTTTTCATTAATTGAAATTGTTTTCTCATTAAAGTACACTTCTGCAAAACGTTTCCAAACATAATCAATGGCTTGCTTGTTTGGATGCGCCATATCTGATTCATAAAAACGATAATCTCTTAAATCATCATTTACTAACTCGTAGGAAGGGAAATAAACACAATGTTTAAGGTCATTTATTAACTGATGAGTAGATTGAATTAAAATAGCTTTACTCACGCTATTCTCCACTACTCCATCACGCAAATGCTTTACAGGCGATACGGTCAATATGACTTTAAGCAATGGATTAAATTGCTGAATTTTACTGATAACATTATTAAATTCAGCAACTATATTATTTGTTTTGAGTAAGTTTTTTTCAAATATAGCTTGAGGTAACTTATGACAATTAGCAACTATAGTATCTTGTTCAATATGTTTGTAGGCAAATGCCGAACCAAACGTAATAGTTAACCATTGTGCGGTTTTTAATTTTTCATACCAGCTATCAATGCTATGATTTAATGTATCTAATAACTCTTGCTGAGTGTCTCCGTGAATAGAACTATGAGCCTCAAACGAATACCAAAGTCCATCTTTTTCAAAAACATCTTTAGCTTCAAAATAATGTTTATCTATGATTCGAAGTAATGATTTAGCAATACTTTTAGGATTAAATACAATACCAAATGGATTGGAATGAACATTAAATTTCAAATCATTTAATCGGGCACCAATATGCTCGCTAAAACAAGAACCAATTAATAACACACCATCTTGATGTGTTATTTTATTGAAACTAATTGATGGTTGAAACCCTAAATGAAATTGCATGATTAAAGATAAAAATAAAAAAGGATTCACCATCAGATGAATCCTTTTAAATATATTATTCTAATGAATTAGAAACGCTCTATTTGAGAGAAAAAGAAATTTGCTTCAATGTTAGCGTTTTCATCGCTATCAGAACCGTGAACTGCATTAGCTGCAATTGATTTAGCAAATAATTTACGAATCGTTCCTTCGTCAGCTTTAGTTGGATCAGTTGCACCAATTAAAGTTCTGTATTCTGCAACAGCATTTGTTTTTTCTAAAACAGCTGCAACAATTGGTCCGCTACTCATATAACTTACTAATTCGCCATAAAAAGGACGCTCTTTGTGAACTTCATAAAATTTACCAGCTGTTTCAGCGCTTAATTTCATGTATTTCATAGCTACAATTTTAAAACCTGATTGGTTTATTTTCGCTAAAATTGGTCCGATGTTGTTAGCCTCAACTGCATCGGGCTTAATCATTGTAAATGTGATATTTCCTGCCATTATATTTTTTTTAGGCTGCAAAGATACAACTATTGTGTTTATATCAAATGCATTAAATAAACGATTTAAAACACATCTAAAACCTAAATTTGTACTTCAAAATCAAATCATGCAAAAAGACTCCTTTCCGAAATTCAAAGCTTTAATTAAAAAATCAAACAATATTGTAATTGTAACGCATTATAATCCTGATGGAGATGCCATGGGCTCTTCATTAGCGCTTTATAATTATTTAATTAAAGGTGGTAAAAGTGTCACGGTTATTACACCTAACGATTACCCTGAGTTTTTGCGTTGGTTACCTGGAAATAAAAAAGTAGTTGAATTTAATACCAATCAAAAAAAAGCAGCGACTATCATATCTAAAAGTGATTTAATTTTTACACTAGATTTTAATAATTATTCGCGCTTAGAAGGCTTAGGAGAATTATTACAAAACTCTACTGCTAAAAAAATATTAATTGATCATCACCAACAACCTGATACTTATGCTACTCTCATGTTTCATGATGTAAAAGCTTGTTCTACCTGCGAATTAGTGCATGAATTTATTGTTGGCTTAGGCGGCAAAAAATTAATTGATAAAAACATTGCCGCTTGTTTATATACTGGTATTATGACTGATACTGGCTCTTTCCGTTTTGATAGCGTGACACCAAAAACACACTTGATATTAGCAGATTTATTAGCAACAGGTTTGCAACCAAGCGATATTCATAGTGCTATTTACGATACCTACAGCGAAAGTCGTGTAAAATTATTAGGCTATTGCTTAACCGAAAAAATGGTAGTGATTCCCGAATTACAAACGGCTTACATGGCTTTATCTGAAGCTGAATTAAAGAGATTCAATAACCAAAAAGGAGATACCGAAGGTATTGTGAATTATCCTTTCTCTATTAAAGGAATTACCTTTTGTGCATTTTTTAGTGAGGGCGAAGGCAAAATAAAAATATCATTCCGAAGCAAAGGTAAATTTGATGTAAACCAATTTGCTCGTAAACACTTTAATGGTGGCGGACATATCAACGCTGCTGGTGGACGAGGAAACGTAACCGATTTACAAAAAACAGTACAAGAATTTTTAGCTTTATTACCTGTTTACAAGAAAGAAATTTTAAAGAAGTAAACAATTGAACGATGATTAAAAACCGCGTAAATCCTTAATTCGTCACATCCGTGTTCCTATTAAACTATTCCTTAATAAACTTCATTTTAGCTACTGCCCCACTTAGTGTTTTTACAGTTAAAAAGTAAATACCAGTTGTTAAGTTCCCAACTGAAATAGAATTTGTTTGAGTGGTTTCTGATAAAACGACTTTACCTAAAACATCGGTCACTTCAATACTTACGGACGTTTCATTCTCTAAATTAAAATGTAATATTGTATTTGCAGGATTTGGAAACAATTTTAAAGAATTTGCCAATGCCTTGTTTTCGTCAATGGATGTTAAAATAGGCATTGAATATTTATTAAAAAATCGCCAAATTTCTTTGGAGGCATTGATATCTAAATTAGTACCTACACCACCAAAAGGAAAGCCTGGCCAAGTGTGACCACCATTGATGATTTTATATAATTCAACCGAACTACCTCCAGTTCCTCCACTATAAATATAATGTTCGGCCGTGCAACCATCTACTAAACTCGTATTCGGCACATTACTAAATGTTGCTGTTGGATTACAATTATTTTTTGTTACCCAATACTTCACAACCGAATCTATTGGCATCATATTTTGCGACATATTGCCAAGGTACGGAACAGTTGCATCGCTAGTACCGTGAATTTGCATTACTGGCGCTGGACGCATTGGATGACAATTAGGACCATACTGCGTCGTAAAAATACTACCTGTGACTGATGCAATTGCTGTTATTCTATTACTTAATTCGCACGCCAAGGTATGACTCATAAAACCACCATTACTCATCCCTGTTGAGTAAACTCTATCTAAATTAATATTATACGTTAAATCTAACGAATCAATTAAAGCACTTAAAAAAGCAATATCATTTACTAAAGCTGATGACAAACCTGCATTCCCAAAGCGTTGACCAGAAGAATATGTCCCATTCGGGTAAACCATTAAAAAGTTAGCCGTATCAGCAATTGGCATAAAATTACTATACAATTGTTGTTGCTGAGCATTACTTGTGTAGCCATGCAAATTTAAAATTAAAGGTCTAGCGGTAGCTCCTGTATAAATGGCTGGAACATATAAGCGATAAGAGCGATACTGGCCACCAACATAAATACTGTCAATAACCGTTGTTTGCGATTGAGAAATTAAAAAAGAGAAAGTAAATAAAAAAGAAAGTAAAGTTTTTTTCATCCAAGTAAATTAAAGTTTATGAATTCTAAATTAGCAAAAAATAGGCAATTAACAAGTCAAATAACTATTAATTTTCCATTAAAATCAGTACTTTCGTTCTCTTAAATTTAACATTTATGGCTAAATTCAAAAAACAAGATGCCCTTGATTACCACTCTCAAGGAAGACCCGGAAAAATTGAAGTAATTCCCACTAAACCATATAGCACGCAAAGAGACTTAACCCTTGCCTATTCTCCTGGTGTTGCTGAGCCTTGCTTAGAAATAGAAAAAAACCAAGAAGACGCCTACAAATATACCGCTAAAGGAAACTTAGTAGCAGTAATTAGTAACGGAACAGCAGTTTTAGGCTTAGGCGATATTGGTGCCTTGGCATCAAAACCAGTAATGGAAGGTAAAGGCTTACTCTTTAAAATATTTGCGGATATTGATGTGTTTGACATTGAAGTTGACACAAAAAATATTGATGAGTTTGTAAACACCGTAAAAAATATTGCCTGCACTTTTGGAGGAATTAACCTTGAAGATATTAAAGCACCAGAATGTTTTGAAATTGAACGTCGATTAAAAGAAGAATTAAATATTCCTTTAATGCACGATGATCAGCATGGTACAGCCATTATTTCTTCAGCTGGTTTATTAAATGCTGTGGAAATTTCGGGCAAAAAAATGAGCGAGGTTAAAGTGGTGATTAACGGTGCTGGCGCTTCGGCTAACTCTTGCGCTAAAATGTACATTGCTGTTGGTGTAAAAAAAGAAAATATTTTAATGCTCGACAGTAAAGGTGTTATTAATAAAAACCGTACTGATCTAGATCAATACAAAACATTTTTTGCGTCAGATAACACTAAAGTAAATACATTAGAAGAAGCCATTAAAGGTGCTGATGTATTTGTGGGTTTATCTAAAGGAAATATTTTAACACAAGATATGGTTCGCTCGATGGCTAAAAACTGTATTGTGTTTGCCCTTGCTAACCCTACTCCCGAAATTAGTTACGAAGAAGCTATTGCTGCTCGTCCTGATATTATTATTGCAACTGGTCGTAGTGATCATCCTAACCAAGTAAACAACGTATTAGGATTTCCCTTTATTTTTAGAGGAGCTTTAGATGTGCGTGCTACTTGCATTAACGAAGAAATGAAATTAGCAGCAGCTTTAGCAATTGCAGCTTTAGCTAAAGAAAGCGTACCTGATTATGTAAACTTAGCTTATGGTTCTAAAAATCTTGCTTTTGGTACAGAGTATATTATTCCAAAACCTATTGATAACCGTTTAATTTCTATCGTAAGTTCAGCAGTTGCAAAAGCAGCTATTGACAGTGGTGTTGCTAAACGTGTGATTACTGATTGGGATGCATATCGTACCGAATTAGATAACCGTTTAGGTAAAGACAATCGATTGATTAGAAGTTTAGCAAATAAAGCGAAATCAAATCCTAAGCGTGTTGTATTTACCGAAGCAGATACTTATAAAATTTTAAAAGCAGCGCAGTTGGCAAAAGACGAAGGTATTGCTAAACCAATTTTATTAGGTAATAAAGAACGTATTTTAGCTTTAATGGAAGAGAACCAAATTGATATGGGAGATACACCTATTATTGATGCGTGGTTACCTGAAGAAGAAGCGCGCCGTGCAGAATTTGGTGATTTTTTATGGCATAAACAACAACGTAGGGTTTAACACAATACGATGCTCGCAAATTAATGCGCGATAGAAATTATTTTGGAGCCATGATGGTTGAAACTGGCATGGCTGATGCGATGATTTCGGGCTTAACTCGTAAATATGGCGCACCTATTAAACCTGCTTTAGATGTGATTGGCGTGCAAGATGGTGTTGGCCGTGTGGCTGGTTTGTATATGATGATTACCAAAAAAGGCCCATACTTTTTTGCAGATACCACCATGACAGAAAACCCAACAGCACAACAGTTGGCGGACATAGCTGTATTAACAGCAAATACAATTAAGTCTTTTAATATCACGCCACGCATCGCCATGTTATCTTTCTCTAATTTTGGTTCTGCAGAAGGAGAAACTCCGAGAAAAATGCAAGAAGCCACAAAAATTTTACATAAAAATTATCCAGGTTTAGTGGTAGATGGCGACATACAAGCCAACTTTGCCGTTAACAATGAATTACTAAAAGAACAGTTTCCGTTTAGTACTTTAATTGATAAAGATGTAAATACCTTTATCTTCCCTAATTTAGCAGCAGGTAACATTGCCTATAAATTATTGCAAGAGTTAGGCGGCGCCGAAGCTATTGGTCCTGTTTTAATGGGATTAAAAAAACCTGTACACATTTTGCAATTAGGAAGTTCGGTTCGTGAAATTGTAAACATGATTACCATTGCAGTAGTAGATGCTCAGAATAAGAAATAATTAAAAATCTGTTATTAAAAGCCCCAATGATATTTTCATTGGGGCTTTTTTTATGACATACTTAAATTATATACTATTTATTTTTTGATAGTAACTTTTTGATTTTCGATTAAATGCTCTAATGAAATACGTTTTCTCTTTTTAAGTGACTTAAAAAAAACTGGAGAAAGCCCCGTAATTTTTTTAAACTGATTTGAAAAATGCGGAACACTACTATAATGCAATTTAAAACAAATTTCTTTCAAACTCATTTCATTATAAATAATCAATTCTTTCGCACGCTCAATTTTATTAATGATAATAAATTGTTGAAGCGTACTACCTGTTACTTCCGAAAATAAATTGGATAAATAGGTATAATCACATTCTAATTTTTTACTCAAGTATTCCGAATATTTTTCTTCGGGTGGTTCATCCGAATAGTGAATCATATCAATAATCGCATTTTTTACTTTTTCAATTTGTATGGATTTTTTATCCTCCATTAACTCATGTCCGTTTTTTAATAAAGCAGCTTTAATTTTATCAAACTGACGAATAGAAATTTTTTGCTGCACTTCTAATTCTCCCAATTCGATACTTGATATTTTAATGCCTAATTTATTAAACTCTTGCTTTACCATTAGCTTACAACAATGGCTTACCATGTATTTTATATATAACTTCATGTTTTTTTCTAAAATTTTGTTTGTGCGAATATGTAAACCAATATGTTAGAAAAAGTTACACATTTAATATGATATGTTACACAATTCACAGATTATGAGAAATTTTATGTATGATAACAATCACCAAATAAACAAACTCTCGTTATAAGATGTGCTTTTTAATTACCTAACTTTAATTAAAAAATAGAGCTATGAAAACCGAAAAAATACTAATCGCTAATTTAAAATGTGGTGGCTGCGAAAATACCATTAAAACAAAATTAGCTGAATTGGCAGGAGTAGAAAGTGTAACCGTTAACCAAGAAGAAGACTCGGTAACGATTACACACAACGAAAAAAGCAGCAGAGTAGATTTTACTAAAAAACTTCACGACCTAGGTTATCCTGAAGCGACTGAAGAAAATGGATTGCTGTTACAGCTTAAAAGCTATGCTAGTTGTATTGTGGGGAGAATGAGTAAGTAATAGCATATTTAAAAAAAACCTCTGCTATTTCTAACAGAGGATTTTCAATTGATAGCGCCCGAACTATGAAAAAACTATTTCTTAAACTCTACTTTCATTTCTACACGACGGTTTTTCTGACGTCCTTCTGGTGTATTATTATCAGCAATTGGCACTGCTTGTCCAAACCACTCAGCAATTACTTTATCAGCTTTTACGCCTTTGCTTACTAAGTATTTTTTAACTGCCTTCGCACGTTTTTCAGAAAGCATCAAGTTCTTAGTTGGGTCACCTTGGTTATCTGTATGTCCAGATAACTTCAAGGTCCAATCAGCAGCATGCTCTTTCATTAATTTTGCTAAGTCGTTTAACGATGGTAATGAAACTGGCTTAATAATATCTTTACCAGTTGCAAACTCTAAACTAGAGAAAGCACGTTCAAGAATTTTTTGCTCTTCTACTTTTAATACTGGAGCTGGAGGACATCCTTTTAACTCTTTTAAACCTGGAGTTGTAGGGCAATCATCTTCTCTATCCACTACTCCATCTTTATCTGTATCAATCCAAGGGCAACCTTTATTTTCAACTGCACCAACAACATCTGGGCAATTATCATCTTTATCTAACACGGTATCTCCATCTCTATCAGGGCAACCTTTAAATTCTTTAGGTCCTGCAACATCAGGGCAAGAATCGTACTTATCTGGTGTTTTATCGCCATCTCTATCAGGGCAGCCTAAAAACTCCGCTAAACCTGCGTCATCCGGACACTCATCTTCTTTATCTGTAATTTTATCTCCATCTTTATCAGGACAGCCTTTAAAATCAACCAATCCTTTATCATCTGGGCAATTATCTTCTAAATCAGTAATGCCATCTCCATCTCTATCAGGACAACCTTGTAATTCTTTAGTACCTGCAACATCTGGGCATTTATCTTCGCTATCCTGAATATGATCTCCATCTTTATCAGGACAACCCATAAACTCCCAAGTTCCCGGTATGTCTTTACACTTATCTTTTTTATTGGAAACTTCATCCTTATCTCTATCTTTTGGTTTGCCATAAGGAATAGGCAATTTCAACATGGCATAAATATCCGCGCCGTAAATTGTTTTTTGTCCTACTAACGGTGCTAAGTTGGATGAACCAACTACTATTGGCCCTAACCTAACTGCAGCTCCTGCTCTAAAGCCATCCAAAAAATTATATTGAATTGGAATAAATATACCAGCCCACTTCCAATCGTAACGAGGTGTTAAAGTAATGCTACTAATATCATGTACTTTCGTGTCATTATTTTTAAACTGCATGGCAATAAAAGGCGTTAAGTTTACATAGAAATCTTTCCAAACTTGATAATCAATTTGAGCACTGATGGCAGTTGGTAAATTCATTTTGTAAAACGATTTTGATCCTGTTTGAGTAAATCGACCTTTTAATGTATCATCAAACTCACCGACAGATTGTGGATCAATTGGCTTTAGATTCCAATAACCAACATTTGCTTGAAAATCTCCACTAGTGCTTCCTTTTTTAAATTTGATAGATCCTAAATCAGTAACCGAAAATCCAACTTTTAATTTGTATTTATTTTTGTCTTTACGCCATAAATCTTTCTCACCATCCATATTGTATTTATATTTTAAATACGAAGGACGCCATTCATACACAACACCAAAATCAAAACCAACACCAGGATAAGATTGACTATAATCAAACACCTTAGTTCCAGTGTTACTTTCGCCGACTTTTAAATCCTTAAAGGTTAAATTATCAGAGTGACCGTAATTTACCTCTGATTGAAAAATAGATAAAGTGGTATCTGTTTGAAAATTATATTCTAAATCTTTTACAAACATATAAGCCGATTGAATACCTTGTAATAATTTTACAGTTACTCCACCTTTAAAATAATGTTCGTTATCTTCTTTAAATACATGAGCATAAGTTAAACCATATTCTGCCCAGGTCATTTCTTGAATACTTAGATTTTTATTTTGAAGATTAGTAACCCATAAAGATGGATACTTAAATTCCTCGTAAGCTAGCTTTGCTAAATCAGGAGAGATTCCGTCGATATTGATATAATTTCTAATACTAGAGGAAATAGCAATAGCATTTTTTCTGTTTATTGGAATCATAAATGATGGTCCAGCAATACGGTTAGTTAAATAAATGCTTTTATTTCTTCCATTAATACGTTCGGTTAAATATTTGTCAGCAAATAATGTATCGTCAAAAGCAGGCAAAGTTGTTTTACCATCTGCATCTTTGGCTCTTTTAAAGGCCGAACGATCTATTCCAATATAGTTGTTATAAAAACCAATATTTAAACCAACTAAATTCATATCAAATTTCATACGACCATCTACAATACTAGCTGGCTGTTGATAGATTCCAGTTACGCCGGCATAATTACTTTGATTAAATCCCACAAAATCTTGAGATTGAGCAAAATAACTAAAAGATAAAGCGGCAAAAAGTAATAATTTCTTCATAGAGCGATTTTTTGTTTAGACCTCAAAAATAAGACATTCTGTTTAATGTAGACTAAAATTCAAAAATATTACGGTATAATTAACAAAAGTCAAGGCAAAAGCCTCTCAATCACATTCCAATTTCGTATCTTCGCCCTTTGTTACCGAGAAAAAATTATGTTAGATAAATTAGAAGAAATTAAAAGAAGGTATAACGATGTTGAAGCAAAATTAGGGGATCCTAGTGTGATTGCTGATATGCGCTTATTTAAAAAATTGAATATTGAATATAAAGGCTTGCAGCCAGTAGTTGAAGCTTATTACAAATACAAGCAAATTACTGATAATATTAATGGTGCCAAAGAGGTATTAGCAACTGAAAAGGATAAAGACTTTTTGGATATGGCTAAAGCTGAATTAGAAGAAAATCGCGCTGCCGAAGAAAAATTACAGGAAGAAGTTCGTGTGATGTTAATTCCTAAAGATCCTGAAGATGCAAAAAATTGCACCATGGAAATTAGAGGAGGAACGGGTGGCGATGAAGCCGCTATTTTTGCTGGTGATTTATTTGATATGTACCGTCGCTATTGCGAAATTAAAGGCTTTCAGTTAGAAGTGATTGATGAAAGCCCTGGTTCGATGGGTGGTTACAAAGAAATTGTGTTTAATGTAAAAGGCGATAACGCATTTGGAACCATGAAGTTTGAAAGTGGCGTACACCGAGTGCAGCGTGTTCCAGCCACCGAAGCGGCTGGACGTGTGCATACATCTGCAGCTACTGTTGCCGTGTTACCAGAAGCCGAAGAATGGGATATTGAAATTAAACCCGCAGATATTGAAATGGCAACTGCTCGAAGCGGTGGAGCTGGAGGACAAAATGTAAATAAAGTAGAGTCGAAAGTAATTTTAACTCACAAACCATCAGGTATTGTTGTGACTTGCCAAACACAACGTAACCAACTAGGTAACCGCGAAAAAGCAATGGAAATGCTACGTTCTAAATTATATGATTTAGAATATCAAAAACGACTAGCCGATACTACTAGTCGTCGTAAAAGTATGGTAAGTACGGGAGATAGATCTGAAAAAATTAGAACATATAATTATCCACAAAACCGTATCACTGATCATCGTATTGGTTTAACACTTTATAATTTAACCGACTTTACAAACGGTTACATACAACAAATGATTGATGCTTTACAGTTTGCGGAAAATGCAGAACGATTGAAAGAAGGAGGATTGTAAAGACTCAAAAGACTACAGAGATTTAAGGGACAAAAAAGACAATAGTATTATGACACGAGCAGAATTAATTAAACAAATTCAAGCTAAAAAAACATTTTTATGTGTTGGCTTAGATCCAGACGTAGATAAAATTCCTCAATTTCTATTAGAAGAGGAAGATCCTATTTTTGAATTTAATCGTCAAATTGTTGATGCCACTGCTGATTATTGTGTTGCCTTTAAACCTAATACTGCTTTTTATGAAGCTTATGGTTTAAGTGGAATGACAAGCTTAGAAAAAACCATTAAATACATTAAGCAAGAATATCCAAACCATTTTTTAATTGCTGATGCTAAACGTGGCGACATAGGCAATACATCAAGTATGTATGCCAAAGCATTTTTTAAACGCTTACATGCAGATGCTATTACTGTTGCTCCATACATGGGTAGCGATTCAGTAAAACCATTTTTACAATTTGAAGGTAAATGGGCTATTGTTTTGGGATTAACATCAAACGAAGGCGCAACAGATTTTCAGTTAGATGAAGGGAAGGTTGAGCCCTTGTATCAGCATGTTTTAAGAACATCAAGTCAGTGGGGAACTACTGAAAATATGATGTATGTGATTGGTGCTACTAAAGCTCAACAATTTGACGACGTGAGACGTATAATCCCAAACCACTTTTTATTAGTACCAGGTGTTGGTGCCCAAGGTGGTAGTTTAGCGGAAGTTTGCAAACATGGCTTAATTAAAAATGATATTGGTTTGTTAATCAACTCATCTCGCGCTATTATTTACGCATCAAATGGAGAAGACTTTGCTGCTGCGGCGGCTAAAGAAGCAAAAAAAGTAGCAGATGAAATGAAAGCGTATTTTTAGGTGCTAAGTATAATATGACTCTTCGAGCTTAGTCGTGAAGTGTTCTTAATGAGGCCTTTATTGTTCTCGACTACGCTAGCACTGACAAGCCTCTTAAAAACTAAAGCTATCTTTTCTTAGCAGGCTCATCATCATCTTTATACTTATCGTAATCCAACTTATTACCCCAAAAATTCATTTGTTGTTTAATCCAAGCTTTTCGTTGAACAATATAACTACTAGCTGGATTTGCCTTATATCGTAATGGATTTGGCAGTATAGCAGCAATAGCAGCAGCTTCATCCTTACTTAATTTTTTAGCTGATTTATGAAACCAATGTTTTGATGCGGCTTCGGCACCATAAATCCCATTGCCCATTTCAATACTATTTAAATACACTTCCATAATACGTTCCTTGCTCCAAAACACTTCAATTAACAAGGTAAACCATAACTCCAATCCTTTTCGCAGGTAACTCCTACCCTGCCACAAAAATACATTTTTAGCAGTTTGTTGAGTAATGGTACTTCCTCCTCTGACGCGTTTCCCCTTTTCATTTTCTTTCATGGCTTTTTGTATAGCTCCCCAATCAACGCCAAAATGCTTCAAGTAATTTTGATCTTCACTACAAACTACTGCCAATTGTAATTTTGGCGAAATCTCTTTTAAAGGCACCCAATCATGTTCCATGGTAACGCCTTTACCATTTTTTAATTGTTCAACATCTCTTATCAACATTAAAGGTGTTATAGGAACTGGAACCCATCTGTAAACAATAACAGAAACAATGGATAAAACGAAAAACGCTACACACGTTTTCCAAAATATTGTCCATATTTTACCTAATATTTTTCTCATACATTTAGTAAAACTATTGTATTATTTAGCTTAAGTTTACACACCTTTAAAATTTTAACAACATCCAACTTTTAATAACATGAGCAAAAAAACCACATACATTATCTTGGCAATTGCAATTCTCGCAATTACTGGAATGTACTTTTATAACAAATACAACGTAGCGCCATCTATTGATGTAAGCAAGTTAACCGTAGTTGATGAAAATGATCAAAAATTTGACATCGCATCGCTCAAAGGGAAAAAAGTGATTTTGAGTTTTTACGCCTCTTGGTGTCCACCCTGCCGAGAGGAATTAAAGACATTAGCTAAAATAAGAGATCAAAAATTAGCAGGCTATGAAATATTGGCTGTTACCGACGAAAATCTAGAAAAACTAACAGAATTTAAAAACAAAACGCAATATCCATTTACATTTTTGACATTAACAAAAGTTTTTTCTGATATCGGTATTAACTCTATACCAACTACTTATTTGTTAAATGCAAAAGGCGAAATAGTTTATAATAATGTAGGCTTTATTGATTGGGAAGACGAATCTACTTTTCAGCATTTAATAAGCTTAATGGAATAAGTTAAAATATTGTTGATTCACTAATAATTCAATATATTTAAAGTCTATTTTTATTAAGATTATGACAAAAATTAAATTTGGTACCGACGGCTGGAGAGCCATTATAGCAAAAGAATTTACAGTGGAAAATGTAGCACGCGTTACAGAAGCTACAGCTGTTTGGTTAAAGAAAAATTTTGAAAACCCAACGGTTGTTTTGGGTCACGATTGCCGTTTTGCTGGCGAATTATTTGCACACACTGCTGCTAAAGTATTAGTATCACATAATATTAAAGTTTTTTTAGCAAAAGACTTTGTAAGTACTCCTATGATTTCATTAGGTACCGTGCGTCACAAAGCTAGCGTTGGTATTATTATTACCGCATCTCACAATCCTCCATCTTATAATGGTTTTAAATTAAAAGGCTACTATGGCGGACCGTTAGGTCCTGAAAAAGTTCAAGAAATTGAAGATATTATTCCTGAAAAAGCGAACCAAAATTTTGAAGCTGTTGACTTAAAAGCGGCAGAAGCAAAAGGCTTAGTTGAAATCACCGCATTAGAAGATATGTACGTAAAACATGTTGAAGCGAATTTTGATTTAGCCGCCATTAAAAATTCTGGACTTAAGTTTGCTTACGATAGTATGTACGGTGCAGGACAACGCGTTATGTTCCGTTTATTTCCGGAAATTATTCATTTACATAACGATCATAATCCAAGTTTTAAAGGACAAGCGCCTGAGCCTATCCATAAAAATTTAACAGAGTTTTCAAACTTAATTAAAAATGCAGGCAATATTGATTGCGGTTTAGTAACTGATGGAGATGCTGATAGAATTGGACTTTACGATGCTAAAGGAAACTTTGTGGATTCACATCACATCATTTTATTATTAATCCATTACCTAAAAAAATACAAAGGCATGGATGGTAAAGTGGCAACTGCATTTAGTTCTACTGTTAAAATTAAAAATATGTGCGACCACTACAACTTACCCTTGGATGTTGTAAAAATTGGCTTCAAATACATTTGTAATATTATGATTACAGAAGATGTATTGGTTGGTGGCGAAGAAAGTGGTGGTATTGCCATTAAAGGACATATTCCTGAGCGTGATGGTATTTGGATGGGCTTAGTATTATGGGAATTTATGGCAAAAACTGGTAAGAGCTTAACTGAGTTAATTGAAGAAGTATATGCTATTACAGGAACTTTTTCTTTTGAACGTAATGATTTAACGATTACAGAAGAATTGAAAAACAAAATTGTAGCTAATTGTAAAAATGGCTTTTACAAAGAATTTGGAAAATACAAAGTGCAACGCTTAGATGATTTAGATGGCTATAAATTCTTTTTTGATGACAATACATGGACAATGATTCGTGCATCGGGAACAGAGCCTGTTTTGCGTACCTATGCCGAAGCAGCGACTAAGGAAAAAGCATTTGATATATTAGCCGACGTTAAAAAAGTGTTATTAGGATAATTTCAATTTCCTTAATTTTTTAAACCCATCTTTCTTTGGATAGATGGGTTTTTAATTTCAATGCATATGATTTAGGTGACATAAAACAAAGAAACGCATCTCTTTACATGAGGTAATTACTCTATATTAATTCAACAACTATTTTAATGCACTTATTCATTTAAGAATGTGGCTGAAAATTCAATTTCAAAAGAATCACTATATAATCCCATAAAAAATGGCAGATGATGAGGATTTTAATATTTCGGTATTTGTAATAATGTAAGGCAAATACAAGTCCTATTATAAAAGGACCTATCACATTTAAAGCTGTCACATAACCAAAATGTATCAATCCAAAAATAACAGAAGATATGATGACGCTTATATAAGTTTTATTAAATAAGAGTTGCAAGCGAGGCATGATATAACCTCTAAATACTAATTCCTCGGTTATACCTGCCGTAAGACAAGTCAACAATACTAAAAAATGATTGTGCCTAAATATTTCTATTATTTTATTTAAACTATCGCTATCTTTTTTAAAACCTAATAATGTCCAAACTATAGAAAACACTATTAAAACAACAACCACAACCAAAAGAGTAGTAATTACCGATAAAATATAATATCCTACAGAATATTTTTTTCTTCCCACAACAACAAGGGTTGTTTTTCGATTTGACGAACATAAATAAAAAGTATCGCAAGCGCTACCCATATGGCTATGCGCGAAGAAAATAGCGCCGCTTCATCTGATAACAATAATACATCTTTCAATAATTTTGAAACTACTAAAGCTGCGAAAAATAAAACAATAGAAACAATAATCCCTATCGATATTGTTTTTTTATTTAATTGTTCTGTTGTCATGTTGTTTAGTAAAAAAGCCATCCGCTGGTTAGTGGATGGCTTTATTGTTTTATTCTAGCTTGTCTTCGACTACGCTCAGACAGCGAAAATTATAAATGTATTACTTCGCCGTAAGCAGCAGCAGCAGCTTCCATAATAGCTTCGCTCATCGTTGGATGAGGATGAATTGTTTTAATTAACTCATGTCCTGTGGTTTCTAATTTACGAATCGCCACTATTTCAGCAATCATCTCCGTTACGTTAGCACCAATCATGTGAGCACCTAATAACTCACCATATTTAGCATCAAAAATTAATTTAATAAATCCATCTTTTGCTCCAGAAGCACTTGCTTTACCAGATGCAGAGAAAGGGAATTTACCAACTTTTAAAGTATAACCTTTTTCCTTAGCTTGTTTTTCTGTCATACCAACTGAAGCAACTTCGGGTTGGCAATATGTACAACCTGGGATATTATTATAATCAATTGGCTCAGTGTGAACACCTGCAATTTTCTCAACGCAGGTAATCCCTTCTGCTGAAGCAACGTGTGCTAAAGCTTGTCCAGGAACACAATCACCAATAGCATAATAACCCGGTACGTTAGTAGCATAATATTTATCGACTACAATTTTACCTTTATCTGTAGCAATACCAACGCTTTCTAAACCTAAACCTGTAATGTTTGCTTCGATACCAACTGCTGATAAAACGATTTCTGCTTCTAAAACAACGTTACCAGTTTTAGTTTTTACGTTTACTTTGCTAATATCTCCTTTAGTATCAACGCTTTCAACAGATGCTTCTGTCATAATTTCGATACCCGTTTTCTTCAACGATTTTTCTAATTGTTTAGAGACTTCTTCATCTTCAACTGGAACTATGTTTGGCATAAACTCCACAATGGTTACTTTAGTTCCCATCGTTGCATAAAAATACGCGAACTCAACACCAATTGCGCCTGAACCAACTACCACCATTGTTTTTGGTAATTTAGGTAAAGTCATTGCTTCGCGGTACCCAATAATTTTCTTACCATCTTGTGGTAAATTTGGTAACACACGTGAGCGAGCTCCAGTTGCAATAATGATATGTTTAGCTTCAACGGTGCTAACTTTTCCGTCAGCTGCTTTTACTTCTACTTTTTTTCCAGCTTTTACAGTAGCAGTTCCCATAATCACATCAATCTTGTTCTTTTTCATTAAGAACTGAATGCCTTTACTCATACCGTCAGCTACATCGCGGCTACGTTTAATCACAGCGCCAAAATCAGCTTTAATATTATCTGCACTAATGCCATATTCTTTTGAGTGATTTAAGTATTCGAATACTTGAGCACTTTTTAATAAAGCTTTAGTAGGTATACAGCCCCAGTTAAGGCAAATACCTCCTAGGCTTTCTCTTTCAATAATAGCAGTTTTTAATCCTAATTGAGAAGCGCGAATAGCAGTTACATAACCGCCTGGTCCACTTCCTATAACAATAACATCGTAGTTCATAGTGTGTTTAATTTAGTGGTGCTAATATAAAGTTTTTTTTATTTGTTTGGTATGAAAGGGTTAGATATTTAAGTAATTATTAGGGCGTGCCGGCACAAAAAAGACAGTGCCGTCGGGCTTACCCGCTGCAATCTTTTTGTAAAGGAACACAAAATGGATTTCCGCTTGCATCCCTCACGTAAATTTAAAGTAAATACGAAGTTTAAACCCCAAATTTGAAATTACATCTGCGCGAGGGATGCAAACGAAAATCCTTTTAGGAACGAAGTGAGTAAAAGATTGTAGTGACAGCCCAGTTTGGCTACCGCCAAACGCGCCCTAATTTTCAAAAAAAACTAATTCCTAGAAATAATAGAGGTTGGTAACACAATTTTTTTAACGCTAGAGTTATTATCCTTATCGTCGATTAATTGTAATGCTAGGTTAGCTGCTTCAATACCTATTTGCTCTACCGGTTGAGATACCGAAATAATATTTGGTTTCACAAAATCAAATAAGCTGATATCATCAAAAGAAGCGAATAAAACGCCTTCTTTTTTGGCATCAAAACCAATCTCGTTAAACACATTTAAGCATGCTGTTGCAATATGGTTATTCAACGTATAAATTGCATCAATTTTATTAGATTGCTTTAAACGTTTTAATAGTTTCTCTCTCACGTCCTTCTGGATATTATTGAAAGAAATTTCCATCAGATTTTCGTCTTTAAATTGAATATCATATTTCTTTAAAGCATCTTTATAACCTTTAATACGTTCTGTTAAAGAACTGATGTGAGAAGGCGTAATATTTAATGCTAAAATATTTTTGCAGCCTTTATGAATTAATAAATCAGTTAATTCAAAAGAACCTTGATAGTTGTTAGCAACAACATAATTAGATTCAATATCTGGCAAGTAACGATCAATAAATACAATAGGAAAATTACGTAAACGCTCTTTCTTAAAATATTCACCTGATGTATTGGTAGTTGCAATAATTAATCCATCAATCATGTGTTGTTCGGCAAATAAACTAATTAACTTCTCTTCTCTCTCTACATTCTCATCTGTACTGCAAATCATTAAATTATAACCTTTTGCGGCTAATTCTTTTTCAACATACTTCGCGATGTTAGAATAAAAAGGATTGGAAATATCGGCTACTAACAATCCAATTAAATGACTTTTACCTGTTCTCAAAGCACGCGCAAACACGTTAGGCGTATATTCCATTTCTCCAGCCTTAGCTAACACTTTTTCTTGTGTTTTTTTACTAATGCCGTAAGCATCGCCTTTGCCGTTAATAACCATTGATACTAATGTTTTTGATACATTAAGTTCTTTAGCTATATCTTCTAATAATGTTTTTTTAATACCCATGAGTGTTTAATTTATAACTTGTCTAAACAAATATAACGAATTCTAAATAAGTTTAGATTATTTTTCTAAATTATTTAGTGAAAGTGAGGCTCCCTCATCCACGACCCTTCTCCCTCATGGAGAAGGGAGCGCTTCCCTCTCCCTGAGGGAGAGGGATTGAGGGTGAGGGTTTAAACCAAATCCTTAATTACCTGTAAAATAGCAGGGTACGTATTTGAAATAACATGTTCCTTAATTTGAGCTTTATTAAACCACTCTACTCTTTCAATACTTTCCTCCAATTGCGGCACCAAAGTGCCTTCATGCTTGGTTGTCATACTATACCAATATGTTTTCTTAAGTGCATAAGCACCTTTATGAGGATAAATATGATACGTTGGTTCTAAAGTTTTAGTAATGGTTAATTGTGTAATACCACATTCTTCTTCACATTCTCTAATGGCTGCTTCTTCCGGACCTTCTCCCATATCTAATTTACCTTTTGGTAAATCCCAACGTTTTAATCTAAATATGAATAAAAACGAGTCACCTTTTTCAATTAATCCACCAGCAGCGTAAATGTATTTAAATGCTTTTCTGAATTTCTCGAGTCCGTTTTCTAAATTTTCGGTTTCAAAAGTTAATAAAGTTTCCGAAGGTTCATCTGCAAATTTAACAAATTCATCTAGTATTTCTGATTTTTTTAAGGCGTCTAAATTTTTAAATGACTGATTTTCTGTACTTTGATTTTTTTGCTGAAGAATAATTTTTTTCGACAAATAATATATAGTGATGTTCATAATTTGATGTGTTTTATACTGTAAATACTGCTATTTTTGACGCCCTATGACAATGACACCATTTGATGCCGCGCATAAAGTTGCCGAATTTTTATTACAAATCAAAGCAATTAAACTTCAACCAGAACAACCATTTACTTGGGCTTCGGGTTGGAAATCACCTATTTACTGCGACAACCGCAAAACATTATCTTATCCACAAATTAGAACTTATATCCGTCAACAATACGTTAACGTGATTAATGAACAGTTTGGGAAACCAGATGTGATTGCTGGTGTAGCAACAGGAGGAATTGCACAAGGCGCTTTAATTGCACAAGATATGGGTTTGCCATTTGTGTATGTGCGTAGCGAAGCAAAAAAACATGGCTTAACTAACATGGTGGAAGGTGTTGTTGAAAAAGATCAAAGCGTAGTAGTCATTGAAGATTTAATTTCAACTGGCGGAAGCAGTATTAAAGCAGTAGATGCTTTGCGTGAACAAGGCTGTAATGTAAAAGGTATGGTTGCCATTTTCACTTATGGTTTTGATGAAGCTACTGAAAATATGAAAAAAGCCAATTGTGCTTTAACTACCTTATGCGATTATAACACCTTAATTGAAGTGGCTTTAAAACACAAATACATTAATGAAGCAGATTTAGAGCCATTAAAACAATGGAGAGAAAGTCCTTCAACCTGGAAACAATAATTTATACTCTTGGCTCATTTTAGCATACTAAGCGAAACTCATTCTGCAAAATCATCAACAGATACGTTGTTTGATTTTATGGGTGATTTCAACAATTTCAAACATTTATTACCAGAAGATAAAATTCAAGATTTTGAATGTACCTCCGAACAATGTTCATTTGGTATTAAAGGTTTAATGCCTTTAACTATAAAAATTAAGGAACGTTTACCAAAATCTCGTATTACTTTTGAAACGACAGGTATTGCAAAATTTGTGTTTACATTACATATTCATTTGTTAGAAAATCAACAAACTAATGTTGAGTTAGAAGGCGACATGAATGCATTTCTCAAAGCCATGGCTGAAAAACCTTTGCGAGAATTGGTAAATACAATGTCTAGTAAATTAGCGGCTTTAACTGTTTAGTGCAATACTCTTGTCACCGCAACAAGACTTCACAAATCCTTCATACATTTACTATCTAAACATACATCATGAATAACTTCAAAATAAACGTTACCATTCAATTATTGCCTACAAAATGTACTGCAGACAAAATTGAATTAATTGATAGAGCTATTGCCTGCATTAAAGAATCAAAACTAAAACATTTGGTTTGTCCGTTTGAAACCGTTGTTGAAGGAACCTATAAAGAAATTTTTGATTTAGTCGATAAAATCAGAACAACTACTTTGAACAATGGATGCGAAGAATTATTAATTAATATGAAAATGCATGCTGGTAATAAAGATTTATTTTTTGAAGATAAGTTGGTGAAGTATTCGTAAAAGTTCCCGCAGATATCGCAAATGTCCGCAGATTTTTATTCGCTAAACTTCATCTGCGTTAATCCGCGAAATTTGCGGGAGATAAATTCAAAAAATACCCTTACTTTTACTAAGTGGACAAGCATTTAACTCATCCTATATTTAAAACCATTGCCGATTGCGCTAATCAGTTGGGTGTTGACGCCTATGTGATTGGTGGTTTTGTGCGTGATATTTATTTAGGAAGAGATAGTAAAGACATTGATGTAGTTACTATTGGTAAAGGCATTGAATTAGCTGAATTAGTTCACAAACAATTAGGAGAAGAAGCACACCTTTCTGTGTTTAAAAATTTTGGTACAGCGCAAGTTAAAATCAATGATTTAGAAATTGAATTTGTAGGTGCTCGAAAAGAATCTTATAACCGCGATTCTCGCAAACCTATTGTTGAAGACGGTACTTTAGAGAACGATCAAGATAGAAGAGATTTTACCATTAATGCTTTGGCAATTGGGTTAAGTAAATCTAATTTCGGGAAATTATTAGACCCATTTAATGGTGTTGGAGATATTGAAAACAAAATACTTCGTACTCCTTTAGAACCTGAAGTTACATACAGTGACGATCCATTACGCATGATGCGCGCCATTCGTTTTTCATCACAGTTAGGATTCACAATTGAAAAAGAATCGTTAGATGCCATTTCAAAAAATAAAGCTCGCATAAGTATTGTTTCTAAAGAACGCATTACGGATGAATTAAATAAAATCATCCTCTCTCCTATTCCATCTGTTGGGTTTAAATTATTATTTGATACAGGTTTATTGCATTTAATTTTTCCTGAAATGGTCAAATTATATGGAGTAGAAACCATTAATGGCAAATCGCATAAAGATAATTTTTACCATACCTTAGAAGTATTAGATAACACCGCAAAAAAGAGTAATAACTTATGGTTGCGTTGGGCTGCTATTTTACATGATATTGCAAAACCTGCCACCAAACGTTTTGAACCTGAGCATGGCTGGACTTTCCACGGCCATGAAGATAAAGGTGCTCGAATGGTACCGAAAATATTTGAAAACCTACGCTTACCTTTAAACGAAAAAATGAAGTACGTGCAAAAGTTAGTACTCCTTCATTTACGTCCCATTGTATTAGCCAAAACAGAAATATCTGATAGCGCCGTGCGCCGTGTTTTATTTGAAGCTGGCGATGATGTTGATGATTTAATGGCTTTATGCGAAGCAGATATCACTACAAAAAATCCAAATAAAGTAAAACGCTATTTACAGAACTTCGAGTTAGTTCGTGAGAAACTAAAAGAACTTGAAGAGAAAGATAAAATTCGTAATTGGCAACCACCAGTGAGTGGTGAAGAGATTATGGAGATATTTAATTTAACGCCTTGCAAAAAAGTAGGTGATTTAAAAATGCTTTAAAAGATGCAATTTTAGATGGTATAATACCTAATGAGCGCGAAGCTGCTTTGTTATTTTTGAAAGATAAATCGCAGGAGTTAATTTAATTTTATGATTGATAATGCGGACCTCCTTTTTACCCTGCGTACAAAAAAAGTAAACAATGCCTCAATCCCTCACGCAAATTTTACTTTTAAATTGAAACTTATGCTTCGATCTTACAAAGAGCCAGCGTTAGGGATTGTAGTGAAAATCCTATTACGGAACAAAGTGAAGTAAAAGATTGCAACGAAAAGCCCGACCATCCAGCTGGCGGGAACGCCCAAATCATAAAGACAAAGTATGCTTAGTGTCTGGTAACACATTACTCATGTTCCACTCTAATCGTTTTATAAAATCATTTGTTCTCACTTTGCAATCTTTCATTTCGCAAATGGAGCAAGACTTAGGTAAACAAGGATCGGCATGAATAAAAAATTCGATTTCATGGCTAAATTCGGTAGTAGCTAATTTATCTAAATCATCTACTTCTTTATGTGATTCTTCTAAAGTATAATACCAAGGCAAAGTCATGTGGCAATCTACATGAACAACTGAACCATATTTTACAACACGAAGATTATGAATATCAATCCAACTTGGATTGCGCTTCGTATTCAATACAGCAATTAAATGTTCAATCTTTCCAACATCCGCTTTATCCAACAAATTAAAAATAGATTCTTTAACTAGATTAATTCCCGTGTAAATAATTAAAATACCTAAACCAATGGTTATTACATAATCAATCCAAAATAAATGCGTAAAATAAATAACTACTAAACCAATAACTAATCCTACACTACTCCATGTATCTGTTAGTAAATGCTTACCGTCAGCTACCATAGTTGATGAATGCAAAGCAGTTCCTTTTTTAATTAAAACTCTGGCTAATAAAAAATTGACTAATCCTGAGAAAACAGAAATCACTAAACCAATATCCACATTCTCCAAATCATGCGGTGTAAAAATGGAAGCAATACCTTTAATTAACATGGCCGCACCTGCTAATGTTACCATTCCACCTTCTACACCAGTAGATAAAAACTCAATTTTACCGTGACCATAAGGGTGATCTTCATCTTTTGGTTTAGCGGCATAGTACAAACTATATAAGGCAAACGAACCTGCTAATATATTTACAATGGACTCGATGGCATCCGTTAAAATTGCATCAGAATGCGTTAAATAATACGCCAAAAACTTTAATCCCATTAATACAAAACTGATGGCTAAAACCAGTTTCATCGTATTTATTTTGGTTTGGCTATTCTTCATTAGAGGAACAAGGTACAAAAAAAATAGCCCGAAGAATCGGGCTATTTAAATTTAAAAAATTATCAAAATTATTTTTTACTTAATGTTTCATCAATTTCAAAATTGATGGTTTCGTCATTCATTTTTTCTAAATCTACTTCAGAGAATGTATTACGGAATAAAACCTCTAATTTAATTTTTTGCATATCTTGAGCTCTTCCACCATCCATTCTGTTCCATTTAAAAGTTACTTTTTCAGACTTTCCTTTCATTAAAATAATTGGATTATTGCTAGATAACAGTCCCGCTTTTTTTTCGTTTGCAATCTCAGTTCCATCAGGTAATTTAACAGCTGATCTTCCTG
Organism: Bacteroidota bacterium; assembly: GCA_016711805.1. GTDB lineage: Bacteria > Bacteroidota > Bacteroidia > B-17B0 > Aurantibacillaceae > UBA4416. The sequence continues at coordinate 64,978 of JADJSH010000010.1, forward strand.
GTTGGATAACCCCTACCTTATCACCAGTGTACTTACACTCAAATTTAACTTCTGTTTTATCTGATTCTTTAGTTAAACTTAACATTGTACATGAAAATGGACCAGATGTAAATTCATTTTGTGAAGCTGGTAATTGAAAATTAGGTGTTTCGATTGCTTTACCGGAAGTAGAAACTTTATACATACCACTCAATACATAAGAGTATGGCATTAAAAAATCAGGTCCCATGGCATTAATTACTTTTGAATCCGATTCTGAAGCATAAATGTACATCCATTTCTCTTTAGGCTTTACTTCTTTTGCTGCTTTAATAACACTTTCCTCTGGTTTAAAAATTAAAACGTCATTTGTTTTATTTGTAATTTTCAATTTAAACTTGGTCATTTCCTTATCTGAAACACCATTATTTGTTGAAACGGTCATATCATTAAATTCAGTTAAGATGTCTTTATAAAATATTTCTTTATAAGGCTTCTCTTTTTTTTGAGCGCTAACTGATGTTACTAAACAGGTTATTGCTGCTGCTAATAAAACTATTTTTTTCATAGGTGTATTTTAAAATTTGAATACTAATAAGGTACTAATTTATAAAAATACTTTAATTTAGGATGGTTTTATAGGTTAATAAATTACACTTTTCGGATTTTTTAACACAGTATATTCATTTTTTGCTTGTTTAACTTCTACAGAAAATGCATTTATATACAAAAATAAAAAGCACCAATAAAGGTGCTTTATTATTTTTCAATTACTTGCTGTAATAAATAGGATCTCCATGAATAGGAGCGATATCTTCTTTAAATTTTTCAATTAACAACATTTCATTAAGAGTTACAGGTTTGTAGGCATTAGCGACCTTCTCCATCACTTTAATAAAAGTTGCTTTTAATTCGGGGCTCAAGTAATGGCTGTTCATTTTTATTTCTTTCATAGCTGAGTTGTATGCGTCTGCTGTAGAAGAAACCTTTTGCTTATCCATCACTTTAAAAATTATGTCAGAAATATCAAAGGCATAATCTTTATTGCGTAACTCAGCTTCCACAAGTTTGTGAAATTGCTCACGCTCTTCTTTTTGTATTTCACCATCAGCACGAGCTATTGCAATAGCTAACTCTCCTATGGCATAATGTAAATTTTCTACTGGTGTCATGCTATTTATTTTTAATACTAAGATAACATAATTTCCGGCTTTTTTTATTTGAGTATCGTCAGTTCAAAACTTGATTTTCATCATAATGCCAATAAAACAAAAAACACCCAAGCTTTCGCTTGAGTGTTTTACTACTTTCGTAGCCCGTACGGGAATCGAACCCGTGTTTCGTCCGTGAAAGGGACGCGTCCTAACCCCTAGACGAACGGGCCATTTATTCATTTCCAATGCTAAAAGCGTAGGCCATTGAATTAATGGAGTGCAAATTTAGGATTATTTTCTTTATTACAAAAAAATATTTCAAAAAATCACGAAAATCTTTTTACCCTATATTTCTCAACAGCTTTTACAACCGTAGTTTGTAGTAAAAAAGCCATTATTAAGGAGCATAAAACCACTGTATATCCGTAAAAATTGATGCGTTGAGTATTTGAAAAAAAGTAAGCTCTCATTACACTTACAACTATGTGATGGCTGATATACAAAGAAAAGGATAATTCGCCTACATAGCGATCGATTGCGCTGTTTTTAAAGGAAATAAACAAATAAGGTAATGAACATAATACCAGTATATAAAACATACTATTTCGAAGATTTTCCTCAATGTTAATCTCATCAATTACAAATACACCTAAAACACATACAACCAATAAAACATAACCAATAATAGGTGAAATAGATTTGTTTTGAATATGCTTATAAAAAAGATAAGCCAAACTACCCCCTATAAAAAAGGCTAATTCGAAAGGGAAAAATCGATAAGTCCAAGGATCGAAACATAAATAATAATAATGGTCGAAAAACATTTTAGCACTTATTCCTGTAGCTAATAAAGCCAATTGCCATTTGTAATTTTTTGTAACTAAGAAAGGCGCTATTAAATAGAACATAAATTCTACGCTAATAGACCAAGCTTGAGGTACTAATAAATACTGATAACCTGTATGTTTATACGACAATACATTATAAGTTAAAAAAGGTTGACAGTATTCATCTAAACGCAAAAAATAGAGAACATCTTGTCCAAAAACAAAAATATTTTCAAAAACGAAATAAAAAACAGTAAAACCAGATAAACAATTGTAATTGCTAATGTACCTCGTAAGATAAAAGGCTTTATCAAAAGCAACATAACCAATAACAGAGAGCAAAAGTGCCACCAATAGTACAACCCAATACACAGGAAAAATACGATAAAAACGACTTAAAATAAACTTTTTGTAACTCCCCACTCCAACATATTTTTCGTTTAAAATAAGAGCCATATAGAATCCTGAAATCATATAAAAAGATTCTACCGCAACTTGCCCGCCACACATATGTAGTCCGAATATTTTATACGAGTGATAAACTACCACTGCTAAAGCTAATATCGTTCTTAAAATTCCCATTTTTTTCTCTTCAACACAGAGATACAGAGTTTTAGTGTTCACGGAGATTAATTTCAAATATCCCTATTCTACTCTGTGTTGATTTTTCAAACTTACGCATAAAAAAGACCGGCAACTATTGTTACCGGTCTTTAATTACAATATAAGCCTCTACTAATCTACTTTATCCATTATTTTTTTAGCATCATCCACTACTTTTTTCTGAGCTTCAATCTCCGATTTTTTCTTTACTTGATCGGCCTCGTTTTTAGCAATATTATCTTCTGCTTTTTTAATTTTTGCTTTATAATCTTCAATATCTGATTTATAACCTTTGTTATCTTTTTCTAAATCTTTTTGATTGTCTTCTAATTTACCTAGTACTTTCTCGAGGTCTTTTACCTTATCACCCATCGATTCTTTAGTAGTTTTAACAGCAAAATCTTTAATCATTTTTTTTGCATAACTATGCTTATCTCCATCCGACCCTGTTAAATAAGCGCCGCCTAAATCAAACGCCACATGTATAGTTACTGTTTTAGCTGTTTTATCTTCGTCAAATGCTGCGTAAATATCCACTGGATTATTTCCCCAATCTTTAATCACAATATTATCTCCAAATATTTCGCCATTATCACTTTTTACTTTTTCGTTTTTAAAATCTTTCAAAAGGCTTTTCCATTTACTTTCTACATCATCCTTCGATGTCTCGTAAATAGTAGCAGAATAAGCATTATGACTACCGTTTGAGAATTTCTCAGAACCATCTTTTACAGATATTTTTTGAGCTTCTGCTGTTGTTAAAGCTACTAATGCGCTTATGGTTAATACAATTTTTTTCATATCTAATGATTTTTGAGATGTTATATATTTACATTTTTTTGCTTACGAATCTATTACGAATATACGAATCGAAAAGCCATTTCACAATCTTGATTCGAATATTCGTATTGAAATTCGGAATTATTTATTGATTAATTAATCTACATCTGTTACTCCACCAGAAATAATAAATTTCATAGCTTCTCCACCTTCTATTGGCAAAGGAGTAATTTGATCTTTAGACACAATAACCATTCTTCCTGAAAAAGAATAGGAATATGGCAAATACACAGCATATTTATCCTTAATTCCCCACTCACTCAAATCGTCCTGAGTAATAAATCCTATTTCTTGAATATTTGCTTGTGGGTTTGTTAAAACTAATACTGGCTTAGTGAAACGCTTTTTATTGCCCATAAAAGCATTCATAAAATCCTTGATAGGAGAATAAATATGACGAATAAACGGCGCATGCTCTAACTTTTCTTCAAAAAAAGCAAATAGCTTTTTAAATACATAGGAAGATGCCAGCAAGCCAATGATAGTGATAAATACCAATAATGATACAAATGAAATGATTGTATCTAAAAAAGGACTTCCTGTTAAACCAACAAAAGAAAATACGCCTTCAAAAAAACTAAATAGTTGAACAAATACAATGACTGTTAATCCTAATGGAATACATAATATCAAGCCCTGTAAAAAGTATTTTAAAATTTTATTCATGTTATACCCAGTTAATTCCTTTTTTTAATTTGTTCAATGTTGCCGATTCTGGAGAATTTTCTTTGGTTTTAAAATCATAAATCCAACTGGCATTAGTTGGCAAACTCATTAAAATAGATTCAATTCTTCCGTTAGTTTCTAATCCAAACTTAGTTCCTTTGTCATATACTAAATTAAACTCAACATAACGTCCACGACGCAATAACTGCCACTGTTTTTGGTCTTGAGTAAATAATTTGCTTTTGTTTTTATTCATTAAGGATACATAAGTTGGAGCAAAAGTCTCGCCTACATCTTGCCAAAATGCAAAGTTTTGTTCAAAATTCAACTGCTCATTTTCATTTAATCTGTCAAAAAATATTCCTCCAATACCACGAGTTTCTTTACGATGATTAATGAAAAAATAATCGTCGGCCCAAGTTTTAAATTTTGGATAATATGATGAATGATGTTTATCACACACGTTTTTTAATTGAGTATGAAAAAATGTAGCATCTTCATCAACAATATAATGCGGTGTTAAATCAATTCCACCACCTAACCATTTAATACCGTTACTCATCTCAAAATAACGAATATTCATGTGAATAATAGGAACTAAAGGACTTTGAGGATGAATAACAATTGATACACCAGTTGCAAAAAATGTAGTGTCTTGATGCGATTTACCAGACACACTATGCTCTTTTTCTTTAAACAAAAAATCAGGAGTTTTACCACTTACCGCCGAAAACATCACGCCACCTTTTTCAATCACGTTACCATTTTCAATCACTCTTGATCGTCCGCCACCGCCTTCTTCTCGCGTCCAATTTTCTTCCTTAAATTTAGCCAAACCATCTTCGGATTCAAGAGACTTACAAATATTATCCTGAAGGATTTTTAACCATTCAGTAATATTTTCTTTATTTATTTCCATCCTATTTTTTGTAACTGATAATTAGAATATTTATAAATACTTGTTGCTTTGTTTTCAAAACCAGTTTCAGTATCAGGTCTAAAAAATTTATAATCGGTAAAAATTCCCCTCCAATTATTTTTATCTAAATTAAAAAAGAAATCAGGTCCTATTGTTTTTAGGTGAGATAAATAGTACATAGCAACATCATGTCCTTCAAAATAAGATTCAGAAGGATCGGCAATGTAAAATTCTTGATAATGCTTAGCTAATTGGCGTGTTGTAGAATCCTTTAGATCAATATGATTGGTTTCAGCAAAATGAAAATTCAGTACATTTAAATAATCTTGATCTAAATTATCAATATTAGCAACACTACTAAACCCCATTAAAGTAATGTCTTTTTTATCAGAATAAACCGATAATTGAGTTATAAAATCCTGCAAATACACTAAATTGTTGGTGAATAATACTACGACATTTTTTTTACCAGCAACATAAGCACCTTTAACTCCTGCCAATCCTTTTACTTCAACGATACTATCTTTTAATGAACGTTTATGATTGATTAAGCCTTCATTATATTGATTTTTAAAAGATTTATTGTAAGCTTGGTCTTTTGTGGTAGCATTCACTAAAATCATTCGAGTATCAGATAAAGAATCTAAACTATAATCCGCTAAATTTTCAATTAAGGTATAAACAGATGGTGTTATTTTACTGACCATCGGATTATCAAATAAAATTTTGTTGTGTTGTATAACAGGAGAAATAATTGGTATATGATTTTCTTTAGCATATTTGGATACTATTTTAAATACACTTGAATATAATGGCCCGAAAATTACATCTTGTGATTTAAACTCAACCGTTTTGCAAATCGCCTCTATTTTTGCTGAATCTCTATCATCCGTGTCATATATATGAATATTTACATCAAAATCTTTTGAAACTAATGAATCAACTGCTTTTTTAAATCCTATATAAAAATCTAGAGCTAAAGATTGTGTTTGCGGAAAAGAGGCTTTTGCTCTTGTCAAGTCATCTATATTGATGCTTTCAACTTCATCCAATTTAAATGGTAAAAACAAGGCGACATTGTACGACGCTTTTTTAGCTTTATGAAAAGTTGTTGTATCTTTTACAACGGTTGTAGTTAAAGTATTTGAAGATGTTATTGAACTTGAAACAACTGAAGTAGTTAATGCTTTTTGTGCTGAAACTTTTAAAACTTGTCCTTGTTTGATGCCATCTTTAGCTTCTGGATTCCACTTCAATAAATCATCTTGCGATATATTTAACTTTTTAGAAATCCCGTATAATGTCTCACTTTGTTGCACAGTATATAAATCAGAAGTTGTAGCAACTGTACTTGTATTCGTTTGAGGCTTTGTGGTTGCTGTTGTATTTTTCTTTTTCTCTCCTACAATAACATATTCCCCTTCTTTCAATCCTCCGCTAATAGTAGGATTAAAAGTGGCTAGTTTTTTCTCGTCAATATTGTATTTTTTAGTGATGCCATAAATCGTTTCTCCCTTAGATATTTTGTGATAAACATATTTATTAGTATCAATGGCATTAGACGATTGTTTTGTCAATAAACTCTCAAACGGAATTTTTAATTCTTGTCCTGGTTTTAATCCATCAATAGCTTCATCATTTTCAGCTAAAATAGAATTTACATCCATATTGTAGGTTTTGGCAATAGCATATAAGCTTTGACCTTTTTCTACTTTGTGGATATAATATTTTTTACCGTTAATGGTTTTAACGTCTGTTGATTTAGTCTGAGAAAAGAGAGCACTAGGCAGTATGCAGCACGCAATCGTTAAAATAAATATCAAATATGATGTTTTTATTTTGGTCATGTGTATACTTTACTACTTAAAATTAAACTGCTTACTGATTTATTTTTTACTGTTAACTGAACTATTCCCACTCAATAGTAGCTGGCGGTTTAGAGCTAATGTCGTACACTACTCTATTTACTCCTTTTACTTTATTGATGATATCGTTAGAGACTTTTGCTAAAAACTCATATGGTAAATGACACCAATCAGCAGTCATACCATCTGTAGAAGATACAGCACGAAGTGCCACTACTTTTTCATATGTACGTTCATCACCCATTACACCAACACTTTGTATTGGTAATAAAATAGCGCCTGCTTGCCAAACAGTGTCATACAATCCAGCAGATTTTAAACCATCAATAAAAATAGCATCTACATTTTGTAATAAATCAACTTTCTCTGGTGTAATATCTCCTAAAATACGAATGGCTAAACCTGGTCCTGGGAAAGGATGACGGCCAATTAAGGCTGGGTCAATTCCTAAAGCTCTACCCACTCGTCTTACTTCATCTTTAAATAAACTGCGTAAAGGTTCAACAACTGATAATTTCATATAATCAGGCAAACCTCCTACATTATGGTGTGATTTAATAGTAGCTGATGGTCCGTTAACTGATAAACTTTCAATCACGTCAGGATAAATAGTTCCTTGCCCTAACCATTTAGCATCTGTAATTGTTTTCGATTCATCATCAAAAACATCTACAAAGGCTTTACCAATGGCTTTACGTTTACCTTCAGGATCAGAAATATTTTTTAAAGCATCGTAAAAACGTTGTTTAGCATTTACACCTTTCACGTTTAGTCCCATGCCTTTGTATGATTCTAATACATTTTCAAATTCATTTTTACGTAATAATCCGTTGTCAACAAAAATGCAATGTAAATTAGCTCCAATAGCTTTGTGTAATAATACAGCCGCTACTGAACTATCAACCCCACCCGATAAACCTAAAACAACTTTATCGTTACCTAATTTTTCTTTTAGTTCTTTAACCGTAACATCAATAAAGGAATCAGATGTCCAATTACCTTTGCAACCACAAATACCTTTTACGAAATTTTGTAATAAAGTAGCACCTTCTGTTGAATGGTAAACTTCTGGGTGAAACTGAATTCCCCATGTTTGCTCATTAGTAATTGCAAATCCTGCTACTTTTACATCGTGCGTGCTAGCAATGATATTATAATTTGCTGGGACTTTTAAAATTGTATCTGCATGACTCATCCATACTTGCGACTCATTACTGATTTCTTTAAATAATGGATTATTGTCTTCTACAAAACTTAAGTTTGCTCTCCCGTATTCGCGAGAGTTAGATTTACCAACTTCGCCACCATAAAAATGAGCTAATAATTGAGCACCATAGCAAATACCTAATAAAGGTAATTTACCTTTAATATTATCTAAATTAGGGTTTAATGGGTTTTCTTGTCGCACACTGTGTGGACTACCAGATAAAATAACGCCTTTAATATCAGGTGTTAGTTCTGGAATTTTATTAAAAGGGTGGATTTCGCAATACACGTTCATTTCTCGTAAACGACGAGCAATTAATTGTGTGAATTGTGAACCAAAGTCGAGGATTAAAATTTGTTCTTGCATAGTAGCTAACAAAGATAGCTAAATCTTTTGTTTTAGAGGAATAGCAAAGGAAAAAATAGTGTGAAAAAGAGTGAAAAATTAATCTTTGTTTCTCATGAATTTCACTAAAGTATAAATACCCAAACTAAAAATTCCAGCTATTAATAAAAGGATAAAGTAATCGCTTATTTCTAAGGCAGACTTCATAAATATTAAGCAACTAATAATTTATTCTTCACGGCAAACATTACAATTCCTGCTGTATTAGGAATATCCAACTTAGCCATGATATTTTTACGGTGAGTGTTTACTGTATGGGTACTCAACTCTAACTTATCAGCAATTAATTTATTAGATAATCCTTCAGAAATTAAACGAATCACATCTAATTCTCTGTCAGTAATACCTAAACCTTGGCATGAAACTTTATCTAACTCTGGTCTCATTATTTCTAAATCTTGAGAATTAGCCAAGAAATAAGCTACTTTACCACATAAAAAACGTTCTCCGTTAAATGTTGCATGTAAAGCTTCAATAATTTCTTCTTTATCACACTCTTTTAATAAATAACTTCTTACCCCACTATCTAAAGCTGACTGCATTTCAGCTCTACTCATATAATCTGTAATTGCTAATACCTGAAGTCGTTTAAACGTCTTAGTTAAAACTGAAATTTGTTTAGAACTAAAATTCAAAGATTGAAAATCCAATACTAAAATTTTCGGTTTATTTTTTTTAATAGAAGAAACCAAATTATCGAAATTTTCATCTTCTGTATAATCTACCTCAAAATTCGCAGAAGTGCTTAATAATGTATAAAGCCCTAGTCTGCTTAAGTAGTTGTTATCTGCTATAAGAACTGATATCATTGGTTTAAATACCTTATTTAGATTAATTTTAAACAAAGATACGTTTCATATCTGAATAACAAAATTTATCTTGAATTATTTATTAAAAAATGAATTGTTCATTTCTAATTCCATTTTTTAAATCCAACTCTAAATCCAGCACTTAAAGTTAAATTAGGCATCGAGTGGTTAATCATAAATAAATGCGTGTAGGCAACATGAACAACGGGATAAATTCCTAAGTATTTGTTTTTAATAAAGGAGTTGAAATTATAGCCTAATTCAGCATTTAATCCTGTGCTATGCATAATATGAGCATTTGTTCCCATGATAGAAGAAGTTGGATGAGTCATAAATTCATCGCCCATAACTTGATGCCCGTGAGCACCTCCAATCCCAACAAACAAACCCTTTATTAAACTTACTCTATAAGTAAATGTAATCAAAGTGCCTTGTTGATCAGGGTTTGCAATGTAAAGTTCTTTTACTCTAATGTCGATAGAACTAGGCCTATCAAATGCCATAAAAAAAGTGCCAATACTTGCATAAACGCCTCCCATGGGAGAGTTGTGATGCTGCATTCCTCCTACTATACCAATATCGATATAATTTTTGTGATGATTATTTAATTGCGAGAAACCTTTGTGTGTGAAACAAACAACTAAGCTTAGCAAAGCTAATCGATTTACGTTTTTCATAATGGTTAGATTTTGGGGTTAACGTAAATATTGGTTTCATAGGCTATTATTTTTGTTTTAATTATGTGGCTTCGACGCCGCTCAGCCACCGAGTTTGGGCACTGAGCGAAGTCGAAGTGTACGCTTGCATCCCTCACGCGGGTTTATTTCAATTAGTAAGTTTTAGCTCCGTAAATAATTTCTGTGTAGTGGCAGATAAAGCTAAAGGAAAGGACGGTAGTGGTTTCGAAATATTCAAAATTAATCCTGTTCTAATGGTTATAATAAAGAAAATAAAAAAAGTTACAGAGAAAATAATTGACCTTCGATAGCCAATTCTGTATTAGAAAAAATAGGTTTGGCTTCCTCTAAAAATTCTTCTAAATGGCCATATCTAGCTGAGAAATGTCCTAAAATTAATTTTTGAGCATTTGCCAGAACCGCCATTTGAGCTGCTTGTTTGGCTGTACTATGAAAGGTTTGTTTGGCTCTATCCTCCTTTTCTTCTAAAAAAGTAGATTCGTGGTACAACAAATCAACGTCTTTAATATCGTTTGATAATTCTTCAAAAAACTTGGTATCGCTACAAAAAGCATAGCTTCTTTGTTTAATGGGATCTAAAGTTAACTCGTTATTTTTAATGATATTCCCATTATTATCAATTGCATCTAACCCTTGTTTTAGCTTATGAATTTCTGCAAAAGAGACATTCATCTTCTCAAGTTTGTATTTATCAATATTTCGGAATAACGGTTTTTCCTTAAATAAATAACCTGTAGTAGCAATTCTGTGCTTTAATGGCAAACTATAAACTTCTACTTTTTCATCTTCAAAAATCAATTGCTTGCTTGTATTTTGTGTGTAAACAAAATTTAAAGGATAATTCAAATACGTTTCAGAATGCTTATGAATCATATTTATGATTTCCTCTAATTCTTTTGGACCGTAAATGGTTAATTCATTTTTCCGCCCCAACAAATGCATACTTGCCAAAAAGCCAGGTAGTCCGTAAAAATGATCTCCATGCAAATGGCTAATAAAAATATGGTTCACACTTTGAAAACGAGCTTTGTATTTACGCATTTGCATTTGTGTTCCTTCTCCACAATCTATCAAAAAAAACCGCTCAGCTATATTTAATAACTGAGCGGTTGGATTTCGGTTTGCAGTAGGCGTTGCTGCACTACTACCTAATATTAATAATTCGAAGGTTTGAGTTGACATATAAAAGACCTTCGAAATTTAATTAGTTATTTAAAACAATCATTCGTTTAGTAGCTTTTGCTCCTCTGTATGTTAAAGTATAGATGTACGTTCCAGCTGCTAATTCAGAGGTATTAATGGTTACTTTATTTTCGCCAGTAACAGCTTTAATAGTTTGAGAAGTTGCAATATCTCCTAACATATTATACACTGTAACAGTTGCTTCATCATTTCCTTCCACATAAAATGTGATATCAGTAGTTAAAGAAGATGGATTAGGAAAATTTTGAGATAATATCATTCTATCATTTCCAAGACTTCTGATACCAGTTGGGTTATTTGGAGCAATATTTATGATATAATAATTTAAAGTTTGAGGAGGAGTTAATGTACCACTTCCACCCGATACGTTTGGAGATGCAGGACAAGCACCAAATGCTGGAGTCATAAATGGAGTTACTTTTAAACTTAAAGTATATGAACCTGCTGTAGTAGGCGTTCCATAAATACTGGCACAGTTATTAGCATTTCCAGCAAATTTTAAAGAAGGTGCGCCATTAACAGTTCCATTTGCCACTGCTGGTGTTGAAGAACCAATCATTAACCCTGGAGGTAAACCATAATTATTAGTTGAAGGCGATGTTAATTCGAAACGATTAAAACAAAAAGTAATACCAGAAGACGTGGTATCCTTTGGAACTTTAACAGTAATATTTTGAACATAAGGTACACCTATAGTTCCAGAAATAAAATTTGTAGCACTATCTGGATAAACTCCAACTTTATTACTAGCAATAAAAGTTGGATTTAGCGAGCATGTTGGAACCGTTTGGGCGATAACAGAAGCAATACTTGCTACAATTGTAAAAATAGTAAAGTAGATTTTTTTCATAAATTATGTTTTTAATTAATAATCGGATTATATCTAATCCGTGTTAGTTTAGTTATAGTAAATTTAAAACTAATTCAGTATTTATACAGAATTTAACAGGTGTTTTTTAACGTAAAGTTTTAAACAAGAAAATGTAAATACTATTGGCGACCAGCCAATAAAAACATAACAGCCATGCGAACCGCAACGCCATTTTCTACCTGATCTAATATAATAGATTGGTCACTATCAGCAACATCACTCGTAATTTCAACTCCACGGTTAATAGGACCTGGATGCATAATCACGATTTTTTTGGAAAGAGAATCAAGTAATGTTTTATCTAAACCGTATAACATCGTGTACTCTCTTATAGATGGGAAGAACTTAATATCTTGTCTTTCTAATTGAATGCGCAGCATATTTGCGACGTCACACCATTCTAATGTTTTTCGTAAATCTGTTTCAACCGACACACCTAAACTTTCTATGTATTTAGGAATCAATGTTGTAGGGCCACATACTTTAACTTCTGCTCCTAGTTTTTGTAGACAAAATATATTGGACAAAGCAACTCTTGAATGTAAGATATCTCCAATGATGGCGATTTTTCTTCCTTTTAAATTGCCTAGCTTTTCTTGCATAGAAAAAGCATCAAGCAATGCTTGAGTTGGATGTTCGTGAGCTCCATCACCTGCATTTACAATTTTAGCATTTACTTTTTTTGATAAAAATTCAGCCGCTCCTGCGCTTGCATGGCGCATCACAACCATATCCACTTTCATGGCTAAAATATTATTGACAGTATCAATTAGAGTTTCTCCTTTTTTAACAGAAGAAGAAGATGCAGAGAAATTAACCACATCAGCACTTAGGCGCTTTTGGGCTAATTCAAATGATAAACGAGTACGGGTTGAGTTTTCGAAAAATAAGTTGGCAACTGTTAAATCTCTTAAAGAAGGTACTTTTTTAATGGGACGATTTAATAACTTCTTTAAAATTGGTAGCGGTATCTAATATTAATTCAATATCGTTTTTAGTGATATATTTTATTCCTAAAAGATGGTTGACGCTTAAGTTGCTCATAGTTTATAAATATCTTTCTTTAATAACGTTGATATGATGTTGTGCATGTCCACATAACATGAACCCAAGCGATAATACATTGGTTTCACCTGAAGCCATTTGACCTTTTAACAATAATTCTTTTTCAGATAACTGCCTGAAAAACAAAATATTAGACAGTCTTACTGAATCAAATTCATCAGCTAAAATTTGAGCATTGGTATTAGTCAAATTTGCATTGGCAGCGTATAAATTTTCATCAAATGGTAACACTTTTTGGTTATCACCTCTTGCAAAACGTAAAGCTCTGTAACTTAAAATACGCTCCGTATCGATAATGTGATTAATTACTTGTTTTACTGTCCATTTTCCATCATCATAAAAATAATTTAATTTTTGACGAGGAATATCTTCAATAAAATCTAACACCATTTGATGGTTAGCCTTTAAGGCTGAAATAATATCTCCTTCTGGAACAAGGTCGATATATTGAGAGAAATAAGGTATATGATCTTTTGCTAATGGTCTCATTTTATTTGTCTATCAATGTTACTCTATCTTTTTTATCTGTTTCTGCCCACTCTACTTTTACATTTTGCGTTTCTATCGAATCAATTACTAACCCAATATATTTTGCTTGAATTGGAACATGGCGACGATTTTTTTCTTTAAAATACCTTCTAATAATTTTTGGATACGGTGTGCCAAATAAATGCCACGAGGCTGTAAGCCTATGATAACTGTATTACTAAAATCGTTGTGAACTTCTATTAATTGATAGCAAAGGCGAGTAAGAGTAACTTCTAATTGTTTATTTTCTAATAAAACTCTTGGCTTCACAGGTTTAATTTTTTAAAAGTAGCAATTTTCTTAATACAAAAGAATAGATTACATAAAAATAGTTTGAGTTCTATCTGGTCCGATAGATACAATACTGATAGGAACTTCTACCAATTTCTCAATATATTTTACGTAATCAATTAATGTTTGAGGTAAAGTATCTTTAGAAGTCATTTTAGTTAAATCTTCAGCCCAACCTTTTACTGTTACATAAACTGGAGTTACATCTGCTGGATCAATACTAAAAGGTAAGTAATCAATTTTTTCACCTTTGTGCATATAATGCGTACAAACCTCTAACGTATCAAAGTCAGATAATACATCTGCTTTCATCATCATAAGTTCTGTTACACCATTAATGGCGATTGCGTATTTTAAAGCAGGAATATCTAACCATCCACAACGACGAGCGCGTCCTGTTGTAGCTCCAAACTCACGTCCAATTTGGCGTATCTTCTCTCCTACTTCATTATCTAATTCAGTTGGAAAAGGACCACTACCAACACGAGTACAGTATGCTTTAAAAATACCAATCACATTTCCAATGCGGTTTGGCGCAATACCTAATCCGTTACAAGCACCAGCACAAATAGTATTTGACGATGTAACAAATGGATAAGAACCAAAATCAATATCTAATAAAGAACCTTGAGCACCTTCGGCTAATATTTTTTGGCCCTTTTTAATAGCATCATTGATGAAATGCTCTGTATCAATAAATTTTAATTTCTTTAATTCTTCAATTGCTGCAAACCAAGCTGGCTCCAATTCAGCCAAATTATATTCAAACTTGTGAAACTCTAACAATTGCTTATGTTTTTCAACTAAAGCATCGTATTTAGCTTTAAAATTAGGGCTTTCGATATCACCAATACGTAAACCATTACGTCCAGTTTTATCCATATACGTTGGTCCGATACCTTTTAAAGTAGAACCGATTTTATCTTTTCCTTTTGCAGCCTCGCTAGCCGCATCTAATAAACGGTGAGTTGGTAAAATTAAATGGGCACGTTTACTAATTACCAATTTTGAGCTAAAATCAACTCCTAAAGCTGTTAGTGCATCAATTTCTTTTTTGAAAATTACAGGGTCAATTACAACACCATTACCAATAACATTTAAAGCAGTTGGGTGAAAAATACCACTTGGAATTGTATGTAAAACGTGTTTTATTCCGTTAAATTCTAATGTATGACCTGCATTTGGGCCACCTTGAAAACGAGCAATAATGTCGTATTTAGGAGTTAGTACATCTACAATTTTTCCTTTTCCTTCATCGCCCCATTGTAGGCCAAGTAATACATCTGCTTTGATCATAAATAAATTGTTACGGGTTGTTTTTATTAAGCCTTCAAATTTACTATTATCATGTAAAGTTGAGCCAATAACAAATTAACAATTCATGGATTTTTGAACAAAATGAGGATAAAAAATAAAATTAAATCTCAATTTGCAAACCATCATATGCTAACTCTATAAAAGACGGCAATTCTTTTGAGACGTCTTCGTGCAAACCTAATTGATGCGAAATATGAGTGAAATACGCTTTTTCTGGTTTTAACTCATTCATTAAATCGATGGCCTGTTGAAAGGTGTAATGAGACACATGTTCTTCTCTACGAAGCGCATTGATGACAATAATTTTTGAGCCTTTTATTTTTTGTTTTTCTTCTTCCGAAATATAATTAGCATCGGTAATATAGGTGAAATCGTTTATTCTGTAAGCTTTTACAGGCAAACGATAATGAATCACATCAATAGGTAATAATTCAATATCATTAATTTTGAGAGGTTTATCATTTACTGTAAATACATCTATCTCGGGAATACCAGGATATTTATCTTCTGCAAAAATGTATGCAAATTCTCTTTTCAACGCTTCCTGAACACGTTCAGTAGCATACACAGGCATTCGCATTTTATTGAAATAATTAAAAGCTTTTACTTCATCTAAGCCTGCAATGTGATCTTTATGCTCATGAGTAAAAACAACCGCATCTAAGGTTTTTATTTTTTGTCGAAGCATTTGTTGTCTAAAATCAGGTCCTGAATCAATCACTACTTTTGTCGTTTCACTTTCAATTAAAATAGAAGTCCTTAATCGGTTATCTTTAGGATTTTGAGAACGACATACCGAACATTCGCAACAAATAATTGGAACGCCTTGTGATGTGCCAGTGCCTAAAAATGTAACCTTCATTTTAATTGATTTCTTAAAATTTCAAAATAAACATCTTTATTTAGTAATCCAATAACTAAGGTAAACAGCACTCCAAAAATAGCACCCCAAAAATGTGCTTCATGACCAATTTTATCAACCGATTCATAACCCGTATTTCTTCTACTTAAGTAATAACTAATAGCTAAGTACAACACACCAAAAATCCAAGCTGGCATAGGAATAAAAAAGAATCCTAACTCTGTTAAAGGTAAACAAGTAATATAACTAAATATCAAAGCATTAACAGCACCGCTGGCTCCTAATGAAGAATAATATTTATTGTCTTTATTTTTAACGTATTCCGAAATAGAAGATGCATAAATAGCACCAGTATACATTACAATATATAAAGCCATTCCCATTTTCTTGTCCGGTTCCCCATCATGAGATAACAAAGCAGGAAAAACTTGCTCTTCCACAACACGCCCAAACATCCATAAAGCATACATATTAAATGCTAGGTGCAGATAATCACCATGCAAAAAGGCATGTGATAAAAATCGATAATGTTGGTTGCCTTGATGAATTGAAAAGGGATGAAAAATATATTTATACTTTATCTCAGGCTTATCCATAGCATATAAAGAGAAGGCAACTGTCAAAAAAATTATAGCGTATGTGATCATTTTAAGTAGCTAGTAAAAAGTGGTTAGTGTCTAATAATTTATTTTATAGTTGTTTTACGCTCCATGCTTCTGGTTTAGCATCAAATAATATTTTTGTTTTTGCCCAAACTCCTTCAAATAATTCTGATTGACGATAAGCTTCTAAATACTTTGACTCTTCCCAAATACTGAAGGTAAAGAAAATAGTTGGGTTATTAATATCCTGTAACAATTCAACATGTTTACAACCTTCCATGGCAGCAATTAAATCTTTACTTGCATTAAAAATATCTTTAAAACGTTCAATACAATCCGATTTAAACGTCATTTTTACAAATCTCTTAATCATAAATTTCAACTATAATTCTATCAATTTTATACTTACTTAATACCGATTTTTTAATGGCTAATTTATTGGCCGCTTGCCCTAATAAAGCTATTTCTAATAAATCCATCGAATTAAAAAAACATACTACATCTCCAATTTTCACATCATCGTAAGTATTGTAAATTTTAGTTACATCTCCCGATGGTAAAGCAATAGAGAAACGTTTATTTCCAACATTTTTCTCAAATTCTTGTCTTGTAATAGTTGTAATTAAGTTCCCAAAACTATCTTCGTACAAGACAGAACCTTGTAAATTACTTGGTGTTGAAAAACTCTCAAAAGCGTATAATTTACAATAGTCTTGTGTGTCTGAACTAAATTCCTCTATTGGAACATTATTAATTAGCTTATTAGCAATTTCCGTAAACACATCTCTTAAAAAAAAAGAATGTTGTTTTTCACTATCAAAATATAATTGGTAAACAGGCTCATTAAACGTTTTATCAATTAAGGTTAAAACGCCATTATCAGGGCAAATGATAAATTGACCTTTATATTTAGTGAGCAAATAACGTGTATTATCAATATTTAAGTTCTTAATTGTATCGGTAGAGTTTAAAAACTTAATGGCAAATAAATGAATGGTATTTTCAGGAAAATAAGGCAAAGCACTCTTTAAAGCAAAAGCGCCTTCGTTATGTGCATGTGAATTAACATCGCAAGCTAAATCAACAATATGAGCATTAGGTTGTTTAGAATATAATACGCCTTTAACCATTGCCAAGTATGGGTCGCGGTAACCCAAATCTGTAGTAATGGTAATTATTGACATATTGAAAACTTTTAATAGTATTCTCAAAAGTAAATAATATTTTAGGCTTACTTTTAGGATATAAACTATTTGATTAACACGATTATTAACATAAATTTATTGGAACTTGATAGAAAAAGTAATTACCCTAGATAGCGTTGAACCTGTTGAAATATATGGCGTAAACGACGTTAAACTCAACGTTATAAAAAAATACTTCCCAAAACTTAAACTTATCGCCAGAGGCTATTCCATCAAAGCATTAGGAGACGAAGCTGAAATAGCCTTCTTTGAGAAGAAGCTTACGATGATGGTAGATTACTACCATAAAAATGGTTTGCTAACAGATACGGTTATTGAGCGATTATTGGGGCAAACAGGAGATAATTTGTTACACGCCAAAGAAGAGGCTACAGGCTCCGACATTATTGTATTTGGTAATAGTGGATTAGTTATTAAAGCTCGTACCGACAATCAACGTAAAATGATGCAATCGGTAAATACCAATGATATGATTTTTGCTGTTGGTCCTGCTGGAACTGGAAAAACCTATACAGCAGTGGCATTGGCGGTAAGAGCATTAAAAAATAAAGAAGTCAAACGTATCATATTAACTCGCCCTGCCGTTGAAGCTGGAGAAAATTTAGGTTTTTTACCCGGCGATTTAAAAGAAAAATTAGATCCATACATGCAACCGTTATATGATGCCTTGTATGATATGATTCCTTTAGACAAGCTCAATCAATATATTGAAGCGAAGATTATTCAAATTGCCCCTTTAGCATTTATGCGCGGACGAACTTTGGATAATGCTTTCGTTATATTAGATGAAGCGCAAAACACGACTGAAAGTCAGATGAAAATGTTTTTAACGCGTATGGGAGCAAACGCCAAATTCATTATTAATGGTGATATGACTCAAATAGATTTACCTCGTCATCAAACCTCTGGTTTGGCACAAGCAGTGAGGTTATTAAAGAATACAAATGGCATTGATATTATAGAACTAACCACCGTTGATGTTATTAGACATCGCTTAGTGAAAGCTATAATTGAAAAATACGAAGGAGACGCCATTAAGAAATAAGATTATGAAAGTAAGCGAAGCACAAAAAACAGTAGACGACTGGATTAAACAATACGGCGTTAAATACTTTAGCGAATTAACAAATATGGCTATGCTTACTGAAGAAGTTGGTGAGGTAGCTCGTATTATCGCTCGCCGATATGGAGAACAAAGCGAGAAAGAATCGGACAAAAATAAAGACTTAAGTGATGAACTAGCTGATGTGCTATTTGTATTAATATGTTTAGCCAACCAAACTGGCATAGATTTGGAAGAGGCTTTAAAGAAAAATCTTGATAAAAAAACAAATCGAGATTCGGAACGACATATTAATAATGATAAATTAAAATAATGATTTTTGTTGAGCAAATTAATGGCAATAATTCAGTATTACAGAAACCATGAAGAATAAATTTATATATATTTTCATGTTTGTTGTTTTTGCTGGTTTTAGTCAAAATGATACTCTTTTCTTTGACAAAAATTGGAAATCTTGTAACAAAATTAGATCAGAATACTATAGAATAATTCGACCAGATAGCTCAGGTTTTATTGTCAAGGATTATTATATTACTAATCAAATTCAAATGACTGCTGTATGTTCAGAAGCAAATAAAGACACAATTATCTTCAATGGCCATTGTGCTTTTTATAATAGGCTAGGATTTATAACTAGTCAAGGATTTTATACAAATAACAATAAAACAGGCTCTTGGACATTTTCAAACTATACTGACAAAGGAGAAAAATACAATTCAGGTTTTATGAAAAATGACCTATTAGACAGTATTTTAACTGATTATTATCCATCAGGAAATATATTTTCAACAAGTACATTTAAAGATGATACATTGAACGGGATAAAAACGTCGTTCAGAGATGATGGCTCGATTAGCTACAAATCATATTATTTAAATGGAAAACTTAATGGATGGTATACAGAATATCGAAAAAGCGGTGTTAAACATTATGAGGCAGAGTATGTGAATGGAAAAATGAACGGAAACCAAGTACTATATTTTGAAAATGGTCAAAAACAAGGCGATTTCTTTTATACAAAACGAAAAGTTGATGGATATAAGATTTGGTATTATGAGAATGGAGAAATCCAATCAAAAGTTATATTTACAGACGGTAAAAGAAAAAATTATTAGATCTGGAAAATTATTAAAAAGCATTAACTAAACGTATAAAAACAGAATAAAGATAGTTATAGGTCCTAAATTCAACAACCAAAATAAACATTGAAATTCTTTTATACTATATTCTTCATTTGTTTTTGCTCATTAATTTTCTCTCAAAATAGTTTGATTGGAATTGATGAACAGAATCAAGATATTGGTTCGCAAGAAAATATTTACAAAGTTAAAGCAGATTATATTATTCAAAATAATCAAGCAAAAAACTTGTATTTATTGAGAGCTGATGCAAAAAAAGGAATTACCATTCGTGCAGCTAAAAAAACTATAAAACCAGGTGATACAACAATTATTGTGGTGGAATTTATCCCTCAACAAGCTGGTAAATTCTCGGAAAATATTGATTTAGTAACCAGCGCAGATGGCATTCCATTTAAACTATCGCTTTCAGGAAATATTAAGTCTATAAAAACAGATGACAAAACTGCTTGTTTTTATTTTAAGAAACCAAATCATACTGGTGCAAAAACTATTGAACCAATTGTTGTTACGGAGCCTAACAAACCTAAAGATACATCCAATAAAATTCCTGACAATAACTCATCTCAGGAAGTAAAAGAACCTGCTCCTATTCCAGCACAAACTTCCATTCTAGAAACCAAAAATGAATCAAAAACAGTATTAGATGA
Organism: Bacteroidota bacterium; assembly: GCA_016711805.1. Classification (GTDB taxonomy): domain Bacteria; phylum Bacteroidota; class Bacteroidia; order B-17B0; family Aurantibacillaceae; genus UBA4416. Next base: position 85,746 of record JADJSH010000010.1, read on the forward strand.
AAAACTTTACAAACCAAATAATATCATTTTTTTAGTAGATGTATCAAGTTCAATGAGAGATACTAACAAATTAAATGTAATGAAATTGGCGCTTCATCATTTAATTGAAAACCTTCGTCCCATTGATAAAATAACGTTTATTACCTATGCTGATACAGTGAAAATAATTCGTGAGGGATTAACTGGAAATCAAAAAGAAGAATTAAATGAAGTGGTGAATCGTTTAAAAGCCAAAGGAATGACTAAAGGGAACAAAGCCATTTTATTTAGTTTAGAGGTGGCCTTGAAAAATTACATTTCTAATGGTAACAATCAAATTATATTGGCTACGGATGGAAAATTTAGATTTTATCCCGATGATCAAAAAAAATATAGTCTAAATAAAGCTGATAAAAACATTAAATTATCTACCATGGCTTTTGGTAATGATAAAGACGCGATGAAAAATTTAAAAGAAATCGCAGAAATTGGTAAAGGGAATTTTATTCATATTAAAAATAGAAATAAAGCCAAAGAACAACTGATGGAAGAGATAAAAGAAAACAGTTTAATTCGTTAAATGATACTCTCTAAATTCGCCTGGCTTTAAATCCCCTAATTCAATCGTATCTATTCTCACTCTAATTAACCTTGCAACCAAATAACCCAAAGCCTTACACATTCTTCTTATCTGACGATTTTTGCCTTCGGTTAAAATAATTTTGAATTCAAATTCATTTAATTTTTCAATAAAACAGGGTTTTGTTTTACAAATCATAATATCAACCCCTGCACCCATTTGATGGATAAATTCATCCGAAATGGGTTTGTTAACAGTAACAATATATTCCTTCTCTTTTTCTTTGATAGGACTTGATAAACTCTGAATGTATTTTCCATCATTAGATAATAGTAATAATCCTTCGGATTCTTTGTCTAGTCTACCAGCATAACCTAGATGTTTATCAAACTTAAAAACTGTTGTTAAATTATCCGCAATAGCTTCATTATTTGTTGTTTCAATACCTCTTGGTTTATATAAAGCAATGTAGGTAAAAGGCGTGTTTGGCTTTAGTAATGTATCATCGTAATAAATCTCCCACGTTTCGTTAAACTCACTATTTTCGGTAATAATGGCGCCATTGACTTTAAGTTTTCTATTTTCAATGGCTCTAATAGCTTCTTTGTTTGTAAAGCCTAAACTATGCACTAAATAATATTTGATATTCAATCTAAAACTCACAAATAATCTAATTTTTAGCAATGTTATCTTTTTTTAGGGAAACTGCATAAAAATTGCCCTAATTCCGCATAATTTGTTAAGTTTGTTGGTTCTAAATCAGTTATGGAAAAATCATATTTTGCTCACCCTTCTGCAATTATCGACGAAGGGTGTACTATTGGAAAAGGCACTAAAATTTGGCATTTTAGCCATATTATGCCTAATTGCACGTTAGGAGAAAACTGTAACATTGGGCAAAACGTAGTTATTTCTCCAGAAGTTGTTTTAGGAAAAAACGTAAAAGTTCAAAATAACGTTTCAATTTATACAGGAGTTACTTGCGATGATGATGTTTTTTTAGGGCCATCGATGGTTTTTACAAATGTGATCAATCCTCGTAGTGCAGTGAATCGCAAATCAGAATATGCCAAAACACATGTTGGTAAAGGTGCGAGTATTGGAGCTAATGCAACCATAGTTTGCGGACATGATATTTTAGAATATGCTTTTATTGGAGCTGGTACAGTAGTAACTAAAACAGTTCCAGCCTACGCTTTAGTAGTTGGTAATCCCTCTCGTCAAATCGGCTGGATGAGTGAATATGGACATCGTTTAGAATTTGATTCCAGTGGAAAAGCTACTTGTAAAGAAAGCGGACAAGTGTATCAATTAGAAAATAGTATAGTAAAAAGAATTTCATAATTATGACAAAAATAAAATTCGGAGTTATTGGTCAAGGTCACATTGGTAAACGTCATGCCGAAATGGTACGCCGTAACCCCAACTGCGAATTAGTGGCGGTTTGTGATGTTGCTCCAAAAGAAAAATTAGGGTTAGAAAGTTTAACCGAAAAGTTTTATTCAACGCCAGAAGAGTTATTAAAAAATCATCCGGAAATTGATGTCGTTAATGTTTGTACACCAAATGGTTTACACGCTACACATGCTTTAAAAGCTTTAGAATTAAATAAACATGTGGTTGTAGAAAAACCAATGGCTTTAAGTAAAGCAGATTGTGAAAAAGTAATCTCTACGGCTTTAGATCATAGCAAAACCGTTTTTTGCGTGATGCAAAATCGTTATTCTCCTCCAAGTGTTTGGTTAAAACAAGTTGTTGAATCAAAAACAATTGGTGATGTATACATGGTTCAGTTAAATTGCTATTGGAACCGTGATGATCGTTACTATAAAGCTGGTGGCTGGAAAGGCACTCAAGATTTAGATGGCGGAACCTTGTTTACTCAATTCTCTCATTGGATTGATATCATGTATTGGATATTTGGTGATATAAAAAATATTCAAGCAAAGTTTGCAGATTTCAATCACCAAAACTCAACTGCGTTTGAGGACAGTGGATTTGTGAGTTTTGATTTTGTAAATGGAGGTATGGGAAGCATCAACTACTCTACCGCTGTTTATGATAAAAATTTAGAGTCTTCATTAACCATTGTTGGTAGCAAAGGAAGTATTAAAGTTGGTGGTCAATACATGGATCAAGTGGATGTTTGCAATATTAAGGATTACACAATGCCTGTTTTAGCAGAAACTAATCCAGCTAATGATTATGGTGCATATAAAGGCTCAGCAAACAATCATCATAATGTGATTGAAAACGTAGTTGATACGATTACCGGAAAAACTAAAATCACAACCAATGCCTTAGAAGGGTTAAAAGTAGTTGATATTATTGAACGCATTTATGCATTACGTCCTGAAACAGTTATTAAAAATAAATAAGAAAATATTAAAATAGAATATGGGAATTTACAAAGACATCGTTGATAAGAAAGCTACAATCGCAGTTATTGGTTTAGGATATGTTGGTTTACCAATTGCCTTGGCATTTGCTAAAAAAGTAAAAGTAATAGGTTTTGATATTAATGCTAAACGCGTTGATATGATGAACAAAGGCATTGATCCAAGTAACGAATTAACTAAAAAAGATTTTGCTAATTCTGATATAACCTTCACTCATAAATTAGAAGATTTAAAGAAAGCAAAGTTTTTTATTATAGCAGTTCCTACTCCTATTGATGAACATAACTTACCTGATTTAAAACCCTTAATTGGTGCTTCAACAACAGTTGGTAAGGTACTTAAAAAAGGAGATTACGTAGTTTATGAATCAACCGTTTATCCTGGTTGTACAGAAGATGATTGTATCCCGGTTTTAGAACGCGAATCGAAATTAAACTTCGTAAAAGATTTTAAAGTTGGTTATTCTCCTGAGCGTATTAATCCAGGTGATAAAGAACATACCATTACTAAAATTTTAAAAATTGTTTCTGGTTGTGATAAAGAAAGTTTAGAAGAAATTGCTAAAACTTACGAAATTATTGTTGAGCCAGGAACTCACCGTGCTTCAAGCATTAAAGTTGCTGAAGCTGCTAAGATTATTGAAAACACTCAACGTGACGTAAACATTGCATTGATGAATGAGTTATCTATCATCTTTAATAAAATGAATATTAATACGTACGATGTTTTAGAAGCTGCAGGTACCAAATGGAATTTCTTAAAGTTCTTTCCTGGTTTAGTAGGCGGACATTGCATTGGTGTAGATCCTTACTACTTAACTTACAAAGCAGAATCTCTTGGATATCATGCGCGTGTTATTAATAGCGGACGTTATGTAAATGATAGCATGGGTTATTATGTAGCTAAAAACTGCGTTAAGAAAATTATTGCTGCTGGAAAAAACATTAGCAAATCAAAAGTATTAATTATGGGCGCTACCTTTAAAGAGGACGTAAGCGATATTCGTAATAGTAAAGTAGCTGACATTGTTAAAGAATTAAAATCATTTGGCGTAAAGGTTGAAATTGTTGATCCACATGCTGATAGCGCTGAACTAAAACACGAATATGGTTTTGGTTTAAATAAATTAGCTAAAGGTTATGATGGTGTTATCGTTGCTGTTAATCACCAAGAATATAAAACTTTAGATGAAAAGTTCTTTAAATCAATTCTTTCTACTAAAGGTGTGATAGTTGATATCAAAGGAATGTATAAAAACAAAATGAAAGGCTTAACCTACTGGAGTCTTTAAGAAATTACAAAATTGAGCTACAAATTAAGCGGACTAAATCCTGAACAAGAAAATTTATTGAATGATGGAAAACTTCTTCCTTTAATGGAAGAGTTTTATACCATTCAAGGTGAAGGATTTAATACTGGTAAAGCGGCCTATTTTATTAGAATTGGTGGTTGTGATGTTGGTTGCCATTGGTGTGACGTGAAAGAGAGTTGGGACGCTAGTTTACATCCTTTAACTACAACCGAAAAAATTTTAGAAAATGTTTTAGAAAGTAAAACACCTGCTGTAGTTGTTACAGGAGGTGAACCTCTAATTTATAATTTGGTTTATTTAACGGAACTTTTAAAGCAACATAATATTCAAACCTATATCGAAACTTCTGGAGCTTATCCTTTAAGTGGAAATTGGGATTGGATTTGTTTATCGCCTAAAAAAACAATGTTACCTAAAGAAGAAAATTATACTGCTGCTCACGAATTAAAAATTATTGTATTTAATAAACATGATTTTATTTGGGCAGAGGAACAAGCTGCAAAAGTTGGTAAAGATTGCTTTTTGTATTTACAACCTGAATGGAGTAAACGTAACGAGATAACGCCTTTAATAGTTGAGTATGTGAAACAAAATCCTCGTTGGATGATTTCCTTACAAACTCACAAGTATATTGATATTCCTTAATTTTCATTTTATTTTACTATGAAAAAAATACTTTGTATAGATTCAAATCACGATGTATTACATGAAACTTTGATCGACGCTGGTTTTCAGTGTGATTTATTTTGGAACAAATCAAAAGAAGAATTAATTCAATTACTTCCCAATTACCACGGCGCAGTCATCAGAAGTAAATTCAAATTCACTAAAGAGGTTTTAGATTTAGCTATCAATTTAAAATGTATTGGTCGCGTTGGTGCAGGCATGGAAAATATTGATGTAGACTATGCTAAAAACAAAGGCATTACATGTTTGAGCGCTCCCGAAGGCAATAGAGATGCTGTTGGAGAACACGCATTAGGCATGTTACTAATGCTGATGAATCATTTAAAACGCAGTGATCATGAAGTTAGAAATGGCATTTGGAAACGCGCCGAAAATCGCGGGCACGAAATAGCTGGCAGAACTATTGGAATTATTGGTTACGGAAATATGGGATCGGCATTTGCAAAAAAGTTGAAAGGCTTTGATTGCGAAATTTTAGTGTATGACAAATATAAAACAGGCATTGTTGGCGAACACATCAAAGAATCATCTTTATATGAAATATACGAAAAAGCAGATGTGGTGAGTATTCATTTACCCTTAACTCAAGAAACGAACAATTACATTGACGATAATTTTATCTCTCAGTTTAAAAAGAATATATATGTCATCAATACGGCGCGTGGCAAATGTTTAAATACAACTGACTTAGTAAAACATCTAAAAACAGGTAAAGTAATTGGTGCGTGTTTAGACGTTTTAGAATACGAATCCGTTTCCTTTGAAAACATTGATACTACTACCCTACCCGAACCGATGCAATATTTATTAAAAAGCGAACATGTGATTTTAACACCTCATATTGCTGGATGGACTCATGAATCCAATTATAAAATGAGCAAAATAATTGCTGATAAAATGATTGCTGTTTTAAAATAAACGAACTATGATTTTATAATGACAAAACATCTACTCTATATCAGTCTTTTATTTTTTAGTGCATTTATATTTAACAGTTGCGCCACTAAACTTCCTGTTGAAAAAGGAACATTTAAAGAAACCAATTTGGTAGAACTCGTTAAATTAGATTCAACGATTAAATTAGATATAAGATACGCAACCAAAAATAACTTTGTTGGTCAGCCAGTTTACAAAGAAGCTAGAGCCTTTTTACAAAAAGATGCCGCCGAAGCTTTAAAGAAAGTAAACACAAAAATGCATATACTTGGTTATGGATTATTGGTATTTGATGGTTACCGACCTTGGGATGTAACAAAGTTATTTTATGATGTCACATCAAAAGAAAATAAAAAATTTGTAGCAGATCCAAAAGAAGGCTCACGCCATAATAGAGGCTGCGCCATTGATGTCAGTTTATATGATTTAGTGACTAAAAAAGAAATTGAAATGCCAGGAGTGTATGATGAAATGACGGATCGTTCATACTTTGATTATACTGGTGGAACAGAAGAACAGCGTAAAGCAAGAGATTTATTAATTGCGGCAATGCAAGAAGAGGGCTTCACTGTTTATAAATACGAATGGTGGCATTTTGACTATAAAGACTGGCAACAGTATAGAATCACAAATATGCCTTTTTCAGAGATAAAATAAATTTTGCCTATCTCATCCTAACACACTATCTTGGCGGCTCAAAAAACAATCCATTATGGCTACAACATCTGATTTATCAAGAAACGCATTTATAAGATACAATAACGAATTAGTTCAAGTATTAGATTATGATCACATTACTCCAGGAAAAGGAAATGCGATTTATTCTTGCAAATGCCGTAATGTAGAGACTGTAAACAAAGTGAAATTCGTTTCCGTTCGGGTGAAAAAATTGATTTAATTAGAGTGGATGAACACGAAATGCAATACCTTTTTACAGAAGGTGACTTTTTAGTTTGTATGAATCAAGAAACTTATGATCAATTACATATACCTAAAATTTTATTTGCTGATAGCATTCAGTTTTTACAAGAAGGAATGGTTTTAAAAATTCGTTTTGATGAAAACGACAAGCCTTTAAATGGTTTATTACCTCAATATGTTGAATTAGAAGTAACCTATACAGAAGAAGGTGTGAAAGGAAAATCAGTAAAAACGGCTGAATTAGAAGGTGGTGTTAAAATTCAAGTTCCAATTTTTGTAGTAAACGGTGATAAACTAAAAATAAATACTGAAACAGGCGAATACGTTGAACGCGTAAAATAAATTCAATATTCAGATTACGAAAAGCCTTCCGCCAGCTGGCGGAAGGCTTTTTTAATTTAAAATCTACTCTTTCTTCAAATGCTTTTGAGTTGCTAGTGTAAATCTAATTTCGGAGTACGAATAATCATCCCCTAACTCTAGCTTTAATGGTGTTAATTTATTTTCACCTGCAATTTTTTTGGATACTTCAATAATCACATCAAATTTTTCTTTAGCAACAAATTGTGAAACTGGAATCATTCCTAAACTCACATAATGTGCTAAATGTCCTTCAATAGTGGTAATCGCAAAACCTCTAGCTTCTGCAATTTCAAAGATTGTTTTACCCTCTTTGTATAAAGCAAAGCTCAACTCTTTGGTATCTGGTTTTGCGGCTTTCACTTTTTTGGTGTCTGAGCCTATTGAAGACTCTTTTTTTGCTTTTTGTCCTTCTTGGTGTGGCGTCGAGCCTTTCTTCAAATGCCGCTTTCTCGGTTATAGCTATCGTTTGTCGGACTAATTCTAATCGTTCGTTTTGATTGGCATTAAATTTTAATTGATGTTTATTGAACTCAACATTATTTAATACATTATCAATTACTGTCGATACTTTATCTAATTGCTGTAAATGCTTATACAACAAACCTTCCAACTCTAATAATTCTTCTAAATAGGTTTTAATTTGTTTTTCTTCTTTTAGTAATTCGATATGTACTAAAATAGATTTCGACAATTCTTTTAAAACAGGATAAAAATAATTTTTAGCAGCAACATGTCTACCACTTACAGTTTGCAAGTAATCCTCTGCCCTACTTTCAAAAATCTGCATCAACTGATTACTAAATTTGTCTGCATTTAGTTTTAAGGGTTCAAATTTCTCAATTAACTCTTTTGCCCAAGCCTGATGCTTTTGTTTATTCGATTTATTCTCAGCCATATTATAACTCGCCTCATGATTTCTAAGACAAGTATATAACCAAACAAAATCGTAGGCTTTCAAGGTATAGCCTTTCAAAAACAAAATAGTTTCCTGATCAATTAATCGCTTTACTTCTTCATTTTTGGGTTTATTCTCTGCATAATCTACCAAGGTTTTATCTTGCGAAATGGCATTAAATTGAATAGGAGCTGTTAATACCAAACCCTCTAATGATTTTAAACGTGATAAAGCCACATAAACTTGCCCTGGCGCAAAAGCACGATTAATATCTAAAATAGCTTTTCAAAAGTCAAGCCCTGACTTTTATGAACCGTAATGGCCCAAGCTAATTTAATAGGATATTGAATAAAGGTTCCTATTTCCGTTTCATCAATTTCGTTAGTAATAGGATTCAATTCGTATTTAATGTTTTTCCATTGATAATGTTCTAATAAAAATGGTTTGGTTCCATCCTTAAAATCAATTTCAATTTCTTTATCGCTCAATGACGAAACAACCCCAATTTTTCCATTAAAATATTGCTGTTTTCCACTCACATCATTTTTAATAAACATAATTTGAGCACCTAATTTTAGCTCCAAATAGGATTCTACTGGGTATGCATATTCATTAAATTCTCCATCAATGTTTGCACTAAAAAAATAGGACTTCCCTTTTAATTCTTGTAATGCCGACCTATTCAATGTATCAGCCTTATTATTGTGAGTAGTTAGGGTGATTGTATTTAAAGCAGAAGTAACATCAAAATTAGGCTTGTAGTAGGAGTTTAATAAATCAATGTTAGCTTGTGTAACCTTGTTATTTCTCAAGTTATTCAACAAGTCAATAAAGGTATTATCTGACTGACGGTATATTTTATCTAATTCAATGTAAACTGGCTTTTCGCTTCTTAAAACTTGAGCGTCAAAAAAGTAAATACTACTATAATAATTGCGCAAAACATTCCATTCCTCTTCTTTTACTACCGGAGGCAATTGCATTAAATCTCCAATAAACAATACCTGAACTCCCCCAAAAGGTTTATGTTGCTGACGACGAATACTTTTTAATACAAAATCAATCGTATCTAATAAATCAGCTCTTAACATACTTACTTCATCAATAATAAGCAGCTCTAATTCCTGAAGTAATTTTCGTTTTTGGTCGCGCATATTTAAATGCTTAACCATGGTGTAGGGCGTGTTTATTTTGGTGTTTGTATTTTCAATTTTATAACTGCTATCTGGGATAAAACAGCCAAATGGCACTCCAAATTGCGAATGAATAGTAACTCCACCTGCATTAATAGCAGCAATGCCTGTAGGGGCAACAATAATGGCATTTTTATGGGTATGTTCTATTATTTTACGTAAAAAGGTGGTTTTTCCGGTTCCTGCTTTCCCTGTTAAAAAAACTGGCTTATTGGTTTGATTAATACACTTAGCGGCAAGCTCTGCAGGGCTTAGATTTATGAGGGATTTATCCATTATTTAACGCAAAAATAACGCTTTTACAAAATATTCAATTGATATTTGTTAAATAGTTAATATTTAGTATCTTGCGTACTTGTCCTGCAAAACATCTTTTAATTAAAATACTATGAGTGAACGAATACTTCGTGCCTTAATGCAAATGTTTGCCATCATCGCTAAAGTTGATGGAATTAGTAATACTGGTCGTGCAATTGTTGAGGCTTTTTTAAAGCAGCAATTAAACAAAGAGCAAGTAGAAAAATACTTGGTTATTTTTGATGAATTCATTGAAGCTCAGCAAGCAGGCTCAAAGAAAAAAGATGGTTCGGCAAAACGTACCTCTTTAAACTCAGTTAAAGTATTAAAGATCTGTACTCAAATCAATCAAGAACTAGAACAACCACAAAAAGTCATTGTATTAATTCGTTTGTTAGAGTTTATTTATTCTTCTGACGAAATTTCTGAACAAGAAAATGAGTTTGTAGTAACAGTGGCTGACACCTTTAACATTTCGGTTGAAGAGTTTAATCAGTTAAGAGCATTTATTGAAGATACTGCAGAAAAAATTCCAAATACGCCACATATCTTAGTTATCAATAACAAAGAAAATGGTTACGAAAATGCTTGTAAACATATTTACTGTGATGCATTATCGTCTGATGTTCGTGTGATTCAAATTGATAGCGTTGGTATGTATGCTTTACGTATTTACGGTAATATTGAATTACAGTTAAACGGTCAAGGTATTTCAAAAGAACGTGTACACATTTTAACTCCTGGTTCATCATTAAGAAATTCGAGAGTAAAACCAATTTATTATAGTGATATTATTGGACGCTTCTTAGCAGATGGTTCTCAAGCTCGTATTTCATTTGAGGCAAAAAATATTGAATACAAATTTAAAGGTGGCAAGTTAGGCCTACGTAATATCAATATCCGTGAAGAAGGTGGAAAGTTAATTGGTATTATGGGTGGTTCTGGTGCTGGTAAATCTACTTTACTAAACGTTTTAAATGGTGTAGAGATACCGAGCGGCGGACAAGTTTTAATTAATGGAAAAAACATTCACATTGAGAAAAAATTTGTTGAAGGTGTTATTGGACACGTTACTCAAGATGATTTGCTAATTGAAGAATTAACGGTTTATCAAAACTTATTTTACAACGCTAAATTATGCTTTGGGAATTTAAGTGATGATGAAATTGCTAAAAAATGTCACTCCTTACTAGCAGATTTAGGTTTATCTGAAACTAAAGATTTAAAAGTTGGTTCACCTTTAGAAAAAACAATTTCGGGTGGACAACGTAAACGTTTAAATATTGGTTTAGAGTTAATTCGTGAACCTTCAGTTCTATACGTTGATGAACCAACTTCTGGTTTATCATCACGTGACTCTGAAAACATTATGGACCTTTTAAAAGAATTATCTTTAAAAGGAAAATTAATTTTTGTGGTAATCCATCAGCCATCTTCCGACATTTTTAAAATGTTTGATAAACTTCAAATTTTAGATGTGGGTGGATACCCAATTTATTACGGAAATCCTGTTGATGCCGTTTCTTACTTTAAAACTTTAGTACAACACGTTAACGCCGAAGAAAGCGAATGCTGGAACTGCGGTAACGTGAACCCAGAGTTGATTTTCAATATTATCGAAAGCAAAGTATTGGATGAGTACGGTAACTTAACTCATAACCGTAAAACAAGTCCTAGTGAATGGAATAAAAATTACGTTGAAAAAATAGAATCAACCATTGGTGATATTAAACACCAAGATGAGATTCCAGAAGCTATTTTTAAAATACCAAATGCGTTTAAACAATTTAAAGTATTTATTACACGTGATGTATTGAGTAAATTGACTAATACTCAGTATTTATTAATCAACTTAATTGAGGCACCTGCTTTAGCGTTTGTTTTAGCTGCCTTAATCCGTTTCTTTAATACAGATGCAAACAATACAAAAGGTTATTTCTTTAGAGAAAATGAAAACGTACCAGCATACATGTTTATGTCGGTTGTAGTAGCTTTATTTATTGGTTTAACAGTTTCTGCGGAAGAAATTATCAGAGATAGGAAAATACGTAAACGTGAGTCTTTCTTAAACTTAAGTAAAGGTAGTTATTTATGGAGCAAGATTATCATCATGTTTACCTTATCTGCTATTCAAACATTTATGTTTGTATTAGTTGGTAATTTAATTATGGGAGTTAAAGGAATGTTTTGTGATTACTGGATGGTTTTGTTCTCAGCATCTTGTTTTGCAAATATGCTTGGATTAAATATTTCGAGTGCCTTTAACAGTGCTGTTACTATTTATATTTCCATTCCGTTTTTAATTATTCCACAATTATTATTAGCAGGCGTTGTTGTAAAGTTTGATAAATTAAATCCAATATTAGCAAAACAGGGTGGTGTGCCTATTGTAGGTGAAATGATGGCGAGCCGTTGGGCTTTTGAAGCCTTAGCGGTTAATCAATTTAAGGCTAATGAATTTCACAAACACTTTTACAGATTCGAGAAATCAATTAGTATTGCTGGCTACAAAAAAGTTTATTGGATACCTGAGTTAACAAGTAAAATAACTAAAATAAATAATGCATTAAAAGATCCATCTAAAAAAGCTGAATTAGAGAAAGATTTAGCTTTATTGAAAAATGAATTATTAAAAGAGCAAACTTTCTTAAAAGGAAAATACAAATTTGATGGTATTGAACAATTAAATCCCAAAGATTATACCCCTGCCATTGGCGCTTCATTAAAAGTATTTTTAGAGAAAATAAACGAAAATTACATTAACGTTGATAAAAAAGCGAGAGAATTAAAGGATAAAGAAACCCAAAAAATGATAAAAGAATTGGGTGGAAATGAACAATTTATTACTCTACAAGACGATTATACAAATGAAGCTTTAAACCAATTTGTTTTAAATAATAATGATTTAGGTTTAAGATGTTTAGAACATGAAGGAAGATTAATTCAAAGAACTGAACCAGTTTATTTAGATCCAATTGAATCGAACTTAGGAGCCGCTCATTTTTATGCCCCTAACAAACGCTTTATGGGCCAATTATTTCCTACCTATTGGTTTAATATGGCTGTAATTTGGTTAATGAGTATTTCGTTGATGGTGATGCTTTATTTTGAAGTATTTAAAAAAGTGTTAGATGCTATGGGAAATATTAGCTTTAAGAAAAAGAAGTAACTTAGTATCAAAGATTAAAGACTCAAGTATAAAGATGATTTATCATGGGTCTTTAATCTTATTTCTTTAATACTTTTAAACTAACTTTCTTTAACAAATAAACAATCCTCAATTCATTAAATAAATTATCTTTGCATTCGCTTGAAAAAAATTAGTCTTTATATTGTTATTCTTTCGTCCATCTTGTTTGCAAGTTGCGATGGATATAATAAACTCTTAAAAAGCTCTAACTATGAATTAAAATTAGAACGAGCTAATCAGTATTATCAAAAAGGTAATTATGTAAAAGCTACAGCCTTATATGAAGAATTAATCCCTGTTTACAAAGGAACTGATAAAGCAGAAGAAATTTATTTTTATTTTTCTTATTGTAATTACTATCAAGGAGATTATAGTTTATCTCAATATCATTTTAAAAACTATTACAGAAGTTTTCCAGCTGGCAAACACGCTGAAGAATGTTTGTTTATGAATGCGTATTGCTATTATTTGAATTCACCTATATATAAATTGGATCAAACGGACACAAAAAATGCAATGGCTGAATTGCAAAACTTCATTGATTTATATCCAGAAAGTTCACGTATTGATTCATGTAATAAAATAAACGATATTTTAAGAGGCAAATTAGAACAAAAAGAACGTGATATAACCAATCAATATTTTAATATTGGAGATTATAAAGCCACTATAGCTTCAGCCAAAAATTTCATTAAAGATTTCCCTGAATCTAACTATATTGACGAAATGATGTACATCACAGTGGATGCGTATTACTTACTAGCGATTAACAGTCTGGAAACCAAAAAGTTAGAAAGATTAAATTTAGCTATGGAAAGTTATTTAAAATTAGTAGATTTGTACCCTAAAAGCAGTTATTTGCAAAAGGCAGAATCTGTTTATGAAAGTTGTATAAAAGTAAAAAGTAATATAAATCAATAGAAGATGGACTTTAAAAAAACAAACGCAGAGCCAAGTACAGTAACACGCGACATCAGAAGATTTGATGGTCCTACTGGAAATATTTATGAATCAATTTCTATTATTTCTAAACGTGCTAACCAAATTAGTTCTGAAATGAAAGAAGAGTTATCTGCTAAATTAGCTGAATTTGCTAGCAATTCTGATAACTTAGAAGAGATTTTTGAAAATAGAGAGCAAATCGAAATCTCTAAATTTTACGAAAAATTACCTAAACCATCTTTAATTTCAATTAATGAGTTTTTAGAAGATAAAACTTACTACAGAAATCCAGCTAAAGAAACAAAATAATTTAGCTTTATGTAAACCATTAATAAACCCATCCACCAATAGGCAGATGGGTTTTTAATTTATATGCCATAAAAAATTACAATGAAAAAGTTATCTTTCTTTATATTTTTAATCATTTCGTTAGTTAGTCTATCACAAAATCACAAACTAAAATGGACTCCTGATTATGCAAAACTACCTTACCTGATAAATGAGTCTAATTTGAAATTAGTTTTTAATATGGATAGCATAAAAATAGAAGGAAATCCACTAAGTAACTACTTATCCAAACAACAAGGCGCAGCAAATGATATTTCAAATCAATGGAATTCACTATTATCCGTTATCGCTCCTGAAAAGTTTCAAGAAAAATTTAACTACGAATCAGAAGGGAGGAAACGTGTGTTCATGAAACTCGATACTAGCCAATATAAATATATAATGAAAATAACACCATTGAATTTTTACACTATTAAAACTAAACAATACAGCGGTGGTGGATTTCATGGAAACGTAATGACTCCAATGCTATCAGCAATAGTTTATTTCTATAAAGCTGATTTAAGAATGACTATTTTTTCTGCTTCAGATCTTTCAAAACCTGTTTACTCCGCGGTAATCTTCAAATTCTTTCGGAAAGAGTACGCCTTTTATGTCGTCCTTTTAGGAGGGCTGGAACAGAAACGTGTGTTTACTTGCATAAATTAATTAAAAAAAGTAGTTAATATGCGAAATCATAACATCCTCTTATGTATTACTGGAGGAATTGCAGCCTATAAGTGCGCTCATTTAGTACGTTTATTAATAAAAGAAGGCGCCATTGTTAAAGTAATTATGACAAAGGCAGCAGAAGAATTTGTGACTACTAAAACATTATCTGTTTTAAGTAAAAACGAAGTGGTGACCGATTTTTTTGATTCAAATAATAATTGGAACAATCATGTGGCTTTAGCGGAATGGGCCGACGCTATCATAATAGCTCCATTAACCGCTAATACCTTGGCAAAATTTGCGTCAGGACTTTGTGATAATATCGTTAGCGCTTGTTACTTATCAGCAAGAACTAAAGTATTTGTTGCTCCTGCCATGGATTTAGATATGTATCAACATCCTACTACCAAACAAAATATTGATACTCTCAGAAAGAATGGGAATATCATTATTGCAGCCGAAAGTGGCGAGTTAGCAAGTGGCTTAGTAGGAGAAGGAAGAATGGCTGAGCCAGAAAATATTATTCATTTTGTGAAACAGTATTTTGAAGAAAACTTACCACTATCTGGCAAAAAAGTATTAGTTAATGCTGGTCCCACTTATGAAGCAATTGACCCAGTTAGATTTATTGGAAATCGTTCGTCGGGTAAAATGGGTGTGGCTATTGCTGACGAGTTTGCAAAATTAGGAGCGGATGTAACTTTGGTCTTAGGTCCTTCCCATGAAGTACCAAACGAAAAATTAGTTACGGTAGTTAAAGTAGAAAGTGCAGAAGATATGTTTAAAGCATGTGAATTGGTGTTTAATAATGTAGATATTGCTGTTTTAGCAGCAGCTGTTGCCGATTATAAACCAAAATCGGTAGCTGATTCAAAAATCAAAAAGAAAGACGCTGAATTATCTTTAGAATTAACTAAAACAACAGATATATTAGAAACTTTAGGGAAACAAAAAAAACATCAGCTATTGGTTGGCTTTGCTCTAGAAACTGATAATATTTTAGAATATGCAAAAGCTAAAATAGCTAAGAAAAATCTAGATTTTATTGTGGCCAATTCTGCTATAGAAAAGGGGGCAGGATTTGGTGTTGATACTAACAAAGTAACAATTATTGATAAACACAATAAAATGTATAATTTTGAGTTAAAAAGCAAGCAAGCAGTAGCTAAAGATATTGTAACTTTTGCCCTAAATTATTTAAAAACAGATGCGTAACTATTTATATATATTCCTTTTTCTACTTATCGGAAAAAGCATTTATTCTCAAGAATTAAATTGCCAAGTAAGTGTGGTTTCGGTTCAAGTTCAAGGAACTACTGAAAAACAGATTTTTGATCAATTGCAGAAATCTATTTTTGAGTTCATGAATAACACAAGATGGACCAAAGATAACTTCACTGTAAATGAAAGAATTGATTGTTCAGTTCTAATTAATGTTACTCAAAAATTAAGTGCAGATGATTATATGGCTACTATTCAAATTCAAAGTAGAAGGCCCGTTTTTAAAAGCTCTTACTTCTCACCTACAGTAAATTATATTGATGAAAGTTTTGTATTTAAATACCAACAATTTCAACAACTTGAGTTTAATTTAAACACTTTTCAAAATAACATCACTTCTGTTTTAGCTTATTATGCATATATCATTATAGCGAATGATTATGATACTTATTCTAATCTAGGAGGAACTGAATATTTTCAAAAAGCGCAACTCATTGTTACAAATGCGCAAAGTGCTGCCGAATCAGGATGGAAATCTTTTGAGAGTCAAAAAAATCGATATTGGATTGTTGAAAATGCTTTACAACCTGTTTTTCAACCCATCAGAGAATGTATGTATAAATACCATCGTTTAGGTTTGGATATCATGTATGACAAACCAGATGATGGTAGAAAAGAAATTTTAAAATCAATGGATCTATTAACTGGAGTTTATAAAAACAGACCCGCATCATTTGCAATGGAACTATTTTTTGATGCTAAGGTAACTGAAGTAGTCAATATTTTCTCAAAAGGTCAGCCTGATGAAAAATCAAAAGCCGTGGAAATTCTAACCACTGTTGATCCGGCTAACTCAAATAAGTATTTCAAAATACAAGAAAACTAATTTTTAACATTATAATAATAGGAACATCTTTTCAAGTATTAAATGTTTTGTTAGTTTTGCAGCCTAAAAAATTCACATTACATTATGAAGAAAAGAATATTCAGTATCCTACTATTATCTGTAGCTTTTAGTAGTTTTTCACAAGAAGTTACAAAAGATGATGCTGCAAAAGTTCAAGCAGAAATAGATAAATTAAAAGCGATAGCAGCTGATAGTGTAAAACCTTGGCAAATTGGCGGTGTTGTTTCAATTAACGGGCAACAAGTATCATTAACAAACTGGTCGGCGGGAGGAAATAATTCTATTTCATTAGGTGGCTTAGTAAACGTTTTCGCAAAATACAAAAAAGGAAAAGTTACTTGGGATAATAATTTAGAATTAGGTTATGGTGTTATTAAACAAGGCGATAATAAAAAATGGTGGAAGAATGACGATAAAATTCAGTTTTCATCTAAATTTGGCCGTCAAATTAAAAAAAGCTGGTATGCAACAGCTTTAGTTGATTTTAGGACTCAATTTGTTGAAGGTTATAATTACCCAAATGATTCAATTTATATTTCGAAATTTATGGCTCCTGGATACGCTTTAGCGGCTTTAGGTTTTGATTATAAACCAAATGATCATTTCTCCGCATTTATTGCACCTGTAACTGGTAAATTCACTTTTGTGAATGATGATAGCTTAGCACGTTACGGGGCTTTTGGTGTTCAAAAAGAAATTAGAGATCCAAATAATGGAGGAGCGATTACTCAAAACTTTAAAACACATCGTGAAGAGTTTGGTGCTTATTTAAAAGTACAATACCAAACTAAAGTTATGGAAAATATTACATTTCAAACAGTATTAGAATTATTCTCTAACTACTTAAATAACCCACAAAATGTTGATGTTAACTGGACAACCTTAACGACATTTAAAGTAAATAAATTCATCTCAGCAACATTGGCTACTCAATTAATATATGACGACGATATTAAAGTATTAAGAAATGCAGGCGATCGAAAAGGCACTATTGGGCCAGATGTTCAGTTTAAACAAGTATTAGGCGTTGGGTTTACTTACAAGTTCTAATCAAACTCAAAAAATAAAAAAAGGTTCAACTAATGTTGAACCTTTTTTTATGAGTTAAATGTAAATTTACTTAGCTGATAACGTAATATAAGGAATAATCATTTCCTCTAAACTTACGCCGCCATGCTGAAACGTGTTTTTATAATACTGAACATAATGATTAAAGTTGTTTGGATATGCGAAAAACTTATCTTCTCTAGCGAATATAAAACGAGAACTCACATTTTGTTTTGGTAAAAAAGCATCAGCTGGATTTTTAATTTCAAATACTTCCTTAGCATTATAATCCAATGCCCTACCCTGTTTGTAACGCAAATTTGTATTCACGCTCTTATCTCCTATGACTTTCGTTGGTTCTTTTACATGAACTGTTCCGTGATCGGTTGTGATAATTAATTTACATTTTTTTGACGCAATGAATTTTACCATTTCTAATAATGGCGAATGCTCGAACCATGATAAAGTTAAACTTCGGTATGCTGGCTCATCATCTGCTAACTCTCTAATCATTTCTGATTCGGTGCGAGAGTGACTTAGCATATCCACAAAATTATACACAATCACATTTAACTTATTATTCATTAAGTTACTCATGTTCTCCGATAACTTTTTACCCGCAGCAAAATTGGTAATTTTATTATAACTTGTTTTAATATCTTTTCCTAAACGCTTAATTTGTGCGTTTAAGAAATCTTCTTCGTGCATATTTTTTCCACCTTCATCTTCATCATTTTTCCACCACTCAGGGTGACGCTTTTCCATTTCGCTTGGTAAAAGCCCAGAGAATATGGCATTACGCGCATATTGGGTTGCCGAAGGTAAAATACTAAAAAACAATTCTTCGTTTTCAACTTTAAAATAATCTTGAACAATAGGTTGTATCATTTTCCATTGATCGTAACGTAAATTATCAATTACTAATAAAAATGTACATCCATTATTATCAAAATTATTAAAGAATTTATTTTTCAATAAAGTGTGACTCATGGTTGGAACGTTTGTGTTTGAACCATTTAACCAACTCACATAATTTTTTTCAATAAATTTAAAGAACTGTAAATTAGCATCAGCCTTTTGCATCTTCAACACTTCCAGCATTCCTTTGTCTTGGTTTTTATCAATCTCTAATTCCCAATACACAATTTTTTTAAATACCTCTTGCCACTCTTGCCAATTCAAATTATCAGACAAAGTCATTCCTATTTGACCAAACTCTTTTCGGTACTCCGTATTCGTTTTTTCAGATACTAGACGTTTATTATCCAGTGCTTTTTTTAGCGACAATAAAATTTGATTTGGATTAACTGGTTTAATCAAATAATCAGCAATCTTGCTACCAATTGCGTCTTCCATAATATGTTCTTCTTCGCTTTTGGTAATCATCACTACTGGTAAATCTGATTTTAGCTGCTTAATTTTAGTTAACGCTTCCAAGCCCGAAATACCTGGCATGTTTTCATCCAATAGCACAGCAGAGAGGTTTTTATTTTCTCTCACAATATCAATAGCCTCATCACCACTTAAGGCAGTAATAATTTCGTAACCTTTACTATTTAAAAATAAAATATGCGGTTTCAATAAATCTATTTCGTCGTCGGCCCAAAGAATTGTGATATTTTCCATAAATTAGAGTTTTAATAACTACGAAAATATAGGTTATTTATTGCCTAAAAAAATCTCAAATGCGAATAATTGTTATAAGTTTCCTATTTTCTGCCATAGTATGTATTTCTAGTATATTTATAAAGGATAATTCTGAACCGAATCACGTCATTAGAGGCATGTATCATTGGAAAACTAACCTTTACCTTGACGAAAACGATATTTCGTTTTTAAAACGTCAAAAAATTGAAAAGTTATATATAAAAATCATGGATATTAGCTGGAATACAGTTTATCAAGCGTATCCCACAACTTCATTAAACATTGAAAGAGATATTAAGGACTATTCTTTTTTAGACATAGTACCAGTGATATTTATAACAAATGAAACACTATTACATACTAATAAAAAAGATTTAGATACATTAAGCAAAAAAATAGTTTTGAAAACACAAAGATTGTGTGGAAGTGAATTTAATAAAATAAAGGAATTGCAGATAGATTGTGATTGGACTCCAAAAACAAAAGATTTATATTTTGAACTTCTACAAAAAATAAAACAATTAGTTACTCACAAAACATTATCTGTTACCTTACGACTTCATCAACTAAAAAATAAAAAACAAACTGGAATTCCGTCAGCTGATAAAGTTAGTCTTATGTTATATAACATGGGAAAACTAACTGATTATAATGAATCGAATTCTATTTTAAATATAGAGGAAACCAAAAGATACCTAAGTTCATCATCCTATAATTTACCAATGGATTTTATATTACCATTATTTAATTGGGGAGTACAATTTTCTAATAAACAATTTGACAAGATAGTATATAATATGCCTAAAAGTGAATTAGACACAAATAAGGCATTTATAAAATTACCAAATGGCCATTATATGCTGATAACAGATTATTATAAAGACAACTATAATAACAACTTTACCTATGGCGATGAGGTAAGAATTGAAGAAATAACGAAACAAGATTTGATAGAATTATCAAATCTTTGTAAATCTCAGGCTACCACTCATAACTTTTCTGTTTCTTTTTTTGAGCAAAATTATTACCATAAAATTGATTCTATGTCATATGAAGAAATTTATCATACTTTTAATTAGCATTTTCATCATACATCCTCAACAATCTTTAAATGGATGCAGCGAAGGTTTTACACCAGAGCAATGCAGAGTCTATTTATTTAACCAATCAATACTCGGCAAAAATGAATTAATGCCCTTATTTTATTCGGCTGAGTATTTTTACAATGAAAGTTGGAGTTGGTACAATAATCAATTGCCCGAAAATGAAGTAAGCTATTCAAAAATTGAGCAAATAAATGCTCAAGAATGGAAAGAACATACAAAATACAAAGGAACACTCAACGATATTGTTAATGTGATATATCGAACAGATATTGACAGTATGACAATTTGTAACCAATCGTTTTTAAAAAAACACCCATTTGCAAGGTATCTCAAACAAAAATATAATGCTGAATATCTGTACTTGATTTATGCGAAAAACTGTGAATACATTTATAACGAAACTGATATTTGGGAACTAGAAAACAATGATGATATGCGTCTAACTGAAGTGTACAACGCTGGAAACTTAGCTTTAAAAAAGACAAAAAATGACTTCTTAAAACTGAGATATGCCTATCAACTTCTGAAAATAAACTTCTATCATCCTACTATTGGCGAATCTGTTTTAAATATTTTTGACACTTACTTCAAAAAGTCACAAACTAAAACATGGTTATTTGAGTCCGCAAAGTTTTATTATTATCAAACAAATGATCTTAAGGCAGAAGAAGAACAATATCACTTAACCTTATCTTTTGATAAGAGTGTAGATAAAAAATTTAGATGTGTTCAATTATTTGACCAAAAAAATTATCTGAATATTTCAAAGTATTGTCAAAATAATCATGAAAAGGCTATTGTTCATGTAATGCATGAAATGCAAAACTGGGGACGTTCATTAACAAATCTTAAAACAATTTATCAACTTGATCCTAGCAATGAATATTTACCTTTTTTAATTTCACGAGAAATAAATAAATTGGAAGACTGGCTATTAACTCCTGAATTAACCTACTCGGAACCTTCAATTTTCCAGTACCATAGTGAAATATCAAAATCAATTAAAATCAATCTATTATCTGGGAAAAAATATGCGAATGATTTGTATTCGTTTTTAAATACAATTATTAAACATCAAATCACAAGTAATAAAACTCAATTTCATGTATTAGCATCCAATCTCTGTATATTATTAAAAGATAAGCAAAAAGGCAATCTTCATTTAAAAATTGCGGAAGAAAATAACACCGATCAAAAGTTGAAATATCAAATTATGTACAATAAAATTGTATTACATTTTGACGGAAAATCGCTACTAACTGATTCTCTTAAAAAGCAAATATTAAACTTAGTAACATACAATAATCAACATCCTGATTTATTGATTAATCAGGATGTTGCCCTTTCTCAATTATATTTATATATTGGTTCAAGACTCATAACAGCTGGAGATGTGGCTAATGGCACTTTATTTTGCAGTAAAACAACCCGTCCTTACCTCAATCAATTTGATTGGTATGCACAAAATTATTACTTACTACTTCTTGAGAAAGCCAAGCCTTATCATTTTGATTCTATTATTTCTCTGATAGACAAACTCAATAAAACTGACTTTGACAACTTTATTCTTAATAGAAAAGATTTCGCTAAAATGGAAATGACTTATTATCCTTATGACGATACAATTTCCATTAATAAAAACAAAGTTCTTGATTACAAAAGCATGTATTATGTTCAACAAGATATGTTAGATAGCGCTTTAAGTTGTGTAAATAAAATTGATGCAGACTATTGGAATCATTACCCATATAATCTATTTAAATGTTTCCCCTTTTTTACAGGAAATAGTAAAGATTATAGTAGTAATAATGATTTTTGCCCATACAACAAGAGGCAATATCTTCAACGAATGCTCGATTTAAAATATTTGATTGATAATAAAATTGGAGATATAGCAAAGCATTACTACGTTTTAGCTAATGGTTATTTTAACATGTCTTATCATGGCAATTACTGGATTATGAATATGCCATATAAATATAGTAATGAGGTAGACTATTATTATTACAGACTTACAAGTGATAGTAAAACTTTTTTAGAAAATTATTATGGTTCAAAATTAGCAGAAGTTAACTATCTAAAAGCTTATCAATTTACTTCGGATACAACATTAGCAGCTCTTGCAATTCATAAGGCAGGCTTGTGTAATGAAAATTTACAGGAAATAAATTGGAGACTAACAGCTAAATATGATAATGAAAAATATGAGTGGAAAAATGAACCGAAAATAAAACATGAAACTTACAAGCAATTGTTTATTAACAAATATAAAGAGAAGGACTTTTACACTGATTTTGTATCAAATTGCTACCATTACCAACATATTAATCGTAATTACTATTAAGAATTAATAGAAGCAAATGCTCCGCAGGCAAATAAGCCAGCTGTTTCCGTCCTTAATCTACTTTCGCCTAAAGCTACAGGTAAATAAGAAGATGATAAAGCTAAGGCAATTTCATCTTTTGTAAAATCGCCCTCTGGTCCTATTAAAACCGTAAATGATTTATTAGTCGCAATATATTGCTTGATGTGTTGTTTGGATTCTTTTTCACAGTGTGCAATGAGTTTCACATCAGAAGTATCTTTTTTAATAAACTCTTTAAAATCTATTAAAGAATTTAATTTGGGAATAAAAGCTTGCTGACTTTGCTTCACAGCGGCTTCCGCTACTTTTTTTAAACGATCGTCTTTTATAACAGTTCGTTCCGAATTTTTGCATTTGATAAAAGAGATTTCGTCAATACCAATTTCAACCGCTTTCTCCACAAACCACTCTATACGCTCAATGTTTTTTGTTGGGGCAATGGCGATATGCAATTTATAATTTCGACTTTGCGTTACTACTTCTTTCTCGGTTAATGATACAGCACATTGCTTGGCATGCGCTGCTTCTATTTTACCAATAGCGCGTGTTCCATTCCCATCAATCACTTGAATCACATCTCCTACTTTATGACGCAATACCTTAACACAATGCAAGGACTCATCTTCATTTAAAATGGCAACATTGTTTTGTATGATTCCGAAAAAAGTATTCATAAGTTCTAAATAGAGTTCAAAGGTAAAGATTATTGATTAGGAATTTTATACGAATATACGAATCCTTGCAAACACAGATTCATATATTCGTACTGATTCGTTATTATCATCGTATATTCGTACCCCATTCATAATTATTTTTTTTGAACTATCTTGCGCATAGCTATCTGTCCTATCAACAACCCGATTTAATTATTGGGAATTTTATTGCCGATTCTATTCAAGGAAATCGCTTTGATGGCCTAACAGAAGGAATTATTAAAGGCATTAGTCTGCACCGAAAAATTGACACTTACACCGATGCTCACCCTGTATTTTTAACCAGTAAGCACCGTTTTAGTAAAGATTTTGATAAATATAGTGGTGTATTAATGGACATTATTTATGATCATTATTTGGCAAAGAATTTTGAACACTACTCGCCCCTAACCTTGCAAAAACATGCTGATGGCATTTATGATATTTTGAAGAATAACCATGATTTTTTGCCAGAACACGCTAAACGCTTTTATGGTTATATGACAGAGCGCAACATCTTATTTCATTATTCATCTATTGAAGGCATACAAACCGTTTTAACGCATTTAAGTGGTCGCATAAGAAATAGATTTGAGTTACAGCTAGCAATTCCCATTTTAGAAGCTAATTATCAGGAAATTGAAGAAGAATTTTTTATCTTTTTTGACGATTTACAGGCTTTTTGTAAAGAACAGTCCGAATTAAACGGTTAATAAACTATTCGAGTTTTATATTGTTGAATTTACTACTTTTGTACCCTAATTTTTGAGCACAACAATATAGATATGATTACAACCGATTTAGCGATTATAGGAGCTGGCCCAGTAGGCTTATTTGCCATTTTTGAAGCAGGATTATTAAAAATGCGTTGTCATTTAATTGACTACTTGCCTCAAGCTGGCGGACAATTATCTGAAATTTACCCTAAGAAACCTATTTATGATATACCAGGCTATCCAAGTGTGTTAGCTCAAGAATTAGTAGATAATTTATTAAAGCAAGCAGAGCCTTTTCACCCAGGTTATACATTTGGAGAGCGTATTGAAACATTAGAAAAACGTGGCGAACGAGACTTTGTATTAAAAACAAATTTAGGCACCGAAATTCATGCTAAAGTAGTAGTAATTGCTGGTGGTTTAGGTTGCTTTGAACCTCGTAAACCAGAAGTAGCAGGCTTAGCTCAATTTGAAAATGGCAAAGGAATCAATTATATGATTTTAGACCCTGAAAAATACCGTGGACAAAAAATGGTTATTGCTGGTGGTGGAGATAGTGCTTTAGATTGGGCTATTTACTTAAGCGAAGTATGTTCTGAATTAACATTAGTGCACCGTAGCGAATCGTTTAGAGGAGCTCCTGACAGTGTAAATAAAGTAATGAAATTAGCGGAAGAAGGAAAAATCAACCTATTATTAAATACTAATTTAACAAGTGTTGCTGGTACTGATAAATTAGAATCGGTATCTATGATTAATACTAAAACACAAGAAACACAAACTATTGCTACTGATCATTTAATTCCGTTATTTGGATTAAGTCCTAAATTAGGTCCAATTGAAAACTTTGGATTAAATATAGATAAAAGTGCAATTGAAGTAAACACTGACGATTATTCAACAAACATTGAAGGAGTTTATGCTATTGGCGATATTAATACTTACAAAAACAAATTGAAGTTGATTTTATGTGGTTTCCATGAACCAGCTTTAATGAGCCACAGCGCATACAAATACATGAATCCTGGGGTTAAGTATACCATGAAATATACAACCGTTCAAGGAGTTAATGAGTTTTAGTTATTTTTTATTTTGACTTGGGCGCATTCCGCAAAGAGGCAGCAGGAACTGGGCTGTCGCTTCAATCTTTGTAAGATACAGGCAAAAGGATTTCGCTTGCATCCCTTGCGCGAGCGTGAAATTACCTATTACTATAAATTACAATTTGAATTAATACGCGTGAGGGATTGAAGTGGAAATCCTTTTTTATGAGGTACGAATAAAAAAGATTGTAACGAAAAGCCCGGCCCACAGGGACACGCCCAAATCCTAAAAAAAATCTAGCGAATTTGTAAGGAATTTTTATTTTTGCAGTATTATGACAGACATTAACATCAACGTACAAAATCCTGATAATACCATTACAACCTTAGTTGCCCCTACTGATATGGGATTAAGTTTAATGGAATTTTTAAAAGGAAACGATTATGATATTTTAGCTACTTGTGGCGGTATGGCTTTATGTGCTACTTGTCATGTAGAAGTGATTAGTGGTTTTGATAAGTTACACCCAATATCTGATGATGAATGGGCTATGTTAGATACCTTACCAAATATTACGGATACTTCTCGTTTAGGCTGTCAGTTGAAGTTAGATGATAGCATGAATGAAATTACCGTGAAGATTATGGGGGATGGGAATTAAACCTTAATACCAATTACTAACACATCATCTACCTGTTCTAATTTTCCTTTCCAATTAGTAAACTTATTTTCGAGAATAGAGCGTTGTTCGATCATAGACAAATTTTGATTCTCCAACAAAATATCTTTAAGTTGTTTGTATTTAAACTTTTTGCCTTTGTCGCCGCCAAATTGATCAGCAAAGCCATCGGAAAATAAATACACTAAATCATTTTTTTGTAATTGAATTTGCTTAGAGGTAAAGCTCTGCACTTGCTCATCTACAAAGGCACCCACTGGAAATTTATCTGCCTTCACTTCGGAAATTCTAGTTACTGCATTTTCAATTTGGTGAATGATATATATAGGATTATTAGCTCCTGAGTAATTTAGTTCTAAGGTTTTTGTATTTAATACGCACAACGAAATATCCATTCCATCCTTTACTGAAGATTCTTGAAAGGTTTGATGCAGCGCTAATGTTAATTGATGATTGACATAATTTAAAATATCGGCAGGATTATTTAAATCTTTTTCGAGAACCGCTTTGTTTAATAAATTATAATTGACGATAGAAATTAAAGCGCCAGGTACACCATGTCCAGTGCAATCAGCAGCCGCTACAAAAACCAAATCACCTTTTTGTTCAATCCAATAAAAATCGCCACTTAAAATATCTTTAGGTTTATAAAAAACAAAAGATTGCGGAAATATGCTGTTCCATTGCTTTTCGGGAGGTAAAATAGCATTTTGTATACGTTCGGCATAGCGAATACTATCGGTAATATCTTTATTTTGTTCTTCAGCAATGTGTTTTTGATGCTCTACCGTTTGTTTTTGTTCTTCAATAATTTTATTTTTTTCTTCTAAAGCAATATTGGCTTTTTGTTTTTGGCGTAAGCCTCTAAAAATAAAGAAGGCAATCACCAATAATAAGCCTGCAGCGATAATAAAAATGGTTTTAATAAATGATTCGCTTTTTACTTGAAGATTTAAAATTTCGTTTTCTTGTTGTTTTTTTTCGGTGGCAAAACGGGTTTGCATTTCGGCTGTAATAGAAGTTTGGTCTTTATTATACAAGGTATCTTTTAAGCTACTGCATTCCATACTGTACTCTAGCGCTTGAGAAGCCTTTCCTAGCTGTTTATAAAGCACGGTTAAATTCTCTAAACATAAAATTTTATCAGTAACCGATTCTCTAGCTTTGGCAAGGTCGTAGGCTTTATTAAAATAAATTAAAGCTTTATCATAATTTCCTTTTCTAAATTAATGGTACCAATATTATTACAAGCTGGAAAAATACTTTTCCCATCATTTATTTCAATATAAATATCATAGGCTTTTTGAAATTGCTCAAGTGCTTTATCTAAGTCCTCTAACTGATAATAAACCGCGCCTAAGTTATTTAGGGTTAAAGCCATTCCCTTTTTATTGCCAGCTTTCTCTTTCAGTTTTAGCGCCTTTTCTAAATAAGATATAGCCAAACTATGTTTTCCTTGAGTGGCATAAATACCACCAATATTGGTATAGCAACTCGCTTCTGCCACTTCATCTTTAATCTCTTGAGCTAACCGTAATGCTTTATTATAAAAATCGAGTGCTTGTTTGTAATTAGTGACTTCGTCGTACAATAAACCAATGTTGATGTATAAACCCGGTAAGGCATTTTTATACTTTTCTTTTTCAAATAGCTTGAGAGCCTCGCTAAAATGAGTTAAGGCTGCATCAATTTCTTCGTTTTTATAAGCTACTTTACCCAAACCTTCGTAACATTCTGCAATACCAATGTTGTTTTTTGTTTTTTTATAAAGAGATAAAGCCTCTGCAAATTTTAAATTGGCGTCATCGAAATTACCTTGTAAAAAATGAGCTTCTCCTTCAACGCAAACGGCATCAGCCATGCCTTTTTTATCATCAATATCCACAGCCAATTTATAAGCAGCCGAAGAATAGCTAAAGCACTTTGGTATATTTTTTGTAAAAAATATTTAGATAAATCAATATTGGCACTTACTTTTTTGTTGAGCTGTGGAAGCTTCATTTAATTTTGTATAAAGAAAGTAAATCTTGCCCCTCTGAATAAAGAGAGAATGTATTAACCAATACAATGAATAGAAAAAATAAACCGCTTTTTGTAAACATAAATTATGATACAACAAGATAGTAAAAATTACGAAAAATCAAGATGCTTAATATCAGTCCTTTTTATGAAAGAATTTGTATATTTATAAAACTAATATGCGCTACTGAGTAGCGGTTATTTACCAACCGTTGGTAAGATACCCGCTATAAAATAGCGGGTATAAGTAATTTTGAGTTTAGTGTTAATTAATAGAAAAATATGATAGACCCAGCTTCATTGACCACAGCGATTGACAATGCTAGTAAAGTAGCAAATACACCACTGTTTACCACAATTATTGATAAAGTAACTGGCTTTAGAATTAGCCAATGGGCTGCTGAAGGAGAGGTCAGGAAACAGATAATACATGATGAGTACGAAAAAGCCAAAATGAATGGAATAATTGGAATCCAATACATAGAAAATATCAGACACACCACTAACCTAATAGACGCTGCAGTTAAAAGTTCAAAATATATTGATCCTAATAAACCTAATGACATAAAAATTGACAATGATTTTTTCTGGAACACCTTAGAGCACGCTAAAACAATTTCCAATAACGAAATGCAAGAGTTGATAGCGAAAATTATTGCTGGTGAATACAATCAACCAGGTTCCTATTCAATGAGTACACTTCAAACCATCAAAATGTTAGGACAAAGTGAATTAGAATTATTTGAAAATATTTGTTCTTTATGTATAGATCAACATCAAATACCGCAAAGCGTTTTTTCTATGCCCGACAGTATAAAACCAATAATGATTTCTTTAGGAATAGATTTTAGTAGTTTACAAACACTACAAAGCTTAGGATTATTTTTACCGAATAGTATGTCAATAAATGAAGAAAATAAAGAAAAGCAAAACATTAAAATAAAATATTTTGACAAGCAGATTGAACTTAAACCCACCCATGCAAGTAACTTTTCATTCAATTATCCTGATTTTTATGAATTATCAAATACTGGCAAACAACTTATTGAACATTTAAATTCTAAATATTGCAAAGATTATTATGAGTGGCTTGTAAAAAACTATACAATTAATAATTATAAGGTTATTGATAATTAACTAACACTAACAGCACCTTTGCCTAATGCGGGCGGACAACAAAGCATTTGCAAAAGCGGTCGCTTCGCGGGGACAATTATTTCGCTTTGCAAATGGCAACAAACATGGTATCTTTATTTAAACGTTTCAGTAGACGAGTGTTCCAAAACCGCACAAGTTCTAGGCAAACCGTTAGCTGCAATTAATAGACAACACTTAAACCGACACGTGTGACAGAAAAGGAAATCGGAAACTATTTAGTGAAATTTAATTTCGATAAAGTTGAAATAGACTTTTCGTATACAAAAAGAATAGTCTTTGAAATTATATTTTACGGAATTGCTGGTATTTTATTTCTTCTGAGTCCATTGCTTGCACAAAATTCCTTTGTCGTCTATTATCAATTGGGCTCGATAATACTAGTAATTGGAGGAGTTTCTGTTTTAAGTATTGCTGCAAAAAGACTATTTACTCCCAGACAAGAAATAATTGTCATTGACAAAACTGCCCAGACATTGACATTTAAAAAAATAGACTAAAAAAATTACAATTCCTTTTAATCAAATTGCATCAATCAAGTTACAAAACACTTACACAAAAGAAGATTCAAATAGTGACTCTTTAACAATTTTCAAAACATTTCATTCAGACTTAATAATTACAACCAAAAAGGATGCGAATATTAGGATAGTCACTTTTGAAAATCAAACAATAATTGAGACCGTAGTTGACAAAAATGAAAAATCGGTTACTATTGACACCAGTTCTGAAATAGGCACAATAGTTTCCGACGCGTGTGGTTTAAAACTAGAGAAAATACAGTTGAAAGAGTAAAAAAAATTAACAGCAGCTAACATACGCTAAGCAAACAGTTTGGCAGACATCAAAGCTTTTGCAAAAGCGGTCGCTCCGCGAAAGACAATTATTTTCGCTTTGCAAAAGTCCATTAAACATTTATCTTTGTTAGTAGCGTTTCGCTAGACACTGTTTCAAATCAAATCGTTCCTTAGCGCGAAAACATTACCTGTATGTGTTCGAAAATAATAAACTCAAAAAAACATGACTACCGATTTAAAAAATATTACGGCCAATTATTCAATATTTATTTTCTTCTTGTTTCTTCCAGGTATGCTATTTGGACAGACTAAAGTGGACAAAATATTAAGCGCTGATAAATCTTTTTTCATAATTAAGACCTCTGGGTGCTTTGGCGGTGGTGCTGACACCATAACTATTGTGAGACAATCTTCTGGAGATTTTAATGTTTTTCATGGTAGCAAAAAAAATATTCCATCTATTATTGACCAAAGTCAATTATTAAAATTTAGTGAGACTTTTAAAGAAAAAATGACTGGTAAACAGAAATGTGCTTGCACTCTTTCCTCAACTTTTGTTCTTTTTTCTAAAAAGGGCAAGGTAAGCTTTCATACTAGATGCTGTGGACAGGAACTTCCCAGTGAAACTTTTAGAAGACTATTAAATGCAAATGACTAATTCAGCAGACATTATACAAGATGTGACATAAAGAGTATTCACACCGACAGGTAATCCAACCTAAATCCGATTTGGGCATTCAGTTTCGCTTTTGCAAAAAGTGGTAGCCAATTAGTTAATTTTCGCTTTGCAAAAGTCTTATAATATAAATTTCAGTGACAGTCTTGCTATATTCTTAAACTTCTATTCAAACAAGTTAATTGAGATTAATGTTTTCTATAAAGGCAATGACAAAAATAATGTCATCAAGGAAACAATTACTAAACATTATAAGTTACAAAAATATAACAACAAGGCTGAGGACAAGTTAACTAAGACATATTTAGCAATAAACAATGACGGATATAATCTATTAACAATATCAGACAAAACAGCTATTAATTACATTCCTTCAAATTGTGGTAATAGCAGACAACGGAGAAGTTGGACTAAGCTTGACAAGTACTTGGTTGAAAAAATAACTGCAGCTAACAAGCCCCTAACAACAGTTCAATAAACAAATCCTACAAATCCTTCATCAGGGCTTTGTATAATTCTATCATGCCTTCAATATCTTTTTTGTGAACCTTTTCGTTAGGTGTATGCACAAACTGTTCGGCTGCACCAACAAAGCACCAATCCCAAACATTCTCAGCCATTTGTAATTCTTTAGCATCACTTCCACCCGATCCTTCAACTTCTAATTGATAAGCCACTTTATGTTTTTTAGCAATATCAATTATTCTGTTGATAAAACTACGACGTGGAATTAAACTATCACGCATACTAATTACTGGCCCTTTTGCAGGAAATACGCCATCCGAAATCCAAGAGATATCAGAAATTAAAGCTTGAGAAATTTTATAATTATCGACTAAATATTTTTGTAAGTACGATACGCTACCGCCACCGTGCTCTTCCCATGTACTAAATACAATCACACCATCTTTTAAAAAGTCTCAGCAACTTTTAAGGCATTATAACAACCCAAACGGTTATCCATATAACAACATTGCACGTAGTCTTTATCTTCTCTCCAATTAGCTTTAAAAACTAATTCAGTACCTGTATCAAAACTACGCTTAGCTTTATATTCCATGGTGTCTTTTACCACGTTCAAAGTTGCTTCGCATTTACCTTTACTATCGCTTCCTACCAATTCATAACCTTTTTCAATACGTGGTCCACCAATTTTCACTAATTGTTTTCCGTAACGTACGGTGAAACCAATACTATCAGTGTGTGCAAAAATAGCGGTGCGTGGTTTACCAAACACCAACATGATATTATCCTGAAAGCCTTTACCGTGGATGACCTTTGGTTTGTGTTTCCAGTTTTTAGATTCTTTTTTAATATAGTCTAATAAAAATTCTTTCATGGCTACTTCGTTTCCGCTAGGGGAATGAATAGCACACATTGTTTTTAATATTGATAAATCCATAAAAGAATAATAGTGTTAAAAAGGTTTTATATAGTTTTGACGTTCAAAGGTAATGAAATCAAAGTTTAAATTAAACTTTTAAAGTAATTTAGAGTCTTTATTAAGTACAAAAAAATATATAAATTTATAAGGCTCAATAAACATATCTTAAAATGAAAAAACTACTTTTACTTTTATCACTTTTTACTATAGGTTTTGTACATTCTCAAAACATTAATTTATCAAATTTAACTGTATTTGAAGGTGAGCCATATATCGCCATCAACCCCACAAATAATCAAA
The DNA here is from genome assembly GCA_016711805.1 of Bacteroidota bacterium. Taxonomy (GTDB): domain Bacteria; phylum Bacteroidota; class Bacteroidia; order B-17B0; family Aurantibacillaceae; genus UBA4416. The sequence continues at coordinate 118,194 of JADJSH010000010.1, forward strand.
ACATAGTTGTAGCATGGATGGGTTATGTTTTTGGAAGTGGAACAGCCTTAACCATAAAAACTAAAAAATCAATTGACGGTGGGCAAACATGGTCAACTGCAGTTAACTTACCTCACATGTCACCAAATTTTAAGTCAGCAGATGTATCTATAGCTTTTGATGGAACAGGTAAATTATTTTTAACTTATATTGATTATAGAGAATCACCAGACTCAGGTGGAGTATATTTAACAAAATCATTAAATGGTGGAACCACGTGGAGCACTCCGGTTAAAGTAATCGACGCTTTAACTGATGGAACAAAAAGACCAATCGATAGACCTTGGTTATCTGTTAGTAATTCGGGCAATAATATTTATGTTACAACAAAACCAGCGCCTTGGATTTTACCACCAAATCGTCCGTATTTTATAAGTTCATCAAATGGAGGAACAAGCTTTAACAATTGGCGTTATTTAGATACTACGAATTTCTTAGTAGGAAATGTCATTGCTGCACCGATGGCGGTTCCTGCCGTTACAGGTAATACAGTCATTGCAATATATCCTAGTTATCTGCCGTCGCAAAGTGTATTTGCAAAATATATTCTTGCTAAATCAACCAATGGTGGAGGAACTTTTAATTATAGTACCGTTTTTAATTCCTCATTTAACACAGCCGCAGCAAATGATTCTGCTAAATTAAGCTATCGTTTGATTATTAATCCAACAAATAGCAATCATTATGTATTTGTATGTATTGGAAGTTTGAGTGGTGTTGACTATGATATTTATATGACTGAAACTCTAAACGGTGGCTCAAGTTGGTCGGCATTGACTCGTATTAATGATGATGCCATTAATAATGGAAAAATGCAAGATTTACTTTAAGCCGATTTTGATAACAATGGTGATTTAGCAATTACCTGGAGAGACAGAAGAAATGGATCAAGATCAGGATATGCAAGAGCATCTGAAATATACGCTGCATTTAGACCTTCTGGATCATCCACTTTTAATCCAAATTTTAAAATTAGTAATACACTTGAAACTTATGGTAATATATTATCGGAAAATGGAAATGACGTTATGAGCATGGTAATAAAAAACGATACATTACATACTGTTTGGGGAAGTACAAGAGATGGTTCATTAGGCATTTGGTATTCGCGAACAAAAGCTTCTATAGGTGGGACAACCGACATCAAACTTTTAAATAGTGAATCATTAATTATTAATACAATTCCAAATCCCACAACGGATCATATCATGGTTTCCGTAAACAATAAAACAAAAATTGATTTGTTGGAAATTTATTCTGTTTCTGGAAAATTAATACATTCTCAAAAAAATAACGATTTTGAAATAAAATTAGATTTAAAACATTTTGCAGATGGCATTTATCAGCTAAAAATACAGCAAGGAAATTTAGTGTCTTACAAAAAAATAATTAAACAATAATTTATATTTCTTCTCAAAGATTGAATAAATTAATGCGGTAATTTATCTTGAAAGTAGCCATACACCCAAGTGCCAGCAACAGCACTTAAAAAGGTAACTATAATAACCGTAAAACCACTTCCTATTTGAGCGAATAATGGTCCAGGGCATGCTCCAGTAATAGCCCAACCTAAACCAAAAATTAAACCACCAATAATAACTCCTTTGTTATTAGTTTTTGGAGTCAAAATCACTTGCTCTCCGTCTAAGGTTTTAATATTATACTTTTTAATAATGAAAACCGAAATCATCCCAACAATAACTGCAGTTCCAATAACGCCGTACATGTGAAAAGATTCAAATCGAAACATTTCTTGAATACGAAACCAACTAACAATTTCTGCTTTAACAAATACAATTCCAAACAACATTCCTATAAAGGCATACACTAAGTTTGCTGTCCAAGGTTTTTTAATGTCTGAATTATTGATGCAAGTAGCCTTTAATTCAAACTCATCATTTTCTACATTTTTTAAATTTTGTGTTGTCATGATTTACTGATTAAAGATTTAATAAAAAGGTAAGATTAACCACGTCATAATAAAGCCACCAATCATAAAACAACAGGTTGCAATTAAAGAAGGTAACTGTAAATTGGACAAACCCATGATGGCATGGCCGCTTGTGCAACCGCCGGCATAACGTGTTCCAAAGCCTACTAAAAAACCACCTCCTACCATAAATATAAAACCACGCAAGGTCAATAAACTGCTCCAACTAAAAATATCGGTTGGTAATAAATGTTCGAAATCTTTTACATTATTAGCAGATAACGCTTCCTTTGTACTTTCGGCAATAACAATAGGATTTGGATTGGTTAAAACAAAAGAGGCTATCATACCACCAATAGCAACGCCTCCTACAAAAAATAAATTCCACGATTCTTTTCTCCAATCGTATTGAAAAAATTTAATATTTGCCGGTATGCAAGCTGCACAAATGTGACGTAAGGAAGATGAAATCCCAAAGGATTTGTTTCCAATTAATAATAGCGAAGGAACCGTTAATCCAATAAGGACACCTGCAACGTACCAAGGCCAAGGTTGTTTTAATAATTCTAACATAGGTTTTTGTTTTAATTTAAATAAACATCCTCCGTCCTGCGGACACCTCCTTCAAAGGAGGAAATGTTTTACGTTAATTAATAAGCAATTTTCTTCAACTTAGCTTTCACGGTATCATTAGGTTCTACTAATGGCAAACGAACGGTTGGTTGAGTAATTTTCTTTTTTGCTAATACTACTTTTACCCCGCCAGGATTTCCATCAGCAAATAATTGCTCAGTGATCTCCGTTAATTTGTAATGTAATTTTTGTGCATTTTTTAAATCGTGTACTAAGGCAAAACGCACCATATCACTAAAATCTTTCGGATACGCATTCGCCACAACAGATATAACTCCATCAGCACCACTTGCAATTAACGGTAAGGTTAAGTTATCATCACCACTAATAATTAAGAAATTATCAGGACGGTATTTAATAATTTTCATGCATTGCTCAATATTTCCACTAGCTTCTTTAATCGCAATGATATTTTTAAATTCATTTGCTAAACGTAAAGTTGTTTCAGCTGTGATATTGGAAGCTGTACGCCCTGGCACATTATACAATATGATCGGTAACGGACTTGCTTTTGCAATCGCTTTATAATGCTGATAAATTCCTTCTTGAGACGGTTTATTGTAATAAGGAGATACAGAAAGAATGGCATCAAAACCAGATAAATCATCTTTCTTTAATTGTTCCACTAATTCAGCCGTATTATTGCCACCAACGCCCAATACTAATGGAACACGTTTCTTAGTTGTCTTTATGATATGAGCAATAACCTGCTGTTTTTCTTCTTTAGATAAAGTAGCCGTTTCGCCAGTAGTTCCTAAGACTACAATGTACTCTGCTCTACCCTTGATGATATGTTCTACTAATTTTGTTAACGAAGGAAAATCAATTGCTCCCTTTGTTGTAAATGGTGTAACAATTGCCACACCTGTTCCTGTAAAATTTAATGCTTGTCCCATTTTTTATTTGTTTGTTTTAATCATGTGTAAATATACAATTACTTGTTCTAAGAATTTAGAGGTATTATTTGTTTTATCACCATCAATGCTAATGTCAAAAATAGGATTATGAAAATGACTTATTTTACATTTAGCTGTTACTAATTTACTTAAAGCCATCGTTTTTATTTGTTCAGCATCGCCCAAATTAATCAAAGCATCAATAGGCTTTAAACTTAATGTTTGAATGGCTTGATCTGTTGGTAATCCAAAAAAATTAAATTGTTTTTTATCTAATATCGTATGCTCAAAATTTGGTTTTGGTGTTTGTTCGGGCTTACCATCAAAAATAACTGCCACATGTACTTTGATATTATCTTTTTTACAAGCATTAATAAAATCAACCACATTACTCAATTGGTTATCATACGCAATAATTAATACATTGGATAATTCACTCCAACTTAAAAATTGTTTATTGCCTTTAGCACTTTCTTTTGAAGAAAGTAAATAGTTTGCTATGTTGTTTAGTAAGGACATTTTTTTGTCAAAGTTCATTGTCACCCTAAGCGGAGTCGAAGTGTTTATGAGTGACTTCGACTCCGCTCAGCCTGACAACGTATTTAGTTATTATTCCATTTTTTTAGCTTCGTTCCAAAACACATCCATTTCAGCTAAAGAGCAATCTGCTAATGCTTTGCCCTGTGCTAAAATTTTTTGTTCCATGTAATTAAAACGAGACATAAATTTTTTGTTTGTTTTTTCTAATGCATCTTCCGAATTGATATTTAAAAAGCGAGCGTAATTAATCAATGCAAATAACACATCTCCTAATTCAGATTCTAATTTATAATGAATTTTACTTTTCGATTCTTCATCTTTAGCGGAATTCATAGAAGCCACTTCCACTCGCAACTCAGCTAATTCTTCTTGTACTTTTTCCCATACTTGATTTGGATCTTCCCAATCAAAACCAATGGCTCTGGCTTTATCTTGTATGCGCAATGCTTTTAATAAGGAGGGCATACTGTTTGGTACACCTGATAAAGCTCCCTTATTTCCTTCTTTTTGTTTGAGTTTTTCCCAGTTAGTGGTTACTTCTTCTGCATTAGCTACTTTCACATCACCATAAATATGTGGGTGACGAAAAATCATTTTGTCGCATAAAGAATTAATCACATCTGTGATATTAAAGTCATTGGTTTCGCTTCCTATTTTAGAATAGAAAACCAAATGCAATAAAATATCTCCAATCTCTTTTTTGATTTCGCTTTTATCACCTTTTAAAATGGCATCACTTAATTCGTAAGTTTCCTCAATGGTTAAATGACGTAAGGTTTCCATGGTTTGTTTTTGATCCCAAGGGCATTTTGCTCTTAAGTCATCCATGATGTTCAATAAGCGTTCAAAGGCAACTAGTCTTTCGTCCATCTTATAATGAGTTTAAAATTGCGTTCTCCACCTCTGCACTATCCCACTTCGCTTCAATATCAGGCATTGCCATAATTTTATCCATGATAGCTTGCTGTTTGTTTCCATTCACTAAAGCTTCGCTGTATCTAATATGTGGACTATACGTTACCATACTGTATAATGGAATCCATTTTTCAGGATGTTTTGCACTAAAGTGAGCTTCAATCTTCTTTTGTAATAAAAAGGTTTTATCAGCAGTTTTGTCACGCATTTCTATAAAGTTTGCAATCGCTAAATCAGCAATCGCATCACCATCTGGCTTACGCAATGTTTCGTATTCTTTTAAACAAGCGCCGTTTAAGTCGCCATACTTATCCATTAATTCATTTAAAACCACACAGTCTTCAAAACCACAATTCATTCCTTGTCCGTAGAAAGGAACAATAGCATGAGCCGCATCACCAATTAGAGCAATTTTTCGTCCCACACCCATGGTTTACATTTTACCGTTACTAAACTTGATGTTGGATTAGTCATCCAATCTTCTATTAAAGTAGGCATCAAAGGAACTGCATCAGGAAACTCTTGTTTGAAGAATGCCATCACTTCCTCTTTTGTTTTGATGGTATCAAAGGATACTTTTCCTTCCATTTGAAAAAACAAGGTACAAGTAAAACTACCATCCATGTTTGGTAAGGCAATCATCATAAAGCTACCACGAGGCCAAATATGAAGACAATTCTTCTCAATTAAATGTTCACCGTTTGGTCCAGCAGGAATTACTAATTCTTTATAACCAGCATCAATATAAAATTGTTGGTAATCAAAACGATCCGATTGAAATTGCATTTGGGTACGCACAGCACTAAACGCGCCATCAGAACCTAATACGATATCACTTTTTACATCTGTTGTTTTATTTGTTGACGTATTAAAAAACGATAATTCATTTGTTTTTCTATCTAACTTATCGCAACGCTCTTCAAAATGTAAAGTTACATTTGGTTGTTGTTCTGCTAAATCCATCAAACGCATATTGATACCGCCACGTGATACTGAATAAATAGCTTGATTATCTTTACCGTAGGCTTGATAAGTTGATGAACCATCTTTCATATGAATGGCGCGACCATACATAGGAATCGCTATCTTTTTAATTTCATCTGCAATGCCCACACCTTCTAATCCTCTCCAACCTCTATCGCTTAAGGCTAAGTTAATAGAACGACCAGCAATCATATTTGCTTTACGCATGTCACCACGACGCTCATAAACATCAACTTTATAGCCACGTTTTGCTAAATAAATTGAAACTAAAGAACCAACTAATCCGGCACCAACAACTGTTATATTTTTTTGAGTACTCATATATTATTTAAAAATTTAAAGCACTAATTTATCCTTTTCTTTGGTAAAAGAGCTTTAATTTTTCTATACTTTTCAACGGCTTTCCCACTTATAATATATGTTATTTGGGCGCGTTCCTGCAAAAAGGCAGCAGGAACCGAGCTGTCGCTTCAATCTTTTGAAAGAGACAAGCAAAAGGATTTTCGCTTGCATACCTCGCGCGAGTTTCATTTTCAATATTCGGAATTTACACTTCGAACGTAACTTATGCGTGAGGGATTGTAACGAAAATCCTTTTTATGAGGTACGAATAAAAAGATTGTAGTGTAAAGCCTGACCCGCAGGGTCACGCCCAACAACTCAAAATAAAAAAATCTACTTCTTATACTTATCGTGTATCATTTGTTTATCAAGCAATTTCTCAATTGCTTGTTCAATGAGTTTTGTTCTAGTTTCTTCTTTTTTGTGGATTCAATCCATTGAACATATTCTTTTCGATGTGAGAATGCTAAAGAATCAAAATACGCTAAGACTTTTGCTTTTTTAAATGCCTTAACAACATCATCAGGAGTTATTATGGTTTTGTCTTTAGTTTCAATTATTTTCAATCCTTTTCTATTATTATCGATAGCTTCAAATAAATATTCTAAAATTACTTTATCGTCAATTTGCTTAACATCCGTAAACTTAATATGGCGATTATGCACGTTTCCTGGGTTTTCTAGCAAAATCTTTTTCTTGTCTTTAAGCAAAGAACCTTGAAAAAACACAAAACTCACATGCTTTTTAAAACCCCAGTAACCGCAAACCATTCCGTTTAAGTAATAGTTTGGTCCCCATTTCCAGTCTTCAATTAATTCAGGGTCAGCGCTTAAAATAATCTTTCTTAAGCGCTTGCATATCACTTGAGCAAAAGGTTCTAATTCTGAAATACCTTTGTCAATTAAAGTTGCTGCATCTGGATTATGTTTCACTTTTGCCATAATAAATGTAAATTTGAAATGTGCTTAAACGATTTGAAGTAAATATCAATAAAAATACGCTTTTAAACAAAACGGATAAACTATTGCTAGCTTTTAGTGGCGGTGTAGATTCAGTAGTGCTAGCAGATTTATTGCATAAAGCAGGCTATAACATTGAATTAGCGCATTGCAATTTTCAGTTAAGAGGTCAGGAAGCAAAAGATGATACGGCATTTTGCGAGAACTTTGCCAAGTCTATTAACACGAAATTTCATGTGATTTACTTTGACACAAAGGCCTATGCTGCAGAACATAAATTATCTATTCAAATGGCCGCTCGCGAATTGCGATACAATTGGTTCAAATCATTAAAAGCCGAGCATAGATTTAATTATATTTTAACAGCACATCATGCTAATGATAATGTGGAAACGGTGTTTGTTAATTTAATAAGAGGCACTGGCATTAAAGGATTGCAGGGCATTCCAGAAAAGCAACATGATATTGTGAGGCCACTCTTATTTGCTACTAAAGATGAGATTAAAGATTACGCAATAAAAAATAAATTAGTATTCAGAGAAGATAGTAGTAACCAAGAAATAAAATACAAGCGTAATTTTATTCGTCATCAAATAATTCCTGAATTAAAAAAACTGAATCCAGCTTTAGAAGAAACATTCGCAACTTCAATTCAATTCTTCAAACAATCTGCTGATATTGTTGCTGAATTTGCACATCAAAAATTTAAAATCATTTGTAAAGAAGATAACAATCAGCTCTTTATTGATATAAATTTATTGTTGCAAGAAGCACAAAAAGAAACGTTATTATTTGAATGGCTATACCTCAAAAACTTTAAAACAAGCCAAATACAGCAATTAACAGAGGTTTTAATAACTAACAAACAAATGACAGGAAAACAATTCTCTTCTTCCACACATCAATTAGTAGTGGATAGAAAGTATATTATTGTTCAGACAATAGAAAAAGAACCATCTGAAAAAGTATTCGTTATTAAATCCATTTCTGATACGGCTCATTTACCAATTAAATTAAATTTTGAAGAAACTTCTCACAGAGAATTTTCTAAAGATAAAAATGAAATTACGATTGCCTTCTCAGATAATTTATTCCCATTAACGCTCCGAAAGTGGAAACAAGGCGACAAGTTTAAACCCTTGGGATTAAATGGTTTTAAGAAGCTGAGCGATTTTTTTAAAGATCAAAAACTATCTTTATTTGAAAAGGAAGCTACTTGGATTTTGGAAAGTAAAGAGCATATTGTTTGGGTTGTTGGCTACCGCATGGATGATAGATGTAAGTTAACTGATGAAACTGAAAAAGTAATTAAAATAAAAATTAGTATTTAAATTTTTCAGGGCGTTACCCTCCTAACGTCGGGTCAGGCTTTTCGTTACAATCTTTTTATTCATGCCTCATAAAAAGGATTTCCACTTCAATCCTTAACGCGTGAATTAAATGCCATCATAAATTCCAAATTGATAGATTGAATCTATGCGTGAGGGATGCAAACGGAAATCCTTTTTTGCTTCGCAAAAAAGATTGAAGCGGCAGCCCGGTTTGGCTCCCGCCAAACACGCCAAAAAAATAATTAGCAAAAGTCTACTTCTTTATAAAACGAGCATCTGTCAGCGAATTTAAAAAAGCTTCTAAATCTTTCTTTTCTTGCTCAGTTAAACCCAAAGGCTTGGCTAATAACGTATCTCTGTTTACTGAGTTACTAATAAACTTATCTGGTTCATTATAATAATCTATCACTTCTCTTAACGTTTTGTGCATACCATTGTGCATGTAAGGTGCTGTCATGGCAATATTTCTTAAACCAGGGGTTTTGAATCTGCCAATATCTTCTGGATTGCGAGTTACTTCAAAACGGCCGCTATCATTTAAATCTTTACCATTGAATAAACCAATATTTCTAAAAAAATCGTTAGTAAAATCTGGTCCAAAATGGCAATCAAAACATTTGCCTTTTACATTAAAAATTTGTTGTCCACGCTTTGCTGAAGCCGAAAATTGCGTAGTATCTTTTCCACTAGTGTAATTATCAAAAGGAGTATCACTTGTTTCTAAAGTTCTTTCAAAAGCCGCAATGGCATCTGTCACCGATTTTTTATCCGCTGGATGTCCGAAAATTTTAATAAAGAATTTTCTATACTGAGAGTGTTTATTTAATTTTTCAACAGCAAATGATAAAGGCATATCCATTTCCACAGGGTTTTCAATTGGTCCTGCCGCTTGCTCTTCTAAAGTCTCCATTCTTCCATCCCAAAACTGAAAGTTACGAGCCGACTGGTTCATTGCACTTGGCGTATTTCTATCACCTTTTAAACTATCCACACCAAAACTAACTGGTGTATTATCTGCAAAAGCAAATTCTGGTTTATGGCAAGAGGCGCAACTCACCTGATCACCTCTTGATAAAATAGAATCGTGAAATAACAATTCTCCTAAGTCTTCAATTGTAGAAGGTTCTTTTAAAACTTTTTCGTTATTAGGCAATTCACTTCCACATGAAGAGAATATAAATGCAAAGAATAAGGCAATAATGCTAAATCGTAATAAAATCATGCTGCAAATATAAAAGATTATAATAACTGAAATAGTTCTTATTCTCTGATATTCCTCATATTACCTAAATCAATTGAGTTTAAAATAAACCGATAAATTGACTAATAAACCATTGGTGTATTAAATACCCATAAAACCATAAAAATGATAAATTTGTATAGTATGGAACTTCAAGAAAATAGCTCAGATAAACCAGCAAATCCATTCCCATTTAACAACCTTTTTTTAATTAAAGGATACGTTACTGGTAAAAATGAATTTTGGCATTATTTATTGGGAATAGTAGCTGCATTTTTTGGCTATTTATTTTTCCAACTAATTATGATGGTTCCATTAGTAACTATGGCAATGAATCATGGCTTTAGCATGACTGATATTTCAGAGAATCCCAACATTTTATTTAACCCCGAAAAAATAGGCATTAACAAATCATTGCTCTTAGCATTAATGATGGGAATGTTTGTGTTTACACTATTATTCTTATGGCTGGCTTTAAAGTTCGTTCAAAAAAAGCCCCTGTCTTCTATCATTACAGGATTTGAAAAAATTAGATGGAATAGATACTTTTTTTCATTTGGTATTTGGGCTGTATTAATTTTAATTCTTACGCTAGTATCTTATCTTACTTCTCCCGAAGAAATAGAAATACGCTTTGACGCAGGAAATTTCGCTGTTTTATTAGTTGTGGCGGTTATTTTTATTCCCATTCAAACAGCTACGGAAGAGCTAATTTTTAGAGGGTATTTAATGCAGGGTTTTGGCTTAGCTTTTAAAAATGGTATTGCACCACTAATCATTACATCTGTTTTATTTGGATTAATGCATGCCTCCAACCCTGAAGCTAAGGCACATGGTTTATTAATTATGATGCCTTACTACATATTTTTTGGTGCCTTTTTAGGAGTTTTAACCTTATTGGATGAAGGAGCTGAACTAGCTATGGGAATACACTGTGCAAATAACTTAATGTCGAGTTTATTAGTTTGCTCAAAAAATTCAGTGTTACAAACCGATGCCATTTTTTATACATCCTCCGAAAATCCAGGAGGAGAATTTATTACGTGGATAGTGATGGCCTCTATTTGTTTTTTCATTTTATTCAAAAAATACAAACTCTCCAATTGGAAATTATTAATTCGATAATCAACATTATATGAAAAAAGCATTTTTAATACTTACAACTCTGTTCTCTATCAATCAAGCTTTTGCTGATGGAGATTACCATTATTATGTTGATTTAACCGCTGTTAAAAACGATAAATTAACGATAAGGTTAACACCACCAGATATTGCCGATAACGAAACTATATTTATGTTTCCTGCCATGGTACCAGGCACTTATGATGTGTATGACTTTGGGAGATTTGTTTCTAATTTTAAAGTAGAAGGAAAAGATGGGCAAACTATCAAAATTGAAATCCTAGATAAAAACTCTTATAAATTATCGCCTGCAAATGCTATTAAAGAAATTAGTTATGATGTAGAAGATAGTTGGGACACTGATATTAAAGAGAAAGTGGTATTTGAACCAGGAGGAAGTAATATTGAAGAAGGCAAAAATTTTTCGTTAAACACACATTGCTTTTTTGGTTATTTTAAAAATAAAATTGAAACCAATTTTATTTTAGAAGTTACAAAACCTAAAGGTTTTTATGCTTCTACAAGCATGACAGATTTAAAAAGTGGAGATACAAAAGATGTATTATCCATTTTTAATTACCATGCCTTAATTGATTCCCCTATCATGTATACCATGCCTGATACTGCTACTGTATATATTGGAAAATCGCAAATATTAATTTCTGTTTATTCTCCCAACAAAGTTTTAACGTCTGATTTTATTGCTCGTAATTTAAAAGAATTGTTATTTGCTCAAGCTGAATATTTAGGTGGAGAATTACCAATTGATAAATATGCTTTCTTATTTTACTTTACAGATAAAGCGTCGTTAAGTGGTGCATCAGGAGCATTAGAACATTCCTACTCTTCTTTTTACTTTTTACCCGAAGCTGACACCTCAGTTATTGCTCAAGAAGTAAGAAATGTTGCCGCTCATGAATTTTTTCATATCGTTACTCCTTTAAGTATTCACTCAAAAGAAATAGGAGAGTTTGATTTTAATAATCCAAAAATGAGTAAACACCTTTGGTTATACGAAGGCTTAACAGAATATGCAGCGCATCACATGCAAGTAAAAACGGGCTTAATCGAATATGATGCCTTTTTTGAAATTATGGTAGAAAAAATGCAAAACAATCGCGAGAATTATCTTGACACTCTTCCGTTTACCGTAATGAGTAAATATGCACTTGATAAATACAAAAAACAGTACAACAACGTTTATGAAAAAGGTGCATTAATTGGTATGTGTTTAGATATTCAATTGCGTTATTACAGCAACGGAAAATACGGAACACAAGAGTTAATGAAAGATCTAGCGAAACAATATGGCAAAACAAAATCATTTAATGATGAAGATTTATTTAATGATATTGAAAAATTAACGTATAAAGAAATACGTTACTTTTTAGATAATCACGTAGCTGGCAATAAACCATTACCTTATAAAGATATGTTTGCCATGGTTGGTTTAAATTATGCTGAAAAAGTTGAAAGCGAACAAATTACTTTAGGAGGCATTTCAGTGGGATATAATCCTCAAACCAATCATTTAGTAGTTGTAAATACTGATAAATTAGATGCTTTTGGAAAGAAATTAAAATTTAAAGAAGGGGATGAAATCATAACTTTTAATAACAGAAAACTAACTTTAGATAATATCAAAGATGTGTTAGGAGGTTATATGCAAAATGCTAAAACAGGCGACAAATTAGAAATTGAAGTTTTAAGAAAAGATAAAAAAGGAAGCGAAACTATTAAAAAATTGAAAGCAAAAGTAAAACCCGTTAAAGTAACCGATACTGATGTTATTGATATTAATGAATCAGCAACCGAACAACAAGTAATAGCTAGAAAAACATGGTTGGGAATAAACTAGAAAGTATTATGTTCTAAGATTATCATCACTTGATACTTTGATCTTAATACTTTTTAATCTAAAAAAATGAGTAAAAAACACAACATATATTGGAATTGTCAATTTATTGGCTGGAGTTTATATGCTGCTATTAATTTGATTTTTTTTAAACTAAGTTACAATACCAATTTAAAAGACATCTTATTATTTTTAATCTGGTTGCCACTGGGTATTACTATTACACACGCTTATCGTTACCTAATATTAAAGTTTAATGTATTACGTTTTAGTTTATTAATTCAAATCCCATTAATACTAATTGCATCCTTAGTGATGTCGATCCTATTTTTTATTATCAATATTAGTATCGTCAATATCTTCAGCAGTAACTCTGAGTCTATCGACTTACTAGCAGCCACTTCAAAAATATTAAGTTTGGTATTGATATTTGTTATTTGGTCGGTTATCTATTTCGGATTTCACTTTTTTGATAACTATAAAAAAACAGAAATTCAAAATCTTCGATTAGAAGCTAACTCAAAAGAAGTAGAACTTAATAAATTAAAATCACAATTAAACCCTCACTTCATGTTTAACAGCATGAACAGCATTAGAGCATTAGTTGACGAAGATCCTAAAAAAGCGAAAATTGCCATTACTCAATTATCAAATATTTTGCGTAACACTTTAATGATGCATAAAAATAGATACATCTCGTTAGAAGAAGAAATTGCACTTGTCAAGGATTATTTAGAATTAGAGCATATCCGATTTGAAGAACGATTACATTTTAATTTTGATATTGATCCTCAAACCTTAACTTTAAACGTGCCACCAATGATGATTCAAACATTAGTGGAAAATGGCATTAAACATGGGATTGGTAAATATCCAGAAGGTGGAAATATTTCTATTGTGAGTTTAAAAACAGACTCAGGTTTTAAAATAGAAATTATTAATACAGGTCAATTAGGCGATGTTACTAAAACAGATTCGGGCTTTGGTGTAGCTAATACAACAAATCGTTTAGAATTATTGTTTGGAAAGAAAGCAAGCTTTAATCTTAAAAATTTAGATGATAAAAATGTCATCAGTGAAATAACTATAAAAACATAAACCTAAAAAATGAATTATTCATGTTTCCAAAATTGAAATATGAATGAAGACAACTTGAATAAACCATATTACAACTAAAAAACAATAAAAAAAACGACATATGAAAGCAATTATTATTGATGACGAACGCTTAGCGCGTCAGGAATTAAAAAATTTATTAGCAGTTCATAAAGAAATTGAAGTGATTGCAGAGTGTAACAATGCGCAGTCTGCTAAAGAAAAAATTGCAGAGTTAAATCCTGATGTTATTTTCTTAGACATTCAAATGCCTGGTAAAACAGGCTTAGAATTAATTGAAGAAGTATCTGCCCTACCCGATGTAGTTTTTGTAACCGCATACGATGAATACGCAATTAAGGCTTTTGAAGTAAATGCTTATGATTATTTACTAAAACCAGTATCACCAGAGCGCTTAGCTGAAACCATCAAAAAATTAACTCTCAAAGAAACTTCGGAGAAAAAAGAAAACACCACTCCCTTAACCGAAAACGATCAGGTGTTTATTAAAGATGGCGAAAAAACATGGTTTGTGCGTTTAAGCAATATTCGTTTATTTGAAAGCGAAGGAAACTATGTGCGTGTGTACTTTGATAATTTCCGTCCGTTAATTTTAAGAAGTTTAAATAGCTTAGAAGAACGCCTAGATGAAAAAACATTTTTTAGAGCAAGCCGTAAACACATTGTAAACTTAAGCTGGGTAGAAAGTATTGAAACATGGTTTAACGGAGGATTAATGGTAAAATTAAAAGGTGGACAAGAAATCGAAATTTCTCGCCGTCAAGCAGTTAAATTAAAAGATATGATGAGTTTGTAAGCTATCAAAACCGTAAATTTGCGATATGAAAAATAACGAAGAAAACGAACTAGACGATTTATTACCTGAAGAGTTAAAAGGAGATATTGTTCCAGAAATTGATCCTGCTAAATTATTTGATGAAAAAGAATACGCCACCATTATTATTGGTAGCGAAGGCATGAGTAAAAAAGACACTAGTAATGCCGATTATGTTACTGCTTTAGTCAGCAGTAAATCTACTCGTGAAGAAAAAGACGAAGCACTTATTGCTTTAAAAGAAAATAATGCGCAATCATTTATTTTAAATGCAATTGCTAAAACTAAGAACTTAGATCAAAAAGCTTTATTAATTGCTGCCTGCTGGGAAACTGGACTTGATTTCAGTAAAGATTACCTCGTATTTATTGAATTAATTGGTCACGAAAACTTTCTTGTATCTTTTGAAGCCTTTACCGTTATACAAGAAATGGAAGCAGAAATTGATGAGTCTACTTTGAAAACAGCTTTAGAGATGTTAAATAAATTCAAGAAATCAATGAGATTACCATCAATGATGCGAAAGAATTAATCAAACAAAAATTAAGCGCTCAATAATTGAAAACATCATTACTACTGGCTTTTTTATCTTTATCAAGCATTTCATTTTCTCAAGAAAAGGAAGAAGTGCAAACAATTAAAGTAAAAAAAGAAAAACTATTTGCTAAAGCGGCTTTTGACGATACAGAATATAAAGTAATTGCTTTCGATAGATATGGCAATCCTCACGAACAAGCCATTAAATCATTTACCATATTTTATAAAGAGGATAATGTAGCTCGACAAGCATCTGTTCAAGGAAACACATTTCCCCAAAAAACAATCGACTTCTTAACCAAGAAAAAGAAATTTGCCACAAAAATTTGTTTAATGAATATTAAAGCGGAAGATAAAGAAGGTCATATAGAAGACTTACCCGACTTATGTGATATTGTGATATTCCCAGATTGTAAAAAAAACAAACATTAAAACCCACAAAAAAAGCGACTCTCATTTGAATCGCTTTTTTATGTTTTATACTAAATTATTGTTTCTCTCCCATTTGATAGGTTTCCGTTTTAGTAGTATTACCTTTTTCATCATAATAAGTCCAAGGTCCATCTTTTTGATAATCCCCTAAATCTTTTCTAAAAATCATAGATCCTTCTTCTTTTAATCTACCATTTTCGTAAAACTCTTTCTTGATGTATTTCTTTGATTTTTTATCTACTAATTCAAACATAGAAGCAGGTAACCCGTTCTCATAAAATGAATTACGTTTATATAAAAATTCAATATTTTTATCATTTTCCTCAATATACTCTGGTGTTCCATTTCTAAAAAAATCATATTGATTTTGAGGATTTCCTTCGTAGTAATTAATTGATGATTTTAATTTTCCATCATCATAAAAAATTTCAAGTTTACTATGCTTCAAATCAGTACTAGAAAAAGAACGTTCTACTTGTCCATTTTCGTAATAGTTTTTAAATACTTTGATAAAACCATCAGCATAAAATCCTTTATGTAACAATTTACCACTTACATAAAAATCCTCTTGCCAATTTTGAGCGTTATAACCATCTTTAGTATATCTCAAAGAATCGCCTCCCATCATTGGCACTAATTTATTATATCTAATGATACCAAAATCAGGGTCAATAATTTCTGCAGGCGTATAACGTTTTAATTGAGCAACTTGACTGGTAAAAGACTGTGAAAAAGCGACATTTGATGCTACTAATACTAAAATAAAATATGTTAATCTATAAAAATTCATAATTGGTCTAAATGCAATTTTGGTGCAAAATAGTAAAAAATCTGGTAAAATAAACGTTAAATTATTAATGTTTTCCTGAAGCTGCTAAATAACGTTCTGCATCTAAAGCACCCATACAACCACTTCCCGCAGCAGTTACTGCTTGGCGGTATGTCTTGTCAGCGCAATCACCCACCGCAAAAACCCCTTCAATATTAGTTTTGGTTGAGCCAGCAATTACATCTATATATCCTAACTCATCCATATTAATTTGACCTTTAAAAATATCCGTATTTGGTTTGTGACCAATAGCTACGAAAAAACCAGTAACATTTAAAGTACGTAATTCGTTGGTTAAATTATTTTTAACAACAACTCCTTCTACCATTTCTTTCCCTAAAATATCATGAGTTTCGCTATTGTAAACCATTTCAATGTTTTCGGTGTTTGTTACACGGTGTTGCATGGCTTTACTAGCTCGCATTTCACCTTTACGTACAATCATGTACACTTTTTTACATAATTTGGATAAGTAGGTAGCTTCTTCTGCAGCAGTATCCCCTGCTCCAACGATTGCTACTTCTTGGCCTTTATAAAAGAAACCGTCACAAACAGCACAAGCCGAAACTCCACCAGCATTCATTCGCAAACGGGTTTCATTTTCTAAACCTAACCATTTAGCAGATGCACCTGTTGAAATGATTACGGTATCAGCTGTTATCTCAGTAGTTTCATCAATCCAAATACGTTTTGGAGAAGCATTTAAATCAGCTTTAGTAGCTAATCCAAAACGAACTTGAGTTCCAAAGCGCTCTGCTTGAGCTTTTAAATCTTCCATTAATTCAGGTCCAGTAACTCCTTTCGGGTAGCCAGGAAAATTATCTACCTCAGTGGTTTCTGTTAATTGTCCGCCAGGTGTTAAACCTGTATATAATACAGGCTTTAAATCAGCACGAGATGCGTATATAGCTGCAGTATATCCTGCGGGACCAGAGCCAATGATAAGGCATTTGATATGTTCGGTTGTAGTTGACATAATTTTATTGTTTTTTGAGAGTACGAATTTACTATTATAAAGGCTTAAAAGTTTTGAAAGTTAAAAAGTTTTGAAAGTTTGATTTTACAGAAATAGGAATGCTAAATTTAATTAGCAAAGTTTAATCTGTATTTGTTTTTTCTAAAAAACCACAAGCCCATCAAGCATCCAAAACTATTAGCAATAAAATCAAGCCAATCACCACTTCTTTGACTAAAAACTGTTGCTTGCATCATTTCCAATAAACCACCATACCCTATACATGCAATGATGATAAAAATCATAAAACTTAAAGACAACTTATTTTTTTTAAACCCAACTAAAAGCCATAAAAAAGTTAAAGTAAAAAAGATACTGGCATGAACAAACTTATCAAAACTCAATAATTCTAACCAATGGGCCGTTGGCACATATTTACCCGGCGTGCAGCATAATACAAAAATAATAATGGTCCATGATATGGCTGCCAGGAAACTATATTTCAGAAGTATTTTTATCATAAGGTTTTACTGCAGATAACTGTCGGAAGACAAGGATAACGCAGATTTACACAGATTATTATAAACAAAAAACCTCCTGATAAACAGAAGGTTTTAAAGTGCAATTTAGTTGTATATTAAGCTCCAATTAAAGCTTTATAAGCATCTGCAGACAACAAATCAGCTAATTCTGCTTCATTATCAATGCTTGCTTTAATCATCCAACCTTTTCCATAAGGATCTGTATTAACAGACTCTGGAGCTGAATCGATATCTTTATTCATTTCTAATACTTTACCAGAAATTGGCATAAATAAGTCAGATACTGTTTTAACAGCTTCCACTGTACCAAAAATCTCTTCTCTAGCAACTGTTTCGCCTATTGTAGTTACATCTACATAAACGATATCGCCTAATTCTTTTTGAGCAAAATCAGTAATACCAATTGTTGCTACATTACCTTCTACACGAACCCATTCGTGGTCTTTAGTGTACTTTAATTCTGATGGAAAATTCATAGTGTTTATTTATAAGTTAATTGTTCTAAAATCAAGATAATTTTGACAAATATATAGGTTTAAATTAATTAAAATAAAAAAATAAGTTATCAAATACACATTAATAAAAGGTTTAAAACTCTATTTGTATTTATGACTTACCGTTTTTAGATTTACGGCTCGGAAATAAAGGGAAAATCTTACTTTCGCATCTATTCAAAAACTAAACAATATGAAAAATATTACAGTTATAGGAAGTGGTACTATGGGAAATGGTATTGCTCATGTATTTGCTCAATTTGGCTATTCAGTTAGCCTTGTAGATATTAGCGAACCTGCCTTACAAAAAGCTTTGGCAACTATTGCAAAAAATATTGATAGACAAGTGGCAAAAGGAACCGTTACTGAAGCAGACAAAGCAGCGACATTAGCTAACATCAAAACTTTTACAAAACTAGAAGATGGTGCAAAAAACGCTGATTTAGTTGTTGAAGCCGCTAGCGAAAACGTAAATGTTAAACTTTCTATCTTTAAACAATTAGACGAGATTTGCCCTCCAAACACGATCTTGGCTAGTAATACTTCTTCTATTTCAATTACTCAAATAGCAGCTGTTACTAAGCGTCCAGACAAAGTAATTGGAATGCATTTTATGAATCCAGTTCCCGTGATGAAGTTAATTGAAGTAATTCGTGGCTATTCAACTAGCAACGAAGTATGTAGCTTAATTATGGAGACTTCAAAAAAATTAAATAAAATTCCTACGGAAGTTAATGATTACCCAGGCTTTGTAGCAAACAAAATTTTAATGCCAATGATCAACGAAGCTATCATTACTTTACATGAAGGGACCGCTGGCGTTGAAGAAATTGATACGGTAATGAAATTAGGAATGGCTCATCCAATGGGTCCATTGCAGTTAGCTGACTTTATTGGGTTAGACGTTTGCTTAAATATTTTAAAAGTATTGCAAGATGGATATGGCAATCCAAAATATGCACCTTGTCCGTTATTAGTAAATATGGTAACTGCTGGACATTTAGGTGTGAAAAGCGGAAAAGGATTTTATGATTACTCAGGAGGTACCAAAGATTTAGTTTTAGCTGAGCGATTTAAAAAACAATCAAGCAACGTTTTAGCATAACCCTATATGCCAGAAAGCTCTTCCATATTTCCAATTGAATTTCCACCCATTAAAAGTGCTGGTGTGTATTATTTTAATACATCATCTGGCTTGCGTTACGAAGTTCGTTTTGGAAGAAGACAAGATAATATCCTCCACTCTACTATTGTATTTGGAGTTATTAATGAAGAGTTTGAAGGCGAAGAATATGTAACCACTAACAGAGGTGAAGTTTATCGTGTGATGAATACCATTGTAAAAATCATTAAAGATTTTATGGAACAACATACTAAAGTAAACATCTACGAATTTCATGCTATTGATAGAGATGATGAAGAACAACACTCCAATCCAGCGGATACTAAAATAAATAAAATTAAAGGCAATGCGCGTTTGAAATTATATAAACGCTACTTACCGAAAATATTTGAACAAGGTTGGAATTTTAATTTTGATGGTAATAATGCTATCGTAACAAAAACAAATTAAAAAATAGTGCGTATTCAAAAACTCACTAAACTTTAAATAAAAATAAAATGGCAGTATATAAATTTAAATTATTTATAGAAGATAACGAAGACATTTATCGAGAAATAGAAATCCTATCTGGACAAACCTTCGAGGACTTTCATAACGCTATACAAGATGCTTACAAGTTTGATAAAAAACATGCGGCAGCTTTTTTTGTTAGCGATGATTACTGGAGAAAAGATCAAGAAATTACATTACGAGAAGAAGATTTACCATTAGATGCCGATGAAGTTCGTAAGGGAGTTTCTCCTAAAAATCTAATGTCAAAAACAAAAATTGCTAAATACATTGATAGTCCGCGTCAGCGTTTTATGTATGTATTTGACCCCGCTGTAAAATGGGCATTTTGTATTGAGTTAATGAAAATTTTACCCGACAATCCAAAAGGTACTTACCCTGCTTGCGTAAAATCTATTGGTAATCCGCCAAAACAATACAAGCAAGCACAAATGGCAAAAGGTGAATTAACTGCTGATCAACAAATGGCAACGATGTTAAACGATCCGGAAATTGCAGATGAAAGCGAAATTTACAAAGCAATAAAAAATGATACTGTAGGAATTGACGAAGGCGACTTAAATCATTTGGAAGGTGAAGAAGGAGAAGATGTTGGTGAAGAGGAAGATGAATTTGGAGGAGATGATGATGATATGGATAATGATGATGATAACGAAATCCCAGAAGATTATGGGCATGATGAAGATTAATAAATAGGTTGTTGGTATTTAAATAAGAGGTATTAGAAAAAAAATTCCAACATCAAAAAACAAATAACAAAACAAAAATAAACTATGCAAACCAAAGAAACAGCAAATGCAGCTTACCAAACGCAACTAAACGATTGGATTGTTCAAGAGAAAGCAGCGATTGAATTAATTGGAACTATCGGAAAATTATGGTTCGAAAAATCTATTGAATTAATTTTATTCAGAAATCAATTAGTAGATAGAAGTGTAAGTGAAATGATGAACTTACATTTATATGCTAAAAATATTGTCAAAAAAACAATCTCTGTAAATGATACATTAGCAATTGCAACTGCTATTAACAATGCAGATGTTTGTCCGTCTAGAATTGATATTGGAAAATTAGCATTTGAGTACCAACAAGAAATTGCAAACTTCAAATCTGTGGATGAGTTTATTGCAAATAAATTGAAAGATTTAATTGGTGCAAAAACAACTATTACTCCTAAAGACGTTATATTATATGGTTTCGGACGTATTGGTCGTTTAGCAGCTCGTGAGTTAATTTCTCAAGCTGGTAAAGGTGAGCAATTGCGTTTACGCGCTATTGTAACTCGTGGTAGCAGTGATGATGATATTATTAAACGTGCCGATTTATTGCGCACAGATTCTGTTCATGGTGTTTTCCCTGGAACAGTTATCGAAGATTTAGAAAATAAAGCCTTAATCATTAACGGCCATACGGTTCATATGATTGATGCAAAAAATCCTGAAGATGTAGATTATACAGCTTATGGTATTGATAACGCTTTAGTTATTGATAACACGGGTGTTTTTAGAGACGATGTAGAATTAAGTCGTCACTTAAAAGCAAAAGGTGTAAGTAAAGTATTATTAACAGCTCCAGCAAAAGGGAATGTACCAAACGTTGTTCACGGTATTAACCATGAAACAGTTGACGTTAAAAACGGACAAATTTTCTCTGCAGCTTCTTGTACTACTAATGCTATTATGCCAATACTTTATGTAATTGATAAAGAATTAGGAATTCAAAAAGGACATATTGAAACAGTTCACTCATATACGAATGACCAAAACTTATTAGATAACTACCACAAAAAATACCGTCGTGGTCGTTCAGCAGCTTTAAACATGGTTATTACCGAAACTGGCGCGGAGAGCGCTTTGAAAAAGGTATTACCACACTTAGCAGGTAAATTTACCGCTAACTCGGTTCGTGTACCAACACCAAATGTATCATTAGCTATTTTAAATTTAAATATCAATAAAGAAGTAACTCGTGATGAAGTAAACGAAATCATTCGTAAATATGCTTTAAACGGTGCTTTAGTAGAACAAATTCAATATGCTTTCAGCAACGAATTAGTATCATCTGATGTCATTGGTAATCCTTGTCCTTCTGTATTTGACAGTAATGCTACTATTATATCTCCAGATAAAAAGAGCATTGTATTATATGTATGGTATGATAACGAATATGGTTATACTCGTCAAGTAATTCGTTTCAGTAAACATATTGCTGAAGTAAGAAGAGCTACTTATTATTAAAAGCTTTCCTACTTTTTTGAATTCCAAGAGTTAGCTAACTCCCGCAACAAAATCCCATCCTCTAAAGTAGGTTGGGATTTTTCGTATTAAAGATATATTATTATTATTCGATGATTAATTTTCCATCGTTTACTTTTTGTTTGTTATTAAGAATAGACAAATAACTATTTATCAATTCATAAGCTCTATTTATGAAAAGATAAAAATCCCTGACGTACAAAAAATTAAACAAAGCAGTATTTTGTTGAAAACTTGATGATTAAATTTAAATCCATTTAAACTAGCAAAACTATACTTTTCTAGAGTAAAACATGATACTCAATGAGTGAATTTTACCTAGTTCAGTTTATTAACTACATTCCACAAAAAGCAGTTGTTGAATTTGAGAAATCTGTAGAAAATTAGTAATTTAGTTACATAAAATTTACAATTTTCAATTTATAAAACTCATGAAAAAGTTTTTTTTAATTTGTTTGTGTACTCTAATTTCACAAACAATATATTCTCAAATAAGTAGCTCTCAACAAGAAGAGACACAACGTTTTCAAAATATGTTGAGTACAAGTACTAAAACCTTAATTATAAATACAACAAGCTATTCTTCAAACACAATAAGAGCGTTAAAAAAAGAGCTTCGTGGATGGCCAGAAAAAGTAATATCAACAGAAGTTGACACAATACAAAAAACATTTACTGTTATTCACAATAAACTTCTACACGCATCTGAGTTTGAAGAATTTTTAAAAAAGTATTCTATAAAAAGTAACACAATAATTAGCTATAATTAATAATTTATAACTAAAAAATATTATTTAATTGCACTCAACAACTCTATTTTATCAATGATATTATATATAAATACTTTCAAATTACTTATACTAAGTTTAATATTCCTTTTTTGTCACCAAAGTGTGGGTCAGCCTGCCAATAATAACTGTACAGGAGCTTTTTCTGTAGCGGTAAACTCTGGCGGTACATGTTCCACAACTTTTACCGCAACGTCAGTAGGTGCATCACAATCGCAGGCTGCTTGTGCAGGTAGTGGCGCAGATGATGATGTTTGGTTTAGTTTTACAGCCTCAGCAACTACCCACACTGTAACCGTTACTCCTGGAACAATGAGCGATGTTGTATTACAAGTTTTTAGTGGAACCTGCGCAGGTTTAACTAGTATTGTTTGCAGAGATGCTACCTCAGGAGCAACTGCTGAAATAGCTCAGTTAACTGGACTAACTATCGGTAACGTTTATTTTTACAGGGTTCACAGTTACTCTAATGGTAGTAATGCAGGCACATTTACGAGCTGTATTACCTCACCACCACCACCACCAGCAAACGACAATTGTGCAGGTGCGACTGCTTTACCTTGTGGAACAAGTAATTTAGCAGGCACAACAGTTGGAGCAGTTAGCGAAACTGCACCTAGTGGATGCGCCAGTGCTTTTGGTGTTTGGTATACATTTACCGGAAATGGGCAAAATACAACAATCAGCTCTACCGCAGCATCTGGATTCGATCATGAAATTGATGTATTTAGTGGAAGTTGTGGATCACTGACTAATATTACCTGTACCGATGGAGCTGGTTCAGGTGGAACTGAGAACTACACATTTTCATCTGTTAATGGAACTACTTACTACGTATACGTTGCTTATTATACATCGGGAACAACGACTGGTACATTTACAATTTCAAGAACCTGCACTGCCCCGCCAGTTGCACCTGCAAATGATGATTGCTCAGGAGCAACTGCTTTACCATGCGGAACAAGTAATTTAGCGGGAACAACTGTTGGAGCAGTAAGCGAAACAGCACCTAGTGGATGCGCCAGTGCTTTTGGTGTCTGGTACACATTTACAGGTAATGGGCAATCAACAACAATTAGCTCGACAGCCGCTTCAGGATTTGATCATGAGATTGACATTTTTAGCGGTAGTTGCGGATCTTTAACTAACATTACTTGCACAGATGGTGCTGGTTCTGGTGGTACAGAAAATTATACATTTTCATCAGTTAACGGAACCACTTACTATGTATATGTGGCATATTATACAACGGGAGCAACAACTGGTACATTTACAATTTCAAGAACTTGTTCTGCCCCACCAGCAAATGATGATTGCACAGGCGCTTACACAGTTACTGTAAACGCAGGTACGACATGTACTTCACAAACGGGTGGAACATTAAACGCAGCTACGGCTTCAGCTCAAACAACAACCTGTAATGCTACTTATGACGATGATGATGTTTGGTATAGCTTTGTATCAACAAGTACAACTCATAGTTTATCATTAAACAGTGTTGCAGGAAATAATACCGATTTATATCATTCTGTATATTCAGGTTCTTGTGGTAGCATAAGTGCGCCTATTGTTTGTGAAGATAATAATAGTAGTTTATTAACAGGTTTAACCATTGGTACTACTTATTTTATTAGAGTATATACATATGGTACAACTAGTGGAGCTAATACAACATTTAGTGTTTGTGTAACTACCCCACCAGATCCATGTGCAACAACAACTAACGTTGCATCATGTGGCACATCTATTAGCACAACATTTGCTTCTGGAACAGGGTTGTATGGGACATCAGCTTGTGGATATACCACTGGAGGCTACGAAAAAATATTCACCTTCACCCCAGCTACATCAGGAAATTATAACATACAACAAGGTTCATCCTTTGCATACATAGATTATCAATACAAAGCAGTGTCTGCTGGATGTAGTAATACTGGATGGACATGTATCGACGATATTTCGGGAGCAGGAACGAGTGCCACCCCAATGTCACTAACTGCGGGCGTTCAATACTATATTTTACTCGATCCAGAAAGTACAGCTGGTGGAAATGTTACTTTTACTATTGTTTGCCCTCCTACTCCGCCTGCCAACGATAATTGTACAGGTGCATATAGCGTCACTCCAAATTCAGGATTGACATGTTCGTCGCTAGTAGGTGGTACAATTTATGGGGCTACTGCATCTACCCAAACAAATACTTGTGGTGGAAATGCTGATGATGATGTGTGGTACAGTTTTGTTGCAACAAGTACTAGCCATAGTATAACTTTAAATAACGTTGCAGGTTCAACAACAGATTTATATCACTCTGTTTATTCAGGTACTTGCGGAGCAATTGGCTCTCCAATAGTATGTAGTGATCCAAATACAAGTGCTATTTATGGATTAACAATTGGGCAAACATATTACCTTAGAGTTTACTCATGGTCATCGACAGCAAATCAAACAACCACTTTTAGTGTTTGTATTACCACTCCTCCTCCTACGGGAGCTTGCGGAAATCCTGCTACTAACGATTTCTGCTCAAATCCAGCTACCTTAACCCAAGGCGGAGGCACCTTTTCTAGTACAACCTGTTCGATTTATACCGCTGATCAAACTCAACTTGACTTTGGCGTATTTTGTGGTTCCATAGAAAACAACTCTTGGTATAGTTTTGTCGCAACAAGTGCGACTGCAACATTCCCAATTACCTCTGTTTCTGGATGTTCTGCTGGTTGGGGTATTCAAGCTCAAGTTTTTAGTGTTACAACAAATTCTATTGGATGCTGTAATGCATTTTCATCAGTTTCAAATTGTTATAATCCAGGAAGCACATCTACTGGAACAGTAACAGCTACAGGTTTAACCGCAGGCAACACTTATATATTAATGATTGACGGCAACTCTGGCGACGCTTGTAGTTTTTCTATTGCAAATTGGACAGCTACTGGAATTTTACCAATTGAATTAATGACCTTTGTAGGAAGAAATGAAGAGGAGAAAAATAAAATTCAATGGGCAACAGCGAGTGAGAAAAATACTAGTCATTTTAAATTAGAAAAATCAAAAGATGGTGTAGGTTTTGAATCTGTTATAGATGTTACTGCCGCAGGTGAAAGTCAAAGTCCCAAATATTATACAACTTTTGATATGACGCCATTTGAAGAAGTTACCTACTATCGATTAAAATTATTTTATAACGATAATTCATCTGAATATTCAAATACCATTTCTGTCAATAACTCAAATTTAACCAATTACATCTCAGCCCCTAGACCAAACCCAACAAATGGAAATATTGAATTTGATGTAAATATGAAACAAAAAGGAAATATTTTAATTGAAATCTATAACAATAATGGAGGGATAATTCATTCAAGTTATCAAATATTAAACGCTGGATATCAATCTTTAAACTTGGATTTAAACAAATATGATTCAGGTATTTATTTATTAAAAGTTTCGTTTGGAAATTCCGGAAAAACTGAAATTCGAAAAATAATTAAGAATTAATATCCGCAAACCAACCTTGTTTTAAAATTTATTTTCAAAGGACTAAGCACGCATTAAACTTAGTCATAATTCATTATTGACTGCTTATTCCCGGATTTGCGGTGACATAATTAATTCTCTTTTTTATATCCAAAAATCCCAAAAACAAGACTGTTAATTTAACTTAATTGTGTGCTTTTAAACAAAATTTCATTAAGTTTGTAATCCTACTACAAATGTCTTTAGAAACCAACATAAAATCAGCCGTCAGAGATGTTCCTGACTTTCCAAAACCTGGAATTATGTTCAAAGACATAACACCAATTTTCGAAAATCAAACGCTTTGTAACGAAATTGTAGATGGTTTTATTGACACTATTTCGGTTAAACCAGATGCAATTGTTGGTATTGAAAGCAGAGGTTTTTTATTTGGTATCTTGTTAGCAAACAAATTGAACGTTCCGTTTGTTTTAATTAGAAAAGCAGGTAAATTGCCTTACAAAACAATTAGCTACGAATATGAATTGGAATATGGAACCGCTAAAATTGAAATGCACACAGACAGCCTAAAAAAAGGTTGGAATGTGATGATACATGACGATTTACTAGCAACTGGAGGAACAGCTGAAGCAGCAGCGCACTTAGTAAAACAACAAGGTGCCAATGTAAGCGGCTTTAGTTTCGTGGTAGGATTAGAATTTTTAAACGGAAAACAAAAACTAAATATACACTCAAACAATATCACATGTCTAGCGCAGTATTAGAACCAAATGTTGGAATGAATTTCCAAATAAACGAAAATCAACAAGCCATAGCGGATATGATCCGCAAATTTGGCAAAGAACATATCTATCCTAAAATGATGGAATGGGACGAAGCACAAACTTTTCCTGTAGACGTGTTCAAAAAACTAGGAGAATTAGGATTAATGGGTGTTGTAGTGCCTGAAGAGTACGGCGGTTCTGGATTATCATATACAGAATACGTTACAGCTATTATCGAGTTAAGTAAAATTTGTGGTTCTATAGGTTTATCTATGGCTGCTCACAACTCATTATGTACTGGTCATATTTTAGCTTTTGGTAATGATGCACAAAAAGCAAAATATTTACCAAAATTAGCTACAGCTGAGTGGATTGGTGCTTGGGGCTTAACTGAAACAGCCACCGGTTCGGATGCTGGTGGAATGGCTACTACCGCTGTTAAAGATGGCGACTATTATGTATTAAATGGTTCAAAAAACTTTATTACTCACGCCATAACTGGTAACGTAGCAGTTGTTATTGCTCGTACTGGAGAAAAAGGGGATAGCCATGGTATGTCTGCTTTCATTATCGAAAAAGGAACTCCAGGTTTTAAATCAGGTAAAAAAGAAAATAAATTAGGAATGCGTGCTAGCGAAACAGCTGAATTAATCTTTGATAACTGCAGAGTTCACAAAGATCAATTGATGGGTAAAGAAGGCGACGGATTTATTCAAGCCATGAAAGTATTAGATGGCGGACGTATCTCTATTGCAGCATTAAGTTGTGGTATTGCGCGTGGTGCTTACGAATGCTCAGTAAAATATGCTAAAGAGCGTGAGCAATTTGGTAAACCAATTGCCCAATTTCAAGCAATTAGCTTTAAACTAGCTGATATGGCTACTGAATTAGAAGCAGCTGAATTATTAACATTCAAAGCAGCCGACTTAAA
The DNA here is from genome assembly GCA_016711805.1 of Bacteroidota bacterium. Taxonomy (GTDB): domain Bacteria; phylum Bacteroidota; class Bacteroidia; order B-17B0; family Aurantibacillaceae; genus UBA4416. The sequence continues at coordinate 146,547 of JADJSH010000010.1, forward strand.
AAACCGTCACCAAAAAATGACTAAAGAAGGTGCTTTTGCAAAATACTACGCATCCGAAGTATGTGTTAGAAATGCAAATGAAGCCGTTCAAATTTTTGGAGGTTACGGATTTACAAAAGATTTCCCAGCAGAAAAATATTACCGTGATAGTAAATTATGTACTATCGGTGAAGGAACTAGTGAAATTCAAAAACTAGTTATTAGCAGAGAATTATTAAAAGATTAATAATCTAATTAAATCAATATGAAAATTGCCCGAGTATCGGGCAATTTTTTTTGTATATAATCGTTTCTTAGAATGATCTATACTAAAAAAATTATTTTATTATCTTGTTTCTTTATTTCTCAACTAAAAGCACAAACAGATACGTTAATTACCCTTAGTGGAAAAAAAGAACCTGTAATTATTACAGAAATAACTACATCAGAAGTTATTTATAAACTCCCTAATAATATAGATTTACCCCTACTTCACTTCAAAAGAAATCAGTTATCACAAATTATATTTAAGGATGGGACAAGCATTAATCCTAAATTCAAAAGTATCAACCCTTATGATAAAATTGAATATCCAAAAGCTAAGACAATTATCTATTTTACGCCAACTAAACTTTTTCAAAATCATATTGCATTTGCATACGAGTATATCTTCCGAAAAAACATTGTAGGTATAAGAATCCCCGCCAGCGTCAGCTTTATGGACGCTTATACTTTAAAACCTCAAGGTGCCTTTTTACACAGAACAGATATTCACCGAACATTTACCACAGGAATTGACGTCAATTTTTATCCTCTTCAGATAGGTAAACTAAAGTATGTAACTGGTATTGGATTTCAATTCGCACAATTCGCTTACCGTTATTATCCTAGCTATTATGGTAATAATTATATAAAAGAACCAAAAATAGAGACTGGAAATCACTATTCCTTTGTTATTAATAATGGCATTATTAGTCAAGTAACTAAACACCTTATTATTTGTGGAACAATAGGCACAGGATCTCAAATTGAAATAGGGCCATATTACCAAACGGCAGGCCTTCGTTTAAATGCAACAATTAATATAGGTTATACATTTTGAAACAAAAAAGCTTCGCTAAATAGCGAAGCTTTTTTGTTTTAAAATTATTTTTACTACCAACCTAAAACCCAAGAGAAAATTAACGGTGCAACAATCGTTGCATCACTTTCTACAATAAATTTAGGTGTGTGAATATCTAATTTACCCCAAGTAATTTTTTCGTTTGGCACAGCTCCTGAGTAAGAACCGTAAGAAGTAGTTGAATCTGAAATTTGACAGAAATAACTCCAGAAAGGCACGTCATGCATTTCCATATCTTGATATAACATTGGCACAACACAGATAGGGAAATCTCCAGCAATACCACCTCCAATTTGAAAGAAGCCAACTCCTTTTCCACCGCTATTTTTTGGATACCAATCCGCTAACCAAGCCATGTATTCAATACCACTTTTCATGGTACTAGCTTTAATTTCACCTTTAATCACATAAGAAGCAAAAATATTTCCCATTGTACTATCTTCCCATCCTGGAACAACGATAGGTAAGTTTTTTTCAGCTGCTGCTAACATCCAACTATCTTTTGGATCAATTTCGTAGTATTGCTTTAACTCACCACTTAATAAAATTTTGTACATATATTCATGTGGAAAATAACGCTCACCTGCTGTATCAGCATCTTTCCAAATTTTATGAATGTGTTTTTGTAAACGTCGAAAAGCTTCTTCTTCAGGAATACAAGTATCTGTAACGCGGTTATAATGATTTTCTAATAAATCCCACTCTTCTTGAGGAGATAAATCACGGTAATTAGGAACACGCTTGTAGTGACTGTGAGCCACTAAGTTCATAATATCTTCTTCTAAGTTAGCACCAGTACAAGAAATAATGTCAATTTTACCTTGACGAATCATTTCTGCTAATGACTTACCTAATTCAGCAGTACTCATAGCACCAGCTAAAGTCACCATCATTTTACCACCTTCGGTTAAATGTGTTTCGTATCCTTTAGCAGCATCTACTAAAGCAGCTGCGTTAAAATGTTTATAATGATGTTCTACAAATTTAGAAATTGGGCCTTTGTTAGCTGCTGTTGACATATTAATAGTTTTTTAGTGGCGCAAATTTAGTATTTATCGTGTAATATTTATGTTAACAAGCTACTTTATTCCATAAAAAAACCTCGTATCAAACGAGGCTTTTTTTATATTATTGAGAAGTATTACTTTTTAATTTTAAATTCATAGTAATCATTGTCTTTGCCAGCTACATCAACTATATCAGTAATTCTAATAACAGCATATTTACTAGTTGATACACTTCCTAATTTAGTAATAATGATATCGCCAACTGCTACATTAGATAATACAGAATACTTTATACCTGTAGTATAAGCATTGATTGCTGTAGAATCTGTTGCATTGGCATAATCATAGCCATTAAATAAAACAAATTTACCTCCTGCAGGTGATCTCCACTCTTTTGATAGTGTTGTATTAGCTCCAGAATAATCTTGAATATCTCTAGAAGCTGTATCCGCCGTGGAAGAAAATTCTCCGATATTAGACTCTAAATTGTAAGCATCGTGATTAATAGATGTGTTGGAATACATTAAATGTCCTACTGTTTCGGTTAATATTATTGCTTGACTAACAGTTGCTGCACTAACATATATCCTTTTAAAATTAGTGCTCGTCATACTATTTTCATCTACTGCTTGAAATGTTACAAGTATCGATTTTCCCTCGGTACTTGCTGGTATACGGTAGTAAAAATTAAATGTTGTACCTGATGTTGTTACTATAGAGTCTAAAACTGTAACTGGAAACTCATTATCAACCTGCGCTCTAATAACAACATTTGATAATCTAGCTGTTGTACTTACAGATACTCCAAATGTAATCAAATCACCAACTTTAGCGTAAATATGCTGTGGAGATGGAGTGATTAAAACAATAGGAGCAGTTTTGTCATCTTTTTTGCAACTAAAGAAAATAGTTGATAAAACTAAAATTGAAATTAAGGCCAGAAGGGAAAGTTTTATTTGTTTCATTTTTTTTTATTATTAATCACATAAAATTAAAAAAAAGACCTACATCAATTTTGATGTAGGTCTTTTTTTATTAACAAAGTAATTAGCTTACTTAGTTTTGATTTTGAAAGCTTTCGCTCTAACATTTAAAGTTACTTTTCTTCCTAAAAAAGCTTGATTTGTTGTACTTTCAGATGAAATAGGTAAAACGAAATCAGCATCTGGCTTTTGATTTAACGCATCGTACAATGCATTATTATAAGCTCTATCAAGAGTAACACCTCCTAATAAACCACCAGTGCTTGCAGTATGGTTTCTTCTTCCACCGTAAGGTATCCCTAAGAAATAATACTGAGTTGCTGTTCCTGCTACTTCACCTACATAATCCAAATCTGAACTTTGAAAGTTCACTCTTGCTTCTATTTGTGCACCAGCAATCGTTTTGTTGCGCATAGTACAAGAACTAGCAAGCAACAAGATCGAAAACGTGCTTAATATTAATATTTTTTTCATATGTATGTGTTCTTTTTAATTATTATTACTAAACTATATTAATATTATCTAGCGAAATAGATATGTAAAACAATTCTAACATCTTGGTTAGTGTTTGCATTAAATTCTCTTCTTTTTAATTTAGAGTATTTTGCTGAAGTTGCTCCTACTGCTGTACTAGCTAATTCTTCTTTGTAAGTTACAGAGTAACTAGTGCTAGATGCAGCATCAGAAACTTCTTGTTTTACTTTAGTAACTCCACCAAATGTCCATTTAGCATTCCATCCATATTCTAAACCAATAGACATAGGTAAATGACCTAAAAATACATTAAAACCAGTAATAACACCTAAACCTACGTTAGTAGTGTTAGTTTTTCTGTTAGTAAAGTTTTTATCGCCATTTGCGTAAGTGTAATTTTTTGTAGATTTATCGCTACCGAATCCTAAATATAAATCTGCACCAACATAAGCATCAAAAATATTTGCTGCTACGAAATGCTTCTCAATACCTGGAACGATTTCATACATTCTCTCAACAGTTTTATCTTTTACATCAGTAAAATTATCATAAAGAGCAGATCCATTATTTGCAGTTGACGGAGCGTAAACTGCTGAAGAGTCAGCACCTGTACCTTTAACTGTTAAGTTTTTGTTCATGAAACGAATTCCTGCGCGGATTACGATATCATCTGATTTGTAATATTTGTAAGTTAAAATGTTACCTGATTGTAAAGCATTACCAGAAAATAATTTCGCGGTCATACCTGAGTCGTTAGCTAAAGATGTTCCTAGAACGAAAGCCATATCACCAGCCTTTGGTCTAGCACCATATTTAATTACAGTCTCATCATTTTCTCTTGTTGAAAGCTGCGCAAAAGCAGAGGTTACCCCAAATGCCATTGCAATCATTAGTGCTGATTTTTTCATAAATTGTTTTTTTAGTTTAATTTAATTGTTTTTTTACTTTATCTGATATTAAGTTGCACACCAATATCAAATTTGGTACCGCAAATGTAAGTATTAAATATAAAATGCCAAATTCGTACAAATTTTATATTATAAACATCTCGCGGTTAATAATTTGAATTTTATTGTGATTTATTTTGGAGCATTGGCACAAATTTAAACTTCCCAAAAGCTTGTTTATTATACTCAGTAGCTGATTTTTTTACAATAACATTCATTACTTGTTCTTCCCCCTCGCCTAATGGTATTACTAAAATCCCACCTATAACCAATTGAGCTAATAATTCTTCTGGAATATACGGTGCAGCTGCTGTGACAATAATTTTATCGAACGGAGCAAACTGAGGCATTCCTTTATAACCATCCCCATAAACCAACTTAGCTCCTTTATAACCTAACAATGGCAAAAACACTTTAGTTTTATCAAAGAGTTCTTTTTGACGCTCTATTGAATATACTTTTGCTCCCATTTCTAATAATACCGCTGTTTGATAACCACAACCTGTTCCTATTTCCAGTACTTTTTCTCCTCTCACAATGTTTAGTTTCTCTGTCTGAAATGCCACTGTAAATGGATGAGAAATAGTTTGACCAGCCCCTATTTTCAAAGCTTTGTCTGAATAAGCATGATCCAATAATGCTGGGCGCTCGGTTGATTGATCAAAAAACAAATGGCGGGGTATTTTTAAAATCGAATTTAAAACTGCCTGACTCGTAATTCCTTTTTCTTTTAACTGCTCTACCAATCGCTTCCTCTTTCCTTGGTATAAATATTCGTCTTCTTTATTTGTATTAAGTAACATGCTATAAACTTAATTATAATAAACAATCCAGTTTTAATATAAAAAAATGATTTCTAACAATTAGTTTTTAATAGATATTACATTTGCAAAAAAAGCTATTAATGAACGTTGGAATTGTTGGATTAGGACACTTAGGTAAAATTCACTTAAAATTATTGGGAGAAATTCCTCAGTATACTATTAAGGCAATTTATGATATTGATAACCACGTCATTGCCAATTTAACCTATCAAAAAGACGTAACTATCTGTGACAATTATGATGAGTTGTTGCAATTGTGTGAAGTTGTTTTAATTATTACACCTACTTCTACACATTTTGAATTAGCAAGTAAAGCAATTAAAAAAGGAAAACACGTGTTTATTGAAAACCCAGCTACCGACAACCCAGATGACACAAAAATTTTGATAAATCTTGCTAAAGAGGCTGGAGTTATAGTTCAAGTAGGACACGTTGAACGCTTTAATCCTGCATTTACGGCTGCTAAAGATTATTTTGAAAATCCATCCTTTATTGAAATAGAACGATTAGCCTGCTACAATTCAAGAGGAACCGACGTGTCTGTTGTATTAGATCTAATGATACACGATATTGACTTATTATTAAACACCGTTAAAAGCAAAATTCGTAAAATATCGGCGTCTGGAGCTTCAGTTATTAGTAAAACAGCCGATTGGGCTAAAGTAAGAATAGAATTTGATAATGGTTGCCTTGCCAATTTAACAGCCAATCGCGTGGCAGTAAGTAATGTTCGAAAAATGACCGTGTTTCAAAAAAACACTTTTATTCATGTCGACTTATTAAATAAATCAACAAGCGTTCACAAAATAGTACCGATTACCTCTCTCACAAATCAAAAAGGGATTTTACTGAATCCAGGCGAAGGATTACAGCAATTTGAAATGCTTCAAAATCAGCCAATTATTCACCCAGTAAATGCGATAAAAACCGAATTAGAGATTTTTTATAAGAGCATTACCGAAAACTATCCTTTAGCTGTTTCGTTAGCTGACGCGGAAATTGCCCTTCAAGTAGTGAGAGAAATTGAACTACAACTCAATCCTCTCAGAAAATAAAGGTCACCATTCTAAAAAAATATTTTTATTTTTTTGCTTTCTTAATACAATAAGTGCTTTATATTTACGTTCTAATACCAATATGCGCCAATATTTACTGTACTTTTTACTGTTTTGTAACTTATTATTCTTTGTTTCTTGTAAAAAAGATAAATTGAAAGCTCCCAAAGCATCCTTTTTGGTAGTAAATAATGTTACAATAAAAACAACAGCCCTCCAAGGTGCTAATAGCCATAAAATTGTGGATATTTGGTATTATGTAGATGGCGAATTTAAAGGCGTTTTCCCAGTTGGTAGTGTCATGCCAATCATATCTAATGGAAATGCAGAGATTACCTTATTTGCGGGAATAAAAAACAATGGTATTTCTTCAACGAGACAACCTTACGCCATTTATAATTCCAAAACAATTAATTTAGAAATTGAACCTGGCAAAACTTATACGATTTCTCCTGAATTTGAATACAATACAACTGCTTTCTTTTACTATGCAGACAATTTTGATTTAAATCCTGGACAGGGTAGTTTTTTTTCATATCAAGGAGATTTGCCTCCAACAAATACCAAAGATTTTGATATGACCAAATCCTTTGGTGGCATTGGAGGTTCGATATATATGACGATGACAGACTCTAAACCAACTTCTAAATTAATACAAGCAAATGCTTATTATTTACCAGATGGAGGTGCTGTTATATATGTAGAATTAGATTACAGGAGCAATCAACCTTTTAATGTTGGTATTATTGGAATTAATTCAGCAGGAGGTGAAGATAAAAGAAGTGTTGTTACCGTAAACTCCTCTTATGACTGGAATCATATTTATATCCAGTTAACTTCAACTGTTAGTACACCTCCTACTTATGGCGCATATAAAGTATACATAGAAGCTATTAAAGAAGTAAATTCTCCTGAAATATATATTGACAACGCTAAACTGATTTATCAATAAGTGAACAAGGCTTTACAAACATTTAAATATGTGTTTGCTGATTATTTATCAGCTTGTTTGGCATGGAGCTTATTTTACTTGTACCGTAAATTTTATATTGAACCTGATAAATTTGGTGTTGATCCTGAAAAGGTTTTTGATAGGCAATATGTTTTAGGAATGATTGTTTTGCCTTTAGGTTGGCTTTTGGCTTACTACCTAACGGGGTTTTACAAAAACATTTATCGAAAATCGCGTATTAACGAATTAATGCAAACCATTGCTACATCCATTATTGGTGTTACTTTTATTTTCTTTTTTATTTTATTAGATGACTTTGTATCAAGCTATAAAGCCTATTACAAAGTATACACGGTTTTATTTGCTCTACATTTTTTAATTACCGCAGTTTTCAGATTTATCTTATCTACCATTACCAATCACAAAATTAATAATGGTACTATAGGCTTTAATACTGTTATTATTGGAAGTAATCAACGTGCATTAAAAATTTATGAAGAAATTACTTCAAGTCATAAATCATCGGGTAATAAATTTATTGGTTTTATTCACTTAGATGAAAAAAATGGGTTTTCTGAACAATTAAAACAACAATTACCTCATTTAGGCGAGTATAAAGACCTTAAAGAAATTGTTAACACACATCAAATTGAAGAAATCATTATTGCCATCGAATCATGGGAACATGGCTACCTAGAAAAAATCATCAACGAGTTAAACGATTTTGAAGCTATCATTAAAATTATTCCTGATATGTATGATATTTTATCTGGTCAGGTAAAAATGAATTCTATTTCAGATACCGCATTAATTGTTATCAATAAGCAAGTAATGCCTAACTGGCAACAATCTGTAAAGCGGTTTATTGATGTGAGTGCATCAGTTTTTGTATTGATTGCCTTTAGCTGGGTTTACATTATTTTGATGATTTTGGTAAAATTGGATTCAAAAGGTCCCATATTTTTCAAACAAGAACGTATTGGGAAAGATGGTAAACCTTTTTATATCATCAAATTCAGAACGATGTACACGGATGCCGAAAAACTAGGCCCTACTTTGTCTAAAGAAAATGATCCTCGTATTACTAAAATTGGACGTTTTTTAAGAAAAGTACGTTTAGATGAAATTCCTCAATTTTATAATGTGATAATTGGAGATATGAGTTTGGTTGGGCCACGCCCTGAACGTAAATTTTTTATTGATAAAATTGTTGTTCACGCACCACATTATGTGCATTTACATAGAGTAAGACCAGGAATTACAGGCTACGGACAAGTAAAATATGGCTATGCCGAAAATATTGAGCAAATGGTTTCTCGTGTAAAATTTGATTTATTATATATCGAAAACATGAGCTTAATTATAGATTTTAAAATCTTAATTCATACGGTTTTAATCGTTGTTCAAGGGAGAGGGAAATAGTAGGTTTAAGTTGGCCATTTGTGGGGGAGGCGGCAGGTTGTTGCTCCTCGGGGGTTTCTTTTCAAATCATGGTTTTAATTTCAAACCTGCATTAAAGTCGCGTGAGGGATTGCCGTTATTTCTTTATTATTTTTAACGGTGACAGCGAATACATAGTATTTGGGTTGTTGCTCTCTTTTCTGCGGGAAGCGGAAAGAACCCAGGGATACGACCAAACATATTAAACCTACTTTTACTAATACTATATTTTTCTATACAAAATAGCTTACTGTTTTATTAAAATTAACCACAGTTTCGTATATTCGTGACTGATTTTTAACATTAAACAAATGAAAGTATTAATTACAGGAGGCGCAGGTTTTATTGGCTCACACGTTGTGAGATTATTCGTCAACAAATACCCAAACTATGAAATAGTTAACTTAGATAAATTAACCTACGCAGGTAACTTAGCTAACTTAACCGATATCGAAAATAAACCCAATTACAAATTTGTAAAAGGTGATATCGTTGATGCTGATTTCATTAATAAACTATTTAAAGAACATCAGTTCAACGCCGTTGTTCACTTAGCTGCCGAAAGTCATGTAGACAGAAGTATAACTAACCCATTAGAATTTGTTTACACAAATGTGATTGGTACGGTGAACTTACTAAACGCTGCTAAAGAATTACATAAGGCAGATGCAACAAAATTCTCAAAATTTTATCATGTTTCTACTGATGAAGTTTATGGGTCTTTAGGTGATACTGGTTTGTTTACTGAAACGACGGCCTACGACCCACATAGTCCCTACTCTGCTTCTAAAGCAAGTTCCGACCACTTTGTCAGAGCTTATTTTGATACATATAAATTACCTTGCGTCATTTCTAACTGTTCAAACAATTACGGGCCATTTCATTTCCCTGAAAAATTAATTCCTCTTTGCATTAACAATATCAAAAACAACAAACCATTACCAATTTATGGTAAAGGCGAAAATGTGCGAGATTGGTTATTTGTTGAAGATCATGCTCGTGCTATTGATGTTATTTTCCATACGGCTGCGTTAGGTAGTACTTATAATATTGGCGGACATAACGAATGGACGAACATTGATGTGATTCGTTTATTGTGCGATATGATGGATGAAAAATTAGGAAGAGCAAAAGGCACTAATCAGAAATTAATCACCTTTGTTACTGATAGAGCTGGTCACGATTTACGTTATGCCATTGATTCTACTAAACTTCAAAAAGATTTAGGATGGAAACCATCTTTACAATTTGAAGAAGGTTTATCTAAAACAGTTGACTGGTATTTACAAAACGAAGAATGGTTAACTAATGTAACTTCGGGTGCTTACGCTAACTATTACGAAAAACAATACTCACATTAGTAAGATTTAAGAATTGTAGATTTTAGAATTAAAAATCTTAAATCACATTTCTAAAATCTTAAATCATAATATGGTTTTCAGCAGCATTACATTTTTAGTGTATTTTTTACCAATCTTTTTATTGGCGTATCACCTTACTCCCAATAAATACAAAAATGCCTGCATCCTTATCTTTAGTATTGTATTTTATGCTTGGGGTGGACCAAAATTCATCTTCGTTATTCTTGGCACAACCTTCTTAGATTATTTCTTGGTCAATAAAATGGCCGAAGCCAAAGCATCCAAAGGCAAAAAGCAATTACTAGTTATTTCTTTATTAATGAATTTGGGCTTGTTGTTTTATTTCAAGTATTCCAATTTCTTTATCGATAACATTAATACAGCTTTAGGAACTGTTGGCGTAAAAGAAATTACTTGGTTAAAAATTGTATTACCAATTGGTATTTCATTTTATACGTTTGAAAGCGTAACATACGTCGTAGATGTTTACCGTGGTATTCATAAACCGTTGAAAAACTTTTGGCACTACCAAACTTACATTTTATTGTTTCCTAAATTAATTGCAGGACCGATTGTTCGTTACCATGATATTGCCGACCAAATAACTAATCGCGAAAAAAATTATACACCTGATGTCAAGCTGAGTGGCTTCTATACTTTTTGTATTGGCTTAGCTAAAAAAGTAATCATCGCTAACACCATCGGTATGCAAGCCGATGATGTATTTAAATTAGGTAGCGAACACATAGATACAGCTGCGGCTTGGGTTGGCGCCATTGCTTACACCTTTCAAATTTATTTTGACTTTAGTGGTTATAGCGATATGGCCATTGGACTTTGTAAAATCATGGGTATTCGTTTACCTGAGAATTTCAATAATCCATATCTATCATCAAGCATTACAGAATTTTGGCGCAGTTGGCACATCACTTTAGGGACCTGGATGAAAAACTACTTATACATTCCTTTAGGAGGAAATAAAGTGGATTCAAATTTTAAACTGTATCGTAATTTATTTATTGTGTTTTTACTTTCTGGCTTATGGCATGGCGCAAGTTGGAACTTTATTATTTGGGGAGCTTTTCATGGATTGTTTTTAGTAATGGAACGTTTGTTCTTATTAAAAGTGTATGACAAAACAGGGAAAATCATCTCTACCCTACTCACCTTTTTAATTGTGGTAGTTGGCTGGGTGTATTTTAGAGTAGAAGATTTAAGCCAGGCAAACCATATTGTAAAAACGATGTTTAGCTTTAATTTTGCTGATGGTAAATTTGCACTGCACAACGATTTTTATTTCTCATTAAGCTTAGCTATTTTCTTTTCATTCTTTGCTTTTATTCCCTTTACCAAAAACATACAAGCAAAAGTGTATGGCGAAAATCATACTACCTTATCAAATACATTAATGTTATCTATGAGCGTTATTTTATTTTACGTATCGCTCAGTTATATAGCTGCTTTAGATTTTAATCCATTTATTTATTTTAGATTTTAAGAAATGGCAAAAACTAAATCATATAACTTATTTGTAATCATTGCTTTTTTAGCCATTGCTTTTCCTATGATGATGGGCTGGATGAAAAAAGACAATAAACCTAAACTAACAGGCATTGTGATTAATGATGTGAATCCTGATTCCTTATTAAAACAAGATAAAAGCATATGGTTTAGTGGTGAATACCAAAACCTAAAAGATGATTACAATAATGATCATTGGGCCTTTAAAGAACTATACGTTCGCTTAAATAATCAATTGTATTACAAAGCCTTTAATCAAATACGTGTGAACTCATTTGTATTAGGAAAAGACAACTATGTGTACAGCGAAGGATATATCTTCTCTGCTTTTGGAGATGATTATGTAGGTGAGCAAAAAATTGTGACGAAGCTCCAAAAAGCTAAAGTCGTTCAAGACTCTTTAAAGAAAAAAGGCATTGACTTATTATTAGTATTTGCACCGGGTAAAGGCGAATACTGCATGGAGCAGATTGAAGATAAATACAAGCATCCAATCACCCATACTAATTACCAAACCTATATTTCAAACTCAACTAATTTAGGTTTAAATGTGTTGGACTTAAAAGCCTATTTTCAAAAATTAAAACCAACAACTCCCTATCCTTTGTTTCCTAAGTTCGGACACCATTGGAGTTATTATGGCGAGTGTTTAGCAGTGGATACGATTATTGGACACATCGAAAAATTACACCACTGCGATATGCCTGATATTGTATGGAATAAAATTGATGTGGTTGATACCTCTCGCAGCCGTGATGCGGATGTATTAAAAAGCATGAACCTTTATAAAAATCCTGAACAAGACATGAAATTGGCTTATCCAGAAGTAATGTTTGAGCAAGATACTTTAAAAAATAAAACACGAGTATTAACGATTTCTGATAGCTATTGGTACGGCCCTGTTTATATGGGCGTGGGGCAAAATTGTTTTGCTGGCGGACAGTTTTGGTATTACTACAATAAAATAATCCCTAACCCAAGCCCTACCGAAAAAGTAGAAGTATGGCAATTAGATTTAAAACAAAACATCGAAAGTAACCAGGTAATTATGTTGCTTTATTCAGATGGTAATTTACCAAGCTTTGCCAATACCTTTATTGAAGACGCTTACGAACTATACACCAACCCAACGGCATATTATGCAAGAGTTGCTAGAAATAAAAACATTAAACAATTCGAAAAACAAATTAGAGAAAAACCAGTGCTTCTAAAAAAATCCACTAAAAAATCTCAGGATCTACAAATTCCTTTGGATTCTGCTATTAAGCTAGACGCTATGAAATTGGCGGGGGTGAATTAAATTTCGCTTGCTCAGTTATTTTTTGTAATTTGTATATGTTTTTAAAAACATATCATGAAAAAAAATGTTACACTATTATTATTATTTCTTCTTTTCATTGGAAAAATAAATTCTCAAAGCATTACATTAAGTGTCGCAAACCCTGAGTGTAATCAGGATGGTGCTTTAATTGCATCAGTAAATGGAATTACACCACCATATAATGTAATTTTATACTATTATTCTGTTGCTCCATACAATTTAGTAACTACGCAAACCAATGTTACAACCTTCACAACACAAATAGGTGGTAATTTAAGCGCTGGTGATTTTATTGTAGAGGTTATCCAGCAGTAGCTACGAGTCAAACAATTTCTTTACCAAGAGTTGTAAATTCTTTAACTCCATTTCAAACAAGTTTTTCATATAGTTGTCCAGCAACAACTGCAAGTCCAACATTAAATATTTCTGGGGAGCAGCCCCCATACAGCATTTTTGGAAAATATGGAAACTGGGCTGTTACTTCTTCTGGAAGTTTACCTCAAGGGTATTATAATTATACTATAACAGATGCCGCTGGTTGTAAATATTACTACACATTTGGCATTATGGCATGGATTCCTATTAATATTCATATGATTCAGGAATAACATTTAATGTTAATACCACAGTAGCAAAATTGCACGAACGGAACAGCCTCTATTTCTAATATTGTTGGAGGAACTGCGCCCTATACATATTTATGGAACAACGGTGCAACGACAAATAATATTAGTAATTTAAGTTCGGGTGGAGTAAATGTAACCTTATCAGATGCGCAAGGTTGTTACACAACTAAATATGCTTACATTACACAAACGCCTACCATTAATGTTGGAACAACGGTTACAAATGCAACCTGTTTATTAAGTAATGGAAGTGCCACTGTTTTTGCCAGTGGTGGGCAGGCCCCATATTCCTACCAATGGTCAAATGGACTAACGACTCAAGTAATCAGTAATCAACCAGCTCCTTCTTATTTTAACGTAAGAGCTATGGATGCTAATGGTTGTTCTGGCTACGCCTACCCTAGCATAATTAGTACATCTCCTGTAACAGTAACTTACACCTCAAGTGTGAGTCAGTGCACAGCTGCAACTGGAAGTTCTACTTTAACACTTACTGGTGGACAAGCACCGTACACTGTTAACTGGAATGTATTGCCAGCTCAAACAGGTTCAGTACTCACAAATGTTCTTCCTGGGCAATATAACTTTAATGCATCAGATGCCAACGGCTGTTTACAAAGCGGTACTGTGTATGTTGGTCCTGTTTCCAATATGTTTGGAAGTATTTCGGCTATTCCTGCTGTGTGCAATTTAGCTAACGGAGGCGCAGTATTTAATTCACCGTCGGGGACTCCACCTTTTACTTACCATTGGTCAACTGGAGCTACAACTTCATCAATCACTAATGTTCCTCACGGCGTTTATAATTGTACCTTAACCGACGCTGCAAATTGTACTTTAGTTAAATCTGTGAACGTTTATACAACTTCTACTATTCAAATAGGATTTAATACAACTCCAGCTTCTTGTATTTTTCTTCTGACGGAGCAATTAACTCAAATATTATAAACGGTACAGCTCCTTATTTTTATCTATGGTCAAATGGAAGTACAACTCAAAGTTTAATTAATCAAACACCAGGTAATTATTATTTAACTGTATCAGATGCTTCTGGATGTACTGTAATAAATCATGTCTACTTACCATCTAACAATAGTAATTCAAATTGTTATTGTTTAATCACAGGAACTGTTTACGATGACTCTAATACCAATTGTACTTTAGATTTAGGTGAAAATGGAATCCCTTTTGTAAAAATATATTGTTCAGGAATTGGCTATTCTTATTCAGATATGAATGGAGTTTATTCTTTTACGGTTCCTGCAGGAACTTATACTTTAACAGAACAGTTAAATCCAAATTATCAAGTAACAGGGTGTCAAAATAATACAGCAATTGTAGTTTCAACTCCAACTTCAGGTTGTGTAATTCAAACTGATTTTGCAAATACGGTTATTCCTAATCATGATTTACACGTACTGAGATATTCTGTAAATCAAGCAGTTCCAGGAAACAATTATCAGCAAAAAATGATAGTTTATAATGAAGGTACTTATACTGAAAATACCATTCAGTCGTCCTATGGTCATGATGGACAATTAAATTTTCTTAATTCTACTTCTCCATTAACTCAACCCAATGCTGGAACTTATCCAAACTGGTACACCGTTAATACTGGTTTTATTACAGTTCCTCAATTTGCTTATTCAGTAGATTTATTTAATTATTTTGTGCCAACCAATGTTCCTGCAGGCACAGTCGTTAATTTTAAGGATACTGTTTCTAGTTCGGCTCCTATTACAACTACTTGGACATCGGATTACACGCCATGGAACAATGTGAGTAATTATAACGTAACCGTTGTTTCATCTTATGATCCAAACTTTAAAGAAGTAAGTCCTAAAGGTTTAGGTCCTTATGGAATCATCACATACAATGATACTATTTTAGAATATGTGATTCATTTTCAAAATACAGGAACCTACTATGCACAAAATATTTATGTATTAGACACGCTAGATAATGATTTGGACTGGACCACATTTCAACCAGGTTATGCAGACCATAATTACTCTGCTAGTATGGATTTAAATGGCGTTGTGAAGTTTTCGTTTAATAACATTAATTTGCCTTGGTCAGGATTAGCAAGTAATGGCATGGTAAGTTACAGAATTAAAACAAAACGAAATTTAGTTCCAGGTACTGAGTTTAGAAATAAAGCTGCAATATTCTTTGATTATAATGCGCCAATTATAACTAACACAACTATTAATAGTTTGCAAATATTATCAGGTATAAAAGAATCAACAATTGAAAACTCTACCATAAACTTATATCCAAACCCTACCAACAATACTATTTCAATAAACAGCCAAACTAACTTCATCAAAGTTGAAGTATTGAGTATCACAGGACAAACCTTATTATCAGAAAAAGTGAATTCAAAAACACACCAACTACAATTACAAAATTTTGCAGAAGGTATTTATTTTGTGAGAGTTTTTTATCCTAACGGTTTAAGTACTGTGAATAAAGTAATAGTTAGTCACTAGGTAATCCGCCTTTTAAATTTAACGAAGAAAATCGAACTTGTTTTTAGCAAGGATTTGCGCGACGATTCTGGACTGTTTGAGAACGGTTTTTCACCGTTCGAGTTTCCAGAATCGGGTGGGAAAATAAGTTCAGATTTTCGAGATAATTACGTGACTTTCTTGCCGCGCCCCCTCATGTATGTTATACATTTGCCGCTTTCTTTGCGTGGCAGGCAAAGAAAGTAAGTTCTAATTTTCCTAAATCATTTTTTTTTTGTACTTTGTGTGTGTTTTAAAACACGTAGATGAAAAATTTATTAGCCCTTATTATATGCTCTATCAGTTTGCTTAGCAATCTTAAAGCACAAACCTATCCTAGTTTAAATATTAATTTATTAGCGCATCTAAATCCGGAAACTGATAATACAGGAAACGACAACCGCAAATACTCTGGCTGCTGGGGTTGGTACCAAGCCGCAAAAAATAAAGAATATGCTATCGTAGCCACTAGCAGTAAAACTTATTTTATTGATGTGACTAATCCATCCGCGCCTATCATACGTGATTCGGTAAAAGCTTTAAAAAATGGTTGCACTTGGCGTGAAGTGAAAAATTACCAAAACTACTGTTATATAGTTAGCGACGATAATCCACCCAACAGTTTTCAAATTGTTGATATGCAATATTTACCAGATTCTGTTCATGTAGTTCATAGCGGCACCACTTACTTTGAAAGAAGTCATACCATTTTTGTGGATCATAATAGATTATATTGCGGCGCACCAAAAGATGTCGTTACTGGTTATGAGTCACCAATGCGCGTGTATAGTTTAGCAAATCCTGAAAACCCTGTATTACTAAGACGTTTAGAAGATGACATCAGCAACACTCAAATAGATTATGTGCATGATATGTTTGTTCGTAACGATACTATTTTTGCCTCTACTGGTTGGAAAGGATTACAAATTTTAAAATTTGATACCCTAACCAATCATTTTTCCTTAATACAAACTTATGATGGCTATCCTTATGATGGCTATAATCATAGTTCATGGCAAACCGATAATAGAAAAACGATGGTGTTTGCAGACGAAGTACCGGCTTCTTTACCAGCCAAAGTAATTGATGTGAGTGATTTAAATAATATTATGATTGTTGATACCATTAACTCTCATGCCTTAGCCACACCGCACAATCCTTATATTGTTGGTAATAATTGGTGTTGGATAAGCACCTATCAAGATGGTATTTATTTGTACGACATTTCAAATCCTTCAAACACTACCGTTTATGGTTATTTTGATACACATCCTCAACATGGCGTCAACGATAATTTTAGTACCAGCGCTTATCGAGGCAATTGGGGAGCTTATCCCTATTTACCAAGTAAAATTATTATTGCTTGCGATATGCAAAATGGTATTTTTATTTTAGAAGGTGATGCTAATTATACAAATCCGGTAAGCGTTAAGGAAGTCACAAAACAACAATCCTCTTTTTCTGTTTATCCGAATCCGGCGAGTAACGAAATCAATTTTTTAATTGCCAATCAATTTCACAAAACTATAAATTGTGTAATCACTGATATGTTAGGAAAAGTAGTTTTAGAGAACACCTTCATTATCAATGATGATTTTTATAAAACAACCATCAATACCAATTCATTAAAAAACGGTTGTTATTTTGTAACTTTAAAAGGAACAAATTCTAATGAAACCAAAAAAATAATTATTCAGCACTAATTACATTATGTTTAAACAGATTCTATTATTGGCGTTGTAGACTCTGGTGCCATGGGAAGTGGCATTGCACAAGTAGCAGCCACTGCTGGTCACCCCACTATTATTTACGATACAAACTCCGCTGCTTTAGATAAAGCAAAAGCCAATTTATCCAACTCACTTAACAAGTTAGTTGAAAAACAAAAATCACCGCAGAAAAAGCGCAATATTTTAAGTTTGACGCGTCCTACTCTAGCTCTATTCAAGATTTTAAATCATGTGATTTAATTATTGAAGCGGTGTTGAAAATATCGATGTAAAACAATCTGTGTTTAAAGAACTAGAAAGCATTACTTCTGACACTTGTGTTTAGCTTCTAACACTTCTTCATTATCCATTACCTCAATTGCATCTGCTTGCCAAAATCCCGAAAAAGTAATTGGTATTCATTTTTCAATCCTGCTACTTTAATGCCTTTGGTTGAAATTATTCCGGGTGTGGCAACAGATATGGTTATAGCAAACCATTGCCAAGCCTTAATAAATAGTTGGGTAAAGTTACCGTAATGGCAAAAGACACCCCTGGTTTTATCGTAAACCGTGTGGCTCGTCCGTTTTATAGCGAAGCTTTGCGCATTACGATGAGCAATTAGCGATATGGCCACCATTGATTGGGCGATGCGAAGAAATTTGGAGGTTTAAAATGGGACCTTTTAATTTAATGGACTTAATTGGACATGATGTGAATTATGTAGTAACTGAAACCGTTTGGAAACAATTT
>JADJSH010000011.1 GCA_016711805.1 Bacteroidota bacterium
ATCCATTAATCCTCATATGCATCTATTGGGAAAATCATTTTGGGCCTTTGCGTTAACACCTGCTGGCGATACTATTCCTTTAATAAAAATCAATAAATGGGATTTTAGGTGGCAGTATTATTATACATTTAAGAATCCGGTTATTATTAAAAAAGGAACAGTTATTCATGTTTACGGAACGTTTGATAATACAGCTCAAAATCCAAATAATCCAAATCATCCACCAAAATTAGTGTGGCAAGGCGAAGGAGTGAGAAGTATGCAAACGACGGAAGAAATGTTTCAATTTATTTTTACATACATGCCTTACCAAACAGGAGACGAGCATTTGGATTTGAGTAAGCATTGAGGGTTGTATTTTTTTGGCGCGTTCGGCGGGAGCCGAACTGGGCTGTCACTGCAATCTTTTTACTGCGTAAAAAGGATTTTCGTTCGCATCCCTCGCGCAACTTTTGTTTCATAAATCGGAGTGTAAATCTCAACCTTTAAATAGAACTTGCGTGAGGGATTGTAGTGGAAATCCTTTTACGTAACGAAGTGGAGTAAAAGATTGGAACGAAAAGCCTGACCCGACGGAGGAGGGACACGTCCAAACAATTATAATGATTAAATAAAAAATTGTATTTTTAACTATTGTATGACACCAAAACTTTACATAGTACCCACACCAATTGGTAATTTAGAAGACATGACTTTTAGAGCCATTACGGTTTTAAATTCCGTAGATTTAATTTTAGCAGAAGACACACGTAATAGCATTCATTTGTTACGTCATTTTAAAATCGATAAACCCTTACGTTCATATCATGCGCACAACGAACACGCAACTGTTGAGCAAATTGTAGAAATGATAGCGTCAAACAAATCAGTAGCTTTAATTTCGGACGCGGGCACACCTGCTATTTCTGACCCAGGTTTTTTATTGGTGCGCGAATGTTTGAAACACAACGTTGCTGTGGAAACTTTACCAGGTGCTACAGCATTTGTTCCTGCATTAGTCAATAGTGGATTGCCTTGTGATAGTTTTGTTTTTTATGGTTTCTTACCTCAAAAAAAAGGAAGGCATACTAAACTATTATCATTAAAAGAAGAGACTCGTACCATGATATTTTACGAATCACCTTTTCGTTTGGTGAAATTATTAGAAGAGTTTAAAGAATATTTAAGTAGCGATAGACAAGTTTCCGTATCTCGTGAACTTTCAAAATTATACGAAGAAAACGCTCGTGGTACTGTTGATGAATTAATAGCTCACTTTAAAGCAAAAACGGTGAAGGGTGAGATAGTGGTTGTGTTAGCTGGGAAAGAAGATTAGTCATTTTTATTTCACCTCATTTAATGTAGTTTTCATCGCCTTTTAATTTTGCGCATTGATTAAAGAAGTTTTGATCAATCAAAAATTATAACATGAAAAAAGCAATTTTAGCAAGTGTGAGCATTTTATCATTAAGCCTTTCATTTCAATCATGCAAAAAGCATAAAGAGCATGAAGGAAAAACAAATTATCAAACGATTGAAATTGTTTTGGATATGAATAAATCATATCAATATAATTTTGGAACACCAGAATCTAATTTAGAAATTACAAAGCAATCTGATGCTTTTTTAATTAGCGAATTAGATGAAGTGAGTGAAACGGTTTTATTTAATTATATGCCGCAAACCAATTTTGTTGGTGCAGATGAAGTTCAAATAACATTAGCTAATGAAGAGCGTGAAGAACATCATAGAGATGGAAATCATCCTCCTAGAATTCCTTTAGCTCATTTATTTAATCATAAGAAACATGAATGTGGAGAGCATGAAGAGGATAAAACTGTTTATATTTTCAAATTTACTGTCAACAAGGTTGCAACGGCTGTTACAACAGATCAGGCCACAGCAAATAAAAATTAATTAAGAGTAATATTAATTTAATAGCCTGTTTCAATTTTGGAACGGGCTTTTTTATTGCGTTTCCTGTAATGTGAAGCGTTAGACTTTTCCTCCTTTGAAGGAGGTGTCCGAAGGACGGAGGATGTTTAGAGCTACATTCCTCGTCTTGATACTTTTGCGAAAGTATCCAAAAGCAATTTCTTCTTTTCTTTTTCCTTGAAGAAAAAGAAGCAAAAATTCAAGGCAATTCGCCGACTCCCATTTGCCCCGCAGGAACTTCGCAGAATGTTAGTCCGCACCGAATTGCCAAAATCAGCCGCACTATTACCAACGTATGCAGTGATTTAAAAATAAAGTGTAAATGGATTTTCATAAAAACCAAAAAGCCACTTATAAAAAGCAGCTTTTCGATTTTTTAATGTGGACTGGCTCTCCCGTATCCCATCTTTCGCTTAAGCTATGATGTCGGGTTGTGGTTACTACTGTAAAGATACGGCGTAAATTCATAGATAATGTTACACAATTATTACCTCAACGTTTTTTAACATGTAAACTTTTCAACTATTCACGTTTTCGGTTTAAGGTTGTTAACCGTGATTGTTAAATAGTTAATTACGTTTGCAATGACGAGGGATGATACTTTTGCAAAAGTATCCAAAAGCAATCTTTCTCTTTTCTTTTTCCTTGAAGAAAAAGAAACAAAAATTCAAGGCGAAAGACCAACCACCATTTGCCCCGCAGTTCCCAAGCTGAATGGCGGTTCGCTCTCTTTCGCCAAAAGCAGCCGCACTATTACTAACGTGTGCGTGGCGAATGCTGTACATAAAATGTGCTATCGTTATCGATAAAAAATACTATTTTTTATTCAACCATTTCTTCCATGGCAACCAAATAGCAATAACTGATAAAAGCCCAATAGCTAACACAGTAAAAAGCCAAGTTAATGCTGATCGTCTTTCTTCCACCGAATACATGGCAGTATTAGATGCCGCTTCAATACACATAGACGCAAGAATCAATGTTATTGCAATGGCTACTAAACTATATAAGATTCTTTTGATTGGTTTCATGTAAATTATTTACTTGTTCTCGTTGCTCTTTCAATTCTTCTGTCTTGATAGTAAGCAATGATTTCGTTATACGAGCCATCCGCACTTTTAATGAATTCTATTTTGAAAAAATCGTTGCCTTTCATAACGTTGTTGGTCATGGCACTTAATTTGAATTTTGGTTTACCAACACGTTGATAATACAATTCTCCATTCTCTAAAGTAAAAGTACGTTCGCCATAAATGCCGCAAAATTTTTGTAAAGTTTCTTTATCAATAGTTACAGGATTATTGTAGGCTTTCAAAATATCGTATTGCCAGTTTAGTTCAAATAAGTTTAAAGTATCGGTGGTTGTTTTTAAAAGTGTTTCAAATATTTTTTCCTGCGCCACTTCCAAAGCTTTTTCAGGTGCAACGTTTATGTCAGGAATTACGCCAGTATGTTCCCAATCTGTTTTGGTAATGGCATTGATGACATGAGCATAAGGCACATAAACAATCACTCCATGTCCTGCTGTTCTCTCTAAAGTGCCATGAGCTGCACCCGCGGTTGCTTGCCCGATCAATGTAGCGCGTTTCAAATGCTTGAGGTCATAACAAAATTCTTCGGCGGCAGATGCTGTTCCTTTGCCCGCTAAAATATACACAGGTTTATGGATAAAACGTTTTTCGGTAGAGTCGGGCCATGCATAATATTCTATCGTTCTGTTAAGAGGGCGGTTATACCAATCCATGAGATGGGTTTCTTTTTCAAAGAAGTAGCCGCAAATGTATTGTACCATCTCTGGTGAACCACCGCCGTTATTTCTCAGATCAAAAATAATAGCGTTGGTATTTGCTAAAAACGTTAAGGCAGAGCGCATGGCTTCTTTGGCTTCTTTAGTTGGGTCAACAAAATTTCCTAGCTCTAATAATCCAATATTGCCATTGAGTATTTTGATGGAACGTATTCCTGCATTTGCATTTCTGTAATTACCACTTGCAATAGGCGTGGGTGCTAACTCGCCATGGTTTAGTAATTGCTTTTCCATTACTGGGTTATAGGTAATTTGAAAATGCCCATCATTAACAGCCGTTTTAATATCTGCATTCAACGCATTAGTTAAAACAACAACGCTGCTTACAGATTTGTATTTGCCATCTGCTAATTGTTTTAAAATATGCTTGCTCATTAAGATTGCAGTATCGGGATAAACGTAATCGTTCAGTAAGATCTTAGAAACGCTATTGATGATTTCGTTTTTTGTTTTGGCATCTAATGGTTTTTGGGAGAAGCTTGTGAAAGTGTATACAAGAAAGAGGGAAAGTAAAAGGGAGATTTTCATATAACAAATATAGTTAATCGGGATAAAACAAAAACACCTATCAGGTTTTTAAAACCTGATAGGTGTGATTAACTTATTTATTTGCCGCAGCATTACAAAGGCAGCGGAGCGGGGCAAATTTATTACTCAAATCAGTACTTATATTGATATCTTGACTCTTTTATTGTCAATGAATCAATATTGTTTATATTAAAAACTTGGGTAACTTTTGTGGAACGATTAAATAAAAATAAGTTGCTTTGTGTTTGGCCTACATAGAACAGTTTACTGTAAGTTTGAATTACTTTGCCATTGTATTTAAAACAAATTTCTTTTTCTGAAATCCCAAACATTATTTTCTTTGCATCCTGTTTCCTATAATTACTAATTTGTAAATTAATAAAGAGAATAATAAAAATTGAAACTACTATAGGGTTTTCAGAAATATATTCAACTTCATTTCTTTTTGATTTAATACCCATATATACAATAAAAATTACAACAAATGAGACAAATAAATCATATTCCTGCAATTGAAATGAAAAATAGTATTTAAGAAGAATAAGCTTAAGTATTGCAGATACAATTCCCCAACCAAAAAAATAAAAATGGAATGAAGTAAAAATATTTTTTAAGACTTTCCTAATCTTTGAAGCTTTTGTGACTTTTATTTTCTTTTGTTCATTTTCAGGTTCGTTTTCAATTACAGTTGCAATATTTTCTTCTTCAGTCGTGTCTTCAATTTCATCTACTTTTTCTTTTCTTTTTACAGCCTCATTTATAAGAATTTGATAGAAAAAACTATATATTAAAATTGACCATACTACAATTGTCGGTAGAAATGATAAAATTATTTCTGTGTTTGAAATGTGATTGTATATGTCAATTCTAAACTCTTGGTAATAGCTATGAAGATTGGTATAACCAAAAAACAGTAAACAGATAGTAAATAGAGGAATGTATTCTAGAAGTTTTTTCATTTATATTAAATTGGACTTTTGATTATTTATTTATCTCGTTCTTCTATTTTTTGTTTAATCCCTTCAGGAATATTTTTATCATAATACTCTTGGATTTTTTTTGGTTGACTGATGAGTACTTCACAAATAATATTTACAAATCCGAACAAAGCATAGGCTATTTCTATTTTATCATTTAAATCTATGGTACCCGGATGTACAGCATGATTGCCAACAACGCGGACACTATCTAAAGCTTGTTGCATAGTTCTTGGCAAGCCTTTTTTAACTAACGATTCTATGTCATCGTTTATGTTTTTTCCTTTTTCTCCTAAGTGAATACATAGTTTTTGCACTGCCAAGCGTAACAAAGCGGCAGCACCTCTAGGGGATATATTTAAAATATTCTTAGCTTCATTATAATCACTTTTAATATGATCTGGCAAATCGGGATTAGCCATTTCAACATTTCCAGTCATAGGGTAAACCATTCTTGAATTAATCCAAAAAGAAATTTCGTTACAATGCTCACATTTTGCTGTCATCGTATTTCTTAGAGTGTAATGCATATCTCTTTGGGCACCATTTGGTAAAAGACCAGTATAGTGACATTGAACATTACTTGACCAAGCTTGAGCCGCTAAAACACCACACTGAGGACAGTGAAAAGATTTTTGATTTATAACTGGAGATATATGTTTTGTCATTGGAATATTTTTTAAATCGATATTAGTTTCTTAAACCAAAAACGCCCCGATTTATTTCGGGGCGTTTTTATAAATTATATTTCTTTCGGTGTTTGTTGCTTCTCGTGCTTCTGTTCTTGACTACACTCGAACTGACAAACTAAATGATGATTACATCATTCCACCCATTCCGCCCATGCCTGGGTTACCCATTGGCATTGCTGGAGCATCTTCTTTTTTCTCTGCTAAAACGCAGTCAGTAGTTAATAACATTGCGGCAACTGACGCTGCATTTTCTAAAGCAATACGGCTTACTTTAGTAGGATCAATAACACCTGCTTTTAATAAGTTTTCGTATTTCTCAGTACGAGCATTGAAACCGTAATCATCTTTTCCTTCTTTTACTTTTTGTACAACAATAGAACCTTCGATTCCACAGTTAGCACAAATTTGACGTAAAGGTTCTTCAATGGCACGACGTACAATTTGAATACCAGTGTTCTCATCATCGTTCACACCTTTTAATTTATCTAAAGAAGCGATCGCACGAATGTAAGCAACACCACCGCCCGGTACAATACCTTCTTCAACTGCTGCACGAGTAGCTGCTAAAGCATCGTCTACACGGTCTTTTTTCTCTTTCATTTCAACTTCAGTAGCTGCACCAACATAAAGTACTGCAACACCACCAGCTAATTTAGCTAAACGCTCTTGTAATTTTTCTTTATCGTAATCAGATGTAGTTGATTCGATTTGAGCTTTAATTTGATTTACACGCGCTGTGATATCTGCTTTTTTTCCAGCACCACCAACAATCGTTGTATTGTCTTTATCAACTGTTACTTTTTCTGCTTTTCCTAAGAAAGTTAAGTCAGCATTTTCTAATAAGAAACCTCTGTCTTCAGCAATAAAAATACCGCCAGTTAAAATTGCTAAATCTTCTAACATTGCTTTTCTTCTATCACCAAATCCTGGAGCTTTCACTGCACAGATTTTTAAGTTAGAACGTAAGCGGTTTACAACTAATGTTTGTAAAGCTTCTCCGTCGATATCTTCAGCAATAATTAAAATTGGTTTACCTGTTTGTACTGCTTTTTCTAATACAGGTAATAATTCTTTCATCGAAGAAATTTTCTTCTCGTAAATTAAAATTAATGGGCTATCTAAAACAGCTTCCATTTTATCTACGTCAGTAATAAAATATGGAGAGATATAACCTCTGTCAAATTCCATACCTTCAACAACCTCAACAGTTGTATCAGTACCTTTTGCTTCTTCAACAGTAATAACACCTTCTTTTTTTACTTTAGCCATTGCCTCAGCAATTAATTTTCCGATAGTGCTATCGTTGTTTGCAGAGATCGTTGCAACTTGTTCAATTTTTTTATTGTCGTTACCAACGTTTTGAGATTGTACTTTTAAGTTAGCAACAACTGCTTCAACCGCTTTATCAATACCGCGTTTCAAATCCATTGGATTAGCACCAGCAGCTACGTTTTTTAAACCGCCAGTTACGATAGCTTGAGCTAATACAGTAGCAGTCGTTGTTCCGTCACCAGCTGCATCAGCTGTTTTAGAAGCAACTTCTTTTAATAATTGAGCACCCATGTTTTCAACTGGGTTAGATAATTCGATTTCTTTAGCAACAGTAACACCATCCTTAGTGATTGCTGGTGAGCCAAATTTTTTATCGATAATAACGTTTCTTCCTTTAGGACCTAAAGTTACTTTTACTGCATTTGCTAATGCATCAACTCCGCGCTTTAAAGCGTCGCGAGCTTCAATGTTAAATGTGATGTCTTTTGCCATAATTTTAATTAGTTAATTGGATAATTCGACGATTAGTCAATTATCTGTGTTATAATGATTGAATTGTTTATAGTTTTAAATTGTCGAATTGTCTCATCGACTCATTGTCTAATTAAATAATCGCGTAGATATCGCTTTCGCGCATAATTAATAAATCTTTTCCGTCTACTTGGATTTCAGTTCCTGCGTATTTTCCGTATAAAACAGTATCGCCAACTTTTACAGTCATTGGTTCATCTACTTTACCGTTTCCTACAGCTAATACTTTACCTTTCATTGGTTTTTCTTTTGCTGTGTCAGGGATAATTAATCCACCTGCTGTTTTTGTTTCTGCTGGAGCCGCTTCAACTAATACTCTATCAGCTAAAGGCTTTACATTTACATTTGCACTTGATTTTGCCATAATTATGTGATTTTAATAATTTAAATTTTTACGGTGGCTATTTGTCTAAAAATGTGCCAATGCAGCATTTTCGCCATTAAGGCGACAATTTTACCGTTTTTGGCGGTTAGTGAATAAAAAATGTCAGTTTAGTGTCAGTTAAAATCGGAACACGGATTAAGTGGATTAAACTGATTGCCACGGATTAAAAAGAGTTGAATGCAATTAGTTAGAATACATTTTATATCCAGCTAAATAACTTAAAAAAATCTGTGAAAATCCGTTTGATCTGTGTTATCCGTGTTCCTATTTCCCTACCTTACTACCATCGTAAGCCCATTTAATCCAAATAGAGCCCCAGGTAAAGCCGCCACCAAAGGCAGATAAAATAAGGTTATCGCCTTTTTTAAATAGCTTTTCGTAATCCCATAATAATAAGGGAATAGTACCAGCAGTTGTGTTTCCGTAACGCTCAATGTTCATCAACATTTTATCAGGACTTAAACCCATGCGATTAGCTGTTGCTTCGCAAATACGTTTGTTAGCTTGATGTGGTAATAAATAAGTGACATCATCTGACGTCAAATTATTTTTAGCCATAATTTCAGCACTTACTTCGGCCATATTTACTACGGCATGTTTAAATACCGTTTGTCCTTCTTGATGAACGTAGTGTAATTTTTGCTCAACGCTTTCTTTTGAAGGAGGCATAAAAGAACCGCCAGCAACTTGGTATAGAAAATTACGACCAGAACCATCAGCTTTTAAAATAAAATCTTGAATTCCGCAATCGTCATCTGATGGCTCTAATAAAACAGCGCCACCACCATCACCAAAAATCACACAGGTTGCACGATCTTCGTAATTTAAAATAGCACTCATTTTATCTACACCAATAACCACAACTTTTTTATAGCGGCCAGTTTCAATAAATTGTGAACCTGTTGCAAGTGCATAAATAAAGCCCGAGCAAGCAGCAGATAAATCGTAACCCCAAGCATTTTTGGCGCCAATTTTATCGCAAATAACGTTTGATGTACTAGGGAAAACGTAATCGCCTGTAATAGTACCAACAATTAATAGATCGATATCTAAAGCAGTGATGCCACGTTTTTTTAATAATTCTTCAACAGCAAACACCATCATATCCGAAGTTGCTTTGCCTGGTATATTTAAAACGCGTCTTTCTTTAATTCCAGTGCGAGAGGTAATCCATTCGTCGTTAGTATCTACAAATTTTGCTAACTCATCATTTGTCATTACAAAATCGGGAACGTAGCCACCAACGGCAGTAATTGCTGCTTTAATCATTATTGAAATACGGTTTTAATTTTTTCGTTTAAGTTTGCTTCAACGATGTCTTTACTTAACACCATCATATTTTTAAAGGCCAATGGCGTTGATTTTCCGTGAGCAATCATCACGTTTGAATTGATTCCTAAAATAGGAGTGCCGCCGTATAATTCGTAATTGAATTTATCAAAATACTCATCGCTACGGTTACGTTTTTTGATCATCGAGTAAAATGCCTCGGCTGTTTTTAATAATACATTTCCTGTAAAGCCTTCACAAACAATCACGTCTGCTTTATCTTCAAATACTTCTAAGCCTTCTACGTTACCAACAAAATTAAAGTCTTTAGTATCTTTCATTAAGGCATGAGCAGCTTGTGCTACTAAGTTTCCTTTTTCGGGTTCTTCGCCAATGTTTAATAATCCCACTTTAGGATTATCCATTTTGTAAACTTCTTTAGCAAATGTAGAACCTAAAATAGCAAACTGATATAATACATCAGGCTTGCAATCGGCATTGGTACCCACGTCTAAAATAATTCCAAAGCCACCACTTAATTTTGGTAAAATAGAAGTAATACATGGGCGAATAACACCAGGTACGGCTTTTACGCTAAACATAGCTCCAACTAGCATAGCGCCAGTATTACCAGCACTTGCAAAACATTGAATCTCGTTTTCTTTTAATAATTTATAACCAACAGCAATGCTGCTTTGTGGTTTTTGCGCCAAAGCTTTCGTTGGATGTTCACCCATTTCAATCACATCGGGTGCATGCACAAACTCAAATTGATCTTCTGAAACGCCTTTTTCTTTTAAATGCTGTTTTGCTTTTTCGCTATCGCCAATCAATACCATTTTTACATCAGCTGGTAATGAATCAAGTGCCATTATAGCACCATCCATGCAATTTGCAGGGGCAAAATCTCCCCCCATAATGTCTAATCCAATTTTCATATTCTGTATGTTGTTTTAGGCTCAGTATTTCATTTCAAACGAGCCAAAATCAAGCGACTAAGCAACTAATTTATGAGTTAATATGCAATAATTAGGGCGCAAAGTTATTAACCTTGATTAGATAATTGTGTTTAAACTTTCTATACAATGGGATGTTGTATCTAATATGTTGATAATGTGAATGATAAAACTAATATGAAAATGATTTTTGTAAAATATTGATTGTACTTTTGAGCCATGAAATAGTCATGTTGCTTTGATTGCAAACACGAGTGAAGATAACATGACTATAACATATAGCAAGTAAAAACAATAAATATCTGCATATGACAATTGAAGAAATAGAAAACGAAATCATTGAAGAGTTTGAATTGTTTGGCGATGATTGGGAAGGGAAATACGAGCATTTAATTGAACTAGGAAAGTCGCTACCAAAGATAAAAGAAGAATTAAAAACGGAAGATCGCATTATTAAAGGCTGTCAAAGTAAGGTTTGGTTGCATTCTGAAAAGCAAGGTGATGAAATTGTTTACACAGCCGATAGCGATGCTATTATTACAAAAGGCATGGTAGCTTTAATGATACGCGTTTTGTCGCATCAAAAACCACAAACTATTTTATCAGCTAATTTAGATTTTATTAATAAAATTGGATTAACAGAGCATTTATCTCCTACGCGCGCTAATGGTTTAGTGAGCATGATTAAACAAATGAAATTAGATGCGATGGCATTAAGCTAACTGTATGAACAAAAAAGCCATCTCTTGGATTATTTTAATTGCACTTTCCTTAGTTTGGGGTAGCTCTTTTATGTTGATGAAGCAAGGTTTAAAAGCCTTTAGCAGCGATGAAGTAGCAGGTTTAAGAATTACCATTGCATCGGCTTTTATGTTGCCATTTTTAATCAAACATTATAAAATAGATTTAAAAACAAATTTAAAAGGCTTGTTGTTGATGGGTGTTTTTGGAAATTTAATTCCAGCCTTTTTATTTACTAAAGCCGAAACACAAATCAGTAGTAGTTTAACAGGAATGTTAAACGCCCTAACACCTATGTTTACTATTATGATTGGTATGATTGCGTTTAATCATAAAATTACCAAGTCACAAATCATCGGTGTTTTAGTTGGCTTTGTTGGAGCTATTGCTTTGGTAGTTTTAGGTGATAATAAAGAGAATGATCAAACTAAAAACATCATGTATAGTTTATTGGTGGCAGCAGCTACTTTGTGTTATGCTATCAGCGTGAATGGTATTAAAGCATATTTAGGGCATGTGAATTCGTTAACGGCTACTGTTTGGTCTTTTACTATTATTGGCCCAATGGCGGCTATTTATTTATTTGGGTTTACCGATGTGGTAGAGCATGCCACACATCATCCCGAGGCTTTAAGTTCTTTAGGTTTTATAAGTATTTTGGCTATAGTTGGTTCTGCTCTTTCGGTAGTAGTTTATAATACGTTGATTAAGTTATCGGGAACTGTATTTGCAGCTAGTTGCACCTATTTAATTCCTATAGTGGCCATTGGTTGGGGTTTGTTTGATGATGAGGTGATTAATTTGTTTCAAGTATTGGCAGTAATTGTGATTATTGCAGGGATTTGGATGATTAATTCGGTAAATAAGCCTGCTGAGGAATAAAGAGGTTATTGAAGGTTAATATTTGGGCGTGTCCCTGCGGGCTGGGCTTTCGGCACTCGCTTTTTTATTTGCCCTGCGGGACAAATAAAAAGAGCTCAAACAGATGCCTCAATCCCTCACGCGGCTACACTTTAAGTTTGAAAGTTAATTTCCGAATCTGAAATTAAACTGCGTGAGGGATGCAAGCGAAAATCCTTTTGCCTGTCTCCTGCAAAAGATTGAAGCAGGCCAGCCCGACGGCGCTGCCTCTTAACGCCGGCAAGCCCAAAACATAATAACTTAATAAGCTTAAATTATTGATTATTAGATAGATGTGAAATAAAGTCTTCTGAACAATCAAAAAAAGCAGGTATTTAGCTTAAAAAAGTGCCGTAAATCTTTGGTAGAAAGAAAAAACCACCTATCTTTGCCGTCCTTAAAAAAATTATTAACAATTAAAATTTAACACTCATGTATGCAATTGTAGAAATAGCAGGGCAACAATTTAAAGTGGAACGAGGCAATAAAGTTTACGTTCACCGCCTAGATGCTAATGAGGGTGCTAAAGTAGAGTTTGACAAAGTTTTCTTATTAGATAACGGCGGAAAAATCTCTGTTGGAGCCCCAACTGTTGATGGCGCAAAAGTTGTAGCCACAGTAATCGAACACTTAAAAGGCGATAAAGTTATCGTATTTAAGAAATTACGTCGTAAAGGATACCAAAAATGGAATAACCACCGTCAGCATTTGACTCAGTTATTAATTCAAGGGGTACTTGCTAAAGGTGATACTTTAAAAGACGAATTAAAAGCTGAAAAATCAGTTCGCGAGTTCTTAGCTCCAAGCCACAGAAATCCTGTAGTTAGAGAAGAAGTTGTGGTTGAGAAAAAAGCACCTGCAAAAAAAGCAGCAGCTAAGAAAGCACCTGCAAAAAAAGCAGCTAAAAAAACTGAAGAATAATTAAACATTAACCATTAAATTTTTAAACAATGGCACATAAAAAAGGAGCCGGCTCCACAAACAACGGTCGTGAATCACACAGTAAACGTTTAGGCGTTAAAATTTTTGGTGGTCAGGCATGTATCTCTGGGAACATTATTGTTCGTCAACGTGGTACAAAACATAATCCAGGAGTAAATGTAGGAATGGGAAAAGACCATACTTTATTTGCTTTAGTAGATGGTAAAGTTGTTTTCAAAAAGAAAGCAGACGACAGATCATACGTTTCGGTTGTTCCTGCATAAGGGATAATAGAAACTTAATTTATTAAGTACTTAAAGCCCTCCGAAAACCGGTGGGCTTTTTGTGTTTTTATAGCTTTGTAAAAAATAATCTGTGAAAATAATTTGTTACATCCATATACTATCCATGTTTGTCTTTATGGCTTGTCGTGCAGCTAAGTCTACTCCATTAAACGTCGTTGAAAAAACAGCATTTTATACCATCAAAGCCATTAAGGATACCATAAAAAACACCACTACATTTAGTGTGACAACTATCCAAATTGCAGGCACAAAAATCAATTATAAAATAGATGTCAATCAATCCAAAAATCCTTATTTTTTAAAGATTGAAATTGTAGATAAAAATAATACTATCATCAACGCTTTTACTGAACATCCGTTATTTAAGCGATTTGATTTATATAGAGAAAGTGGTGAAATCGAATCAAAATCAATATCTTTACAACAAGGCGAAGTGGTATTAAGAGTACCATATTTTTCTGATTATAAAAAAATGAACATTACCGAAACTGTCAACTTTAAGCAATTAAAACAAGTAACGATCGCGCATGAAAAATAACTTCTTTATTTTATTTTGCTTATTAAGCCTCTGTGCAAAAAGTCAAACGGTTGCAGGCGTTGATACGTTATGGAAATCTGGCCCTATAAGCAAGCGAATTAATTTAGTGTTCATGGGTGATGGGTATACGAGCGCTCAAATTCCATTGTTTCTTTCGGATGTTACATCAACTTATACATATTTACTAAATACCTCTCCATTTAATAATTACAAAAATTATTTTAATGTGTTTGCTATTAAGTGCGAATCTCCGCAATCAGGAGTTTCTCATCCAGCAATTGCAACCGATGTTACAGAGCCTGTGATACCAGTTTCTGCTGTTGCAAATTCGTTTAATACACGTTTTGATAATTATGGAACGCACCGATTAATTTATTCGATGAATTCGAGCGCAGTTTACTCGACGTTATCAAGTTATTTTCCTAGCTACGATCAAGTTGTTATTTTAGGAAACTCTCCAGAGTATGGCGGAGCTGGTGGCGCATACGCTGTATCGTCAACACACACTTCTTCTAAAGAAATTGTAGCTCATGAAATGGGACATTCGTTTGCTGGTTTAGCAGATGAATATTGGGCTGGAGCTGTATTTGCTACAGAAAAACCTAACATGACGGCAGAACCTGGCAGTGCTAATGTAAAATGGGCTCAGTGGGTTGGATTGAATTCTATTGGTGTGTATCCTTATGGAACCGCCTCTCCTGACAATAGCTGGTTTAGACCACATCAAAACTGTAAAATGAGATTTTTAAATCAACCATTTTGTTCAGTGTGTAAAGAAACAATTATTGAAAAGATACATTCTTTAACCAATCCAATCGATTCTTACGACCCTTCAAATGTGTCAGCCGTATCGTTTACTACTGCAAGCCAATGGTTTAAAACGAAATTAGTGTTGCCTAATCCGAATACATTAAAAACAACTTGGACAATGAATTCAGTGGATGTGTTGCACAATCAAGATTCAATGCTAGTAGTAAGTTCATCCATGTTAAGTGGTGCTAATTCGTTAGTATTTACAGCGACGGACACTACAACTTTGTCAAAAGATTTGTACCATCCATTTACACATTCTTATTCTGTATTGTGGAATATTAATAATTCCTATGCAGGTATTAGTGAAATTAAAGCACGATTAGAGTTTTCTGTATTCCCAAATCCAGCGGCTGATAAAATTAATTTAAAATATAGTTTATTGGAAGAGTCAAATATGACAATTTCCGTTGTTGATTTATTAGGGAATACAGTTATTAAAGGCAAAGCAAATAAGCAATCTGTTGGTAAGTATGAAAACCAATTCGACTTAAGCTCACTATCAGAAGGCACTTATTTTTTATCAATCAAAATAAATTCAGAAATCATAAACCATAAATTTGTAATACTTAAATAATTTTATGTTACAGTTATCATACATCCAAGAGAATAAAGAAGACGTTTTAAAACGTTTAGCTATTAAAAATTTTAAAGATGCAGAAAGCATTATTAATTCTGTTATTGAATTAGATAATAGTCGTAAGGCAGCTCAACGTCAAGCAGACGATACTAAAGCAGAAGCTAATACCTTAGCTAAGCAAATTGGTGAGTTAATGAAGTCGGGTAAAAAAGATGAAGCAGAAACGTTAAAAGCTAAAACAGCAGATTTAAAATCAAAAGAAAAAGAGTTTGACGAAACGCTAAAAAATATTGAAGCAGAGATTCAAAAACAATTAGTAACGGTTCCCAACTTGCCTAACTTAACAGTTCCAGTTGGTAAAACTCCCGAAGATAATGAAGTGGTTAATGAGCACGGTGTAATCCCTACATTACATGCAGGCGCAACGCCTCATTGGGAGCTAACCACTAAATATGATTTAATTGATTTTGAATTAGGTGTAAAATTAACAGGAGCTGGTTTCCCAGTTTATAAAGGAAAAGGCGCAAGATTGCAACGCGCTTTAATTAATTATTTTTTAGATAAAGCAACTGCTGCGGGATATAATGAAGTTCAACCACCAATTTTAGTAAATGCGGATAGTGGTTACGGAACAGGTCAGTTACCTGATAAAGAAGGACAAATGTATCATTGCCAAGTTGATGATTTATATTTAATACCAACAGCTGAGGTTCCTATCACCAATATGTACCGCGATGTGATGTTGAAGGAAAGTGATTTGCCAATTAAAAATTGTGGATATACTCCTTGTTTTAGAAGAGAAGCAGGAAGCTATGGAAAAGATGTACGAGGTTTAAATCGTTTACATCAATTTGATAAAGTGGAGATTGTACAAATTACTGCACCAGAAAATTCATACAAAACTTTAGAAAACATGCGTGAGTTTGTAAGTAGTTTATTGCAAGAATTAGAGTTACCATACCGCACCTTAAAATTATGTGGAGGTGATATGAGTTTTGGTTCAGCTTTAACATACGATTTAGAAGTGTGGAGTACAGCACAAGCACGTTGGTTAGAAGTAAGTTCTGTTTCTAATTTCGAAACCTTTCAAACCAATCGTTTAAAGTGTCGTTACAAAGATGCGAACGGTAAAACTCAATTAGCACATAGTTTAAATGGAAGTGCTTTGGCGTTGCCTCGTATTGTAGCTTCTTTATTAGAGAATAATCAAACGGAAGCAGGGATTAAAATCCCTAAAGTATTAGTGCCTTATACAGGGTTTGATATGATTAGCTAATTTTATTAATCTTAATCATAAAATAAAAAATCCCGCTTAGAATATTCTAAGCGGGATTTTTTTGTAGTTGCTTTACAAAATTATTGCTTCACAATTTTTTGTGCATATAATAATTTATTATTGCCAATCACTTTAGCATGGTATAAACCATTTGCTAATAGACTAGTATTAACGGTATTATTCATATCAGTTAAAGGTTGAGATAACACTAGTTCACCTACCATATTGTATATTTCAATTGAGGCATCTGCTGGCATGTTATCAAAATCAATATTTAATATTTCTGTTGTCGGATTTGGATAGGCATTTACATTAATGCTAGTGCCGATTTCCGTTTCTTCATAATCAGATAATGCAAATCTTGCTGAAGGCGTTGGAATGGTAATAGTGCAACTTGTTCCAAATGTTCCCCAAGTATTGTTTACATATGCTCTAACCGCTACGCTATATGTTTTTCCAGATACTAAAGCAGGAGACACAGTTTTTATATACAAATCAGTCCATTGTGCACTTCTTTTCTTTGTAAAAACTGCGTTCGTGATAGCATCTGTAAATTGGTATTCGTAATCCGTTGATCCTGTCACTGGAACACATCTAATAATTGTTGAATTATTAAATGAAGATAATGTGGTATTACAATACGAAGATGTTAATTGCGTTGGAACTAAACTTGCTGTAGGAGTTGTTAACATACAAGCAGTTCCATAATTGCCCCAAGTACTACCAACTTTAGCTCTTACTTTAACACTATATGTTTTGTTATATTGCACGTTTGGCCAGTACCCAGTTAAATAAAAGTCGGCCCATTGCGCTCCTCTTTGTTTTGTGAAAACTACATTGCCGGTTGATACGTCTGTAAATTCCCATTCATAGTCTATAGCATTAATAACTGGAACACAACGAGGTCTAGTGTTTGCATCAAGGGTAGTAATTGTTGAATTGCACCATATCGTTGTGAGTTGTGTAAGAGGAATAGACGGCATTACGCTTACAGTGCTTATAGCACCAATAGAATTTATACAACCCTCTGGGCTTGTACCAGTCACGGTATAAGTTGTTGTAACTGTGGGACTAACAATTGAACTACCAGCGCTGAATGTATAAGTTAAAGCACTACCTGTAGGAGTTATTGTAAAACTATCACCTGAAATAATAGATCCAGAATTTACATTAATAACAGGTTGAGTACATGGCTGAACTGCTAAATCTAATAGAATATCATCTATACGCCAATTAGCTGTATTTACACCAGGGCTACCTACGCCATTGTGACCGTATATTCTGAAAGTGATTGGCGAAGCAACACCTGAAGAAGTGGCTGAAAAAGATGGCGAAGACAATATCCAGGCACCTGTCGAAATAGATGTCGTAGAAAGTGTAGAAGAATAATTATCTGCACTTGAACGAATACTGAATGCTTGAGGGCCAGTTCCTGTTGAACGTGAACCAAAAGTTAATCCTTTCAAAGTTACAATATTGTTTGCAGCTGGCGTTAATGTAAACTCAAAATAAGCACTTCCATTGGTTGCAGTATTTAATGCGCCTGTTCTTGCTGCTGCACCTGCATTGTTGGTTCCAGAAGCACCAGGATAGCCTGATGAAGCGCTTGTTCCATTTACTAACGTAGTTGTTCCGTTATTATTTCCTTGTGAAAGAGCTGAAACACTTAAGCCAGATGGTATGCCAGATGCATTGGCTGAACCTGATGTGAAGTCCCACGTAACTGGATTTGATGAAATATTGATGGAAGAACTAGTTCCAGGAGTTAACGGAGTAGATGTTGCATTTAAGGTATATACACCCGTTTGATTGAATTGTAATGCTGTAAAAGTAGCTACTCCCGAAACTGCATTAACAGAAGTTGTTCCGCTTAATGAACCAGGACCTGTTGCTTTTGAAATTATAATAGCACCTGTATAATTATTATCTACCGAATTATCTGCTCTTCTTGCTTCAACTTTAAAACTAGCCATATCAGTTGATTGAAAACCTAAAGCTGGAGTGCCAATAAAAGCTAATTGAGTAGCAACTCCAATTACGTCAAATGTTGCCGAAGTAGCAGCAGATAATGCATCGCCAGAAGTGCGTGTTGCAGTAATGTCTACGTTAGTTCCTGCGGTTGCTAAAGTTACTCCTGATACAATAACTGAATTCGAACCAGCATTGATAGTACCAGTTATTGTACCTCCTATTGAACCTGCATTACCATTTGTAGATAAAGAAAATGCGGTATTTGTAATTACATTTTGTGCTATGCTGTTACCGTCTTGAGATTGAACAGTCACACTGAAAGCACTTCCAGCAAGCGGAGAACTTGGATTGATTGATGTGATTACTAATTTTGTTGGCGGCGTAGGAGCTGTTCCATTTGGTGTTAATGAAAAATCATCAATTCCTAATCCATCTTCTGATCCTGAAATGTCAGAATCAGTCCATCTGATCCAAACAGTTCCTCCAACAGCAATAGATAAGGAGCCAATGGTTGAAGATAATGAAGTGCGATTAGCGGTTAAGTTTCCGTCTTTTGCATTAACGGGAGCAACAGTATTTGGGGTAATAAAATTTAATGCAGCAACGGAATTCCAAGTCCCAGATGTTAAACTGGTTGCATTTAAACTGTATTCAAAGTTTAATTGATCTGTTCTACCAGCTACTCCTAAACGCCATTCTTCACCAATATAACTTACATCTAATGATGTAATAATTGAACCTGTATTATTAGTAAATGATGCGCCGATAGTTGAACCAACTGAACCGCTTCTTAAAGTTCCAAAGGCTCTTTCTCCGTTTGAAGCCGCTCCAAAACTATATGTGTCGCCGCTATTACCTGAGCCAGTACCAGCAGTATAGTTACTATTTGCACCTGTCCCTGTTTCTGATAAAGCCCAACCTGAAGGAACTGCAGTACTAGTGTTAGTATTTGCTAGTCCATCAAAGTTTTGTGTGTAAGCAGCACCCAAATTTGTTAATGACACTTGTGTTATTCCTTTCAAAAAAGGAAATAATAATAACGCTGTTATTAACGTAAAGTATTGGAAATTTTTATTCCCAACTAAAAGATTTTTTTTCATGTTTTTTATTTTAAGTAACTGATTTTTTACAAAAGTAGAGCATTTATAACTTCCTGACAGATGTAAGTTTCTAACAAAATGTTACTAAGTTTTGTCCCT
Organism: Bacteroidota bacterium; assembly: GCA_016711805.1. GTDB lineage: Bacteria > Bacteroidota > Bacteroidia > B-17B0 > Aurantibacillaceae > UBA4416. Next base: position 19,573 of record JADJSH010000011.1, read on the forward strand.
GTTTTTTATCATTTTTTTGTTAGCTGATTTTCAATCAATTACTATGTGCACTGTCGCTAATACTTGATTTTACTAAATGAGATTTAACATTTCGGAAACATTTGATAAAATGAAAAATGTTAAAATTGTTGAATTTAAAACCTTTTTCAATGATAAAATGAGTAAACATATTTTTTCTATCACGTTTTATTTATTTGTCACACTATTTCTCTTTGCACTCTATGCGAAAAAACTCCGCGACCTCTGCGGTTAAATATCTCTAAAACAATATCTCACTTGCAATAGCGTTATATAATTTCTACTTTAGTATCAATGAATATTTACTCTCAAAAACAACAATGGAAATGGGCGCTATTTATAGTGGCTATTATTATTGTGTTTACGTCGTTATGGTATACTACTAAATTAGTGAACAGTATAAAAAGCGACGAAGAGAAAAAAGTAAGATTATGGGCCCAAGCCGTACAAAAAAAAGCAGGGCTCGTAAAATTTACCAACGATTTATTTCAAAAACTACAAACCGAAGAGCTTAAAAAAGCCGAGCTATACGCTTTAGCCACAAAAGAATTAAGTTCTGACGCCTTCACCATTTCTGAATTTGTTTTGAAAGTATTACAAGACAATACAACAGTGCCAGTAATTTTAACGGACGATAAAGATAATATTACAGCCAGCAGAAATTTAGATTCGGCCATCGAGCATAATAATGAAGCTTTAAAAAATGAACTGATTAAAATGAAGGCTTTGTATGAGCCCGTTGTGATTGATGTTTATAGAGGCAAGAAAAATTTCTTATATCATAAAGACAGTCGTTTATTTTCTGATATTAAAGTGGTGTTTGATAGTATCATCAAATCATTTATTTCGGATGTAGCCATTAATAGCGCTGCTGTGCCCGTTATTTATACCGACTCTTCTAAAACATCTATCATTGCTGTAGGTAATATTGACTCTGTAAAAATCAGTACGCCTGAAAAATTAAAAACTACCATTGATGAAATGGAAAAACAAAACACGCCGATTTTAATTGACTTAGGTGATGGTTCTAAAAATTATATTTTCTATGAGCAATCGCCATTGCTAACACAATTGCAATATTATCCTTATGTGCAATTTGGAGTGATAGGCATTTTTTTATTAATCGCTTACATTTTATTCAGTACCTCACGAAAAGCAGAACAAGATCAAGTGTGGGTGGGTATGAGTAAGGAAACAGCTCATCAATTAGGAACACCTTTATCCTCTTTAATGGCTTGGATAGAATACCTAAAAGGTAACGGCACGGATGATATGATAGTCACAGAAATGAATCGTGATGTGATGCGTTTGAACATGATAACTGAACGTTTTTCTAAAATAGGTTCTCAACCAACGTTACAGGATGAAGATGTTTGTTTAGTGGTAAAAAATGCCATGGATTATTTAAAGCAGCGCACGTCTAAAAACGTCAACTATATTTTAGAAATTCCAGAAACAGAAATTCATGCGCAACTCTCAGTACCTTTATTTGAATGGGTGATTGAAAATATTTGTAAAAACGCTGTTGACGCTATGGATGGCAAAGGCGAGTTTAAAGTTACCATTATTGATATTCCCGAAGGTGTTGCCATTGATTTAGCAGATACTGGAAAAGGGATTCCATCTTCTAAACACAAATCAGTTTTTAAACCAGGATACACCACCAAAAAACGTGGCTGGGGTCTTGGATTATCTTTATGCAAACGCATCATCGAAAATTATCATGATGGTAAAATATTTGTGCTGCACAGCGAAGAAGGGAAGGGTACAACTTTTAGAATTATTTTGAAGAGAGGGTAGTCTTTGTATTTAAACACCTGACAGGCATTAAGCTATATCATTAAAATATAGTATAAAATATACAACACTTAAATACATCCACAACATCGAAAACAAAACATGAACGATGGTTTCAAATGTTTTACCTTTCCATAGGCTAGGGGAGTAACCAAAAAACTGAATCACTAAACGTACAGCCCAAAATATACCAAAGCCTAAGCATATTGTTTTTCCAAGATGGGTTTCAATTAATTCGTTGGTGGCTGTAAGACATAGTAAGCCGATTAGAAATACAGTTAAGGCTATAAAGAGAGTGTGAACCGTCATCATCTGACGATTGATTAAACTCAAAGACTTCAATTCTTTTTCCCAATTAAAATACTTTGGAAAAATAGCATGAATTAATGCTAATGCCATTAAGAGTAAACCAATTATTTTTAAATGAATGTGCATTGTATAAAATTAAGGACAACTTTTGAATATAGACATAAATGGAGTGAACTTTGTTTCTTCGAAAGAAGTAAAACCTGCGTTTAAAAATGATTTTTTCCAAACCGATTTTGAGAAAAAATGAGTGAATCCAATAGAGAATGCCATGAAATTTGGGAAGTCGCGCAAGTGCTCCACCATAATTACTTGACCAGTTGGTTTGCACACACGACAACATTCTTTTAAAAATTGTATTTTCTCTTCTGGCAATCTTATTTCGTGAGCAGCTGATAATAAAAAAATGACATCAATCGATTTGTCTGGCAAAGGAATGTGATTTGTTGTTATTGCTTGTGTGTTGGGGAATACCATACTTACTTTTCTTGCCCTAACAATAGCGGGTTCTGTATGTTGTTGCGGATTATAAAAATCAAAGACGTTTATAGTAGCATTAGGAAAATGATGTTGAATGCTGAAGCTAGTTTCGTCAAATCCTGCGTTGATGTTTAGTATTTGTAGAGAATCATCAGTATTAGTGAAATATTTTTTTAACCAACCAAAATGATAATAGCCCGAAAAATCATATACATAAGCTGATACAATTAAAGGCATTACAAAGCCATAAGTAAAGGAAGCAATGATGATCCAAAATAAAATATCATTCCATTTAAACACTACGTGGCTTGCAATGATTAATGCTAAGACAGAACGGCCAATCACATAAAAGTGTCTATTAAAGCTTAAAATATTTAGTACTCCTTGAAATTTTCTTCTCTTTATTTCCATGATTCTATTTTTCCTTTTTTCCAATAGTATGGAATATTTTTAATGACAAATGCATTTGCTAAAATGGCGTTTTCAAGTTGTAAGTCATTTAAATAATTGAAATGATAATCTATTACTTTTACAGGAGTTGGTGTCCAGTTTTCTCGCACACCTTCAATAATTAAAACTTCTCTGGTTGCTTTGTTATAGGTAAATGTAAAAGGCAAAGGACCTGCAAATCGTCGCGCTTCTTTCCAATCGGCAAATGGTGACGGTTGAGGTAAAAGAATGTTATCTTCGTCTTTACTAATTTTTACTTTAAATTTTGAATGATTAGAACTGATTTGTTTGTTGTCTATTTCTTCTATTTGTTGAATATCGGTAGTGGTGTAATTGTAATGAGTAAATATATTTCCCATTAATTCCATTTTCTTTTTATCGGTTTCTGATTTTAAAATATACAAACCTCGTAAATTTTTTCCAGCGCTATTGGTATAACGTACAAAAACTCGATACCCAATTAAGAAAAAATCATTCCCCATAAATTTAGGAAAACCTTTAGGGCGTAAATCCTTTGTTTGTACCATAGCTACTGCAACAAATGCCCATTTATCCTGAAAGGTATCTAATTGCAAACATTCGGGAATTAAATGTTGTAATTGTTCTTTAGGTAAAGCAAAGGTTAATACCAGCGAACTTTCAAAAAACGCTTCAACGGCAAAAGGATGATTTTTTAAAAATGACATCATGCGCTTAGTTCATTTGCTTTTTATTTAAATGAAATTCGTTGATATAGATAACAACAATTAATAATAAGGCAAATAATGAATTGAATTTACCCCACAATAATAAATCAGGAACTAATATAAACTCTAATGCATTCATTGTAGCAATGATGGTTATTTGAGCAATTGCATTTAATTTACTTTTGTATCGACTCAAAATCCAAACAGCCATGATGATTTCGGAAATGCCAATTAAAATAGTTAATGGTCGTGCGTAATGATCTCCTAAAATACTAGCTACAATTTGCTGATGTCTTGGAACTAAATCAAACACCTTGCAAAACAAACCATTGGCTAACCAAATAGCTGCAATGCAGTAGTTTAATATTTTGTGTAGTGTTTTTATATTTAATTAAATCTACAAAAATTCTTGTAAATAAAAAACCCTCAGCTAGCTGAGGGTTTTGATATTAAGATTCTTTTCTGTTATTTATTTCGTCTCTTATTTTAGAGGCTAATTCGTATTGTTCTTCATCCAAAGCCGTTTCTAATAAATTTTTTAATTCTTCAGTCGATTTAGATTTGTATTCGCCTTCTTGGTTTGGTGAAGACATTTCTTCAACGGGTGCAGATGACATAGAGCTTTCATTAGTAGGTAAAGTTTCATCATCTAATACAATGCCTGCCGATTTTAAAATAAATTCGTAAGTATAAATTGGACAGTTAAATCGAACAGCTAATGCGATAGCATCACTTGTGCGCGCATCAATTTCTACTTCACGTGTCCCGTCAGTACAAACTAGTTTCGCGTAAAAAATACCTTCTACTAAATTGTATATTAAAATTTCGGTTACTTCAATAGAGAAGGTTTCTGAAAAGGCTTTAAATAAATCGTGTGTTAATGGGCGAGTAGGAGTCATTTTTTCTAACTCAATAGCAATTGCCTGAGCTTCGAATCCTCCAATAATAATTGGTAAACGACGGCTACCAGTACTTTCACCTAAAACAAGGGCGTAAGCGCCACTTTGTGTTTGGCTGTAAGATAAACCAACAATTTCTAATCTAACTTTCTTCATACCCATTTTAACGAGAATCTAATATACAAAAAATGGTTGAATTTAGTTTTGATTTGCTTTGAATTTTTTAACTGCTTCTATTAATTTAGGAACAATTGTAAAGGCATCTCCAACCACTCCGTAATCAGCAGATTTAAAGAAAGGAGCTTCTTTATCGCTATTAATAACCACAATTGTTTTACTTCCGTTAACACCAGCTAAATGCTGAATTGCTCCAGAAATACCAATAGCAAAATATAAATTAGGACGGATAGCAACACCTGTTTGTCCAACATGCTCATGATGTGGTCTCCAGTGCATATCTGCAACCGGACGAGAACAAGCTGTTGTTGCTTTTAATTCTTTTGCTAATTCTTCAATCATTCCCCAGTTTTCAGGGCCTTTCATTCCACGACCAGCAGATACTACTAACTCAGCTTCTGGCAATGGAGCCATTCCACCAACATCCGTTGATTTTTTTTCTTTTACTACAATTTTAGAAGCGGCTAATTCAACTGTAAAGTCAACTACGGTTGCAGCGTTATCTCCTAATTTTACAGGGAAAGAGTTTGGTAATAAAGAAATGATTTTGATATCGCTGTTAATTGAATACACAGCGGTTGCTTTTCCTGAGAAAACGTTTTTCTTTACTTCTAAGCTTGCTCCATTTACTGTTGGGTAATCAACAGCGCCTGCTACTAAACCAGCTTTTAAACGAGCTGATAAACGAGGAGCCGCAGCTTTACCTGTAATGTCAAAAGAGAAGATAATGATTTTTGAGCCTTCTGCTTTAGCAGCTTGTTCAACCGCCGAAGAGATTAACATACTGTCTAAAGATGCTAAAGCATCATTTTTAACAGATAATATTTTTTTAGCACCTGCTTTTCCAATATCTTCTAATTGAGCAGCATCTGCATTAATAGCTACAGCAGTTACGCTAGAACCTGTTAATTCAGCAATTTTAGTTGCATAGTTTACAGCCTCTAAAGATGCTTTTTTTACTTTTCCTTTATTTATTTCTGTATATACTAAGATCATTTTGAATGTTTTGAAAGATTAAAAGTTTCGAATAATTGACATATTGTCTAATTGACTCATTTACTAATTATATTACTTTGGCTTCAGTGTGTAACAAGTTTACTAACTCATCCATGTTATTTTCATCAATCATTTTCACAGTTGTTCTTCCTGCTGATAATGTGTATGATTTAACGTTGGTTAATTTTTCAGCACCACTTGCCGCTACCACAGTTAATGGTTTTGTACGAGCACTCATAATTCCTTTCATGTTAGGGATGCGTTGTTCTGCCATTCCTTTAGCACAAGAAACTACTAATGGTAATTCACATTCTACTACTTGAGTTCCGCCATCTACATCATGTTCAACTGTAGCTTTGTTTCCTTCTAAATCAAATTTAGTAGCTAACGAAACTAAAGGTAAATCCATAAAGCCAGCAATCATAGCACCAACCGATGAACCATTAAAGCTAATGGTTTCTTTACCTGTCATAATTAAATCATAACCATTTGCTTTTGCATAGTTTGCTATTTGCTCTGCTACAAAATAAGCATCAGGTCCTTCCGCATCAATACGAACACCATCATCAGCACCTAAAGCAAATCCTTTACGAATGGTTGCATCGCTATCTGCTAAACCAACATGAATCAAGGTTACTTTTTCAGCCTTACCAGCCTCTTTTAATTCTAACGCACGAACAAGTGCATACCACTCGTCATATGGGTTAATAATAAATTGTACACCAGCAGCGTTAAATTCTGTATCGCCGTTAGTAAAAGCTATTTTAGTAGTTGTATCAGGTACGTTACTAATTGGAACTAATATCTTCATTGTGTTTTGATTTTTAAAAAGGTGAGCAAATTTATAAAAATATGGCTGTAAATCAAGTGATAAACAACCGTTTTTTTACTTTGTTTTGACGAAAATATAACCACTTGTAAGCGAGGGTTTTAAGTTTGCAAAAAGACAAAAAAAAGAGTCTGTTTTTAGGGTTTCGACCTCGTTTCTATAATTTCTACAATCGCTTTTAATTCCATTGCTTTTTGTTTACATTTGAAACTTTATATCTTATTATGAGGACAATAGAATTTAGAGAAGCCCTACGCGAAGCAATGAACGAAGAAATGCGTCGCGATGAAACCATTTTTTTAATGGGAGAAGAAGTGGCTGAATATAATGGTGCTTACAAAGTAAGTAAAGGAATGTTGGCCGAATTTGGTCCTAAACGTATTATTGATACACCTATTGCAGAGCTTGGTTTTGCTGGTATTGGAGTAGGAGCAGCAGTAAACGGGTTACGCCCAATTATTGAATTCATGACTTTCAACTTTTCTTTAGTTGCCATTGATCAAGTAATTAATGCAGCGGCTAAATTTTTAAGTATGAGTGGCGGTCAATATAATTGTCCAATCGTATTTAGAGGTCCAACGGCTAGTGCAGGGATGTTAAGTTCTCAACACTCTCAAGCTTTTGAAAATTGGTACGCCAACTGCCCAGGTTTAAAGGTAATTGTTCCATCGAATGGATATGATGCTAAAGGATTAATGAAATCTGCGATTCGTGATAATGACCCTGTTATTTTTATGGAAAGTGAGCAGATGTATGGAGATAAATGTGAAATTCCTGATGGAGAATATTTAATTCCGATTGGAGTAGCTGACATTAAAAGACAAGGAACTGATGTAACGATTGTATCTTTCGGAAAAATCATGAAAGTGGCTTTAGCAGCTGCGGCAGAATTAGAGAAAGAAGGCATTAGCGCAGAGGTGATTGATTTAAGAACCGTTCGCCCTATTGATTACGATACTGTTATTACATCTGTAAAGAAAACAAATCGTTTAGTTGTAGTTGAAGAAGCTTGGCCATTGGCAAGTATCTCTTCTGAAATTGCTTTTAGAGTTCAGAAAGATGCTTTTGATTATTTAGATGCACCTATTCGTCGTATTACAGCAGCGGATGTTCCATTACCTTATGCTCCAACTTTAATTGAAGCTTCATTGCCTAACGTTGCTAAAACTGTGAAAGCAGTAAAAGATGTGATGTACGCTACGAAATAAAAAATAGATTTTTAGTTATAAAAAAACTCCTTCAGATTTCTGAAGGAGTTTTTTGTTTGGTGTGATTACTGTTTAGTTTTTCAACTTCACAATAATAAATTCTGTTCTTCTATTTACAGAGTGTTCGTATTCAGTACAAGTAGATTTCACTTTCCCTTCGCATCCACAAGAGTTTAGTAATTTACTTTCTCCATAACCTTTACCTGAAATACGAGTCTTATCAATACCTTGTTTAACAATATAACCGGCAGCAGCCACAGCTCTGGCTCCAGATAATTTTAAGTTCGCTGCAGCACCGCCTCTACAATCGGTATGTGCGCCTAATTCAATAATCATATTTGGATACTCTTTCATGATAGCTACAACTTTGTTTAATTCGATAGCAGCATCTGGTCTGATTTTAGATTTTCCTAAGTCAAAATAAATTGGTTTAATGTCTATCATTTTTGCTAAGTCCATACCAACTTCTACTTTACCAATAGTTAAGGCTAATAATTCATTCATTTGAATTTCACCTTCTTTCTTGATGTCATAAGTAAAATTTAATGTTTTAGTCACGTAGCCTTCTTTTTCAATGGTTACTAAATACAATAATTTATCTCCAATTTTTTTACCTTTAATTGGTTTCCTGTATTCTCCATTTTTTTCTGTTTTCAATAGTTCAAAATCATTACTTATAGCTAAGTCTTTGATTTTGATTTTTACACCTTCAATTCCAGCTCCAGTTTTAGCATCATAAATACCTGCTAATAAGGTTAAGTTCGGATCAATTTCTAATTCAATAGTTTTAGTATACTCTTCTTCTTCGGTTGATGATTTAGTAGAAATAGAATCTTGAATTTCAAAATACTTTTCTCTTTTAACGAGTAAAGCATAATTAATATCTTCTTCTAACACCGTTTGAAATTCACCTTTTTCGTTTGTCATAAACGAATCGGTATTTAATTTTATAGTAGTTAATGGCAACAATTCTTGTGTGTTTTTATCCTTAATAATAAAATTCACAGTTTTACCTCTCGATACTTTTCTTAATACATCAACATTATAAATGTCATCGTTCATTCCACCATTTTTTCTGTTAGAACTTAAAAAGCCTTTTTTGCCATCTGCGTTTAAGTTATAGGCAAAGTCGTCGTGTTCACTATTTACAGGTTTCCCCATATTATAAACCTTACCTGCTTTATCATCTCTTATTTTTGTTTCGTAAATATCTAAGCCACCTAATCCTTCGTGGCCATTAGAAGCAAAGTATAAGATGTTGTCTTCGGTAATAGAAGGGAATAATTCGTTTCCTTTAGTGTTTACTTTTTCTCCTAAGTTTATCGGAGAACCCCAAGCTCCACCTGCATCTTTTTTACAATAGTATAAATCCATACCGCCTTGTCCGCCACCCATATCAGAAGCAAAGTACAAAGTTTTCCCATCAGCACTCAGTGCAGGATGTGCGCAGTTATATTCATTACTATTAAACTTCAATACCATCAACGATTGAAGGTTATCATTTAAAATAGTAGCTTGCATGATTTTAAGTTTCTGACTCCCATCTAAACTTTGATCTTTTTTGTTAGTTGAGTTTCTGGTGAAGAAAATGTTTGTACCATCTTTACTTGCACAAAATGGACCATCATTAAATTTTGGCGCATATTCCGCAATGAACATAGCAGGTGTTTCATATTCTCCAAATTCATTTTTTTCTGTCATAAACATGTGACAATAGCTATTTCCTGTCCAACCATGTCTTCTTGTAATCCAAGTTGATTTTGTTCTGTTAGACGTAAAAATAATTTTATCATTCATGAATGTGAATGCCGAAAAATCATCAAACTTTGAGTTATGCATAAATTCTTTTAAAGCATAAGCGTCTGCATTTTTAGAAAACTTTTGAAGATTCGTAATTGCTTTTGTAAAAGCTTCACCTCTTTTATCTCCTTTGTATTCTTCCATGTATTTTTTCGCGTCATCATATTTACCAGCTTCCATTAAAGCTTGACCGTAATACAATTTATGAATGTCTTCTGCTTTACCAGTTTTCACTAATTTGCCGTAACAAATTAATTGTCCTCGGTTATTATTAGTTAAACGATAGCAGTCTCCTAAATTGGTTAGTACATCTGCATTTGCACTATCTTTCCTTAAAGCACTTTCATACTTAGGAATAGCTTGTACATAAAGTTTAGAAGAATAGAGTTTATTGGCTGATTTAATCGTAGGATTTTGTGCTACGCTTTCAAAAGCTAATAAACTAATAATAGAAAATATAATAATTGACTTGTTCATAATACTAGAAATATCTTGGTGTTACTACTTTACGTTGTTTGTATGAGAATAAATACCCTAATGTAATCTCATGAGATCCTTGAGAATACTTTTGAATTTTAGTTAAAGCATAATCATAAGAATAGTTTACTAAAAACTGAGGAGTAACTTGAATTCCTAATAAGGCAGAAATATCAGCACTACTTCTATAAGAAACGCCTGCCCATATTTTATTTTTAATTAAAAAGTTGGCATTGATGTCGTATTGTAAAGGTGCATTTTGAACCATTTTCACCATAGCTTGTGGCTTCACTTTTAAATCTTCATTAATCGTAAATACATTTCCAATTGTTAAATAGTAATGGAATTTATTCACGCTTAATTTTGTTGATTTATCAATTTCGCCACTTGTGGTAAATACATAACTATCATCAATCATACGAGGAATAGAAAGTCCTGCATAAAAAGTATTCGTGTAATAGTAAAGCCCTGCACCAAAGTTTGGAGTAATAATACTAGGTGTATTTTGTGACACTTGTATATCACCCGCTTCTGTTGCTTTTAACTCAGATAATTTATTTACTTGGTTATGGATACCGCCCATTAAACCAAAAGATAACTTACCTTTTTCTCCTGCTTTAATTCTGTAAGCATAGTTTAAGTATACTAGGTTACGACTTAGTTTTCCAATTTGTTCGTTTAAGAAACTAATACCTAATCCCATTTTATCATTAGCTAATGGGCCATGCAGTGTAAACGAAGTTGTAATTGGTCGCCCAGGAAAATTAACCCATTGCTGACGGTGAGTTAAGTTTACAGCCATTGCTTCTTTAGAGCCTGTATAGGCAGGGTTAATATACATTTCGTTAAACATATATTGTGTAAACATAGCGTCGTATTGTGCTTTAGCACCCACTGCGCTAAACAAAGCTATTACGATTATTAAAATTGATTTTTTCATTGTCTTTTTTTTTAACTTCTTATAATAATTTTAGTATGAATTAATATTGTAATACTACATAACCATTTACAGGTTCATCTGCTCCGTCTTCAAATTCTATCACGTAGTAGTATGTTCCTTGTGGTAATTTGCTATTACCGATAATTAATCCACTTACATTTGGTGTTCCACTCCATGTATTATCATAAGCATCGTTTTGGTAAACTTTATTTCCCCAACGGTTAAATACAGTTAAGTTAACAGTACGACCTTCGATTCCTTTAATCACAAAGAAATCATTTTTACCATCGCCATCTGGAGTAAATACTTCAGGGATGAATAAATTCACATCTGGTAACTCAAGAACTGTAGGAACATTTTCTCCTGGTTCTGTTGCCACTCCATTTCCGTTTGGATCAGGATTTGTTCCAGTGTTAGAACTATCTCTTACTGTTCCTCCAGTAGAATTAATTCCGTTTCCAATGGCAATGTTTGTAATTGATCTTACTTCGTTAGGAGTAATATTAAGTACAAACGTTATCGTTTGAGTCTCTCCTGGTGCTAACGTACTAGAGTTTGCAATTAATAATGCAATATCACTATTTCCATTATAGCTACCATTCGCTGTTAAATTTCCAGTTGTTGTAGGACCAGATTTAATTGTAAATGTAGCTGGTGTTGGAATATTTAATGTGTCAAATACTTGAACAGACTTAAGCGTATCGTTTCCTAAGTTTTTAACTGTAATTACATAAGTAACATCTAATGTTTTATCAGCTAGTATTTCAGAAACTGTCCCACTCTTAGCAACTCCAATTTGTGAATTTGGATTTAAGCTAACTACGGTTGCAGTGTCATTATTTGTTGGGTCGCCATCATTGTCAGGATCCCATCCAAAACCAGTATTTGAACTATCCGCTACAGTTACTGTTCCATCAAAGCCAGAGCCAATTGCTGAGTTTCTGAAAGGGCCAAAGAATCCGTTTGGATTAATTTGAACAGTAAATACAATCGTATCTTTTCTGCCTGCAGTTAATGTACTTGTTAATGGTAATAACATGTCGTTTTGTGTTGAACCATCAAAAGTTGCATTAACCGTTAAACTACTGTTAAGTGATGTTACAACAGGCGCAGAGATGACACTGTATGTTGTTGGTAAAGGGAATGTACTAATTAAATTATCAATAATGCTAAAGTTAGTTAAGTTAACTGTTGAAGCATTCGTTGCAACAACTGTATAAGTAACATTGTAGGCATTGTTGTTTACAAATGTTGGAGTACTAACAGCTTTGGTCATACCTAATACATTTGGACTAACTGTAGATGTACAATTTGTTGGTGTTAATGTTACTGTTACATCTGCAAAACATCCATTAGCACTAAATACTCTAATTGTATATGGTATTGCAGTTGCTGGATTATTTAATATGCTTGTTAAAACACCACTAAATGGAATTACATTTCCTGTTGCATACGTTGCAGATCCTGTATAAGTTGCTGCTTGAGATAGATCGTATGTGTCAGTTGCGCCATATCCAGAAATCATAATTGTACCATCATTGTTTGCAATTGTACCAGTGCATGTTGCAGCCATTGCCATCGCAGTAAATGAAGGCACTGTTGTATCAGTTGTAACAGTCACTACCACTGTATTTGAACAGCCATTTGTTGGATCAATTACAGTTACAGTATAATCGCCTGGTAGATTTGTACTCGGGTTTTGTAATGTTGAGTTAAAGAATAATGGACCATTCCAAACATAACCATAAGTTGGAGTAGTTGCAGTAATTACCGAAAGTGTTACAGTTGAATTACATCCTAATACTGGTCCAGGAGATACAATACCTACAACAGGAACAGTTGTATTGGTGCCAATTGTTATTGTTGAAGTTGAACTACAGCCTGTTGTTGCATCGTTAGCAACAACCGTATAATCACCAGCTACACTTGTTGTAGGTGATTGAACCGCTGAAGTGAAGCTTGAAGGGCCTGACCATGTATATGTTAATGTATTTGTTCCTGTTGTTGAAGCAGTTAATGTTACACTAGTTGCACAACCTAAACTTCCAGATGTTACAGCAGTTAAGTTTGGTCCAACTGTATTTGTACCAACTGTAATAGTAGAAGTTGAACTACAACCAGAAGCTATATCTGTAACAGAAATTGTATAATCACCAGCTACAGTTGTAGTAGGGGATTGTGCTGTTGAAGTAAAGCTTGATGGACCATTCCACGAATACGTTACCGCATTAGTTGAAGAAGGTGTTGCTGTTAAGGTTACGTTACCAGTACAAGTTAAACTTCCTGAAACAGTTGCAGTAAAGTTTGCTGATGCTGTAGTAGTTCCAACTGTTAAAGTTGTTGTTGTATTACATCCTGTTAAGGCATCTGCTACATTCACCGTATAATTTCCTGCTACACTAGTTGTAGGAGATTGTACAGTTGAAGTAAAGCTTGATGGGCCTGACCAAGTGTAAGTTAATGTATTAGTTGTTGTTGAAGCAGCTGTTAATGTAACTGTTCCTGCACAACCTAAACTTCCTGATGTTGTTGCCGTTAAACCAGGAATTGTTGTATTTGTAATCACAGTAACAGTAGATGTGGTTACACAGCTCGTTAACATATCTATTACACCTAAAGTATAAATACCACCTTGTGTAATGCCTGTTGGGTTTTGAACAGTACTAGTATAAGAGCTAGGACCTGTCCATAAATAAACAACTGGTGAAGTCGTTGTACTACCAAATAAATTAACACTTGCGGTATTACATGTAATGTCTCCACTTACAGAAGTAGTTACATTTGCAGGTCCTGGTGTTACATTTACAAATACTGTAGATGAAGCTACACATGATCCGTTATCGCCCAATACTGTATAAGTTGTACTTACAGAAGGAGTAGCAGTAACAGTTGCGCCTGAAACATTCATTGGCATCCATGTATATGAAGTTGCACCGCTTGCAGATAAACTGATAGTAGAATTAGCACAAGCTGCTGTTGGATTTGCAACTGCTGTAATTGAAGCACCTGGAGCAACATCTAATACAAAGGTATTAGTTGACGTACATCCAAATCCATTATCACCGGTAATTGTATATGTTGTTGTTACAGAAGGAGCGTCAGTAATCGTACTTGTTGTTGCACCTGATGGCATCCATGTATAATTAGTTGCGCCGCTTGCTGTTAGTGTAGCGGTTGTTCCAACACAGATAGTTCCTGTAGGAGAAGCAGTAACGGTCATTGTAGGACTAGTTCCAACATTTACCGTAATAGTTTGTGTTGCTACACAACCACCGCCATTATCACTTGATACAGTGTATGTTGTTGTAATGGTTGGGCTATCAACAACACTTGCAGTAGTCGCAGCAACTGGACTCCAAGTATAAGTTGTTCCGCCACTTGCTGTTAATGTAATTGTACCAGCAGAGCATAAGGCTGTTGATGTTGCGGCAATAGATAAAGATGGTGTTGAATTAACATTGATGGTAATTGTGTTACTTCCAATACAACCTGCTCCATTATCTCCGTCAACCGTATAAGTTGTAGTTACACTAGGAGAAACAACAGTTGTTGTTCCTGTTAATGCTCCAGGATTCCATGTATATGAAGTAGCGCCTGCGCCAGTTAAAGTTGCACTTGCTCCAGCACAAATAGTTGTTGAAGTTGAAGTAGCAGTTACTGTTGGAGTTGTACTAACATTAATTGTTATTGTTTGTGTACTAGAACATCCAATAGCATCTGCACCAGTTACAGTATAAGTTGTAGTAACAGTTGGACTATCCGTTACACTTACTGTTGTTGCAGATAAAGGCATCCATGTATAAGTTGTTGCGCCACTTGCAGTCATCGTTACTGTATTTGATGAACATAATACCGTAGATGTTGCAGATATTGAAATGGTTGGTATAGAGTTTACATTAATGGTGATGGTTTCAGAAGCTACGCAACCTGTTCCATTATCTGCATCAACCGTATATGTTGTTGTAACTGTAGGAGTAACAACAGTTGTTGAACCTGTAATTGCACCTGGATTCCATGTGTAAGATGTAGCTCCTGTACTTGTTAAAGTTGCAGATGAACCAGCACAAATTGTATTTGAACTAGCAGTTGCTGTTACAGATAAAACAGGGCCAACAGTGATTGTAATAGTTTCTGTATTTGTACAACCAACACCATTATCGCCTGTAGCAGTATAGGTTGTTGTTACTGTTGGAGAAACTACTGTAGTTGAACCAGTTAATGCTCCTGGATTCCAAGTGTAAGTACTTGCACCGTTAGCATTTAATGTAGTACTGTTTCCTAAACAGATGGTATTATTTGAAGCAGACAATGTTAATGTTGGATTAGTGCCTACATTAATTGTAATAGTTTCGGTTCCAATACAACCAGCTCCATTATCACTACTTACTGTATATGTTGTAGTTACTGTTGGATTATCAACAACACTTGCAGTTGTAGCAGTAATTGGACTCCAAGTGTAAGTTGTTCCACCACTAGCACTTAAAGTTACTGAACCTGCAGCACATAAAGTTGCTGAGCTTGCAGTAATTGAAAGTGTAGGCGAAGAGTTTACTGTGATTGTAATTGTATTATTAGCAGCACAGCCTAAAGTATTATCACCGTCAACAGTATATGTTGTTGTAACTGTTGGACTCACAGCAACTGCCGTACCTGTTAAAGCTCCTGGGTTCCATGTGTAAGATGTAGCTCCAGAACCTGTTAATGTTGTTGTACCTCCTGCACAGATTGTATTTGAAGAAGCAGAAGCGGTCACTGTTAAATTCGGACTAACAGATAATGTAATTGTTTGAGTTGTTGAACATGTACCGTTATCTCCAGTTACTGTATAATCAGTAGTAGTTGTTGGAGTTACCACAATTGATGCAGTGGTTAAAGCTCCTGGGTTCCATGTATAAGATGTAGCACCAGTTGCAGTTAACGTTCCACTATTACCTGCGCAAATCGTATTTGAAGAAGCGCTTAAAGTTAATGTTGGATTTGTATTTACGTTTACTGTAACGGTTTCTGTATTAACACATCCAAGTCCGTTGTCGCTTGTTACCGTATAAGTTGTTGTTACAGTTGGAGAAACTACAACGTTGGTTCCAGTTAAGGCGCCTGGAGTCCAAGTATAATTTGTACTACCGTTAGCAGTTAAAGTAGAAGAACTACCAGCGCAGATTGCAGTTGGAGAAGCACTCGCTGTAATTGTAGGACTTGGTATAACATCTATTGTAATTGTATTAGTTGCTGAACAACCAAAAGCATTTACTCTATTAATAGTATAAGTTGTTGTAACAGTTGGAGACACAGCTACTGAGTTTCCAATTAATGTACCTGGATTCCAAGTATATGTAGCGGCGCCACTTCCTGTTAAAGTTGTGGTGTTTCCAGCACAAATTGTATTTGATGATGCTGTAGCTGAAACTGTTGGTGCACTAACATTTACATCAACCGTTTGAGTAGTAGAGCAACCAAGTGCATCTTCACCAATCACAGTATAAGTTGTAGTTACTGTAGGAGTAACAGCAATCGTAGATCCTGTTAATGCACCTGGATTCCAAGTGTATGTTGAAGCGCCTGTTCCTGTTAAGGTTGCTGTATTACCAATACATAATACTGTAGGGTTAGAGCTTGCTGTTAAAGTAAGCGTTGGATTTACTGTTAATGAAACAGTTGTTGTGTTCGAGCAAATACCATTATCTCCAGTTACTGTATATATAGTAGTTGCAGTTGGAGTCACAACTGTTGTTGTTCCAGTTAATGCTCCTGGATTCCATATATAAGAAGTTGCTCCATTCGCTGTTAATGTAGATGAGCTTCCTGAACATATAGCTGTTGGCGATGCGATTGCTGTAACTGTTGGACTAGCAATGACATTTATAGTAAGCGTATTAGTAGTTGAGCAACCAGTAATATTAGCACCAGTTACAGAATAAGTAGTAGTAATCGTAGGACTAACCGCTACTGTAAATCCTGTTGTACCACCTGGATTCCAAGTATAACTTACAGCGCCAATTGCTCCTAATGTTGTTGTACTTCCTGCGCATATAGTATTAGCTGCGGCAGCTACAGATAACGTAGGATTTGCATTTACTGTTAATGATAAAGTTGTTGTGTTTGTACAACCTGTTGCAGAAGTTCCAGTTACTGTATATACTGTAGTTACTGTTGGAGTAACAGCAATTGTTGTTCCTGCTATCGCTCCTGGATTCCAAGTATAAGTTGATGCACCATTTCCAGTTAAGGTTGCTGAAGAACCTGCACAAACAGCTGTTGGATTAGATGAAGTAATTAATGTCGGTAAAGAATTTACAGTTAAAGAAACCGTTGAAGTATTAGAACAAGAACCTGTAACGCCCGTTACGGTATATACTGTAGTAGCCGTTGGAGTAACCACAACGTTAGTTCCTGTTAAAGCACCTGGGTTCCAAGTATAAGATGTTGCGCCATTTCCTGTTAATGTTGCAGAAGCTCCTGCGCAAATTGCCGTAGGGTTTGATACTGCTGTTACTGTAGGATTTGGATTCACAACTAAATTAACTGTTCTGGTAGCTGTACAACCTAAAGTGGTTGTTCCCACTACTGTATATATTGTTGTAGCGGTTGGAGTTACCGCAACTGAAGTTCCTGATAATGCACCAGGGTTCCATGTATAAGTTGATGCACCTGAACCTGTTAATGTTGCAGAAGCTCCAGCACAAATTGCAGTTGGACTTGCTACTGCATTTACTGTTGGATTAGAAACTACTAGAGATAATGTTCTAGTATTTGTACATCCTGCTAATGAAACACCTGATACCGTATAGACTGTAGTTGTTGTTGGTGTAACTGCAACCGTTGTTCCTGATAATGCTCCTGGATTCCAAGTATAAGTAGAAGCACCGCTTCCTGTTAATGTAGCTGTATTGCCAATACATAATACTGTTGGATTAGACGTAGCTGTTAATGTTGGTAAAGCATTTACGGTTAATGAAACCGTTGAAGTATTAGAACAAGTTCCAGTTCTTCCAATGACTGTATAAATTGTAGTTGCCGTAGGAGAAACTACTGCTGTCGTTCCTGTTAATGCTCCTGGATTCCAAGTATATGTTGTAGCGCCACTTCCAGTTAATGTTGCAGAAGAGCCAGCACAAATAGCTGTTGGATTAGAAACTGCTGTTACTGTTGGAATTGGTGTTACTGTTAAATTAATGGTGCGAGTTGGACTTGCACAACCAGCTGCACTTGTTCCAACTAAACTATAAACTGTAGTTGCTGTTGGTGTAACTGCAATAGTTGCACCTGTTAATGCTCCTGGATTCCATGTGTATGTGCTTGCTCCTGTTCCAGTTAATGTTGCAGAAGAACCTGCACAAATAATTGTAGGGCTGCTTGTTGCAGTTATAGTAGGAATTGAATTCACTACTAAACTAACAGTTCTTGTATTTGAACAACCTAAAGCAGAAGTACCAATTACTGTATAGGTAGTTGTAACTGTTGGAGAAACAACCGTTGTTGAACCTGTTAAAGCTCCCGGATTCCAAGTATAAGTTGAAGCGCCCGAACCAGTTAATGTTGCAGTGGTCCCAGCACAAATTGCAGTTGGATTAGTAACAGCTGTTACTGTTGGATTAGAATTTACAGTTATTGAAACTGTACGAGTATTAGTACAAGAACCATTAGCTCCTGTTACTGTATAGATCGTTGAAGTAGTTGGTGTAACTGCTACAGTAGCTCCGGCTAAAGCACCAGGGTTCCATGTATACGATGTTGCGCCACTTGCTGTTAAAGAAGTTGATGCTCCTGCACAAATGGTTGCAGAAGTTGCAGAAGCTGTTACTGTTGGAGTTGTTGTTACCGATAATGATAAAGTTCTTGTATTCGTACAACCTAAAGTTGAAGTACCAACTACTGTATATATGGTAGTTGCAGTTGGTGTAACCGCAACAGTTGCGCCTGTTAAAGCACCTGGATTCCATATATAAGTAGAAGCTCCTGTCCCTGTTAAAGTGGCAGTGTTACCTGAACATAATATTGTTGGGTTAGAAACTGCTGTTACTGTTGGTGACGGACTAACGGTTACAGAAACCGTTCTTGTATTAGTACAAGAACCGTTAGCTCCTGTTACAGTATAAACAGTTGTAGCAGTTGGATTGACAACTGCAGTTGCACCTGTTAAGGCACCAGGATTCCACGTGTAAGATGTGGCACCACTTCCTGTTAAGGTAGCTGAAGAGCCTGCACAAATTGCTGTTGGACTTGAAACCGCTGTTACAGTTGGAGTAGGATTTACAACTAAATTCAATGTACGAGTTGCACTTGTACAACCTGCTGTGTTTGTTCCTACAACACTGTAAATAGTTGTAGCCGTTGGAGTAACTGCAATGGTTGCTCCTGTTAAAGCACCTGGATTCCAAGTGTAAGTTGATGCTCCAGATGTAGTTAATGTTGCTGTACTACCTGAACATAAAATTGTTGGGTTGCTAACTGCTGTTAGTGTAGGAATTGGACTTACTTGTAAAGTAACTGTTCTAGTATTAGTACAAGAGCCATTTGATCCAGTAACCGTATAAGTAGTTGTTACAGTTGGAGAAACAACAGTTGTTGAACCTGTTAAAGCACCTGGGTTCCAAGTGTAAGTTGAAGCACCACCTGCAGTTAATGTAGCACTACTTCCTCTACAAATTAAAGTAGGAGAAGAAGAGGCAGTAACAGTAGGACTTGGATTAACTGTTAATGAAATTGTATTTGTATTAGAACACGTTCCTGTTCTTCCAATGACTGTATAGATAGTAGTTGCAGTTGGAGTAACTACCGCTGTTGTTCCAGTTAAAGCTCCTGGATTCCAAGTATAAGTAGTTGCACCACTTCCTGTTAAGGTTGCTGAAGAACCAGCACAAACAGCTGTTGGACTTGCGGTTGCATTGACTGTAGGATTAGGAGTTACCGTTAAATTTAAAGTTCTAGTTGCTGTACAACCTAAAGTAGTTGTTCCTACAACGGTGTAAACAGTTGTAGCAGTTGGTGTAACCGCAACAGTTGTTCCAGATAAAGCTCCAGGATTCCAAGTGTATGTTGATGCACCTGAACCTGTTAATGTTGCTGAGCTACCAGCACATAAAGTAGTTGGATTAGCTACAGCATTAATTGTTGGATTTGAAACAGTTAATGTAACGGTTCTTGTATTTGTACAACCAGTTGCAGATGTTCCAGTAACTGTATATGTTGTTGTTAATGTTGGAGAAACCACCGTTGTTGAACCAGTTAAAGCGCCTGGATTCCAAGTGTAAGTTGAAGCACCACCTGCAGTTAATGTAGCACTGCTTCCTCTACAAATTAAAGTAGGAGAAGAAGAGGCAGTAACAGTAGGGCTTGGATTAACCGATAATGAAATTGTATTTGTATTAGAACAAGTTCCTGTTCTTCCAATCACTGTATAAACAGTAGTTGCGGTAGGAGTAACCACAACGTTAGTTCCAACTAAAGCTCCTGGATTCCAAGTATAAGTTGTTGCGCCGCTTCCTGTTAAAGTTGCTGAAGAACCAGCACAAACAGCTGTTGGACTTGCAGTTGCATTGACAGTAGGATTAGGAGTTACCGTTAAATTTAGAGTTCTAGTTGCTGTACAACCTAAAGTAGTTGTACCAACTACAGTGTAAACAGTTGTAGCAGTTGGTGTAACCGCAACAGTTGTTCCTGATAGAGCACCTGGGTTCCAAGTGTATGTTGATGCACCGGAACCAGTTAACGTTGCTGAGCTGCCAGCACATAAAGTGGTTGGATTAGCTACCGCATTAATTGTTGGATTTGAAACAGTTAAAGTAACGGTTCTTGTATTTGTACAACCAGTTGCAGATGTTCCAGTAACTGTATATGTTGTTGTTAATGTTGGAGAAACAACAGTTGTTGAACCTGTTAAAACACCTGGATTCCAAGTGTAAGTGGAAGCACCACCTGCAGTTAATGTAGCACTGCTTCCTCTACAAATTAAAGTAGGAGAAGAAGTAGCACTAACTGTTGGACTTGGATTAACCGTTAAAGAAATAGTTCTTGTATTAGAACACGTTCCTGTTCTTCCAATCACTGTATATATAGTAGTTGCAGTTGGAGTAACTACGACGTTAGTTCCAGTTAAAGCTCCTGGGTTCCAAGTATAAGTAGTTGCACCACTTCCAGTTAAAGTTGCTGAAGAACCAGCACAAACAGCTGTTGGACTTGCAGTTGCATTGACAGTAGGATTAGGAGTTACCGTTAAATTTAGAGTTCTAGTTGCTGTACAACCTAAAGTAGTTGTACCAACTACAGTGTAAACAGTTGTAGCAGTTGGTGTAACCGCAACAGTTGTTCCTGATATAGCACCTGGGTTCCAAGTGTATGTTGATGCACCTGAACCTGTTAATGTTGCAGAGCTTCCAGCACAAACAGCTGTAGGATTAGCAACTGCATTTATTGTAGGATTAGCAACTGCAACAGATACAGTTTGTGAATCTGTACAACCGGACGCGTTTGCAGATGTAACTGTATAAACGGTTGTTACAGTTGGAGAAACACTAACGCTAGTGCCAGTTATTGCTCCAGGAGTCCAGCTATAAGTAATTCCACCACCCGCAGTTAACGTTGAAGAATTTCCTCTACAAATTAAAGATGGACTGGCAGTAGCTGTAACTGTGGGATTGTTTTTTGCATTTAATGAGATTGTTGTTGTAGAACTACAACCTGCTGCGTTTGTGCCAATTACAGTATAAGTAGTATTTGCAGTTGCTGTTATCACAACATTTGCTCCAGTTAAAGCTCCTGGATTCCAAGTATAAGTTAGTGCTCCAACGGCAGATAGTGTTGCCGTTGAACCAATACAAATATTTGTTGGACTTGTAGTAGCAGAAATAGTTGGAGTCACTCCAACATTAATAGTTAGGGTTCTTGTTGAAGTACATGCACCTGTTCGTCCTGTTACAGTATAAACAGTTGTGGTTGTTGGAGTAACAGCCACAGTTGCTCCTGTTGTTGCACCCGGATTCCACGTATAAGTTGTTGCACCACTAGCTGTTAAAGTAGATGTGCCTCCGTTACAAATAACGGTTGGACTTGCAGAAGCAGTTAGACTTAGGTTTGTAACCGTTAGAGTAACTGTTCTTGTATTTGTACATCCTACTAAATTTGTGCCCGTAACTGTATAAGTTGTTGTTACTGTTGGAGAAACTACAGTTGTTGAACCTGTTGCCGCACCTGGACTCCACGTATAAGTTGATGCGCCACCCGCCGTTAATGTAGCTGAGTTTCCAGAACAAATAGAAGTTGGATTAGAAACTGCCGTAACAGTAGGTGTTGGCCTAACTACCAAGTTAATAGTTCTTGTTGCTGTACATGAACCAGTAGTACCTGTTACCGTATAAATAGTTGTCACGGTTGGTGATACAGAAATAGAAGCACCAGTTAAGTTTCCTGGATTCCAAGTATAGGTAGTTGCTCCAACCGCTGTTAATGTAGATGATGAACCTCTACAGATACTAGTAGGGCTTGCAGTTGCTGTAATAGTTGGAGTAGGAGTAACCGATACTTGAACAGCACTAGTGTACGTAGAAACACCAGCCCCACAATTAGCTTCTCTTAAAGTTGCAGTATATGTACTTGTAACCGTTGGGCAAGGAGCGGCAGTTAAACCTGTTGCCGTAAATCCACTAGGCCCCGTCCAGTTTACAGTAAATGTTGGTGCACCAGTTGGTGTAAAACGCCAAGATTCATTTGTGGCTGTCCAAGGAGTTAAAACGTTTCGTCCTGGAGGCGCAACCGCAATGTTACCTAAAGCATTTTGAATACCAACTAAACCTCTACCATTTTGCCAAGCAAGACACGCAGCACTACTTTGTATGTTAATATCAATGATGTTAGATTTTTCGTATAATACGATTTGAAAAGTAGTAGTGATAGAATTACAACCAGCACCATATAAAGGTACAGTTGTCCAGTTTGCAATAAATCTTCTACAAGGAGCTACACCACCAGTAGTGTAAGTAACATTAGAGCCAATGCCTACAGAAGGATCAATATCTCTATAAGCACCACAAATTGTATTTGGCTGATGTTCAGTTAAATTTGGTAAAATGTTGTTTACGGTATAATTCTCTCCACCGCTTGCTACAGCTGTATTAAAGGTAATCTCTCCATTACTTCCAATTAATAATTGGGTAAATGTATTTCCAAAATAACAAAAGTTAAATCCAATTGGTATAGCAGCACTCCATACGTCATCCACGTTTGGAATGGCAGTTGTCCCAACTCCAAATGGGAATGGAGTGTATGGAATTGACGCTACACTATAATTTGAAGTTGTATTTAATGTAGCAATAGTGGCCGCTAAACTAGCACAGTTTCCCCTACATATAGTTGTATTGGAGCCTGCGCTAATGCTTGATGTAGGACAGGTTTGAGAAACAGAAACTTGTTGAGTTAAGATAACAAGTAAAAGAACCTGAAGAGATTTAATAAAAAAATTCATATCTAGATATTTATTGTTTTTAATGGTGATATGTTATAGCCAGTTTAATAAGTATTGTTTGTATTTGGCAAACATGGCTATTTCATATACGTAATTATTGAATGGTTAAAGTAAGATTGTTAAGGCTTTGAGGATTCATGGCATCTAAGCCATCAATAGTTTTGATTTCTGAAGTCGAAAGCACTTTTGTCTGATCTTCAGATGATGACTTATTGTAGTTTTTTTCTGATGAAGTTATTTCAAAATATTCAGTAGACCCTTGAGTATGTTTTTTTAAAAAGTCTAGCGACTCAGTTCTTGCTATAAATGCAAAGTAACAACTTGCTTTTTTATCAGTACTATAAAGCTTTACAGCTGCTTCTTGATTTTTTAGAATGTTTTTAAATGAAGAAACGTAGGAGTTATTTGCTTCACGTATCATGTTTTTTTGCACGCTTTTAATAGCAACACTATTTTTAGTAATAAAATCTTTTAATTCTATGTCTGTTTGGGATTTGGCAATGCCACAAAACAATAAAAGGGATAAAAACAGTTTCATTCTCATAAGTTCAATTATTAAAAAATGTTATAAAAACATAAAAATACAACAATTATCAACACGTTTTGAACATATTGCGTATAGCTAAGTCTATTTTTTTATTAAGTTATTGAAAAACAATACTTTAAGTTAAATTGCTTTCGAATTTTTGTCTATAAAATGTATAAAAAAGGGCACAAAAAAACCGCTTACGTTATTGTAAGCGGTTTCTTAATTTTTTAGTTTATGCTACACCAATTCCGTGACAGCTTTTATATTTTTTACCACTTCCACAAGGGCAAGGATCGTTACGTCCTATTTTTTGTTCAACTCTTATAGGTTGTTGCTTTGGCTTTTGAATCTCTTGTTGTTCCTGAGCTTCTTCTTCACTTCTGCTTTCAACTAATTTTTCTTTTGGTTTTTGTTGAATGGGTTCTTGTGTAAAACGCGCTTGCTGTAACTGAGGTTTATGATTATTGTTTTCTTCAATTGGCAAACCGCCTTTCATCAAGAAGGAAATAATATCTTTACTTGTTTTAGCAATCATTGATCTAAACAAGTTAAACGACTCTAGTTTATAAATTACTAAAGGATCCTTTTGTTCTAAAGAGGCATTTTGAACCGATTGTTTTAAATCATCCATTTCACGCAAATGTTCTTTCCAACTATCGTCAATCATAGCTAAAATCACTGTTTTTTCAAACACGGAAACCATTTCGCGGCCATTAGTTTCAAATGATTTCTTTAAATTAGCCATTACTTGGATAGAACGAATTCCATCCGTGAAAGGTGTTAAAATGTTTTCGAAATTGTTATTTGGATTTGTATATACATCTTTTATAACAGGGAAAACCATTTCTGCAATTTGACCTGATTTAACCCTGTAATGTTGCTCTGCAGATTCAAATAAACGTTGCGCTAAATCTTCTTCTCTTCCTGATTTGAATTCTTGCTCAGTAAATGGAGATTCAATTCCAAAATATTTAATACACTCTACATTAAAGCTTTCAAAATCTTTTAAAACATGATATTCAGAAACTAGACTTTCTGCTACTTCAAAAATCATGTTGGCAATGTCAATGCTAATTCTATCTCCGTTTAAGGCATTACGACGGCGTTTGTAAACAACATCACGTTGCGCATTCATCACATCATCATATTCAATTAAACGCTTACGAGTACCAAAATGATTTTCTTCTACTTTTTTCTGAGCTCTTTCAATAGATTTAGAAATCATAGAATGTTGAATCACTTCGCCTTCTTGTAAACCCATTCTGTCCATTAAACTAGCAATACGCTCGCTACCAAATAAACGCATTAAGTTATCTTCAAGAGAAACGAAGAATTGAGAACTACCTGGATCTCCTTGACGACCAGCACGACCGCGTAATTGTCTGTCAACACGACGAGATTCATGACGCTCTGTACCAATAATTGCTAAACCGCCTGCATCTTTTACACCTGCACCTAATTTAATATCGGTACCACGACCAGCCATGTTAGTAGCAATGGTTACAGTTCCTGCTTGACCAGCTTCTGCAACAATGTCGGCTTCTTTTTGATGTAACTTAGCATTTAAAACGTTATGCTTAATGTTTCTTAGTTTAAGCATACGACTTAATAATTCTGAAATATCAACCGTAGTTGTACCAATTAAAACAGGACGGCCTTCTGCCACTAATTTTGCGGTAGCTTCAATTACCGCATTATATTTTTCGCGTTTTGTTTTGTAAACTAAATCTTGTTCATCTTTACGAGAAATAGCACGGTTTGTTGGAATAACAACCACGTCTAATTTGTAAATATCCCAAAACTCATTTGCTTCTGTTTCAGCAGTACCAGTCATACCAGCTAACTTATTATACATACGGAAATAATTCTGTAATGTAATGGTAGCGTAAGTTTGAGTAGCTGCTTCAATCTTCACATTTTCTTTTGCTTCTAACGCCTGGTGTAATCCATCGCTATAACGACGGCCTTCCATGATACGACCAGTTTGCTCATCAACAATTTTAATTTGACCTTCTTGTATAACATACTCTTGATCAATTTCAAATAAAGAGTAAGCTTTTAATAATTGATTTACAGTATGAATACGTTCGCTTTTCACACTAAAATCACGCATTAACGATTCTTTAAGTAATATTTTTTCTTTTGGATCTGTAAATACTCTTTTTTCTAAATCAGCAATTTCTCCACCAACATTTGGAATCACAAAGAAATGTGGATCATCGGTTGTTCCAGTAATTAAGTCAATTCCTTTTTCAGTCATATCAACTGAATTATGTTTTTCGTCAATTACAAAAAACAAATCCACATCTATTTTATGCATTTCCTTTTGTTGGTC
Organism: Bacteroidota bacterium; assembly: GCA_016711805.1. Lineage (GTDB taxonomy): Bacteria > Bacteroidota > Bacteroidia > B-17B0 > Aurantibacillaceae > UBA4416. The sequence continues at coordinate 45,957 of JADJSH010000011.1, forward strand.
TTGCATGTAATGATTTTCAGTTTTTTGTAATAGAGCTTTAACGCCTGGCTCGCTTAAGAATTTAATTAAAGCACCATTTTTTGGCAGCCCTCTGTATGCACGCAATAAAGGAATTCCAGCCTCTTTTTCGTTCCCTTCTGCAAACAAACGTTTAGCATCCGTTAAAAAAACTTGTACGGCTGCTTTTTGTGCTGCTAATAATTTTTCTACACGAGGTTTAAATTCCATAAACTCATGCTTATCGCCAGTTGGTGTTGGACCAGAAATAATTAATGGTGTACGAGCATCATCAATCAATACTGAATCCACCTCATCCACAATTGCAAAATTATGTTTACGTTGCACTAAATCAGATACTTCGCGAGCCATATTATCACGTAAATAATCGAAACCAAATTCGTTATTAGTTCCGTAGGTAATATCTGCTAAATATGCCTGACGGCGATTTTCTGTATTAGGTTCGTGTTTATCAATACAATCTACCGACAATCCGTGAAATTGAAATAATGGGGCATTCCACTCACTATCACGTTTTGCTAAGTAATTATTTACAGTTACAACGTGCACGCCACGACCAGATAATGCGTTTAAGAAAACGGGTAATGTTGAAACTAATGTTTTACCTTCACCAGTTGCCATTTCTGAAATTTTACCAGAGTGAAGCACGGCACCACCAATTAATTGAACATCGTAGTGCACCATGTTCCATAAAACTTCGGTACCAGCAGCAATCCACTTGTTTTTCCAAGCAGCTTGGTTTCCGCGGATTTCAATATTTTTTTGAGTTTTTGATAATTTCGTATCAAAGTCATTTGCAGTAACCACTAACTCTTCATTTTCGGAAAAACGACGAGAAGTATCTTTTAAAATAGCATATGCTTCAGGTAATATTTCGTTTAAAACTTCCTCAATTTTTTTAGTGATTTCTTTTTCAAGTTCATCAACCTCTTTATACAACTCTTCTTTTGAATCAACATCCATGCTGAAGTCGCTTTCTACACGAGCTTTAATTTCATCAATTTGAGTTTGTTCGGTTTTTATCGCAACTTGTATTTTTTGTTTTAAAGCATCAACTTTAGCACGTAATTGGTCGTTTGATAAACTAGCAAGTGTTGGGTAAATCTCTAATATTTGATCAACCTGAGGTTGAATGGATTTAATATCTTTTTCTGATTTAGTGCCAAAAAATTTCTTTAGGAACGTTAACATAATGTGTTTTTAATTTAAGCTAACGAAAGTACGAAAAATACACGTTCGTAAATGATAAATTTTACTAAATAATGACTTGATTTTCAGTGTGTTTAACTCTAAGCAGCCAGAACCAAAGCAATTTTAACCACATAGAAACATAGAAAAAAAGATTGAGGATAGAAAAACATGTTTTTTGCACATAGTTCTAATTTGTAAAATTGAAGCTTCTATACTATACTTAATAAACCTATGTATCTAGGTGGTTAATTTTTTTATAAACCGCCCACTTATCTCCAAAAACACACCACTTACAAAAAGATAATTGTAAACTGATGATTAATCTGTACTTTAGTAATGCCACTTATATGAAAGTTTATTTTAAAATATATTTTATCCATTTTTTTGTTTTAGGACTTTTATTTCTAGTTCCTTTAAAAGAGTTTTCGCAGCAATATAATTTCAAAAACTATTCGGTAGAAAGTGGTTTGCCTTATGTGCAAATTTTTGCCATGTGTCAAGACAGTAAAGGTAATTTGTGGAGCGGAGGATATGGTGGCGCTAGCAAATTTAATGGAAAAACATTTAAAAATTATTCTCCAAAAAATGGGTTAGCTAATCATTATGTGAATGCTATCATCGAAGATCAATTTCATTTAATAACGGTTGGAACAATTGACGGATTAAGTGTGATTGATAAAGTTAAGGGAACCATAAGCAATTATTATATGAAAGATGGGTTGCCATCTAACAATGTAACTAGTTTTTGTTTAGAACCTCAAACTGGCCTTTGGACTGGCACAACCAAAGGTTTATGTATTTGGGATGGGAAAAATGTGTTAGCCGTTCCGTATTTTAATAATCAACATATTACGTGTTTATTATATACAGAAAAATATGGAGTGGTAGTTGGAACAACGAAAGGGTTGTTTATTCAAAACAAAAATTCAAAAAGCTTTAATACTCTTTTAGATTCAGTTAATATTACCAGTGTATCGCAAAGTAATGATAAACTGTTTATTGGTTCAGATAATGGCTTGTATTTGTTGGATTTAGCAAGACGAACCAAGAATATATTTCACGTTAACAATGGTTTAATTGATGAGAATATTACGAGTGTACTGTGTCAAAAAAACGGAACAGTTTGGATTGGCTCTAAAACTGGTTTAATAAGTTTTAACGGCAAAGAATTTTTTTACTATAATATAGGCTTTGATAATAACTCAAACCACATTCGATCGTTATTAGTTGATTACGAAGATAATTTATGGATTGGAACTCACAGTGGCTTGTATAAATATCGAGGCAAAGGTTTTACGGTTTACGATAGGCAGCATGGCTTGGGTAGTGCTTTTATTTATCAAATTATAAAGGACGTTAATCAAAATTTGTGGATAGCTACCGAAAATAATGGTGTATATAAATACTCGAATGGTTTTTTTAAAAATTATTCATCTAAACAAGGTTTGTCAAGTAATTTAGTTTATGCGATTCTTCCGCAAGATGATGGTTCTGTTTGGTTTGGCGGAGACAATGGAATTTCTGTTTTTAAAAACGAAGTCATTCAAAATGCACCTTTTGGAAAAGGCTTTAAGCAAGAAGCCCCCATTAATTGCCTTTATAAGGGTAGTAAAAATGTTATTTGGGTTGGTGGGGAAAACGGCTTATGTGCCATGAAAAAAAATGGAAACTCATATACAATTACCTATTATAAACTTCCTGTAAAGAAGAATGAAAATGAAACGTATCAAGTGTGGAGTATTATTGAAGATCATAAAGGAAATATTTGGGCAGGAACGTATTTATCTGGATTATTTAAACTAGAAGGAGACCAATTTAAACAGCAAGCTATTTCTTCTCCAAATGAAGTAACAACTGCCCTTGATTTATGTAAAGATAATTATGGTAATTTGTATGCAGCTACTTTGAATGGAGTGCTCATGTTTAATCCAGATAGACATAACTACAAGTTTATTTCCGAAAAAGATGGATTAAGTTCTGAGTTAGTGTATGCTATTGGAATAACAAAAGATAACCATTATTTGTGGGCCGGAACTAACCAAGGTGTCAACAGAATTGACATTAAAAAACTACAGTATGATTTTATTGACATTACTAAATACGGCAGAGCTGATGGTTTTTCTGGAGTAGAGTCAAACTCCCACGGTATATATGAAGATACAGATAGTACCATTTGGTTTGGAACAGTAAATGGTTTAATTAAATATTCGCCTAAAGAGTTTATCGAGAACGATAATTTATCAAAGACTCATATCACCAATATTAAGTTAGGTTATGCAGATACCTTATTAAAAGACGGTTCTATTTTACCATATTCATTAAATAATATTAGTTTTTATTTTGATGGCATTTGTTTAACAGCGCCCGAAAAAGTATTATACTCTTATAAGCTTGAAGGCTATGATAAAGATTGGAGCCCTTATACAGATGTCAATAATACGAAGTATGATAATTTACCTCCAGGAAAATATACGTTTAAAGTAAAGAGTTGTAATAACGAAGGGATTTGGAATATAGAACCTGTTACGTTTTCGTTTACGATTAAAACCCCTTTTTATAAAACATGGTGGTTTATTTTGCTTTGTATTTTAGGATTATCTGGTATTGTGATTGTGATTTTTAGATTGAGAGTTAGACAAATTAAAAAGAAACAACAAGCCGAATTTGAACATTTAGTTGAAGTATCAAAAGCAGAGTTAACCGCTTTGAGAGCGCAAATGAACCCGCACTTTGTATTCAATGCGCTAAATTCTATACAGCATTATATATTAAATAGCAAAGGAGACGAAGCCGTAAGATACTTAAGTAAGTTTGCTAAATTAATCCGTTTGATTTTAAGTAATTCAGAAAAGCAAATTGTTACCATTAATGAAGATATTGAGGCTTTGAAGTTGTATTTAGAATTAGAACGCATGCGTTTTGAAAATAAATTTGATTATGCTATTCATATAGATTCTTCTATTGACGGTGATTATGATGAAATTCCTCCCATGTTGATTCAACCTTATTTAGAGAATGCTATTTTACATGGCATTAATCCTAAAGTTGGAAATGGACATATTGATATTAGTATGAAAATAGTAAATCAATTTATTAAAATTTCTATTAAAGATGATGGTATTGGTAGAGAGAAATCTAAGTCAGTACAAAGTTTACAGCCAGCTGCTCGTCATAAATCATTAGGAATGAAAATCACAAAAGATAGGGTTCGTATTTTAAATACAATTCATCAGTCAAATTTAAACGTAAATATTATAGATTTGTATAACGAAAAAAATGAAGCCATTGGAACGCAAGTAGATTTGTTTATTCCGTATGTGAAATAAAGTCATAAGAAAAATAATTATTAACTAATCACTTTGTGCCCTCTGCGAAAAAACATTGTGGCCTTTGCGGTTAAAAACTAAATAAGATGAAAGCAGTAATTATAGAAGACGAACAAAAAAGCCGCGATATGTTGGCGGATATCTTGAAAAAGAATTTTCCTCAAATTGCGATTTTGGGCTTAGGAAAAAATGTAGCCGAAGGCGTTGAGTTAATTCAAACTTTAAAACCTAATTTATTGTTTTTGGATATAAGTATGCCAGATGGAACTGGATTTGACGTGCTTGAAAAAGTACAAGGAGCAAAGTTTGATATTATTTTCACAACAGCGACAGATAAACATGCATTAAAAGCAATTAAATATAGTGCTTGCGATTATTTATTAAAACCAATTGATATTGACGATTTGAAAGTTGCTATCAATCGTTTAATTGAAAAAAGATCGTCTGCAATGCCAAGTATGGATAATTTACAATTTTTAATTCAAAATTTAAAGCGTGCGGATGATAACTATAATAAAATTACGTTGCCAACTGGTAATGCTTATGAAATTATAAACATCAAAGATATTATCCGTTGTGAAGCTGATGGTAGTTATACAAACTTTTATTTAGTAGGCGGAAAAAAATTAATGGTGTCTGCTAGTTTAAAACACTACGAGGATTTATTGCCTGAAAACGATTTCATTCGCATTCATCACCATCATTTAATTAATATGAACCATGTTGTTCGATTCTTAAAAGTAGATGGTGGTTATGCCATCATGAGCGATAATACACAATTAGAAATTAGTCGCCGTAAAAAAGATGCCTTTTTAGAGAGATTGAATGCAGTTTAAATTTCAAATATAATCCTAAACAAAAAGTGTCTACTAATTTAATTAGTAGGCACTTTTTGTTTGACTTGCATTAAGGGTTATTCCAATATCAATTTAAATAATTGAGTTCCTTCGTTAGTAGTAACTTTAGCATAGTAAATGCCTTTACTCATTTTACTTAAATCAAATGACAATTGATTAGTGTTTTTCGCCGTTTCAATCATTACAGTTTGTCCTAAAGTATTAATAATAGTTACTTCTAACTTATCTGTATTAATTGTATTTGAAATAGTAAATAGACCATTACTTGGATTTGGGAAAACAAATAAATGACTGCTAGGGGAGCTTAAGTTATCAATACCTGTGCACGTACTAACTGTTAATGTAATTACATTGTTACCAGAACAACCTGCAGTTGTTCCATTTACTGTATATGTAGTTGTAATGGTTGGAGTAACAGCTATAGCTGGCGTCGTTTGAGCTCCAGGCAACCAAGCATAAGTTGTTGCACCACTTGCCGTTAAAGTAGCTGTTTGGCCAGTACAAATTAATGTTGGAGATGCTGTCACATTAACAGTAGGGCTCGGCGTCACATTCACCGTTACTGTTCTTGGTGCACTATTGCAACTTCCATTACTTCCAATGATTGTATAGGTTGAAGTAGTTGTTGGCGATAATACACTTGAACTTCCAGAACCAGACGGTAGCCAAGTGTAAATAGAAGCGCCTGTTAAATTTACAGTAACAGATGCGCCTCTACAAATAGTGGTGCTAGTAACAGAAGCTGCAACTGTTGGTGTTGAAGAAACATTTACAGTAATGGTTCGGTTTGAAGAGCAACCTGCAGTAGTCCCTGTTGATGTATAAGTTGTTGTAATCGTTGGCGTAACAGTAATAACGGTTGTTGTTTGTGCTCCAGGTAACCATGCATAAGTTGTAGCGCCACTTGCGGTTAAGGTTGTGCTTTGTCCTGCACAAATACTTAAAGATGATGCAGAAATATTTGTGGTTGGAGTAGGCGTCACATTTATAGTCACTGTTCTTGGAGCGCTGTTACAACTTCCATTACTTCCAGTAATAGTGTATATAGTTGTTGTAGTTGGTGATAATACACTTGAACTTCCAGCACCCGATGGTAGCCAAGTGTAAACAGTAGCGCCTGTTAAATTTACTGTAACAGATGAACCCCTACAAATAGTTGTGTTAGTAATAGAGGCAGCTACAGTTGGCGTTGAAGAAACATTTACTGTTATAGTTTTGTTTGATGAGCAACCTGTGGTAGTACCTGTTACAGTATAAGTTGTTGTAATGGTTGGCGTAACCGCAATAACAGTTGTAGTTTGTGCTCCTGGCAACCAAGCATATGTTGTTGCGCCACTAGCGGTTAAAGTTGTGCTTTGTCCTGCACAAATACTTAAAGACGATGCAGAAATATTTGTAGTTGGGGTAGGAGTAACATTTACAGTTACTGTTCTTGGTGCGCTATTGCAACTTCCTGTATTTCCAGTAATTGTGTAAATAGTAGTTGTAGTTGGTGATAACACACTTGAGCTTCCAGAACCAGAAGGTAACCAAGTGTAAACAGTAGCACCTGTTAAATTTATAGTAACAGATGCGCCTCTACAAATAGTTGTATTAGTAATAGATGCAGCAACTGTTGGTGTTGCAGAAATTGTAATGGATTTAGTGGCAGTAGTAGTTCCTGAACCGTTAGCTACGGTTAACGTAATTGTTTTTACACCAGCTGTAGTATATGTTACAGATGTATTTTGCACAGTTGATGTAGATGGAGCGCCTCCAGTCATTGTCCATAACCATGAACTTGGTCCACCAGTACTTGCATCTGTTAACGTAATAGGAACACCAGTACAACCTGTGCTTGCTGATGTGATGGCAGCAGTTGGAGTAGTTGCGGCAACACCTGTTATATTAATATTATCCAAATAGATAGCATCGCCATAATGTCCTCTGTTAATAAACGCAACCATTACATTTGTTTGTCCTACATACGGAGTTAAGTCAATAGAGTCTTTTACCCATTGTGTGGTTGCTGTTGGTGTAAATGGTGCTGCTGATGAAGATGTAGTAGCAGTTGCTAATTGAGAACCACCTTTTAAATAAGGATAGACTGTCGAAGTTCCACAATTTGTTGAAACTCCAATTTGCAAGGTATCCACATAAGGAGCAGCAAATGTTTGAGAGTATGAACGATAAAACGTCATTTTAGCGGTTGAGAAACCTGCGAGGTTTACGTATGTTTTTAATTCGTCTTTATATGGCGTAATACTATCTGTCCAGTTATCAAAAACAGTACTTTGCGTGCTGCCAAATCCTGCATTTGTTGCTAATTTCCACTTAATATTATCATTTCCATCATCATTAACATACCAGTTAGTTGGAGGAAAAGTCGCCGTTTGAAACGTTTGACTTAATGGCAAGGTAGCTGGACTCGTAACATTGATATAAGCGGTTACCGAATAAGTGTTACTTCCAAAAGCATTTGATGCTACCAATTGTACACTGTATGAACCTGGTGTGTTATATGTAACAGTTGGACTTGATACGGTTGACGTGGAAGGTGTGCCTCCAGCAAAGGTCCATGTATTTAATGTTGGTGAACCAGTGCTTAAATTTGTAAATACTACTGTTTGGCCAGGGCATACAGTAGTTCTATTAGCTGTAAAACTAGCCGTTGGAGCACCTAAGGTGCAGTTACTAGCAGTTAAAGCAGTCATAGCTGAAATAGCGCAAACACCTCCTGTTAAGTTTCTAGTCATAACTGCATTACCGCCAGCTAAATCATTTACACTTAATACTCTTTTTGATTGACCATTCGCTATAGAATAGTTCATAATCTCTGCCGAGTTAATTACGTGTCCTAATTGATGCCCGTGACCTAATTCATGAACAGCAACGGATTCAAAATCATATTGAGAAAAGGTTGGCGCTGCAGGACCATAATTCCAAGTTGTTCCATCGTCAAATACAATATCTAATTCATTTACAAACCAATTTTGATTTGGTTGAGTTCCACACCCACTGAATCTACTTGTACATCTTCCCAAAACGCCTGCGGGTAATTCTGTTCCAACATCAAAACGAATAACGTTAACTCCATCATTAGCAATAGTATTTACTGTAGTTGTTGTTCCGTTTGTCCAATTAATATATGTTCCACATCTCCACGATTGAAATGCTCTGAGGAAGGATGCCTTTGCTGCTGCGTTACTGTCAAATCCCGTATACATTTGCCATACATAACCGCCAGATTGTTTATTAACGTGGCGTGTATTGTAAATGGTAGTAGGAGCTGATCCATTGCTATATACATTCATTTGAGCATGAGTAACAGTCAAAGACGCTGTAGTTGTCGTTTTTATTCCACCAACATCTACACGAATAACTCCTGAACCAGGCGTTGAGTTCACAGTGCCAGCGCCAGTTGTTGTTAATCTTACTTGGATTTGAGTATCGCTCCATAATAGATATGACCAAGCATCTGGTCTACAAAAAGTAGCACCGCCATCATCAGCTCTTTTAAATTCTACAAATGAAGTGCCTTGAGTTGTTCCAAAGCCTGAGCCATTAATCGTTACCACAGAGAATGTTCCAGCTGTAATTGTTGATGGAGAAAATCCAGTAATGGCTGCAACTGCTTGTGTGGTATTAGCGTTAGAAATTGCAAAGGGATTAATTGGTTTTACAACGCTATAGTTTGTTTGAGTTGATTGTTGAATTTCTGAATACAAACTAGTAGATAAGTTCAAGTATTTTTTAAATGGTTCGTTAGCTTCGTTTTCGGATACATTATATCTAATAAAACCTTGAGAACTAGCATACGCTTCATAAACTGGCTTGCCATATTGACTAGGGAAGTTTTTTGAATTTAAAGTAAATACACCCACATCGCCAATACTTAGTCCTAAAGATGGGTGAACTTCATCTTTATCATTTCCTACGGTTCCGCCTTCTGTAATTACTTCAAGGTAAACTGGAGAGCTGTTTTTGAAAGATTTATACACTTCTATTAAATTAGAGGTATAGATATTGGTATGAGCAGGATCCCAAAAAGAGATTTGATTAATCACCTTTCCTTCAATCACATCTGAAGAGTTTTGAATTCGTTGAGGTAATAAAACAGGAGATAGCATACACTGTGCTGATACCTGAATTAATGAAATTGCAATAATGGCAATGGTTAGTAATATTTTTCTCATAAGCATTGTATTTAGTTATAGTAAATATAATGAACGAAAATATATAAATCAAGTTCTCCAATAAATCTCCCGAAAAATTAACGTTTAGATTGAGTTTAGGTATAAACAATTTAGTGTTTATTTCTATTGATGGTTTTTTTAGCTTTTATATATTAAAACAAATAGATTTATAGTAAATCAAAATCTCAGTTTTATGGCAAAGAAAGCAGTTTCAAAAAGTACCGAAAAAAAGATATTTGTTCTCGATACTTCCGTGATTATTTATGATCATACAGCAATTAAAAATTTTCAAGAACATGATGTTGTTATTCCGATTACCGTTTTAGAAGAATTAGATAACTTTAAAAAGGGAAACGACACTAAAAATTTTGCCGCTAGAGAATTTACTCGTTATGTAGATAATATGTCGGGCGACAATTCTTTGCAAGAGTGGACGCCAATAAATGGCAAATCTCACGGCCATTTTAAAATTGAAATGCATAATTCTTCAAAGTTAGATGCGGAGAAAATTTTTCAAGAACGTAAAGGAGATCACCGTATTTTAAATGCGGCTTTATATACAGCAGATACGAATCCTGATAGAAAAGTTATTTTAGTAACTAAGGATATTAATCTTCGTATCAAAGCTAAATCTTTAAACTTACATGCGGAAGATTATACAACTGGTAAAATTTTAACGGTTGATGAATTATATACTGGTAACACGCTCTTAGATAAAGTAAATCCAACTATCATTAATCAGATTTACGAAAAAGGTAGTTGTTTAGCAAAAGATGTTTTGAAAAAAGAAACGCCAGAGTCTAATCATTACTATGTATTGAAAAACGGAAACGCATCTGTGTTGGCTCGTTACGAAGATTCTTCAAAATCGTTAAAGCGAGTTACTAAAACATCGTCTTATGGTATTATTCCAAAAAATGCCGAACAATCTTTTGCTCTAGATGCGATTATGAATCCTGATATTCGTTTAGTGAGTATACAAGGTGTTGCAGGAACAGGTAAAACATTATTATCCTTAGCAGGTGCTTTAGAGCAACGCCGCAATTACCACCAAATTTATTTAGCTCGTCCTATTGTACCTTTAAGTAATAAGGATATTGGTTACTTGCCAGGCGATGTGACTTCTAAATTAAATCCCTACATGGAACCATTATGGGATAATTTAAAATACATTAAGAGTCAGTTCTCTGAAAAAGACAAAGAGTTTAAGGCTATTAGCGAAATGATAGAGAACGAAAAAATTGTGATTTGTCCTTTAGCATTTATTCGTGGACGTAGTTTAAGTAATATGTTTTTTATTGTGGATGAGGCACAAAACTTAACTCCACACGAAGTAAAAACGATTATTACGCGTGCTGGAGAAAATACAAAAATTATTTTCACTGGAGATATTTATCAAATTGATACACCATACTTAGATGCGCAATCTAATGGCTTAAGTTATTTAATTGATAAAGTAAAAGGTCAGCCGTTATATGCTCATATTACTTTACAAAAAGGTGAGCGTAGTGAACTTGCTAATTTGGCAAATGACTTGTTATAATTAATTTAAATGTTTTAAAAGGCTATCCTCTATTTAGGGTAGCCTTTTTTATTTTTCTTATATTTGATTTTTAGATGAGAAAACAATTTATATTTTTTTTAGTTTTTTTTAACCTTTGTTGCTACACGTTTTTAGCACAGTCTGATTGTAATTGCCCATTAGAAAAAAGCTTCAAAAATTCTTTAAATGCTGCTGTTGACAAAGTTGACGAAGACTCGCTTACTTATTACACCAATCAATTAAAAAAATCGAACTGCGAATTATCGGCCATTAAATGGCAACTCCAGTTTTATTTTAAAAATAATAACCTTGATACGATTCCATTATTTTTAAGTGAATTAAAAAACAAAGCGGCAAAAAACAAATGCACTAATTACATTAACGAATACCATTATTTTAAAGGAAACTATTTCACAAAAACTGAACAGTTTGATAGTGCTACCTATTATTTTTTAAAGTGCATTTCGGAAGCTAAAACAATAAACGATATAGAAATGTTGGCGAAGGCAAATCTTAATTTTGCTATGGTTTTTGCTAAAACTGTTCAGCCAATTAAGGCGGTAATGTATGATAAAATAGCCCTAAATTATGCTCAACAAATCAATGATGTTAAATTAATATTGCAATGTTCGGTTAATTTACAAAGTGATTTTGGTACATGTTTCGATTTAACTGAAAATGCGTTGTATTTAGATTCGGCAAGGTTGCAATGTGTAAAATCATTGCAACTAGCTAAACTAAATAAATCTAAAAAGGAAATTATCAGATCTTATGTAACCTTGGCAGGCATTTATTTGATGGAAAAAAATTATCAAAGTAGTTTAGCTTATGGCGATAGTGTTTTAGCCATTGCTTCAGTTAGGTCTCACAAAAATTCGGTGTTTTCTATTTACAATAAAATGACTCGCTGTTATATAGATTTGAAAAATCCAGCAAAAGCAATAGCATTAAACGATTCGGCATTAAAGTATAAAATTAGTCAAGCAAACTTAGCTGATGTCTTTTATAATTATGTAGATATTTATAAGCAAACTAACAACTTTGAAAAAGCGTTGTTTTATAATGAAAAAGTGAAAGCATTAGAAGAAGAGCGGTTAAATACTGAACGTTTAGAGGCTGTTACTGATTTAGAGGAAAAATATAACAAAGCTCAAAACGAAAAAACGATTAAAGAATTAAATCAAGAGGCAGAAATAAAAAACTTAAGAATAAGAAGTTTGATTTTTATAGTGGTGTTAATAGTATTGATGTTATTATTAATTGTGTTCTTTTTCAGACAAAAATCAATTAAGACTAAACAAACAATCATTGAAACCGAACAACGTTTAAATAGAGCTCGGATTAATCCACATTTCTTTTTTAATGCATTAACAACTTTACAAGGTTTGGCTGTGAGAGAGAATGATGGAAAAAAAATAGCCATTAATCTTTATAAGTTTTCGAGTTTAATGCGTAAAACACTCGAAAGTTCTTATAATGATTATATCACTATTGAAAAAGAATTAGAGTTCATTAAACAATATATTGAACTTCAAAACTTAAAAGAAAATAATAAATTTGATTATGTGGTTAATGTGGATGAGAATATTAACCAAACAGAAGTGTTAATTCCATCGATGCTGATACAGCCATTTTTAGAAAACGCCATTGAACATGGCTTTTCGGATATTGATTTTAAAGGACTTGTACAATTAACTATTCATATTAAAGATAAAAAATTGGTAGTTGTTATTTCTGATAACGGAAAAGGACTTATGGCTTCTGAAAACAAAAACAGTAATCACATTTCTCGAGCTATTCAAATTACAAAAGACAGACTTTATTTAATTAATAAAGAAAAGAATACAAATTCTAGTTATTCGGTAAGTAATAATGTGCCGCATGGTGTAATTATAGAATTAGTTTTACCTTTGTTATAACTCATGAGAACACTTGTAGTAGATAACGAAGCTGACATCAGACAAAGCGTTGTGGATTTAATTTCTGCTTTTTGTCCTGATATTGCTGAAATTGTGGAGGCAAATAGTGTTGATTCTGGTATTGCGAAAATTGCAAGTTATAAGCCAGATGTTGTTTTTTTGGATGTAGAGTTGGGCGATGGTACCGCCATGGATTTACTTTCGAAACTCGACAAAATAGATTTTCATTTAATTTTTATTACAGCTCATAATAAATATGCGATTGATGCTTTTAGATTCAGTGCTATTGATTTTTTATTGAAACCCATTAACCCTGAAGAGTTAATGCTTACCATCGAAAAAATTAAAAAGCATAACAACTTACGTTTAAATGAGCAAATTGAAATTTTAAAAGAAGTAATATCTGCGTCAAATCAAGCAGAAAAAAAAATTGTATTGCGCGACAATGAATCTATCTTTTTTGTAAAAGTGTCTGACATTATTCGTTGCGAATCTGATAAATCCTATACGAAATTCATTCTTCAAAATCAAAAACCAATTATTGTTTCCAAAGGATTAAAAGAGTACGAAGAAATGCTTGAGAAATTTGGCTTTGTTCGCACGCATCAATCTCATTTAATAAATATGTCTAAAATTATTAGGTTTGATAAAGCAGATGGTGGAAGTATTGTGTTAGAGAACAACGACATTGTTCCCGTATCGCAGCGTAAAAAGGAGTTCATCCTTGAAACTTTTAAAAATCTATAATTTCCCTTAAATCGAATTTCGGTTTTTTTCCATCGAATATCAATAATGCCTCATCGCTTATCTATTTAGGGCATTCCTTGCTCTTTTTGCTTCCTATTTTTGAGTTATAATCATTCAACTTATAATCATGAAAAGACTATTATTTATTACGACGGTTATTTTAACCTTTTTAAATTCATCAATCAAAGCTCAATCGCCATCTATTATGCTTGAGTGGGGAAAAGCAATGGGTAATGCAAATATTGACATTGCAACTCAATCTGTAACAGATGCAAGTGGAAATGTATACACCGTTGGATATTTTGGAGGCACTGTAGATTTTGATCCAAGTGCAAGTACTTACACATTAACGTCGGCAGGTGCTTACGATATGTTTATTCAAAAACTGGATGCTAATGGCAATTTTGTATGGGCTAATAGAATTGGTAGTACCGGTAATGAAGCAGCAAATACTGTTTTTGTTGATGGTTCAAACAATATTTATATAGGTGGTTACTATAATGGTACGGTAGATTTTGATTGGACAGCAGGCACTTTAGCGTTAAGCAGCGGTACGGTGCAATCTGGATTTATTGCTAAATATAATTCAATAGGAAATATAACATGGCTCAAAGGTTTAATTGGGACTGCAACATCAAATGCAAATTCAATTAGTGTAGATAATAGCGGTAATGTTTATACCGCAGGTACAATAGGGCAAGGAGTTATTGATTTTGATCCTAATGCAGGTGTGTCAAGTTTTACAGTTACTAATTCTGGGTTTTTTGTCCAAAAATTAACATCAACAGGTAATTTAAGTTGGGCTAAAGGATTTAATTCTGCAGCCGCAGGTTGTTATGCAACTACTATTGATTTAGATAATGCTGGTAATCCAGCTATTGGCGGTGTGTTTGCTGGCAATGTAGATTTTGATCCAAATGCTGGTGTGACTACTTACACGACTTTTTTAAGTAATGATGATGCTTTTGTAATTAAGTTAAATAGTTCAGGGAATTATGATTTTGGCTTCCCATTAGGAGTTGGTTCTTCAACTGGAAATGATGAAGATGCGGTAAATGATATTGAGTTTGATCCAAGCAATAATTTATATGTATGTGGTTATTTCAGCAGAACTGTTGATTTTGATCCAAGTGCAGCAACAAATACACTAACTGTAAGTGGAGGTATTACGGGTTCGTTTACAAATAAAGATGCTTTTATTGCCAAGTATTCAAGTACTGGTTTATTTAATTGGGTAACTAACTCGGGTATTGGAAATAGTACTTATATAGATTTAGCTTCTGGCTTAGCAATTAATTCTTCCGGAGATGCTTTTGTTGGTGTTTCTAATTTTAACAGTGGCGGTAACCTTTCATCATACAAATTATGTAAATTTAGTTCAAGTGGTTCCTTGTTATTTTTTAAATCATTTTCTAATATCGAATCGTATGATTTGAATATTGATGTAGCTGGTAATTTATATCTTGCTGGATACGTTGCAGGCTCAACAGATATTGACCCATCATTTTTCACAAATACAATAGTATCAGTGGCTCAGAAGGACGCGTTAATTGCAAAGTTTTCTGAGTGCACTACTCCAATCACTTCGGGCCCACTTTCTGGTGCTACAGCATTGTGTAACGGAAGTTTGAATACTTATAGTATCGCTGCAGTAGGCGGAGCATTATCTTATAGTTGGTCAAACACCGCATCTATGTTAGGTTTTTCAACTACAAATACAATTAGTTTAACTAGTGGCGCAACGGCTACTACTGGAGTTATTTCTGTAACTGGTTATAACTATTGTGGTAATTCTCCAACTCAAACTATACAAGTAACAACAACGCCAAATACAACGGTAAATGTTTCAGCAAGTTCAGCGTCTGTTTGCGCTGGTAATTCTGTTACATTAACAGCAAGCGGAGCAACTACATATTCTTGGGCTTCAGGAGAAACAACAACTTCAATTGTAAAAAATCCAACATCCACAACTGTATATACTGTTACAGGATACAATGGTAATTGTTCAAATACAAAAACCATAAGTATAACCGCAGCCGCTTTACCAAACATACCTGTAACAGTAAATCAACCAACAGCAGGTTGCGCAGGTTCGCCAGTATTTTTAACTGCTTCAGGAGCAACTTCATACACTTGGAATACAGGAGCTCTTACAAATTCTATTAATGTTACACCTACTGTATCAACAATATACACCGTAACAGGAACTAATGCTGCTGGTTGCGTAAAAACAACAACTGCAGGTGTTGGCATACAATCTCCTGTATTAGTGGTTAGTGCATCAGCTTACTCGGTTTGTCCTGGTGGCGTATCAACATTATCAGTATCTGGCGCACAAAGTTATACTTGGAATGGACCAGGTGGAATGACTACTGGAAGTATTAGAAATGTTAGTCCAACTTCTACATCTACTTACGTGGTTGGAGGTACTGGTTTCACAGGTTGTATCTCTCAAACAAATATTGTTGTTTATGTTACTGCTGCAATAACAGTTAGTGCAACTGCATCATCAAGCATATCTTGTTCTGGATCGCCAGTAATTATTACGGCATCTGGCGCAACAAGTTATACTTGGAACACGGGTGCAGTAAGTTCAACAATTTCGGTGTCTCCATTAACTCCAACTATTTATACTGTAACTGGAGCAAGTGGAAGTTGTTCAGGGACAAAAACTATTTCGATTGGTGTAGCAACTAATCCTAATGTATTAGCGATAACTAATACGTCGTTATTGTGTTCAGGGCAATCAGCAAACTTAACAGCTTCTGTCACACCATTTACACTGGGTATGACTTATACTTGGAGCACAGGTCAAACTATCACTAATATTAATGTTTCACCAATAACAACAACAACGTATACTGTAATTGGTAAAAATATGCAGGGATGTACAAATACAGTTTCAATAACACAATCCGTATCACCTCAATTTACACTTTCGGTAGCGGCATCATCTTTAGTTTCTTGTTCTGGTTCTCCAGTAATTTTATCGGCATCAGGAGCAAGTACGTATACTTGGAATACAGGATCTAATTCAAATACAGTTTCTGTTTCTCCAACATCAAATACAACGTATTCAGTAAGTGGTACAAGTGGTGCGTGTTCAAATAGTCAAACTATTTCAGTAGATGCATCAACTAATCCATCCTTATCAGCAGTTACTAATAATACATTATTATGTATTTCACAGTCGGCTTTATTGACGGCAAATGGTGTAGGTGTGGTATCTTATTTATGGAATACAGGATCTGTTTCTGCAAATATTACTGTTACTCCTACAACTACAACAGTATATTCTGTTACTGGCACTAATGCTTTAGGTTGTTCTACAACCATTGCTATTACTCAGTCAGTTTCTACGTGTACTGAACTAAACGAAGGCGATAATACAAATACTTTATTTTCTGTATTTCCAAATCCAAACAATGGCGAGTTTACAATTACTACAACAAAGGGTACTTATACTGTTGTAAATACAATGGGTGCAATTTTAAAAACTATTGAAGTAGAGAATGATAAAGAAGTAATTGATGTAAAAGAATTGTCACAAGGAATTTATTACATCATTGGTAAAACAGCAAAAGCAAAAATAATTATCACAAAATAAAAATTGAATCACGCGGTTGAATGATATAGATCTGTGATTCATAAAAGATAAAGGCAACTTAGGTTGCTTTTATCTTTTATATAAGAGTATAAATTAATTTTAAAAGTAGAAAAATGGATACATCTTCCTATATGATTATTGTGATTTGCTCAGTAACGATACCTGTAATAGTAGTTTTAGTTAGCAAAAATAAAAAGAAATAAATTTAGTTACATGCCCGGTAACATCCCACTGGCTACAGATTTCATTTCATTATCATTTAATTCGTTGGCTTTTAGTAAAGCTTTGTTTAATGTAACCGTTAGTTGTTCTTCTAGTTCTTCTTTATCTCCATGTTGTAATCCTGGAGCAATAATTAAAGATTTTATTTCTCTGTTGCCTGTAATGGTAATTTTAATATCACCACCAGCGCCTTCCACATTAATAATCGTTGAATCTAATTTTAATTTAATTTCATCGGCTTTTTGCTTCATTTCTTGAAGCTTGCCCATCATGTCTCCTAGTTTTCCGAACATCGTTTTTTATTTAAAGTTATAAAATTATTTTCTTATTTACTTTTTTCCTTGATAAAAAAAAGTAATAAAAATGACGATTGTACTTAATTAGAGCTTGTGTGAGGGATGCAAGCGAAAATCCTTTTATGTAACAAAGTGAAATAAAAGATTGAAGCGACAGCCCGACCCCGCTGCCTCTTTGCGGCGGCACGCCCAATTATTTTAAAATCCTAAACTCATTTGGTAAATAATTGTTTAGTCGATTACCTAAGTGCTTTATCCAGCCAATGCCAAAGCCCTTATGACTCATTAAATTCCAGCTTTTGTTTCCGTCAATTGTTTGTAATTCTTTTTTTAGAAATTGGATGGATTGTTCTTGAGTGCAATCTATTGTTTGAATGGTTTCAGATTTATGAATGCTCCATGCTAAATCATGATGAGGTATCACTTCGTTTTTAATTAAACTGCCAATAGTTGTGCCTACTTTTTTGTAATATAAATTAGAAAATTTATTAATGAAATCCAGTGTAATTTGATTCGTTAACAAATAATCATCTTTAAATTTTGTAATTTGATGGGAGTCTAAATTTTTGATCCAATTGGAAAACAATTCTTTTTCTTTAGGTTTAATAATCGAAAATGCTTCATATTTTGATTTTCGCACTTGATGATGACTGTCTATTGCGCCAGGTTTTTTAAATACAGCGCAGAAAAAACCTTCCGATTGTGTTTTGTCGGGATAAAAACGATAGCCAAAAGCTTTTTGTTTTTCGCTAGTCGTTTCAACAATTCCCCATTTTTTTTCAGTAGGAATTTGTACGCTTATTAATCCAAATTCATTGATTAACCAATCGGCAATTTCTTCATTTTCAGATTTTGAGTAAGAGCAAGTAGAGTAAACTAATGATCCTCCTTGTTTTAAAGTTCCTATAATATCAGATAAAATTCGTTTTTGACGTTGGTTACATAAGTTCACATTATCTAAACTCCATTCATCAACAGCATCATGTTGTTTTCTAAATAACCCTGAACCACTGCAAGGCGCATCCACCAAAATGATATCAAATACATCGTTGATGTCGGAGTAGGAACTAGGATCATTGTTAGTCACTACAACATTGCAAGTTCCCCATTTGCTGAGGTTTTGAGCTAATACGTCTGAGCGTTGTTTAGTAATTTCGTTAGCTACTAAAGTACTTTCACTATTTAATAATGAATTTAATAAAGTGCTTTTTCCGCCTGGCGAAGCACATACGTCAAATGCTAATAATGTTTGATTAAAATCGACACATGATTTTAAGGCATGTTCAATAAACATAGAACCTGCTTCTTGCACATAATAACAACCAGCTTGGAATAGAACATCATACGTAAAATTTGGACGTTCATTCAAATAAAAGCCTTTTTCGTTCCATGGAATTGGATGATCTAATTTAAAATTTAGTTCAGTACGTTTAAAAGGATTGATTCTAATACTTGTAGGCGATACTGTTTGATGAGCATCGATAAATGCTTGCTCATTAAAGCCTTCGCAACTTGAAATAGAGTTTATAAATTCGGTAGGTAATTGTAACATAATTGTGAATCAAATATAAAGAAATATTACTTTTGTTTGTGTTTGAAAAGAAAGCTCCTATAAAAATAACAGATCCACATTTAGCGTTGGTTAAAATGCAAAGTTGGTGTGCCTACCAAGAGCGTTCTCAGCAAGACGCGCGTGATAAGTTGTATGAATTAGGTATGTGGTCAGAAGCCGTTGAAAACATCATCGTTCAATTGATACAAGATAATTTTTTAAATGAAGAGCGTTTTGCGATGTCTTTTGCTCGCGGTAAGTTTAGCATTAAAAAATGGGGACGAATTAAAATTAAACAAGAGTTAAAGCAAAAACGGGTGAGCGAGTATTGTCTTAAGAAAGCATTACAACAAATAGATGAAACGGAATACATCGAAACTCTTAAAAAAATAATAGAGAGTAAACGTAAGCTCATTAAAGAACCAAACAAGATAAAATTGCAATACAAATTAATGAACTACGCTTTATCTAAAGGCTACGAAAAAGATTTAGTGTTTGATTTGTTGAATAGTAAAGAAGTAGATTAGGTTTTGGGCGCGTCCCTGCGGGTCGGGCTTTCGGCACTCGCTTTTTTATTTGCTCTGCGAACAAATAAAAAGAGCTCAAACAATGCCTCTATCCCTCACGCAATTTACGTTTCAAAATTCGGAGTTTACATTTCTGTTTTGGAGCTATTAAGCGTGAGGGATGCAAACGAAAATCCTTTTTTATGGAACAAAAAGATTGAAGTGACAGCCCGCTGAGGCTACCGCCTCACACGCCGCAAAAATTAAACTAAAACTTAATTTTATAATTTATTCAATCACAAACTTTTTATAGAAAATTCCTATTTCGTTTTCTAGTTTTATGATATATAAACCCTGACTTAAATTAGATACGTTAATATTATTTTCTCCTTCTATGATTTTTTGAGTGTGAACAGTAACGCCTTTTGTATCTATAACATAAAGAGTTGAATTTTCATTATGTTTTAGGTTAAACAATCCCTTATTAGGATTAGGATAAATAGTAAACTCTTCTAATTTAGTGTTTGATAATTGACTAACGCCAGTTACTGTGGTATGACAAAAAACATAATTCATGGTATCAATTAATGGTGTGCTTGCCACAATACCTGATCCTGGAGTAGTTTCCAAATAGTCACCAGTTATTTCCCAAATAATAGTTCCTCGTGCATTATTATTTACAATGTATTCGGCTTTCATGCCAATAGATTGTTTATTGTCGTATGACACAAAAGTGCCAGCTGCTGAACCAGAAGATTTGCCCGTTAAATAAGGCACTTTGGCAACGTTATCCCAATGATAATCAAACAAATTTAGTTTATCTACCACGTTATAGTATTGTGGAGTTCCAAGATCTAAAGAGAATGTTACAGCATCTTCTCCACAATTAGTTGTTTGATGTAAGGTTGTTGCACCAGTTTGTGAACGCCCATAAAATGCGGTTCCAATATTTATTTTATTTGATGGTACATTATAGGTTGTTGTTAACATGTTAAATGAGCTGTGAATATTAAAGTTTGGATCTCCACTAGTTGGCGCGTATAAGGGCGAATTATGATTTGCTTTACAATCAAAAGCTCCAAAAAAATCGTAAGACATTAAATTAATCATATCTAAAATTGGAACGATATTGTTCCATTCGATGTCATCCGCTTTTGTTGGATCGGCACTAAAACAAGCCGATAATTTATAGGTTTTGTTATATTGAATTCCTAAAGTTGTAATAGAATCTTTAATTTGTTGTAGTAATAAAGTAAAATTTTGTTTGTCATTCGCTGTTCCTGAATGATCAGCAAATCCAGGGTATTCCCAATCAATATCAATGCCATCAAAATTGTAAAATTTCAAAAGTCTGTTACATTCAGACGCGAACAAGGCTCTTTTACTTGAGCTTGCTGCTATAGTAGGAAAGTTATCTGATAAGGTCCAACCACCAATTGACACCATGACTTTTGTCCCCGCATTATGAGCTAAATCAATGATTGAAGTATTTGGATAATAAGTAGGAGGTGTAGTTGACCAATTTATCTGTCCTTGTAATAAATTTTCGTCCGCCCACGTGTCGGTATTAGAAATTAAACCACTTGCTTCGGGTTTAAAAAAAGAATAGTTGATAATGGTATATTTTGAATACGCGATGGTTGACGGCTTTACTAATTTTGCTCTATCGTACCATTGCCAGTTAGGATAGTAGCCAATAACTTCTTTACAAGTTTGTGATAAAAGAGGTTTTAAAGACAGTGTAATTAAAAATAGTAGTACAATTTTTTTCATAGGTTTTTCAGAAAGTAGTTATAATTAATTTGAACACAAACCTACTTACTAAAAAATTAAATTTAGCGTGTAATCTTTAAGATAATAAGTTTCCTAACTATTAGTTGGTATTGTTTAATGTTTTAGAATGCTTGATATTAAAGGGAAAAATGGATATAAGAGTTTTTAAACTTAGCTCATAGCAATACAATTGTTACCTAAAAAATTACATAAACAATTCACTCGCTATTTTATCAGCGAGTAGTTTTCCTTTTTCGGTTAGTGTGTACGTTGCATCTTTCACTACAACCTGTTCTTGCTTAATATAATTGTCTACCTGATTTACAAAGGCTTTTACAAAGTCGTTGTTGAAGTTTGTTTTTAAGTAATTTAAGTCAATACCCCAAATGGTGCGTAAAGAAGTTAAAACATATTCGTTAAATCGTTCTTTTTCTGTTAAGATTTCTTTTTCAAAGTAAGCTTCTGTTTTTTCTGAAACTTGTTTGATGTAAAGGTTATTGTTAGCAATGTTCCATTGTCTTGATGTTCCATCAAAGGAATGTGCCGAAGGTCCAAGGCCAAGGTAATGTTCGCCTTTCCAATAGTTGGAATTGTGAGTACTGAAAAAACCTTCTTTACCAAAATTGGAAATTTCGTAGTGAATAAAATTATTTTTCTCCAAACGATCAATCATTTCTAAAAACATCTCCGAACTTTTTTCATCGTCGATAGCAATTTCTTTTTTCAATTTAAAATCGTGTCCTAATTTTGTTTTTTCTTCAATGGTTAAATTGTAACTTGAAATATGTTTAACCTCCAGTGCTATGGCTTTATCTAATGTTTTTTTCCAATTAGTGATGTTTGAAAATTTGGAACCGTAAATTAAATCAATGGTGATGTTTTCAAAACCTCTGTCTTGTGCTCGTTTCACACTCGCTTCACTTTCTTTAGCTGTGTGTGCACGGTTCATCCAAATCAGTTCTTCTTCATCAAAACTTTGTAAGCCAATGCTTAATCGGTTAACTTCTAATCGTTTTAACTCTTTTAGTTTGTCATCCGATAAATCATCTGGATTACATTCGAAGGTTATTTCCGCATCTTTTGATACATTATAAAGTTTGTATATTTTCTCAAGAATTAAAAAACTTTCTTTTTCCGATAATAAACTTGGTGTTCCACCTCCAAAATAAATGGTTTTAATGTTTTTATCTTGTAGGTAGTTATTTCGTAAATCAATTTCTGTTAATATACTTTTAACCAACGCTTCTTTATTTTGCAAAGAGGTTGAAAAATGAAAATCGCAGTAATGACAAGCCTTTTTACAAAAAGGAATATGAATGTATATTCCACTCACAATTTAAAGTTTAACAGGAATTTTATAATAACTAATCAATTCAGCGATTAATAGTCTCACATGTTCAAAGTCATTTGAGTTGTCGAAAGTTACTTTTAACTTTTCGGTGTATTGTTTACGCTGGTTAGTTAAGTATTGAGAAGTAAAATAATAGGCGTCAATAGTTAAATCATTTTCTTTAACAACAATTTGATCGGAAGTTATTTTTTTGTAGCGCTTGTAAGTAGAAATTACTTTATCATATTGCTCTAAACTAAAGTAACCCATAATTAAAGCAACAAACATCCCATCTAAAAATTTTTGAAATGGTATTTGTTGGTATGAAACCAAGGTGTCTTCTAAAATTTTAACGGATTTATTTTTATCAGAAGTATCTCCTGTTAGTAAAACTGCCGAATAAAAACATTTTAAGTTGATCAGCTTAATAATATATTCCCCATCATCCCAAATATTTTTAGCTAATTCAGATTCTAGTTTTTGTTTAAGAAACTGTATGTTTTCTTTTATATCTGAGGGTAAAGTTTTGTGATAATCATCTCTAAATATAAATGCGTACGAACTTAAATAATGACTTGCTTGTACCGAAAACGAAAATATTTCTGGGATATTAATGTAGCTTTTCCAAAATTTTAAAAAAGAACTAATGCCGTTCATTTTTTAACTTCTTGTAGCATGGATTCTGTATTGTTATTGTTTACGTCTAATTGTAAACGTAATCCCAAAATTTTGAAATACATGTCATCCAAATAATGAAAGCACACATGAGCACTATTTAAAAAGTCTCGTTCTAAATCATCTAATTCTTTAATCGTTTCTTGTCTGAAAAAATCAGGGTGACTTAAAAAACTTAACTCATAGTATTTTCCAAATCGTGCTAATATATTGATAGAGTTAGAGGGATGTTTAGTATATTGATTAAAGAATGCTAAGTCTTTATTAGCTTGAGCTTTCGATATATTTTCTTTTCCTTTAAAAAATAAATTTTCGCGTAAGTATAAATAGATAGCGTTTTTGATTTGCTCTAATTCTATGTATTCTTTTACTTTTTTATGAAATTTATTAGCATCTTTTGACTCTGTAATAAAACATTGTTGAGCAAAAAACTTAGTAACTTCTATAAGCGTTGTGTAATCTTCAATTTTTTCTGCAACATCAGATAACCATTCGGCAATATCATTTGCTTTTTGTTTTTCTCCTTTACTTAGCAATTCTTCAATGGTTTGAAGATTGTGTTTTAAATAATTGGGATAATTTCTACTTAAAAAACCACTTAATTTAAAAGTATGATGTGTTAATTGTAAAAATTTCTTTTTTGTTTTTTCTTGTGAGTCCCCATAAGTTTGTTTACATAACTCATCCGATTCATGAGGTGTTTTAGCATGACGAATGGTGGTGACTAATTTGTAAGGTAAATCAGCATTTGTATTTAATAAATAATCAGAAAATTCTTTAAAGTGAAATTCGGATAGTAAAAGAATTTGTTTTTGAATACTAATCATGGCGTCGTTATGTTGGACAAAGATTTTTCTTAAACCTATAAATAATGTTTTATTAATACAAACTTAATCTACAAAAATCTAAATACATTCGATGAATTTTAGTCGAATAAAGTGTCGTTTGGCAGTGCCCATTTAATAGGTTCAATACCTTTTGAAATCAAATACTCGTTCGTTTTGGAGAAATGTTTAGAGCCGTAAAAAGCGCCGCCAGCTAAGGGAGACGGATGAGCGGCTGTTAAAACTAAATGCTTTTCTAAATCGATTAAGTTTGATTTGCTTTTGGCAAAGTTTCCCCATAACAAAAACACACAATGCTCTTTTTTATCGGAAATGAGTTTTATAACTGCGTCTGTAAATGTTTCCCAGCCTTTTTTTTGGTGACTGCCAGGCTCTCCTGCTCTAACAGTTAAAGTGGCATTTAACAATAATACGCCTTGTGTTGCCCAAGTTGTTAAATTACCGTGACTTGGGACACTAAAATCAATGTCGGTTTTTAGTTCTTTATAAATATTCGCTAAAGATGGCGGCGTCTTCACTCCGTAATTTACAGAAAAACTCAGTCCGTGTGCTTGATTTGCGCCGTGATAGGGGTCTTGACCTAAAATAATAACCTTTGTCTTTTCAAAGGGAGTAAGGTTAAACGCATTAAATACCTCGGTTTCTTTTGGGTAGATAGTATTATCTGCGCTTTCTTTTTCCAAAAATGCGTTTAAAGTAACCATATATGACTTTTCAAACTCCATTTTAAGCTTTTGAGCCCATGAATTATGTAATAAATCTGTAGTCATTAATATTGTTAATGGATTGTGTGAAATAAAAAATGATTTTTCTCAGCCTTTTTTTTTGTTGTTAGCGAAATTACTATATATTTGTTACTCTATTTATTTTTAAAATTGAAAATTATGAAAAAATTAGCTTTATTATCAGCACTTTCGTTCGCTTTTTGTGTAACAATCTCTTCATGCAAATCGCACGAGAAATGTCCAGCTTACTCTAAAGCTAATACAACTATCTCTGCTAAAAAATCTGTTTAATTTTTTATGCTTTGGCATAAGTTAAACGATATTAGTCAGTTACAAGATATTATAAATCTTTCTAAAGAACAGTCGCTCAATGGGTTGACTGTTCTTATTTTTAAACATAGTACCAGATGTTCTATTAGTTCGATGGCGTTGAATCGCTTAGAAACGAGATGGATTGACAACGAAAAAATTCCAGCTTATTATTTGGATTTGCTAAATCACCGCGATATTTCGAATGAAATTGCGCATGTGTTTTCTATTGAACACTCTTCCCCTCAAGTATTATTAATTAAAAATGGCGTTTGTGTTTATAACGCTTCGCATACTGATATTTCAGCTGCTGATATTTTAGAGGCCACTATACAATAGAACGCAGATGCCGCTGGTTATTTATGATTAAGTATGATTTTTGTTTTATGAAATCTATTTATCTTATTTTAATCATGCCAAATCATCACCATCAACGTTCTATAAAAAACGTTACCAAATAAATTCAATTACTTGTTTTAAATCTGGGTGTAAACTTTTGGCAACAGGGCATGTAAAAGCAGCGTGTTCGTATATTTTCTTTTCTTTATCTGTATAATTTCCTTTTGGGAAAGTAACCGTAACGTGAATTTCGCCTATACGTCTTGGTTCGGTAAACATTATTTTTGTAACTTCGGCTGTTGTTCCATCAACTTTTGTAATTCCCTCCTTCATCGCTACAATTCCCATAATTGAAATCATGCAACTTGCTAATGCCGTTGCCACTAAATCGGTTGGCGAAAACATTTCCCCCTTTCCGTGGTTATCTTTTGGAGCATCCGTGTGAATGGTAGTATTGGATTGAAGATGAGTGGCTTCTGTTCTCAACTCTCCTAAATAAGTGACTTTACTCGTAATCATCATGTTAAATTTAAACTCAAAGATAACTTTTTTGGTAAAACCATGTAATTTACTTCAAAGAATTAGTATTATTTAAAGTAAATAAGCCCTATTAATTCATCTATTTAAACGAAAATTATAACTATTTTTGTTAACCAATGACAAAGCGATTTCACTATAGTTTTATATTACTTTTTATAAGTAGTTTGTGTTTTTCTCAAAGCACGAGTCAAGCTATTGCCAACGGTCAAGATCCCAATGTATTATATCGTAATGAAATGTCGTTTGGTATATTTGCTCACAGCAGAGGTTTTGGTTTAAATTTTATGAGAGCTAAACATGTTACGGGAACCCGAAAACGTTTGTTCGAAATTCAGGCTCTTAATATGAGACATCCTAAAGAAATTAAAATTTCTAATAGTGCTGATAATTCTAAAAAATTTATTTACGGCAAATTAAATAATATTTTATTGTTTAGAGCAGGCGTCGGTTATCAAACAACCATCTTTAAGCGTTCGGATAGAAAATCAGTCGAGATCAGAACCTCTTATTATTTAGGTGGGAATTTAACTTTCGCGAAGCCTAATTATATTTTGGTGTTCAGAGAGAATAGTGCAGGAACTAAATACCAAGAATCCGTAAAATATGATCCTGAAGTTTATACAATTGATAGTATTTCGGGACGAGGACCTTTATTGGATGGATTGGGAGAAATAAAAATATATCCTGGTGCTTATGCTAAATTTAATTTAAGTTTTGAATACGCTCCTTTTTCTAATAAAGTAAAGGCAATTGAAACAGGAGTAATATTGGATTATTATCCTAAAGCTTTGCCAATTATGGCAAACAATCCAGCCGAAAATTTTATTGTAACATTATATATTGCTTTTGTGTTTGGAAAAAAATGGTTCTAAAAATGGAAAACGCGAACGAAAATACACTCATAGAAAAACCTCGTAAACCAGATTGGTTGAGAGTGAAATTACCTATTGGCGAAGAATATTTAAAAGTAAGAAAAATTGTTGCAGATCATAAACTACATACCATTTGCGAAAGTGGTAATTGCCCTAATATGGGGGAGTGTTGGGGCGCAGGAACAGCAACCTTTATGATTTTAGGAAACATCTGTACGCGCTCTTGCGGATTTTGTGCTGTGGCTACTGGTAAACCAAAACCTGCAGATTGGGATGAACCAAAACGTGTAGCCAACTCTGTAAAATTAATGGGCGTAAAACATTGCGTAATTACATCCGTTGATAGAGATGATTTAAAAGATGGTGGTTCTATCATTTGGGCTGAAACCATTAAAGCTATTCGTGAAATTAGTCCTGAAACAAAATTTGAGTGTTTAATTCCAGACTTTGCAGGTAAGTGGGATAACTTGCAGCGTATTATTGATGTGAAGCCAGATATTGTTTCTCATAATATTGAAACTGTTCGCCGATTAACAGCACAAGTGCGCATACAAGCTAAATACGACCGAAGTATGGAAGTATTAAAGCGACTGCACGAAGCAGGTGTAAGAACTAAATGCGGATTAATGGTTGGCTTGGGCGAAACAGAGGAGGAAGTTTTAGAAACCATTGATGACTTAGCAGCTGTACATTGTGATGTGATGACCATTGGACAATATTTACAACCAACACCAAAGCATTTACCAGTCGCTAGATACGTTCATCCTGATGAATTTAAAAAATGGGGTGAGATAGCTTTATCAAAAGGATTTAGATATGTAGAGAGCGGAGCGTTAGTGCGTTCGTCTTACCATGCAGAGAAGCATGTGTTTTAATTGGTTTAGCCACATAGATACACAGAAAAATAATAAGTAAAGCAGCGGTCGTGTAAAAATTAGAATAGAAGAATAAATTTTTTACACAGAGAGTAATTGAAAATTGAAGCTTCGCTTCAATACTATGTGAAACTAAATAATACGGATGCATTCAAAACCTAATTAAGCACTAACAAAACCTATGTGTCTATGTGGTTAAAAAACACATGGTTTAACTATTAAGAAATAAAAAACTAATGAAATCTCTTTTCGCAATTCTTTTAAAAAATATTATTCTGTTGACATTAATCACCATCAGTTTAGTGTTTATGTTTACACAGCACATTGGCTTTAAAGAAATTTGGTATTTGTTTTATGGTTTGGGTACTTTATATGTGTTATCATCGTGCTACGAAGCTTACGCATTATCTCAAGTAAAAAAGGAAACCAAGAAATTTATTTATTTTACCGATGGTTTTTTAGCGAAACGTATTATTAAAATAATTTCCTTTATCTGTATAGGAGTTTTGTTGTTTTATTCAGGACGTAGCATCATCAAGTACATGGCCTTTGTATGTTTTTTAATTGCTTTTACAGAGATTGTTGTAACGACTTGGAGATATATGAAACATCTTTGTTTTGTAGCTCTAGAAGACGATCAGTTAGTATTATCGACTAATAAAATTGACATGACCAGCGCTAAAGAAATTCAAAAAATTGAAGCGCGCCACGGCTTAATGTATTTTGTAAACTATAATAAAAAAACCATTACCCTTCGCACCGATATGATGAGCGAAAACGCTGAATTCAAATTAGCTCTTGATAATTGGATTGATTCCAATGGTTTGAGAGATAAAGTTGTGGCGGAGTAGATTACCCTTCCATCCCGATATGTATCAACGCATCTCCTTGATTAACTACTGGTTGATTATTGATGCCTACAATGTATCCATCCGCCGTTGAAAGCACCTTGTGTTCGATGTCGCCAAAAGGATTGCAAATAACACCTAATAAATCGTTTTTTGAAACATAAGAACCGTTCATTCTGTTCATGTGAAACAAGCCGCTTGTATGCGCTCTTATCCAAGTGTCTTTAGTGATTTTAACCGAATGATTTTTTGGAGTGTCATTATCAATCATGTGATAGCTTTTCATTAATCTCAAACAGCCATTCACACCTTCGTTAATAGCGGTATAATCAAATCGTAAGCTCTCTCCGCCTTCGTAAACTAAAATAGGTTTGTTTTTTTTAGCAGCTTCTTTTCTAAAAGTGCCTTCTCTATAACTACTATCTATAATTAGTGGCGGAGAAAATTTTTCAGCCAAAGCCACATTCTCTGGAAACTCAAATACACATCGTATTTGCGGACTATTACTAATCTTGGCACCACCTGTATGAAAATCAATTCCAAAATCAATGAGTGGAACAATATGCTTCATTAAATCATAAGCAATGCGACTTCCAAAGGAACCATTTTTATTTCCCGGAAAACAACGATTCAAATCTCTACCATCTGGTAAATCTCTACTACCAAATAAAAACGACACACTATTAATAACGGGGATAGCAATCACATTTCCGCAGTTCAGGTTTTTAATTTCGTCTCGCGTAATTATTTTTCTGATAATCTCAATGCCATTGGTTTCCTCGCCGTGCATTCCAGCAGATAGCAATAGAGTAGGACCTTTTTTCTTACTTCTAAAAACAAAAACAGGAATTTCTATTTTAGTTTTTGTGTGAAGTTCGTAGGAATTTAAAACAATTTGCTTGCTTTCTCCTGCACTAACGGTTTGGGCGTTGATGATAAAATCTTCCATTATTGCCCAGGCGCATTAAATTCGTTACGCTCAACGTACTCAATAATTTTACTAGCAATATCAATACCAGTAGCGCCTTCAATGCCTTCTAATCCTGGAGATGAATTTACTTCCATGACTAATGGCCCTCTATCGCTTTGCAATAAATCAACACCAGCAATACCTAATCCCAATTTTTTTGCTGACTTAATAGCAGTAGCTCTTTCTTCGGCAGTTAATTGAATTAAGGAAGCTGTTCCTCCACGATGTAAATTACTTCTAAACTCGCCTTCTTTTGCTTGACGTTTCATAGCGCCTACAATTTGTCCGTCAACCACAAACACACGTATATCAGCACCTTTTGACTCTTTAATATACTCTTGCACTAACATGTTGGCATCTAGTTTTAAAAAGGCTTCAATTACTGATTTAGCGGCTTTGTCGTTTTCGGCTAAAATAACACCAATACCTTGAGTGCCTTCTAATAATTTTACCACACATGGCGCACCGCCAATACTAGCAATCACCGATTCGATATCTTTTGGTTCATTGGCGAAGGCAGATTTTGGCATGCCAATACCAGCACGGGCTAATATTTGTAAACTACGTAATTTGTCTCTTGAACGCACTAAAGCTTGAGATTCAACAGCTGTAAAAATTTTCATCATCTCAAACTGACGAACAACCGCAGAGCCATAAAAAGTTGCACTTGCTCCAATACGAGGGATTACGGCGTTGACATCTGTTACTTCTTTTCCGTTATAATAAATATGTGGACGACTTTGTTCAATTACCAATACACACTTCATGTGATCTAATAGTAATACTTCATGTCCTCGTAGTTCTGCAGCTTCTATTAAACGCTTTGTAGAATACAAATTTTTGTTACGAGATAAAATAGCAATTTTCATTTTTTTGAATTTTTTATTTTAATAAGGTATTTAAATGTAAGCCATTGGTGTAAATTAAATTCACATCTATGATGAATTTTCCTTTAAGTAATCGTCTTCCAATAAGCACGGGGTAACGCATATTTCCTCTATCACTTAAAGAAATGGTAGTTTTAATTCGTTTTCGTCCAATCGAAATTAAGGTTTTGATGATATAGCGTTCTTCCATTTCGCCAAACGAATTTTTTATTTTTTTGCGCGTAAATTCTTCAACGTTATAAGTTTCATTATTAAATAAACGAAAGCTTAGTGTTTTTTTACCGCCTTCATTTTTTAATTCAATATGATTGCAATCGATTGCACAAGTATATGCACCTGTGTCGATTTTTGCTTCAACATGTTCAATATTCAAAAGAGGAAAATTGACATATTCTCTTCTTCCAATTATTTTTAGTTTATGAGGTTTAGCTAGCATATAATACTAGCCCCAAATTAATTAATTTATTGCTAAACTAAAAGGATTAGTACAAAAACATTTGCCACATAGAGACATAGGAAAAAAAGAAGGGGATAGGAATAAATTCTTTCACAATAGGACTATATTAAGCGCAGCTTCTATTTTCTCCTGCTACTACAAACTATGTTTCTATGTGGCTAATTTTCTAAAAAACGACAATTACTCTAAAAAATAAATATCGTCAAATGGTGAATTGATAGGCGAACCTAAATTGACTGGAGCCGTCCATGTTTCCATTTTTTCGTCCCACACACTTTTAAAGATGTCATATTCTCCCATGTTTTCGTAACCCTTTGAAGAAAAATAGAGTGTTTTTCCGTCTTTGGATAGAGATGGATATTCTTCATCTAAAGGGCTATTGATATTGGTAATGTTTTGTGGTAAAGGAGCCCATTTTCCATTTGCCATCTTTTTTAACATGTAAATATCTTTTCCATGTGATTCGTCATCACCATAACTAGAATATAAAAGTGTGTTTTTATCTGCAGTTAAAAATAATAAAGATTTAAACTCTTTCTTTTTATCGATTTCAGATCGCATATCATCAGTAATCACTAACACTTTACCTCCCGATTCTAATTGTGTTAATGAGTTTTGGATAGCATTTAAATCAACATGTTTTCGACTATATACTTCTAATACCACTGGATTATTTACCAGTTTTATACCACTACGGCAATGCACTATTTCTTCTTCAATTTTTAAAGACTTAATATCTTCTGGCTTACAAACTGCCATATATTTTTTATAATAGTTGATAGCAGTATTAAAACGGTAACTGGCATGATTAGATTTAGCTAAAAAGTAATACACATCAATTGGCACTGTTTTATCATTCACACATGATTCTAAAGCTAAAATGCAATTAGTTTTATCTTTCTTAGTATTAAACAAACATACACCATAACGGTATGCGTCTATAGGTTGTAAGTCGATAAATAAATCTAAGTTTTGGTATACTAAAGCTGCTTCCTGATAAACTTGTTGGTCATACAATTGAAGCGCTAATTTTAAATCTTCTTGGTCTTTGAGTGCTTCTTCAGCTGTACGTTTTGGCTTTTTAATTTTCGCAACGGCAGCTGCAGCGGTAGGTTTATCGCCAGGCTTTGCAGCTATCGTACTTGTAGTTTTTGTTGGCGCGGCGTCAAAGGATATTTTAGCTGCTTCTGCTTCTGTAAAGTAGTTTGCTAATTTAATCGTTTTATTGCCAGCGATGGTTTGTAGTTTAATGGTTTGTTTTAATTCAAACTCACCTTTTTTATCAGGCACATCAAACGATCCTTTTTGTTCGGAATAACCTTCTGCTTCAACCGATATATCATATCTAGTTCCTGAGTTTAATATCATTAAATATAATCCCGTATTTGGATTTGTTTTATAAACGCCCGAAATTTCACCGGTATTAGAATTGTAAATAGTAATATAGGCTTCTTTACTTGGAATAGAATCAAGGGTACTGAATTGACCCTTAATTATAGAGCTTGCTAATTCTTGTTGTGGTAATTTTATTTGTGTGTACTCGTAACTATTATTTTTTCTGTTGGTGCAATAAGAGGCAGTTTGATTTGATTCATCAGGGATAAACAAAATATCATCATAGGTTGAGTTAATGGGATAACCTAAGTTTTGTGGTTTCGACCAAGGAGAAATGCTGTCTTTTCGAGTGATTTTAAAAATATCGTAACCTCCCATACTATTATGCCCTTTTGATGAAAAATATAAAGTGTTTCCATCTTTGGATAAGTAGGGGTAGTTTTCGTCATAAGGACTATTTATTTCTGGCCCCATACCAATGTATTGATTTGGACTAAAGGCACCATTAGGCAATAAGGTGTTTTTATATAGGTCTGTGTGATTTTGTTCTTTTTCTCCGTAGCTTACTTGATAGTATTCGCGAGGGTTTGTACTACACATTAAAAGAGGGATTTGTTTTTTCTTATCAATAGTAGAAGCAAAAAAATCAGTTTTCACTTTTACGATTTCATTTACTAAATCAGGATTGTAGTTTGATAATAAGTTTTCTAATTGAATAGGTGTGCGTTTTACTACTTCTACATTTACTTGATCACTCATGAGCATACTGCCGCTCATGCAATTTTTAATTAATAGCGGGCCATAGTTTCCTTCAAAATCGTATGGTTTTACGCGAGCTTTATACTGCTCAAAGGCTTTGATAGCGTCATTAAATAGATAAGATAAATGGTAAGCTTTTCCTAAATAAAACCAAACGTCGGCAGGAATTTCTTTAATACCAGTAGCAACTAATAGCGAGTTGATGACTTTTGCTTTATTTAAATTTAATTTGAATAAACAAACACCATAATAATAATTCATGAAAGGATCGCCTGGATCATTTTTAAAAGTGTTTCATAAAGGGACAATGCTTTTTCAAAATCATTGTTTTTGAATGCAGTAAGCGCTTCTTCTGGTTTTTTCTTTTCTTCTTCTAATTGTTTTTTAACGAGTTCATCAATATTTGAATACAATTTACCGTTTTTGTCAACCTGTTTCGTTAGTTCTTCTGAAGCAGCGATGCTTTCATTAACTTTAGCAGTATCCACAAATGATTTTAAGTAAACTACTTTTTCGTTTTCATCAGCAAAAAAACTTTTGATGATTAATAAGGGTTTGTTTTTTTCGTTCAGTTTAACTTTTATGTCTTGTTGGCAAATTTCGTAATCAATTTTTAATGGGATTTCTACAATTTCTTGAGGAGCACCATAACCGGAGGCTTCTACTTTAAATTGATATTTGATATTAGGAGCTAAAATCAATAAGTATTTACCTGTATACGGACTTGTATTGTAAATGCCTACTAGTTCATTATTCGAGGCATTATACACACTAATTTTTGCTTTTTTTTCATTGGGATTCCCAATAATTTCAAATTGACCTCTAATAACAATTAATGCAGGCGCGGTACCGGGAGTAGTTTTAAAAATATCGTATTTATCATCATCGCTTAAGCGTGTAGAAATGAAATAAAAAGTATTTGCGATTTCTTTTTGCATTCAATTCTTCTTTTACTTCAGCAGGTTTTGGCACTAGACTATCTTTTTGTTGCGCAAAAAACTAAAACCTATTACTTGAAATAGTGTTAAAAGAATTAGTTTAAAATATGAAGCCTTCATAGTGGAATTAAGGAAACACAATTTAAAGAAAAAAAATATAAAAAAGGCGGTTTTGTTTTTAACAAAAAATCCCGCTATCAACGATAAACGGGATTTTTTTGGATTTTTTGAGTAGTAGATACTACTGTTCGCTGCCAACTAAAAAACAGCCAACTGATATTACTCTCTCACCATTTTTTTACTATCAATTACTTTTCCATCGGCCACTAAAGTATAGTTGTATAAACCGCTTGATAGATCACTAGCAAATACATTCACTTTTCCTTTACCGCGAGTTTTAATATCAACCGTTTGTATAATTTGTCCTAAATTATTAAAGAAAATAATTTGTGCTTTACCAACACTAGCTGGCACATTATAAGTAATAGTGGTTTGCTCAGCAAATGGATTTGGAACGTTTTGATTTAAAATAATCGCATCTTTATCACTCAGTTCAACATCTAATTGATTTAATGTTGTTTGAATTGTATTGTTGTTTGAACGAACACTTGCATTTGAACAACAAGCTGCTATAGCATTTTCCAAAGCTGTTAAGCGCGCGTCTTGTATACTATCTTTTGAATTTAATTTTGCAGTTAAGCTATCAATTTTAGCTTGTTGTTCCTGCATACCTTTTAGTATGATGCCAATTAATTGTTGGTATTCAAGGGAGAGATAATTAACAGCCGGAATAACAATATTTCCAACAGAATCTAGTTTTGCTGGATGTACGTTATTATTTACAAGTTCTGGTAATACCGATTGAACATCTTGCGCTATTAACCCGTATTGTTTACCGCTTGGTAAATTCATACTAGGAAACGAACTTTGCTTATATTCAAATGTTTTTGGTTTTAGTTGATTAATAATTGCAGTTGCGTTTACTATTGTATCAATATTTTGTTTTAAATTAAAATCTGAAGTGAAATTATCAGTTCCAGTTCTTACCACATCCCCGTTAAAATATCCCGCATAATCTGGGCCTGAAGGAGGTGTGGTGGAGCTAGAACCACTTACAGAACCAAATATTGCATAATTTGTACCAGCATTAAAAGCAGTAGCCAAAACCCCAAAATTAGTGGCGCCAACATTTGCATTATAAAATGATCCTCCATAGTTTACGCTATTTGCAATTGTGCCGCCAACAACATTTGAATTAATACCATAATTTTGAGGAGAGGTTGAATTTATAACATCAAATTTTCCTGCCACTGACCATATAGCGCCATTTTGAGCGGAAGACGATACCCCAAATGCATCGTTGCCATTAGCAGCAATTGCTCTTACTCCCACATTACCTGCAGTTGCATTTGTTGAATTTGCAATAAAATAGCCACCAGAATTTTCGCCTGGTCCTGCTGTTACTTCTCCTTTTACGCCAACATTGTGAGCGGCGCCAATATTTATGTTTCTAAAGTATCCTGCATTATTACCAACTACAAAATTTGCAGTAAAAGTTTTATCTAACAAAACATTAAATTTACTTGGTAAAGTGCTACCACATGCAAGCCCTACAGCTACTCTTTCTTTCGTTGTATTATTTCCACTAAAATAGTAATTGTTTAGATTCATAGGTATTTCATAATCTCCAGTCAAGGAGTTTTGAGTTGGTGCAGTACAGTAATTTCCAATTCCAGAACCAGAATTTGCTGGCACATAAATTACATCACCACTTGCATCTACTGATAATACACCAGTGCCAGGGTTTGTTACAGTTGTATTTCCCGAATGTAAATCTCTAAAACGTAAACCGCTTGTGCCGGGAGCGCCTGATGGAGATGGATTTAAACCTGCAACACCAGCATCTATTTCCAATTTGTTTTGAGGTCCTTGAGCTGTTGTAATATCATTTGATAAACCTATGCCAACATTTACATCATTATTACCTAGTATCATCACATCGCTTCTTCTAATTTGAGCCCCATTTCCTAAAGCTGCTGAATTTGTTGCAGTATTTCCTGCTAACGCAAGACCAAATGTTGGAAATCCAGTATTAACGCCTATGTAAGTGTTATTTGAACCAGTGGAATTAAAAAAACCAGCTCTTTGTCCCATAAACACATTGTCGTTACCTGTAGATGTAAATAAACCACTGGCAAATCCATTCATTGTATTTCTCAATCCAGAGGTACATTGCGATCCTGAGGCATTTCCCGTAAATGTATTAAATGAACCACTATTACAATTACCACCTGAATTTACTCCTGTAAAGGTATTGGCATTGCCATTAATTATATCAGCACCAGCAAAGGCTCCTAAAATAGTATTGTTATTTCCTATCCCATTTGCTACAAATGGCCCTGTTACTGTATGAGCACCAAAATAAGAATTGTTAGTGCCACTTAATTGCCTATCGCCAGCTTGCTCTCCAACAAATGTATTGTGATCACCTGTTGTAAAAAATCTTCCAGCTTCTGTTCCAATAAACGTGTTAAATCTTCCAGTAGTTGCATTTTCGCCTGCATTTGCCCCCATAAATGTATTACGTTGCCCGGTAGTATTTGAAAACCAGCTCTTGAGCCAATGAAAGTATTCTCGAAAACAAGCGCCAGCAGTGTTTGCACCTGCCGCTACACCAACAAACAAATTCCTCACTTCGCCATTATGCCATAATATATTTTGGCCGCCAATCTATATGATTGCTGACTGCCAGCTATATTTGCACCTGTTCCCTGCCCTATATTAATGTTCCCATTGCGAACATCAACCAAGTGTAAAGGGTTAAGGAAACCGCCACCAATACCTACGAAACCAGTTGTGTTTAGGATAGTCATTCTTTGAGTTCCGTTAGTTTGGAAGTTTAATGGTTGATTTCCTTTATGAGCAATAGTCAAAGGAAAAGCCTGTGCTGCATTCCAGCCAACATAATTTGCTGGAAAACCAAAATTAAAAGGCGTTGAAACCTGAGCTTTAACAACACCTACAGTAAAGAGTAGCGTTGTAATGGGTATTAGTACGTTAAATTTTCTTTTCATGGTATTGGATTTATTTGGTTAGTGATTTATGTTTACAATTTTAGAAAGATAATATCGACCAGATTTGATTTTAAAAATGTATAACCCAGAAGGAATATCATTTATGCTTACTTCTGTATTAAATAATCCGCTTATTTCTTTAGAATACATCCGTTGTCCCAGCGGGTTATAAATCTCGATATAATCAATTTTTTGAGAAGATTGCAAATGAACTACTTCATTAGCAGGATTGGGAAAAATGTTAAATGAGTTTTGAAGAATTGATTCATGTAAACCTGTCCACGTTGCTGCATATAAAGAATCTGTTGTTAGACATACATCATCCAAATAGTAATAGCTAACGTAGTACCCGAACCCCAAGTCTGGAAGATGCAGGGTATCTGTATTATTATCGTCAAAGAAATTCCCGATTATGAGATATTGATATGCAGAATCAGCAACAAATGAACCCGTTATTTTTAGCCAACTAACAGTATCTTTTATAATCGAATCTGTCTTAAATGTACAGGTATTTTGAAGAGGTATGGAGCCACTATTATCAGTATAATCATATGTTGTTAATAAAGCTCCTGTTTTATTGGTAGCAACATTTACTTGAACGTTAAAGGCAGAGGAAACATAAAAAGAGATATAGTATTTTGTTCCAATAGTTAACGAAGTAGTAAGTTGTACGCCTATATGCTCTCGTGAATCGGGAATTGTTGTTTGATATGTTGCAAATCCAGCATATGCCTCTCCTGAATTGGGTTGCTGGTAACCCGCTTGGTTATAGTAGCCACATACAGAAGAACAATTATTAATGTAATCAGGTGTTACACGAAAAGATTTCCAAAATTTACACTTTGTATCTAAATCAGGATAAACTTGCGGACAACCTAAAGTATCTTCAAATGATGGATTAGGCACAAGGTTTTGAGCGTTTGTAAGCAGTGGTAATGAAACAAAAAAAAGTAGTACAGCTTTTTTCATATAGCTAATGTATAACAATAAATTTAATAACCAAATTTATTAGCGTTAATAAGCGGTTATTGTTTTGGTAAGTAGTTAAAGTTTATAGTTCGCTGATAACACTCGTGGTTGTGATTTAATATGACTAATAGAAATGTGAATTTATAGTTAATTAATTTGTTCTATCTGTTAAACCCGCCTAATCCGTTTTATCAGCGTTGCTATTAAAAATAGCGCTATTAACTTTCCTAAACCGATTCGGATTTACCTCCTCATCAATAGGCATTTCGTTTTGAATATTTGAAACCAGTTGTTTGGCAAAATAAGGCGCTAACATCACAGCTTTTGTTCCTAATCCATTAAATATGTATAGGTTTTTATATTCCGGGTGATGACCAACAACAGGTCGCCTGTCAATCACTGATGGCCTAACTGCTGCATCATGAGAGACGATTTGATAAGGCGAAGTCAGAACAGAATTTAGTTTTTTTAGTAATTCGTCTTTCCCTTTTTCGGTGGGAATGTCATTTAGTTGTTCCCATTCATAGGTGGCGCCAACTTTATACAAATCATCACCTAATGGCATGATAAAAAAACCTTTATTTAAAATATCTTGTTTTAATTTTATCGCTGTACTACGTATCGTTAAAACCTCACCTTTGGCAGGCTTCATTGGTATCCAATTAAAATAAGGGTTTTGAGTGATTAAATGCCCGTCACAAAAAATGATGTTGCTAGCACTTAAAGAATTGTAGTTTACTTCATTTTCAGTAACCTTCAACTTATGATAATCAAAATTTCTTCTCTGTAACTTTGGTTGTTTTCTAAATACGTTTTTGTTGTCTCTATAAAATTTGCAACATCTAAATTTCAGCTTGTGAAACTTTTGAATAGGATTTAACCGTATAGTTTTCATCAATTGCTAAATCTTCATAAGTGTGTTTATCTAAAAATAAATTCCCTTCAATGGATTTTTTGATCCATAATTTTTTCTTGTTCTTCTGTAAAAGCTTTAATAATAGAGCGTTGATGAATGAGTGTTGTGTTTAATTCTTTTCCCCAAAATCCATAAAATGCTTGTAACTCAGGAACTAAGTCATCGGCTAGCCAACTTTTGTTAAGCGTTTAAATACAATTAGATTCCAAATACCAGCGGCTATTTTTGAGCTCGTTGATAAATTTGGAGTGCTTATTACCAATACCGCATAGCCAGCGCTAATTAATGATAAGGATAAAACGGAGCCAGCAATACCTTGCCCAACAATAATAAAATCTATGGTATT
Organism: Bacteroidota bacterium; assembly: GCA_016711805.1. Lineage (GTDB taxonomy): Bacteria > Bacteroidota > Bacteroidia > B-17B0 > Aurantibacillaceae > UBA4416. The sequence goes on from JADJSH010000011.1 coordinate 85,698, forward strand.
ATTTTTTTTTGGTTGGATCATGGTAGCCATATTTTACGCCACGATAAGCGCTCGAAAAATAAAGAATAATTCTTGCGCCGTAAACCATTTGAACTTGATTGTAGTCGCAAAATAGTTGTCCGCCAATTCCAACATCGTACTTTAATTTATAAACAGCTTCAATAACTGCGTATCCACCCACTTGGTTATAAACCGTACCTAAGTTATAGTTGCTTGAATCGCTAAGTGGCCTTCTAAAATACGATAAAGATGGACCAATAAAAGCAGATAAATTGTATTTATTTTCTTCTTTTCTTAATCCATATCCTAAATGAAAACTATAGTTATTTGATGCGGTAAAATCAGTGCCACTTAAAAAACCTCCCGCTCTAAAATAATGTTGCTTAACATGAAAACTGAAATCAACTGCTGTATTTTTTTCGTCTTTAGGCCATCTGGTATTGTAGTTTGCACCCGCACCAACAGATAACCAGTTGTTATATACTCTATAACGTTTGCCGTCAAAAGCAATTTCTTTTTTTGTCGTATACCGTTGTATCCTTTTTGTTTTTAATGAGGATAGAATCTTTTTGAGCAAAGTAACTTTCTCCAAAGAATATACAGAATGCAAGTATGAATAAGGTTTTCAACGGTACGAATATATAAAAAACTATTAACTATTTCTTGAATATGTGTAGTAGATAGTCTACCTTTAATATATTGAAAACGCTGAAATATATATTTAATTGTATTATTTGTGTTGTTTTTTTAACTGCATGCTCAGAAGAAAAAATTGCATCTGATAATTCTATCGGTAAAAGCGTGTCATTAAATTGGGTTATAGGTAATTATACACTTAAATCAGAATACGGTAATTACTTTGAAAATTGGGAAAAGTTGGATAGCACAACCTATTATGGATTGGGTTATTTTATGGATGCTGATAATGAAGATACGCTGTTTAGGCAACGTATGGCTTCACCAAACTCATGAAGGCTTATTTATGTTTTTTAATGTCAAAAATCAAAATGATAATAAGGATGTAGAGTTTAGATTAACAAAACAAGACAATAAAACCTATACATTTGAAAATCCTTTTCGAGATTATCCTTCTATTGTAACTTATAAAATACTAACCGATACAACTATTAATGTAGTGATGCATGGCTTTAAAAATGGTAAGGAAAAGAAAGAAGACTTTATAATAACAAAAAAGAGAATTATTTAGACATTACCCAAGCATTTGGAAATTCAGCTTTACAGATAACAATAAATTTGCAGCCTCTTCTTTCGAATTAAATCCACCGCAACTTACAACGTGCAATCCTTTACTGTTAACACCGCTAATTCCAGCGCTTACATTTTTTTGCGCTAGCTCTTTCACTAATTTTTCTGCATTTTCTTCAACACCAAAACAACCAACTACTACTTGATATTTTCCCCCAAATGAGCGTTTATTACTCGAAACATACAAAGGTTTAATAACCGTTGTTTTGTCTGTTTTGGCTACACTATCATTAATACTAGCAACTAATACGTTACCCGATTCGGATAATTTAAAAGTAGCAAAGCCATTAGCGTCAACTAACAAGGATGGTTTTTCTATTGTTGGAATAAAAATGGCTTTATCAGTTTTTGATGTATTGGGCGTATATGCTTTTTTCAGGAGTATAAAACGGATTAAAAGAAGATTCTAATAATGGTTTCATTGGTTTCCGAATAAGCTGCAAATAATAAAAATGCTAAGGTTACTGGCACTCCGATAGCTAAGGTTGCTATTTTAGCATACGATGTTTTCTTCGAAATAATGGTTTCAACTACAATTTTTCTGTCTTCAAATGGTTTAACACTAATTTGTTTTTCAGGTTCAATTACTAATTCGTTAGCAATTACTGGTTCAAAACCAAAAGACTCTAATAAAAAGTTGACATCTGTTTTCGCTTCAAAACGTAAACTATTCTCGGCATCAATATATAATAGACCAATATTATCTAATTCAAAACGTTTTTTGACTGATAATAAAGATTGAACGTAATCTCTATAATCTTCAATTTGTTTAGTAGCATCAGTAAGAGGCATATTGTTTTTTTGCATGAATGCAGAAATCAACAAGCCATCATTATGAACTAAATTTTATTGAAAAGAATATGCTTTGATTGAGGGTAAAGTACATTACTTCCTTTACTAAAATTAGAATTGTAGTTTCTAGCCACAAAACCACCAAAATTTGGGACAATAACGCAATCGTGCTTAAACAAAAGTTCAGCAATTAAATGAGTTATTTGAGTATAGTGTAGCATTTTGGGATTTCGAAATTACTGTTTTTTTGACAGCTATTTACCTGTAAACTTAGTAAAAAAGAAGGCTTTTAAACTAATCAGTTAATTACCAATCGATTAAGAATTGTTAATAGAAATGAACATTTTACACACATCTTCTTAACAATTTAGCCAAATTGTTGTTATGTTAAATAAGACTATTTAGATATCTATTTAAAAACGCTAAATTATTGTTAAACAGGCTGTTATTTATTTAGGTATGTTTTAAATAGGTTTAATATTATTAAAGATTATTTTACCTTTGCAGCCCATGTTTAAAACTCGTGTTCTCATACATTTATCCATTTGCTGGTGTTTCTTTTTTGGGAGTGTTTCTTTTGCTCAAAAAACAACAACGCCTTCATCAAAAGAGGTTATTTTTAAAATGATCAAATCTATTCAAGATTTGGAAAGATTGAAGTATAGTTTAAAAATAGTTGAGCGCGGTAAAAAAGGATTTAACCATTATGAATCTTCTGTTAAGTTAAATAGAAAACCTCGTAAAATTTATTTATACATCAAAGGAATTGAGCTTTTATGGGTTGCTGGCTGGAACAACAACAAAGCGTATGTAAAACCAAATTCATTTCCATATGTTAATTTAAGTTTGGATCCTTTAGGTTATTTAATGCGTCAAGATCAACATCACACTTTAAACGAAATGGGAGTTGATTATTTTGGAAGTGTAATTGAATATATTGCTTTAAAATATGGCGATAAGTTTGATGATTATGTGACTTTAGCGGGAGAAGAAAGAATTAATAATAGACCCTGCTACAAAATTATCATTGATAATAAAGATTTTGGTTACGAAACATATACAGTGGGCGATAACGAAAGTATTACATCCATTGCACGTAAATTGCATATTAGTGAATACATGATTTTAGAAGTGAATCCAAAATTGAACGATTATTTTGATATTTTAAAGAAAGGACAAAAATTAAAAGTGCCAAATGCTTATGCAAAGCATGTTACATTGTATATTGATCAACTCTACTTTTTACCTATCAGCATTAAAATATTAGATGATAAAGGATTATTTGAACAATATGATTATCATTTTTTACAGGTAAATCCGAAGATTGATGATGCTGAGTTTACAAAAACTTATAAAGACTATAAATTTTAATTAATTTCATTTTTAGAATATCTAAAAATCATGAGCGCCATAATAATTACAAAGAACACAGAATTAATGCAACGGGTAATTGATGAAATCAAAACCTGTTTCGACCCTGAAATACCTGTGGATATTTGGGAATTGGGACTCATTTATGAATTAGATTTAAATGATGAAAGCGAATTAAAAATCACCATGACTTTAACGTCGCCTAATTGCCCCGTTGCTGAAACACTACCTGCCGAAGTAGAAAATAAATTAAAGTTAGTACAAGGTATTAAATCAGCCGTTTTAACTTTAACCTTTGAGCCAACGTGGACCAAAGAGATGATGAGTGAAGTGGCTCAATTAGAGTTGGGTTTTATGTAATAATATGTCAGACGAAATCGTAAATAAAGTGGCTAACAGTGGTTTAATTACCATTGATTTAGAAGAGTTTTATCCAAAAGGAGAACGCGTGCTGTTTGATATAAAGCCTTTACTATTTCATGAATTAATTTTAAAAGAAAAAGATTTCAGAGAGTTTACTAAGCAACATGATTGGGCTTCTTACCAAGATAAAATGGTAGCCATTACTTGTACGGCTGATGCTGTAGTACCAACTTGGGCATATATGTTAGTGAGCATTGCATTGGAACCTTTTGCTAAAAAAGTAGTATTTGGTAATTTAGAAACCTTAGAGGCAATTTTGTTTAGTGAGATTTTACATTCTATTACTTATTTCGATTATCAAGATAAACGTGTGGTGATTAAAGGTTGTAGTAATTTGCCAGTAAGTACAAATGCGTATGTTGAATTAGTTCGAGGACTAAGACCTTTTGCTAAATCTATTATGTATGGTGAGCCATGCAGTACAGTGCCTTTGTATAAAGCGCCCTCTATAAAATAGTTTAATTTACATTTTTTCAAAAAAGCATAAATAATCATAGACATCAGCTATATCTGCGTTCTATTTTAATTGTTTTTGATTCGTATATTTATACCTTGATTTACCAAGTTAAATATTTGATTACCATTTTATTTGCCTTCACTTTTCTTGTAGCTTCGGCACAAGAAGACGGAGGGAAAAGGCTACGTAATGCTCGTAAAAATCCTAGAGTTAAAACTCGTATCGGTATTTCGCCAGTTATTGGCTTATATAAGCCCAATAAAAATCACACTTCTGGCTCTCGACCAAAAATGGCTTTTAATATTTCGTTAAAGGAAGAAATTCGTTTAGATAGAAACAATAAAGATTTTTTGATGGTAGGAGCAGAGTATATGTTTCATGGTCTTAATTTTAACTCTTATTATTTTTATAGCGATAGTTTACAATTATACACTGCCGATAGATTAAGATATAAATATAGTTTAACTATTCATGAGGTAGATTTCCCCATTCAATTAAAACACTCTTTTCAAAAAGAAACGAATACTATTTTTTCGAGTTATATTTTTGCAGGCTATTGCTATAGATGGTTGATTGAAAGTAATTTGAAAGTAACTGAAAACGGCAATGAATTAGTTAATCAGCGAGGGACATTAAAATTTAAAAACCCAGCGTTTAATCCCGTTAATAGTTCTTTTTTTAATATTGGTGCAGGTTTTCAAAAAAACACACCAATGATGCATAATGCAGTGTATGCCGAAATACAATTTAGATATGGCTTATCACCTTTTTATTTTACTGAATCCTTTGCACCTAGTAGTATGTTTACCAATAGTCATTTTATTATGTTAACCGTTGGTTTTAAAATTTAGTTTATGAACTTAAAATTACATAAAGCTTCAAGTATAAATCATACTACCATTCATTTACCTGGCTCTAAAAGCATTAGTAATCGTATCTTAATTATTAAAGCCTTATCAGGTTTGGATTTTGAAATTAAGAATAGTTCCGATTCAGATGATACAAAACATTTAAATGAGGCGTTAGATCATTACAAAAACTCAAACCTCATTAATGTTGGGCATGCAGGAACAGATATGCGTTTTCTAACTGCGTTTTTGTCTTTAAAAAATGGCAATTTTGAATTAACAGGTTCTGATAGATTGCAACAACGTCCTGTAAAAGATTTAGTAGAAGTTTTAAAAACACTAGGAGCAGATATTACTTATAAAAATAAGGATGGGTATCCTCCATTATTAATTAATGGAAAGCAATTAAATGGAGGAAGTGTAGAAATTAGTAGCAGTGTGAGTAGTCAGTTTATCACTGCTTTACTATTGGTGGCACCTTATTTTACAAACGGATTAGAACTCAACCTTATTGGTGATTTAGTTTCTAAGCCTTATGTAAATATGACCATTGAGTTGATGAAAGAATTTGGAGCATCAGTCATTTGGAAAGATCATAAAATCAGTGTTCAACCTATGCCTTATACTTACACTAAAAAAGAATTTTTGGTGGAAAGTGATTGGAGCGCTGCTTCTTATTATTATAGTATCGTGGCACTTTCAAAACTAAATACATCTTTGTCAATTAATGGTTTATTTCAAAAGAGTTTGCAAGCCGATTCTGTTTGCGCGGAGATTTATAAAAATTTTGGAGTAACGACCTCTTATTCAGAAAACGAAATTACTATTACTAAATCTACTACAGTTTCAAAATCGGAATTAGAATATAATTTTATTGAATGTCCTGATATTGCACAAACTGTGGTGTGCACAAGTATTGGTTTACAAATTCCATTTACATTTACCGGACTTCAAACTTTAAAAGTAAAAGAAACCGATAGAATTGTAGCTTTAAAAAATGAATTCGAGAAATTCGGTATTGAATTAGTCGTTTCTGATAATTCAATTCAATGGCTAGTAACAAAGAGTTTAAACAACTCAAACGTTTCTATTGCAACCTACAATGATCATCGTATGGCTATGAGTTTTGCTACATTAAGCGTGTTGTTAGATGAGGTAATTATTGAAGATGCCAATGTGGTTTCAAAATCATACCCATTATTTTGGGAGCATTTAAAATGTATTGGAATTAATCAAATTTCAATATGAGCTACACAGATATAATAAGCACTATAGGAGTTTCATTAATTCTTTTGGCGTTTTTCTTAAATACGTTTAAGTATGTGTCTGATAACAGTAAGTTATATTTTGTGTTAAATATAGTTGGAGGCGCCTTTGCTTGCTATGGAAGCGTATTACTTAACTCTTTACCTTTTATTATTTTAGAAGGCACTTGGAGCGTCGTAGCGTTGATTGGTTTGATAAAAACACTAAAACAATAAATTCCCCTTCGCTTTTTTATCCTTCAAATCTTCCACAAATATTTCATGCACAATAATAAATGCTGGATTCAATTTAATGGCTTCAAAAATAGTGTGATTGTGTAAATAACGGTTGTCGCCTTTAATAATTAAAAAATAATCTGAGTTTTCTAATTCAGGTAAGAGCTTCGTAGTTTGTTCTACATCCCCGGCAAATAAATCCAATTCTGTTTGTTGAACACCTTCTTTTTTAGGTTGAAAAGAAGTTTGATTAGGCAATAAATTAAATTCAATATTTAACTCGTCGTGTATAAAACCATAAAGGGGAAAATAAAAATCTTCCCCTTCCTTATGCGTAAAATCTAATAAATCGTTTAACTGTAAATCAATATTTAAGGCTTGATTTAATTCGTGCACCACTCTGTAAATACTTTCGGTACAAGTAATCGAAAAGATATCAAAATCAAAATGCTCTTCAGCATTAATATCTAAACTGTATGTTTTCATTTAGGTTAAGCTGACGAGCATTTATATATGTGTGTTTTTTTATCCCTGAATTTTTTCTAATAATTCAGTACTGATCCCTGTAGAGCTATACCCTCCATCATGGAATAAATTCTGCATCGTAACCATACGAGTTAAATCTGAAAATAAACTTACAGTATAAGCAGCGCAATCATCAGCACTTGCATTTCCTAATGGAGATTGTAAATCTGCAAATTCGTAGAAATCAGAAAAACCTTTAATACCACCACCTGCTGTTGTTTTTGTTGGCGATTGAGAAATGGTATTGATACGTACTTTCTTTTGTTTACCATAGTGGTATCCAAATGTACGAGCAATACTTTCTAACATCGCTTTAATATCAGCCATGTCTGTATAAAAAGGATACGCACGTTGTGCAGCCGTATAAGTTAATGCTACAACTGATGCGTGTTCGTTTAATGCATCTAATTTGTGAGCAGCTGCTAACATTTTGTGAAATGATAAAGCAGATACGTCAATTCCTTTTTGATAGAAATCGTAGTTTAATTCAGTATAAGGAATATTTTTACGAATGTTCACACTCATTCCAATAGAATGCAATACGAAGTCAATTTTACCGCCTAATACATCCATTGATTCAGTGTATAATTTAGTTAAATCATCCATATTAGTTGCATCTGCAGGGATAATTTTTGCCCCTGTTTCTTCCGCTAATTTATTGATTTCGCCCATTCGCATAGCGATTGGAGCATTAGTTAAAGTAAAAGTTGCGCCTTCTTCGTGGCATTTTTGTGCTACTTTCCAAGCAATAGAATTTTCATCTAATGCACCTGTAATAATTCCGCGTTTTCCTTTTAATAAGTTGTAAGCCATTTTATGTGTTTTTTAGTTGCGTAAATATACGATTTACTGTTAAATTTTAAGGAAATAAAAGCCTTAAATTATTCATATAAAAAGTTGTTTTTCCTGATAAAATAGTTAGCAGATTCGTATATCTGCATCATATTTTTCTCCATACTATCTGCTTTTTGTTTGAATTGTGTTTTGTAATTGATAGGATCTAAATTTTTATAGTTTCTTAAGTAAGTTTCTCCGTTCGCTAATGTTTTATAATAATAATAACCTTGATTATCAACGCAACCTACCTTATCATCTGCCGAAAATACCACATAAGGGTGTTGCTGTTTTAAAATATTAATGCCAAAAGTTTGATTTGAATAATTAGCGCCAATAATTCCCATAACAGTTGCAGGAATATCTGGCTGATAACAAGGTGAAGAAATCGTATCGGCTTTAAATAATTTTGGTTGATGAATAATGCAAGGAATATGATTATAACTTAAAGGCATTTCGTATGTATGTCCCATTGATAAACCATGGTCTCCTAAAAAAATGAAAATCGTATTATCATACCAAGGTTCTTTTTTTACTTGATCTATAAATCTTCCAATGCTCCAGTCAGCATACATGGTGCAATTATCTTGAGGCGTTTCTCCATTTGGTTTAAACGGAATATCTTTTGGTATTCGCCACGGACCATGATCAGAAGCAGTCATAACTACTGATAAAAAAGGAGCACTACTTTTTCTGTTATTCGTTGTTTCAATCATTTTATCTAATAAAATATGGTCGGGTACACCTAACGAACTTTCAGAGAGGGAATGATCAAAATCGTATTCACTAATAAAATGTTCAAATTTATTGAGTTTAAAAAAACCTTCCATGTTATCAAAATGTGGATCGTGGGTTGTGTAAAAATACGTTTCGTAGCCTTCGTTAGTCAGTAAAGGTCCAAGTCCATTAAATGGAGCCTTCACATAACTCTTCATCGATTTTTCGTCGTACACACTCAAATGTCCAGTAGTGGTGGAAAATAGTCCATTAAAGGTGTGTATGCCAGAAGAGAAAAAATTATTAAAAAACAGAGATTCTTTATTTAGTTTATCCAATTGAGGAGTTAAATTTTTGCCACCATAGTATCCCATTTTAAATACCGACATACTTTCCATCACCACAATAACGATGTTGTATTTCGTTTTTGTTTTAGAGGTATCTATAATTTCTCTGTTGATTGTTTTTTCAAACGGACTTGTAATTCCTAAGTAATTTCTAGTAAAAGCAATGCATTCATCAATGTTTTTAGGTTCGGTATACGGCTTTTTATTTTTATTATATAAAACTGTTTTCCAAAAAGTAAAATTTGCATTGATAGCAATTTGATTAATGAAATTATTTTGTGATACTATCGATAATCCTTCATGTAAACCTGAGCGGTCAGATGTTCTGCCACGAGCACCTAAAGTAACCGTTAGCCCCAATAATGTAAATGCTATTAATGAAAAGTACCATTTTGGTTTTTGTTGGTTAACGATTTGAATTTTAAATTCAGAAAACTGCTTTTTACCAATGAAAACAAATAAGTAGGTTGTGATAAAAAACACAATAAAAAATCCCCAATATGAAAAACTACCAAAAATAACACCAACTGCAAAGTCTGGGCTTTCGCTCCATAAAAAGGCTCCTTTATTTAAATGATTTCCAAACTGTTTAAAATAGGGAATGTCTGCAATACAAATAAGATGATACAATAATTGTAGCGCAAGAAAACCATAATAACCAATGTTGTAAATACGTTTTTGATTAAAAAAATAAGCTATCGACCATAATAGCGTTGGGAAAAAAGCAATCCAACAATACACGGCTGTGTCAAATTCAAGTCCCATTCTAAAAGCCATTGCTTTTTCTGAAAAAGGAACATTTCCTAAATCTGAAGATTGATTGTAATAATAAAATAGTAAACGAATGATAAAGAAAACCATCAGATTTAAACCATACAGTTTAAATAGGAGTTTGATATGCGCTGGTAGTTTTTTTGATAGTTTATCAAACATTCAATAATTCTTTAGCATTTTTTAAAGCAGTTTCGGTTGGCGTGCCTGTACTTAACATTTTAGCAATCTCTGCAATACGTTCTTCTTTATTTAATGCTTTAATACTTGAAGTGGTTTTATCTTTTGAATCTGATTTGTAAACAAATAAATGATTACCGCCTTTACTTGCCATTTGTGGTAAATGCGTAATCGTAATTACTTGCATAGTTTTACCCATTGCAAATAAAATGTTTCCAATTTTATCGGCAACATCGCCACTTACTCCTGTGTCTATTTCATCAAAAATAATAGTTGGTAATGCAGTACGTTCTGCTAATAAAGCTTTTAAGCATAACATCAAACGAGATAATTCTCCTCCCGATGCTGTTTTATGTAACTCTTTAAATTCAGCACCTTTATTAGCCGTAAATAAAAACGAGATAGCATCTTGTCCGTTAACGCTTAATGCATCTAAAGGTTTTAATTCTATTTTAAATTGTGCATTAGCCATTGACAAGCTTGTGAGCATGGTTTTAATATTTTGCTCAATACCTGTCGTAGATTTTTGTCGCTTATCAGATAAGTCTTTTGCTAAAGTTTTGCATTGTTTTTCTAATGCTGCAATTTCTTTTTGAGTTTTTTCAATAGCAACTTCTAAAGATGAGAACTGTTGCAACTTCGCTTCAATATCCGTTTTAATAGTTAATAATTCTTCTTCGCTATTAACGCCATGTTTTTTTAACAGACGATTTAATTTATTCAACTGCGCATTAACTTCTTCCAGGCGCGTATTGTCGTATACCACATCTTCCTCGCAAGCGTCAATATCTTTGGATAGTTCTTTTAATTCAATAGAAACTGAATTGATACGTTCAAATAATTCGTTAAACTGTTTCCCGAATTTTGAGACGGATTGCAATTGTTGTTTTACTAATGCTAATGCCGAAACAATGTTTTCATCTCCACCATTAATTGCTAAAGATGATTTTACTAAACTACCTTTTATGAATTCAGCATTTTCTAGGGTTTCGCTTTCTTCTTCTAATTGTTGTTGTTCACCAACTTTTACATTGGCTTCTTCTAATTCATTAAATTGAAACTGAAAATAATCTAATTCTTTTTTTGCTTGTATTTCTTGAGCAGTAAGTTCTTCTAATTGCTTTCTTAGTTTTTGTAAAGCGTTAAATTGCTTTTTGTAATCAGAAAACAAATTGGTTGTTTGCGCAAATGCATCTACTAATTCAAACTGAAAATTAGTTTCTTTTAATAATAAGGTTTCGTGTTGCGAATGAATATCAATCAATTGCTCACCCAATTCTTTTAATACACTTAGGGTTGTTGGAGTATCGTTTATAAAAGCTCTAGATTTTCCTTCGGGAGTAATTTCTCTTCGGATGGTTGTTACTTCCTCAAAATCTAATTCATTGCTTTCAAAAAAAGACTTTAAACTATATTCCTTAATATTAAACTGGGCTTCGATGATGCATTTTTTGGTTTTGTCGTGCAACGAACTCACATCAGCTCTGTTCCCTAAAGTTAAACCTAAGGCCCCCAATAAAATGGATTTTCCAGCGCCAGTTTCTCCAGTTATAACAGTCAATCCATTATTCAAATGAACTTCAGTTTCTTCAATTAAGGCAAAATTCTGTATTCGTAAGTGCTGTAACATATCTTCGTTAAATATCGGAAATTTAAATCTGTAGAAATATATAAATTACCCAAAATGGGTATCCATTTTTCAACAATTAATCCGCCAGCTGGCGGATTAGAAAAAATGCCCCTAAACCAGATGAATCATTCAATCATTTAAACTGCCTATTCACTCAAAATGGTGTAACTAAATTGTTTTTATATCGTAATACAATATAGAAACACTCAGTTGGGCTATTTACTAGTGTTTTAAACCCTTTTTGAGTATAATCTTTAAATTTTGAGCCATGAGACAGCTAAAAATCACCAAGCAAATTACTAATCGCGAAACAGCTTCGTTGGATATGTATTTACAAGATATTGGACGTGTAGAATTAATTACGGCTGATGAAGAAGTGGTCTTAGCTCAAAAAATTAAAAATGGCGACCAACGCGCGCTCGATAAATTAGTAAAAGCTAATTTACGTTTTGTGGTGTCTGTTTCTAAACAGTATCAAAACCAAGGTTTAAGCTTACCCGATTTAATAAATGAAGGTAATATGGGCTTAATTAAAGCGGCTCAACGTTTTGATGAAACTCGAGGATTTAAGTTTATTTCTTACGCCGTTTGGTGGATTCGTCAGAGTATTTTACAAGCTTTAGCCGAACAATCTCGTATTGTGAGATTGCCTTTAAATAAAATTGGCGCTATTAATAAAATTAATAAAACCTTTGCCAAACTGGAGCAACAGCTAGAGCGAGAACCTATAGCCGAAGAAATTTCTGAAATTTTAGATATTATGCCTGCTGATATTCGCGATATTATGCGAAATCAAGGTCGTCACATGAGTATGGATGCGCCTTTAGGAACTTCAGAAGATGGAGGTAGTATGTATGAATTATTGGAAAATAAGCATGAGGCGTCTCCTGATAATGATTTGATTATTGAAAGTTTACGTAGCGAAATTAACAGAGCTTTAACTGCTTTAACAGCCAGAGAGGCAGATGTAGTAAGATTATATTATGGATTAAGTGGCGGACATTCTCATTCTTTAGAAGAAATTGGAGAAAAGTTTGAATTAACCAGAGAACGCGTTCGTCAAATTAAAGAAAAAGCAGTACGCCGATTAAAACACGCTTCTCGAAGCAAGTTTTTAATGGGCTATCTAGGATAGTTGTTTATGTTTAGTGAATCCCTATAGCTCATATTGGGATAAAGATTAGGAGGCTTGTGTTTGGCCTCCTTTTTTTATGCGCATTTTTTTTATAATAGGAACGCGGATGAAACAGATTTGGCTAATTTGCACGGATTAAAATTAGCAGATGTAAAACCAGAAATCAGTATTAATCCGTTTTATCAGCTAAATCAGTGTTACTATTCTCGTAACTATTTTTTAACGTCTTTTCTCATTTTTGTTAAAAACAAAATGCCTTTTAGCCATTTATAATTTATAATTTTGAGCGTATAAATTATAATATGTCACATTTAGTAGCACCTTCTGTTTTATCAGCTGATTTTGGAAATTTACAACGAGACATCGAATTGATTAATCATTCGGATGCCGATTGGTTTCATATTGATATTATGGATGGCGCTTTTGTTCCAAATATTTCTTTTGGATTCCCAGTTTTAAAAGCTATACAGAAACACGCTAAAAAACCTTTAGATGTGCATTTAATGATTGAAGATCCTGATCGTTATACACAATTATTTAAGGATGCTGGTGCTGATGTTTTAACTGTTCATATTGAAGCTTGTACACATTTACACCGTTCTATTCAAAACATTAAAGCACTTGGTATGAAAGCAGGAGTTGCTTTGAATCCTCACACGTCTATTCATTTATTGGAAGATATTATTGCTGATATTGATTTAGTATGCGTGATGAGCGTAAATCCAGGATTTGGCGGACAAAAATTTATTGAAAACACTTACACAAAAGTTACGGCACTTAAAAAATTAATTACCGAAAAAAAATCTAAAGCCCTAATCGAAATTGATGGAGGAGTGGATTTGAATAATTACAAAAAATTATTGACTGCAGGCGCTGATGTTTTAGTAGCAGGTAATACCGTTTTTGGAAGTGCAAACCCAACACAAACAATCACACAATTAAAACAAATATAAACCCTAAAACTTAAATACAATGGCATTTGAATTACCAAAATTAGATTATGCTTACACAGCATTAGAACCACACATTGATGCAAAAACTATGGAAATTCACCATAGCAAACACCACCAAGCTTATGTAACAAACTTAAACAATGCAATTGCAGGAACTGATGCTGAAAAAATGAGCATTGAAGATATTTGCAAAAACATTTCTAAATTTCCAATGGCAGTTCGTAATAATGGTGGCGGACATTTTAACCACTCTTTATTTTGGCAAGTAATGGCGCCAAACGCTGGTGGCATGCCAACTGGTGATTTAGCTAAAGCGATTGAAACAGACTTAGGTGGTTTCGAGAAATTTAAAACTGACTTTACTGCTGCTGGTGCAACTCGTTTTGGATCAGGTTGGGCTTGGTTATGTGTTAAAGAAGGTAAGCTTTGTGTTTGCTCAACACCAAACCAAGATAATCCTTTAATGGATATTGCAGATTGCAAAGGCACTCCAATTTTAGGAATGGATGTATGGGAACATGCTTACTACTTAAATTACCAAAATCGTCGTCCTGATTATATGGCTGCATTTTTTAATGTCATCAATTGGACAAAAGTAAGCGAGCTTTATGCTGCTGCTAAAAAATAGTTTTCGAATATTTTTAAATTAAAAAAATCCTGACTTAAGATACAGTCAGGATTTTTTTGCATTTATAGTTATTAGATAAAGTATATTATATGTTGTAATGTTTTTTTATGCTTTATATATCGGTTTTAAAGAAATTGCTTTTTCCAAATAAGATTTATATAACGCTAATTGAGTTTTACGTTCTTCGTCTGTTATACGAGCTGGCGAAAAACTAATAAATGGTGGTAAAACCGTCATACCTGCAAAATAAAACATACCGTGTTGGATAGGATATAAAATAGTATCTAAGTTTCCATTTTTTCCAGTGTCTCCATAAGCCACTTCTGGACCACCTGTTGTTAAAGTTAAAAATGCTGTTTTATTTTTGTAAGTGCCATTGTCATACACGCCTTTGCCTGCACCATATACTAAGCCCATTGCAAATATTCTATCAACCCAACCTTTTAAAATAGCTGGTAAACCAAACCACCATAATGGGAAATTAAAAATTAATGTATCGCACCATTCCAATTTATCCATTTCTGTTTTTACATCAGGCATAAATAAATTATTTTGGTGTGCGTGCACTTGCTCCATTTGATATTTAAAAAAGTCAGGATTTTGCAATTGCTTGAAATCGTGTTTATCGCCAACAGGATTAAACCCCATAGCATATAAATCTGACACCTTTACTTCTGCTCCTTGAGATTGGAAATAAGAAACAGCCTCGTTTTTTAATGAACTACAAAACGATTGACTTTCGGGATGCGCGTGAATGATTAATACTTTTTTCATGATGTAAATTTCTAGAAACGTTTTTAATTTAATATACTGTTCTTCGAATTTACTTAAATACTATTATTTAGCAAACCGATAACCCAAACTCACAATTCCCGTCAGACAGGTTTGGTTAAATGGTTTTAATAGGTGAGGTTCCTTGCGTTCAAATATTGTCTGTCTCCACATAGGATTACTAATATCATATTCGTATTCAAAAATAAATGATAAGGCAATTTGTTTGACGATGAATTTTGTTTGAACAGTAACTTTTGGCGAAAAGAATTGATTTTTTTGAGTAATTACATCATTTTTACTGAGCGTCGTTCTTCCTGAGTTAAATCCAAAATATAAATTCAGATTCAGGTTTCTTTTTAAAGTAGAGAGGGAAGGTCCTAGTCCAAAACCAAAGGCATATCCTGAAAATTTGGTGTTTAACGTATCCTCTATCATAATTCTGGAAGGGATCACTTTATAATAATTAGCTTGAAAGACCATTATTCTGGTTTTAAACAAGTGATTGTATCCACTGAATCCAATCCCGATGATGGCAGGCGGCAGTTTCTGATCTATTTTATTTATAGAATTTATTTGTCCATAATAACTTTTGTCATACACTCGATTTCCATAGTATAAATCAAGCGTTAGCTGATTATAGTAAATGGGTGTTACCGCCTTTTCTTTCTCCTTTTTTATTTTAATTTTTTTTGCTTGCGAGAAAGCTTGAAATGAAAATAGAAAACAAAATAATATGACAAGTTTTTTCATTATTATATATTTATTCGATAACCCAGACTTACTAATCCAATAAATCCAGTTTGATATAATCCGTTTATTAACACTTTATTTTTTTTATCAGTATACGTAGGTAACCATTTTGCGCTTGTAATATCCCCTTGCGCACTAATTATAATGGATATAGCTAGTCGCTTTATCATGAGTTTTGGTTGCAAACTAATCTTTGGGCAAAAGAATTGTTTTTGTAAGGATATGTTTTCTGAATTACTTAATGTACATCTGCCGGAGTTGAATCCTAAGTAATAAATGATACTTAGATTTCCAGACGAAGAAGCAAAGCACTTTCCTATGCCTAAACCAAAACTTCCTCCAGAAAAAGTGGCGTGAATACTATCTTCTAAAATTAATGGATGAGGGATATATTTTTGGAAGTCGAATTGAAACACAAAGTACGTCGGACCTATTTGCCTTGAAATTCCAGAAATACCAAGTCCTACGAAATTGGGAGGTAAGTTAAATTTTAAAGAATCTCCTGTATTAAGTTGGCTATAAAATTTATCTTTAAATACAATATTGCCATAATATGCATCAATACTTGCTAAAGAAGTTAAAGGTGCTTTGTATTTTTCGGCTTTTTGTTTTTCTTTTTTTATTTTAATTTTTTTTGCTTGAGAAAAACAATTAAGTGAAAACATGATGTATAATAATAGTAAGAGTTTATTCATCTAATTCCATTTGCCTTAAGTTTATAATGCAATATAATTAAAAAGATACAAATAACTATTTACATGTTTGCCTTGTGAAATGATTCTTATCTAAGTATATTTAGGTAAATGAAACATCCAGTTTTTCTCTGTTTAGTTATATTGATTGTCGTTTGCTTTAGTTCGGTGAAGCCAAGCGATGATCTAAAAATTGATTGGTCTCGAATAACGGATCCGGATTACGTAGTAACTTATGTGAGAGTGCAGTATGATTCGAGTTCAAAATATGCAATAGATACAAAGGTAAGAACATACTCAACGAATGATGCCATTAAAGTATTCCCGAAAAATAGCGTAAAATTAATGAAAGAATTACTTTTAGACCATACGAATTATAGCACAGAACAAGAAGATGATGCTTGTAAAAACAATTATTTTCCTTTTGCCATTGTTGTTACTCGAGATCATGAAATTGAAGGGATCATTAATATTGGTTGCCAAGGCAAAGTTTGGTTGCTTGAACCAAAATCAAAAAATGGAGAATTACTCATTTTAAATGAGAAAGGATTGAAGTTGAAAGAAAAAATATTTAATTAAAATTACATGAGCCATATATTATTTAATACCATCGATTGGACAGGAATTGAAAAAGTAGAATATCCAGGAACAACAGGAACTGCCATTTGGCAAACCATACAATTTGATGGATTAAGAATTAGAGTAGTAGAATACAGTGCAGGTTATTTAGCCGACCATTGGTGTCAAAAAGGACATATTGTACATTGCTTAGAAGGCGATTTTGTTACAGAACTGGAAACAGGAGAATGCACTAAACTTACCAGAGGAATGACTTATGTGGTATCGGATGACATGAGTTCGCATCGCTCGGTTTCTGCAAACGGTGTAAAGTTATTAATTGTGGATGGGGATTTTTTGAAAAACAAGTAATATGAATCATAATTTAACTCCCCTTATTAGTGTACAAGAATTAATTGTATTAAAACAAACTACACCTATTGTATTGATAGACGCTAGTGCAGGTGCTGATAGTAAAGAGAAATACAATCAACAACATTTAAAAGGTGCATTGTATGTAGATTTAAATACTGATTTAGCAGATATTAAAGAAGATGCTTCAAAAGGAGGTCGACATCCTTTGCCGAGTACTATTGAATTTGGGAAACTGCTAGCTAAGTTAGGAATAACTGTTAGTAGCCACGTGATTATTTATGATGATAAAAATAGTTCTAATGCAGCTGCTCGATTTTGGTGGATGCTTAAATCAATTGGTCATAAGAAAGTTCAAGTGCTTAATGGCGGTTATCAAGCTGCTTTGAAAGTGGGTTTTGAAATGAGTTCGAAGCCAGAAGCGCCATTAATAGCAGAAGCGTATCCTATTACTACTTGGAAATTGCCAATGGCTGATATGAATGAAGTAGATGACGTACGTTTAAATAAAGAGTATTTGATTATTGATGTGCGCGATAAAATACGTTATGATGGCATTAAAGAACCCATTGATTTAATTGCAGGTCATATTCCGGGCGCTATAAATATTCCGTTCAGTACTAATTTGGATGCAGATGGATTTTATTTAACACCTGATGTTTTAAAAGAAAAATATCTAAATGCTTTAGAAAATAAAGATAAAGAACATGTTATTGTCCATTGTGGTTCAGGCGTAACGGCATGTCACACTTTATTGGCGATGGCATACGCTGGACTAGAAATCCCTAAGCTCTATGTAGGTTCATGGAGCGAATGGTCGCGTAATGCAAAACCCATAGGAAAAAATTTATAAAAAAATCTTACATTTGTTTTATGCTAAGACTATTTATACCCCTCGTTTTTGTAACGCTGTTTATACTCTGGTTTTTATATAGACTCCTTATCAAAAAAGACCTGAAACAACAATTAAACAATATATACCTTGGTTTATTCTTTATAAGTATTTGGGCGGTGATGTATTGGTTAATTTTAAAATAATGAAACATCAAAAAGAAAACATATCTGAATACATAAGCAGAGCACTTTTTGTGATTTTGTTTTTTGTGTCTTTGAGTGTGTTTTCAAGAAAATCTTTTTCCGGAGATAAAACAGATAAACAAAAAATAAGCACTATACAGTTTTCTCAAACTTTGCTCGTTCAGCAAAATCAAGTAGTGGTTTCTCAGCAAAAGCCCGACTTACTTTTGCATACACTTTTCTCTTTTGCTGAGGTTACAATACATTCAGATGTTTATTTAAAAACTGTTTTACAAAATAGCCATTCCTATGAACCTGACTCCTTTTGCAGGTTCTTTCATTACCATCATTCTCCTTATAGCGAGGAACCAGAGCTTTTCTGTTAATTCAATTTTTTAGTGCAAACGCGTTATGCCGAACTTGCTTTGGCATCTTGTGGAGTTCTGAAATAATTTCGGGATGACTTAAGATGGAGTTTGCAAAATCAATCTATTTAATAATTTAAAAAAACATTTAAAATGAAAAACCTATTTATATATATGTGTTGTATGATATTATGTATACAATGCAAACAAAAACAAATTAATGACACCATCCAATTAAGAGATGGTTTTTATCAGGTAAACAACAAAGGTGTTGATAGCACCAACTTTGGAAACCACCAAGTTCATGAAGTGTCTATCGCTTATAATAGTATTTACAATGAGCAGGAGTTTACAAAATTGTTGATTGATACTTCAGATTTTGTGCCTTTGGAACTGGGGCAATTACCAAGCACACAAAAAGATTCCTTGCAACAAATGCAATTAAGTATTACCTTAAATAAAGATGCAGCAAACAAAATAAAAAAATTCACAGCGCAACGTATCAATAAAGGGTTAGCTATTGTATTGGATGGCGAAGCCATTACCATGCATAAAGTGAGAGATACCATACAAGGTGGACAAATGGTAATTTCTTTTTGTGGAGAAAATGCTTGTCATCAATTATATACTAGAATAAAAGATAACATAAAACATTAACGACTCAATAGTGTGAATGATGTAACTCTTTCCTACTTTTTTGTAAGATGTTTCTTCTTTTGTTTTCTCACCTTTACATAAAATAAGGCATGCTTAAACATCTCTTAAATTTTGTTTAGTTTAGAGTACATTACACCTATCAGGAACTCATATAGCCTGATAGGTGTTTTGTTTTTTGGAACGTAGGATTTACATACAGGTAGCTATCGGCACAGCAGGTATTATTTGCAATGTTTGGCTCTTAGGTTTTTTACTTCATCACCATAACGTTGTTCAAAGCCGTAATAGTCGGCAAACTTCAAAGTTTCGCAGGCTTCGCTCATTTTATTGGTGGCAATATAAACTAAAGCTAAATTTCGATAGGCATAAGAGTTAGTGGGATATAAAGAGATAGAGTAATTAATATCTTTTAATGCAGCAGAGTAATTTTTTAGTTTATAATAGGCGTAACCTCTGTTGTTATATATCAATCCGTCTTTTGGTTCAAGTTCTAAAGCTTTATTAAAGTAAGTTATTGCAAGAGCAGCACTATCCATTTCGGCATAGCAAAAACCTAAGTTTACATATCCTCCTACAAAATTTGAATCAAGTTTAATAATTTTTTTAAATGTATTAATGGCTTTATTTTTTTTTCTCCTAGTTCGTCATAAATACCCGCAATGTTATTTAGGGTCGCTATTTCGTTAGGATTAAATTCAAGTGCTTTTTCAAAATCTTGTTTTGCGCCTTCAAAATTTCTATTCCCAATTTTTGCGGTCCCTCTATTTTGAAGGTAGCCAAATTTTGCAGTGTCGGTTTTTGCATACTTAATAGCAAAATTATACATATATATTGCTGAATCAATAAGTCCTCCCGAACCATAAAGGTTTCCTGCTCTATTATACACTTCTGCGTTTTTTCTGTTTAAAGGAATAGCTTTTAGTATGGTGTTGATAGCATCTCGTGATCCATATAAATGGAGTTCTATATCAGCTTTATCCATTAAGTACCATTGATTAGTATCATTTAATTGAATGGCTCTATCAATAAAGGCTAAAGCATTTCTGTAGTCTTTATTTTCCATTTTAGCGCTTGCCATGTCGGCATACTCTTTGGCAGTTTGTGCCGAAAGAGTAACAGAAAGAAAAATAAAGATGCTGAGGTAGATGTGTTTTATGGTCATAAGTAAAAATAATGAAATTGCTTTAAAACTCATAATACGTGATAACTATTTATATTCACTTCTTAGATTTTTAATCTCACCAGGAAGTTAATTGAAATAATTTCTTAGATTTATATATGAAATTGTGTTTTAAAACTATTTAAATGGCTCAAATTACTGGTCGACAAAAAAGTGAAGCAAAGAGGATGATTGTTATTTCGAATCCATCTGTTTGTCATTATTGCAAATCAAAAGGATTGACTGAATCAGATAAGTTTTGTCCTAACTGCGGCTTTCCTCAAAGAGGATCTCAGGCTTTAATGAAAAACTTTATTTGGAATATTAACAATAAACATACGTTGTTAGATAAACAGAAAAAAGCAGTTAGCAAGGCAAGAAATATCTTATTCGTTTTATCGGGATTGTTTGCCTTTTTTGCGATTTTATTAGGACTATTAATTGATACTAATATGGCAATACTAATATCTAATTTTGTTGTGTCATTAATATATCTTTCCTTAGGATTATGGAGTAAACAAAATCCGTTTCCTGCTATTTTGACTGGATTTTTTGTCTACATTTCATTAATGGTAATTAATGCAGTGATTGAACCTACCACTCTTTTGAAAGGATTATTTATGAAAGTAATAGTTATTGGAGCATTTGTTTATGGTTATAAAGGGGTTAAAGAATCGGAAGAACTTGAAAAGGAATTGGAGTCAATAAAAAAAGCAAAAGATTTTACTATACCAGATGAATTGTCAGAAGTGTAAAGCTGAAAATGCAAAAACTTATAGATATTGTAATAATTGTGGCTCTAAGCTTTTTGATGAGCCGAAAGATAATTATAATACATCCGTAAATAAAGCTAAAATTTTCTTTTTTATTTTATTAGCATATATAGGATTATTGCATGTTCTTAAATTTGAAAGTACCTATGTTACATCTTTAGTTTGCGATATAATTTTTGCAGTTATAGTAGTTGTTTTTTTTATTTTGAACTATAGAGTTATCCTTCCTTTAATTATTTCTAGAATTACTAATTTTAAATTACTATTTATGGTGTTAACGGCATTAATAGCATTAGCATTTTTAGTTTCTTATACGTCTGATTTTTTAAATCATAACGTATTTAATAGGACTAGCAATAGTTATTATGAACATTATATTAATTCACCCTTTCCTTTATTGTTTTCAATTATTTCTATTGCAGTCTTTCCTGCTATTTTTGAAGAAATTGCTTTTAGAGGAATTTTGTTTAATGAACTTCAAAAGATTACTTCAGTTAGTGCCACAATAATTATTACCACAGTTTTATTTACTATTCTACATTTTTCGCTTATTTCTTTTTTGTGGATTTTTCCTATCGGAATGTTGTTTGGTTACTTAAGGGCAAAAAACAACAGTTTATTGTATGGCATTATAGGTCATTTTATATATAACTCTAGTATCGTTCTCATTGAATATTTTGGTATATAATTTTCTTGATTTTGTGTTTCTTCTTTATGTAAATTCAACAATAAATAATTAGATTTGATTGAAATACGATTTATGAAAAGCCTATTATCTGTTATTGTTTTAATTATTATTTGTGCTTCTTGCCGTAAAGAAGTTTCACAACAAGAAAAATTCTCTACATTTTTTAATACAATTCCTGATTTAAAGTTGCCTTTTATAACCGATAGTGGCGAGGATTTACAGGCAGTATTTTATCCCGACACTATTTATAATGAGTTTGTAGGCGATAATGTTTATGGGATTTATGGTAAAACTAAAATTAACGATAGCATATTTGGCATCGTGTATTTAAATCCAGGCGATATTGTATTTCCTTTGCTAGTAACATATAATTCAACGGGTAAAAAAATTGATGAATTAGCATTACTTAATTTGCCCGGTGGGAGTTCAGGATACAATGCCAATGGCATCTCTTATCTTGTCATGAAGTCAAATTTAGAAATACAAATTACTGATAGCGTCAATACCTTTGAAAGGGATAGTTTAGAAGAGATTATCGAAACTTCTCGAAAAACAGAAGTTATGATTGAAAACTACAAAGTGAACGGTGTTGGTAAAATTATTGCACATGATTAAGAAGCAGATTTTTATTGAAGGGAAAAACATTAGGAATTTAGAATCTTTTTTTGTGGAAACGGATCGTGTGTTAACCAAAGATTTAGATTGGGAAACGGGACATAATTTAAATGCCTTTAATGATTTGTTGTATGGAGGCTTTGGAGTGCATGAGTATGAAGAATCAATTGAATTAATTTGGAAAGATTTTAATGAAAGCCGCAGTTGTTTAACTCAAGACTTACTATCGAGTATTTTAGATTTAATTCGTTCCCATCAGCATATAGAGTTAAGGGTAATAGATTAAGCTGAGTTTGAGTCCGTTAATTTGCAGCCCTTCATTGCGAATGGAGTGAAGCAATTTCAAACACAGTTTATTTAATTAAGTATGAGATTGCTTCGTCGATGAAAAAACTCCTCGCTATGACGTTGCTGTGGGATTATAAAATAAGAGGAGCGAGGTTATTGTTCCTCTGATTTATCGTTAATTAGTTCAAGGGCATATAGTTTTATTCTGTCACTTTTTTTGAAAATTTGATTTTTTTCATAGACTTCTTCTAGAGTTTTGACAGCAATCCATTTGGAGCCAATCATATTATCATTAAATAGTTCTTCGAAAATGTGACTTTTAAAGGATTGTTCTTTAATCGAGTCTTTTTCTATTTTCCCATATTCACCTGCTAATTCTATAGCTCTGCAAAGAGGAAGGTGATAGCCAGTAGACATTAGTTTACTATCATTTTCTTGAATTCTATCTGTCGGTCTTATGAAACCTGAGCAGTAAGGTAATCTATTTTTTTTATTTAGTGTTTCATTTTCAGGGCACACACATAAATTGTTGTCACAAAGGACAGTTTTCATTTTATCCATTTGCTCTTCAAGATTTGTACTTTGTGACACATATATTGTGCCTTTTTCCCATACTTTATATTGCAAAAAAACAAATCTAACTAAGTCGTTTTTTAAATCGTATTGTTCATATATTAAATCTGCTCCAGTAACATGTTCGTCATTATCAGGATGTAAAAACCTAATGCGTAGAATATTTTTGTTTTTTAATTTGTAGTCTGTGTAAAAATCATCATCAAAAAGTTTGTCAGCATATGTCGTCCTATCGGCTTTACTATAATCTCGATTTAATATTCTGTTTTCTGTTAACCTAACTGGTTCCATTTTTTCTCTTGCAACTCTGTGTTCTAAAAGCCTTTTTGTTACGGTGCCTTTAGTAGTATCTTTGTCATGAAGATCTTGAAGAGTTTCAATTTGCCTTTCTATTAAATCAATCGCTGATATCTCTTTGCCAGATTCTTTTGATTTAATTTCGGCTAAATCTTTAAAATATTGAACTAGTTCGCTATCATTTTTTCTAGAAAGTAAAACAGTAAATTGTTCATACAAATCAGGTGCAATTTCGTTTAATAAACCAAGTGCATTCTCATAAGTTGGAGGAGTACTTCTTTTATTTGCTAACTGAAGTAAGTCACGGTGAGCAACAATTGTTTGGAAGGCTATATTCCTTCTTTGTTCCTCAGATACTTCTTCATTAGAAAAATAGCTCATTATTAGTTATTTTATATTTATATATCAAATCTAATCCAATTCTTCTATATTTCCTAAAAACAAAAAACCCTCACATTTCTGGGAGGGTTTCTTTTTTATGGTTGTCATGATTAATCTACGTTATCGTGTAAAAACGAGTTGTTTGGTCTAATCTCATTGTTTTCACCTAAAGTGTAACGAGATACTTGTGAGTCCGTAGATGGTGTTGAGCTATTTGCATCTAAGTTCACTTGTTTACGTTGCCAAGCAGATGTTTTTTCTAAGTCGTTTAAACCTTCAGGAGTTTTCATTTTTAAGGTTAACTCTTTTAATTTTTTAATACGCTCTTGTGCCAAACGAATTTGCTCTTCGCGGCTATTGCTTTCGTAACTTGGTGTTTCTTCTTCTTCAGAAGAAATATCATTAATCACAAATTCTTGCTTTGGCGTTTCAGTTACTTCGTTTGTAAAAGTAGCAGGAGTTTCGTTCACTGGCTCATCTAAAGAATACACTTTAAATAATGGTTTTTCTTCTTCCTTCATTTCGTTTACAATTGGAGCAATTGTTTCTTCCACTTTATTGATGATTGGTGTTTCAACTGTTTCTTCTTTCACAAACACAAATGGTTCGTTTGTTTGAATCTCATCAATAATCGTCGTTTGAACTGGCTCAACTTTAGTTACAGTAGGTTCGTCTAATTTCACAATTTTACGTTCTTGGAAAGTTGGTGCTTCGTAACCTGAATTCATTTTGCTGTTAAAGCCTGTTGCTATAATAGTTACAGAAACATTATCACCTAAAGATGGATCAGTACCGTAACCAGTAATTAATTCTGCCGTTCCACCAGCTGCTTCTTGAATGAAGTCAGTAATTTCACCAAACTCATCCATTTCAATATCATCGCTTCCGCTCATGATATTTAATAATACGTGACGAGCACCAGAAATATCGTTATCATTTAATAATGGAGAAATCAAAGCATTCTCTACTGCACGCAAAGCACGTTTTTCGCCGCTTGCAATAGCAGAACCCATAATAGCTACACCGCTATCTTGCATTACTGTTTTCACATCATTAAAATCCACATTCACATGCATGTGTAAACTAATAATTTCTGCAATTGATTTTGCTGCGCTAGTTAATACATTATCTGCGTGAGCAAATGCTTCTGTCATTTTTAAACTTCCGTAGATTTCACGTAATTTATCGTTACCAATAACGATTAACGTGTCTACGTATTTCTTCATTTCTTCTAAGCCTTTCTCAGCTTGCTCTCTACGTTTTTTTCCTTCAAAAGAGAAAGGAATTGTCACGATACCAACCGTTAAGATGCCTAATTCTTTAGCAATAGACGCAATTACTGGAGCAGCTCCAGTACCAGTACCACCGCCTAAACCAGCTGTGATAAATACCATTTCGGTATTGTCTTTTAAAATTGCTTTTATTTCTTCAATGCTTTCTAAAGCAGAGTCGCGACCAACCTCAGGTTTTGCACCTGCGCCTAATCCTCTGGTTAAAGAGTTACCTAATTGTATTTTGTGAGGCACTGGGCTTTTGCTTAATGCCTGTTTATCGGTATTGCATATAATGAAATCAACCCCTTTAATTCCTAAACGGAACATGTGGTTAACAGCGTTACTTCCGCCGCCACCAACGCCAATTACTTTAATAATTGAGCTTTCTTCTTGTGGTAATTCAAATTGCATCATGGTATGTAGATTTTTGTTGTTTGTATTGTTTGATGTTTATTGTTTCAGGTTTCTTGTCCTGGTTTTATTGTTGTTTGTTTTTTTGCTTCTCGACTCCGCTCGAAGTGACAATTAACTCATCACTTATAATTCATCTCTCATCACTATTCCACGTCATCACTCATCCAATCCTTAGCTTTGCTAATTAATGAATCGAAGAAATTTCCTACTTTTTGTTTTGAGTGACCAGTTACTTTTTTCTCTGCTTTTTTGCTCGTTGTTGCTTCTACTAAAACAGTTTCTTCTACTTGTTTAGAAGAGTTAGTTCCACGTTTCAATTCGCGTTCGTATTTCTCAATACCTTTCATTACCAAGCCCACACCTGTTGCGTACATTGGATTTTTTAATTCATCATCAGCACCAGCTAAATGTTCGTTTGGAGTTCCAATACGGCAATCCATACCAGTAGTTAACATCACTAATTGAGGTAAGTGTTTTAATTGAGAACCACCACCTGTTACTACAATGCCACCAGCTAATTTACGTTCGAAACCAGAAGATTTAATTTCAAATAACACGAACTCTAAAATTTCTTCCATACGCGCTTGAATAATTTGCGCTAAGGTATTTACTGAAATTTCTTTGTGCGGACGACCTCTTAATCCTGGGATAGAAATCACCTCGTTCATTTGATTTTCTTGCGCTAAAGCCGAACCGAAACGCATTTTTAATTGCTCCGCTTGTGTTTTAATAATACCACAACCTTCTTTAATATCATCGGTGATGATGTTACCACCAAAAGGAATAACAGCTGTATGACGGATAATGCCATCATAGAAAATAGCCACATCAGTAGTACCACCACCAATATCCACTAATACAACACCTGCTTCTTTTTCTTCGTCGCTTAAAACGGCATCAGCACTTGCTAATGGCTCTAAGTGTAAATCAACCGTGGTTAATTTAGCGCGATCAACACATTTAAAAATATTTTTTACAGCACTTACTTGTCCTGTAATAATATGGAAATTTCCTTCTAAGCGAATTCCTGAATGCCCAATTGGGTTGCGGATACCGCTTTCGTTATCAATAATATATTCTTGAGGAATCACGTGAATAATTTCTTCACCTGGACTCATCACTAAACGGTGCATGTTATCAATTAATTGATCCACGTCGTTTTGCGAAACTTCTTCTTCTAATGATTTACGAGTCACCATACCGCGGTGTTGCATACTTTTAATATGTTGACCTGCAATACCAACGATTACTTCTTCAATATCAATATTTGCTTTATCGCCTGCAATTTTTATCGCAGCTTTAATAGACTCAATGGTTTGCTCAATATTAGCGACTACACCACGGTGCACACCTAGTGATTCGGATTTACCAATACTTAAAATTTCTACTTTACCATTCTCGTTTTTGTAACCAACGATAGCGGCAATTTTAGTTGTTCCAATGTCAAGACCTACTACTAGTTCTGCATTTGCTGGCATTTGTTTTTGTGTTGGTTTATTGTCCATAAACTTATTTTTTAGTGCAAACCACTTGGTTTTTATATTTTATATTGATAGTTGAATATTTATTCCAGCCATCTGTTTTGTTTAATCCTTCGGTATAAAATGTTTTTAGTTTTTCAAACTTCTCTTCAAAATCTTTCGCATCTCCAAACACAATTTTATGATTACCAATTGAAGGGTATAACTCTAATTCCTTATCAGGCGTTACATTTATTTGATGTATCAGGCTTGCTAAAACCGAATCCTTAGCAATATAAGTGGAGATGTTATAAATATCATCGAGTACACTGATGGCTGCAAATTTTTCGTTTTTCGAAATGGCATCTACCGAAACTTGGTAACGAGTTGCATACGGTTCAACAATGAATCCTGTAGCAATAATTACACGTGCGGTGAATTTATCGCTTAAAGGCATTAGTTTAGATTTCGTATCAATGTAATAACTTTCGCCATCCATGTTCATTACTCGAACTAATGGTGTGCGCTGTGTTACATTCATGGTTACATCTCCATTTACATCTACGGCTATATCAGCGTTTTCTACAGCGGGATGAGAATTCAATGCTTTCTCTAAACCGTTCACATCAATATTTTTTAAAGAAGTGTTTAAAATTGAGTCGTTTCTTTCTTTGAAAAACTCTTTTACATCTTCTTCATCAATAAAGGTGTTAACTTCTGTATTATTAACCGATACCAATAAATTTTCGGCTACTACGTTTTTTTCTTTGCTAGTAGCAAAGGCTAAAGACGCTAGTAGGCCTGATAATCCAATAATCCAAAGAACGATGATTAATATTTTTCTAAAATTTATTTTTTTCATTTTGTTGTTTCATTCAGCAGCTTCTCAATCGGTTCAATCAAACTGTCTATATCTCCCGCTCCCAATGTCATCACTACTTGTGGTGGATGTGTTTTTAAAAATTCGAGCACGTTTTCTTTTTTCACTAAAAACTTTTCTTTGCTTTTCATTTTATCTAACAACATCTGCGAATTGATTCCTTCGATTGGTTTTTCTCTGGCAGGGTAGATGTCTAATAACACACATACATCCAATAAATCTAAACTCTCTGCAAAACCATCGGCAAAATCACGTGTGCGTGTAAACAAATGCGGCTGAAAAATACCCGTTACTTTTTTATCTGGATATAATTGTTTAGCAGCGGTAATGGCAGCTCTCAATTCTTCCGGATGATGGGCATAATCATCAATGTACACAACAGACTTTGATTTTACTCGGTAATCAAATCTTCGTTTCACTCCTTTAAAAGAACATAAGGCTTTGTTTATCACATCGCCCTTAATACCTAATTGTTGCGCAACTGCTACTGCTGCAATCGAATTTTCTACATTATGTAAGCCCGGTAACCCAATGGCTACGTGGTTTACAGGCTCTATGGGACTATTGATGTTGTAACAAAATTCGCCATCAATAATTTCAATAGAATTCGCAGAGTATTCAGTATCTAAATTTAATGAGTAGACAAGTCTTTTATCCTTGAGTCTCAAATCGTTATCAACATTTTTTTTAACAATCAAAAAGCCCTCTTTTTGAACCTGAGAAGCAAATTGAGTATAGGTTTGATGCATGGCATTTAAGTCGCCATAAATGTCCAGATGGTCAGCGTCAACACTTGTTATCACTGTAATATAGGGATGAAGAGTCAAAAAAGAACGATCGTATTCATCTGCCTCAACTACTACGTAAGCGTCCTTATCGTTAGCATCTCCCAACAACAAATTGGTTTTATAATTTTGAGAAATGCCCCCTAAAAAGGCAAAACAATTAATACCCGCTGTTTTTAAAATATGAGTCGTAAGCGTGGTGGTAGTTGTTTTTCCGTGAGTACCCGCAATAGCAATCGTGCGAAATTGTTTAGTGATTTCTCCTAATACCCAAGCGCGCTTTTGTAAATTGTAGCCTTCGTTTTGAAGATACACAAACTCTGCATGGTCTTTTGGAACGGCAGGCGTATAAATCACTAAAATTTCTTCCTTATTATAGAGCGAAAATAATTTTTTGACTAAGGCTTTATCCTCATCAAAATGTAATTGAGCGCCTTCGTCTTGTAATTGTCTCGTTAAATCTGTTTCAGTTTTGTCGTAACCATAAACGGTTTTACCATAATGGTTAAAGTAGCGAACTAAAGCACTCATGCCAATGCCACCAGCACCAAGGAAATAATATAATTTATAATCAAGTATGTTCATTTAGTACTAAAGGCTGTAGTGGGCTAATTTTAAAACTTCGTTGGCAATAATATTCGTAGAATTTGGCATAGCAAGTAATCCACAATTTTTACTGATCTCTTGTTGCAAGCTGCTATTGTTTACTAAAGCAATCGCTTCTTTTATTAAGTTGGCTTTAGCTTGATCGTCTCTCACTAAAATAGCCGCCTTTTTGTTCACTAATGACATCGCATTTTTGGTTTGATGATCTTCGGCGGCAGTTAATAGAGGAACTAAAATACTTGGTTTTTGCACGATGCATAATTCGGAAATAGCACCCGCACCAGCTCGCGAAATCACCACGTCAGCAAAGGCATAAGCCAAATCCATGCGTGTAATAAAATCAACCGCTCTAATATTTTTGGATTCAAAAGCAGTTGTTTGTTGTTTAGCGGTTTCGAAATAAGTTTTACCCGTTTGCCAAATTAGCTGAATGTTATTATCGGCTAATTGTTGTAAGCCTTCACTCATCGCTTCGTTAATACCCTTAGCACCAAGGCTTCCACCAACTACTAAAATTGTTTTTCGGTTTTTATCTAATTTAAAAAACTCAAAGGCTTCGTCGCGTTTAGCGGCTATATTGGTGATATCTTGTCGAACAGGGTTACCCGTTAAAATGATTTTTTCTTTCGGAAAGAATTGTTCCATGCCTTCGTAGGCGACACAAATCTTACTTGCTTTCTTCGATAGTATTTTATTAGTAATTCCTGCGTAGGAATTTTGTTCTTGTAATAATGCTGGAATGCCTTTGTTGGTGGCTGCTTTTAATAATGGCCCAGAAGCATAGCCGCCTGTTCCAACAACCACGTCTGGTTTAAATTCGTTAACAATTTTACGTGTCTTTAATAAAGACTGTATAATAAGGAATGGTAATTTTAAATTAGATAAGGTGAATTTACGCTGCAGACCCGCAATAGGAACACCAATGATTTTGTAACCAGCCGCAGGAACTTTCTCCATTTCCATTTTGCCTAAAGCGCCCACAAATAAAATCTCCGCATGAGGAACTAATTTTTTTATCTCATTAGCAATAGCAACTGCAGGAAAAATATGTCCTCCAGTACCGCCGCCGCTTAATATGACTTTTAGTGGTTTCATTTATTCAGTAATCACTTCTTGTTCTTTATTAGTAGTATCCTCGTTTGCTCTACTCACACTTAAAATAATGCCAATGGCAATACAGGTAAACCAAATAGAGGTCCCTCCCATACTTACTAAAGGTAACGGTTGACCTGTTACAGGAAATAAATTCACAGCAACTGCCATATTAATGAGGGCTTGAAACACCAAGCTAAAACTTAAACCAACAGCCATTAATCCGCCAAAGGTTTTTTCTGAGTCCCTTAAAATTCTAATGCCTCTAAATAATAAAATCATGTATAGGAAAAGCATAGCAAAGCCGGTAAACAAACCATACTCTTCAATAATAATAGCATAAATAAAATCAGAAGATGCTTGCGGTAAAAACGCACGTTGTGTGCTATTACCTGGGCCTTTACCAATGACGCCGCCTGTAGCAATAGCAATTTTTGCTTGTTCGCTTTGGTAATTGTTTTTAGCATCTCCTTCAGAGAAATTTTCAATACGTGCTTTCCATGTTCTACCACGAGGTATAGCATCTGGAAACTGATAAATAGTAATGCCCAGTAATAACGCAAAACCTACACAGCCAGCTAAAATGTACATGATGAATTTTGCTTTTATTCTTCCAACAAACATTAAAAATAAACAGTTCACAAATAATAAGGCTGCTGTAGAAAAGTTAGCTGGGAAAATCAATAAACAGATAAAACCTACCGGAATTAATAAATATTTTAGGAGTGATTTAAAATCTTCTAATTGACCTTGACGAATAGTAAGCGTGCGTGCTACGAAAATTATTAAAATAATTTTGGCAACGTCGGAAGACTGAAATGTTAACCCTATCCCCGGAATTGGAATCCAACGACTTGCCTCGCCTGCACTCACTCCTTTTAATAATGTAAATAGCAATAAAGGAATCACAAACAAAATACCAATCTGCGCCACCCTAGAGAACAGAGTGTATTTGAGTTTGTGAACTAAATACATTATTAAAATACCACCAACTACTGTAATGCCATGTTTGATTAAGTAGGCCTCGGTATTACCTTGTTTATATTTATGTGCTAATGTTACAACCGAACTGTATACTACCAAAATAGATAGTAGAGACAATAGAAAAACTATCGTCCAGATTACTCTATCTCCTTTTAAGTATGCGAATTGTTTCATTAGTTAATTGTTTTGTTGTTTATTTGTTTCCATGTTTTTTGCTGTTTTATGTTTTTAAAACATAAAACAACCAAACATTAAACATTTAAAACGAGTTCCTTGAATTTGTTACCTCTGTTTTTATAATTGTCAAAAGGGTCGAAACTTGGGCAAGCTGGCGAAAATAAAACCGCTTGGTTTTTAATCGCTTTTGCTTTCGAAATTCCAACAGCACTTTCTAAATTATCGGCTACAATAACCATCACGTGTTTATTAAAGATGTTTTTATTTCAGAGAATCGTCTGCCAAAATAAATCACCGTTTTAATATTATAGTAATTGATATTAGTGAACCAAGAGTAATCGGTTTTTAAATCATCTCCACCTAATATCAATACTATTTCTGCGTCCACAGAATTAATACTTTCCACAGTTAGCCTTGCATTAGTTGCTTTCGAATCATTAATGAAGGTGACTTCATTAATGTTGGCAACAAATTCAAAACTATGATCTGTTTCTCTATTAATAGAAAACGTTTTTTGACCTAGTGCAACTTCTTTCATTTTATAAACCTCTTACTGCTGTTTTAAATTGAACACCTCTATCTTCGTAGTTTTGAAATAAGTCGAAACTAGCACATGCTGGAGATAATAAAACTGCATCTCCTTTAGAAGTTAATTTGTAAGACATGGCAACTGCTTCAACAGCAGAACCAGCTTCCATAATATTTTCTACAGAACCTTTAAATGCTTTGATGATTTTTTTATTATCCACACCTAAGCAAACAATCGCTTTTACTTTTTCTTTTACAAGGTCAACTAATTCTTCGTAGTTGTTTCCTTTGTCTTGTCCACCAACAATCCAAACAGTTGGTTTTTGCATACTTTCTAAGGCATACCAAGCAGAGTTAACGTTAGTTGCTTTTGAATCGTTAATAAATTCGATGCCATTAATAGAGGCAACAAATTCTAAACGGTGTTCAACATTTACGAAGTCTTCTAAACTTTCGCGGATAATGTCTTTGCGTATATCTACGATACGCGCTGCCATTGAAGCAGCCATTGAGTTGTAAACGTTATGTTTACCTGCAAGAGCCAATTGTTCTAGGGTCATAATTAAGGGTTTAGGGTTATTATTATAATTAAGGGTTATTTCATTGTTTTGTAAGAAGGCGCCATTTCCTTCTATGGTTTTTTTGATGCTGAAGGGAACTAATTCCGCTTCAATGTGTGTGTGCTTCATAAATTCTTCCATCACTACATCATCTGCACAATACACAAAAGCATCATCTTTGGTTAAGTTTTGAGTAATGCGGAATTTGGATGCCACATAATTCTCAAACTTATATTCGTATCTATCTAAATGATCAGGCGTAATGTTTAATAGCACTGCTACGTCTGCTTTAAAATTATACATGCCATCTAATTGAAAACTACTTAACTCTAACACGTAGTAATCAAAATTTTCGGTTGCTACTTGGTAAGCAAAACTTTTTCCGATGTTGCCACCTAAGCCTACATTGTACCCTGCTTTTTTTAGGATATGATAGGTAAGTAGAGTAGTAGTTGTTTTTCCATTACTACCTGTAATACAAATCGTTTTTGCCTTGGTATGTCGGCCTGCAAATTCTATTTCAGAAATCACAGGAATGTTTTTTGCTTTTGCTTTTTGAACAAGTTCCACTTTATCAGGAATACCAGGACTCTTGATGATTTCCGTTGCATTTAAAATTAAGTTCTCTGTATGTGTACCTTCTTCAAAAGCAATATTATGATGAACTAATTCTAATTTATATTTTTCTTTAATTAAACTTTTGTCAGATACAAACACATCATAACCTTTAGCTTGTGCCAAAATAGCACTGCCAACGCCACTCTCACCAGAACCGAGAATAACCATGCGAGGTTTTTGATTAGATATGTTTGTATTTAAGTTCAATTTTTGTTTTTAATTTAATTTTGTTCAATCTCCTTTTCCAAATAGGGGTAGGGGAGGGGCTATTATCTTAATTTTAATGTGACAATGGTTAGTGCGGCAAGCATAATTCCAATAATAAAAAAGCGCATCACAATTTTTGACTCATGAAATCCTGATTTTTGGTAATGATGATGAAGAGGTGCCATCTTAAATAAGCGGTTGGCTTTGGCAAATTCAAGTCCGTGTTTTTTGCGTTGATATTTAAAGTAAAACACCTGCATGATTACGGATAAATTTTCAATTAAGAATACACCACATAAAATTGGGATCAATAATTCTTTACGAATAGCAATTGCAAACACAGCGATGATGCCTCCTAATGCTAAACTTCCTGTGTCGCCCATAAAAACTTGAGCAGGGAAAGCGTTATACCAAAGGAAGCCAACGCATGCGCCAACAAAGGCCGCCATAAACACCACCAATTCACCTGTGTTAGGTATGTACATGATGTTTAAGTAATCCGCAAAAATAGTATTACCACTTACATAAGCTAAAATTCCTAAGGTGGTTCCAATAATAGCACTTGTTCCTGCGGCTAATCCGTCAATGCCATCCGTAATATTTGCTCCGTTAGAAACAGCCGTTACAATTAAAATAACAATGGGAATAAAAATTAGCCAACCGTATTTTACAGCACTATCTCCCATAAACGATAAAACGCTCACGTAATCAAATTCGTTATCTTTTACAAAAGGAATAGTTGTTTTAATACTCTTAATGGGTGTCGGTGCGTATTTTGGTAAAGTCAAATCTTTTTTGCTACTGATAGCATCATCAAAAGAATAAGCACTCTGCTGGTTAGCAGTCATTCGTTCTT
The DNA here is from genome assembly GCA_016711805.1 of Bacteroidota bacterium. Taxonomy (GTDB): domain Bacteria; phylum Bacteroidota; class Bacteroidia; order B-17B0; family Aurantibacillaceae; genus UBA4416. The sequence continues at coordinate 120,456 of JADJSH010000011.1, forward strand.
TTACAACCACATCAGGATGGAAATAGAATACAGCACCTACTAATAAACCAATACCAATTTGTCCAACAACTTTAAATTTCCCTTTTAAGCCTTCTTTGTTTTTCTTAAATACTTTTATGTAATCATCTAAGAAACCAATACTTCCTAACCATACGGTTGAGATGAGCATCAATACAATATAAACGTTGTGAATTTTTGCAAATAATAAAGTGGGAATAATGATAGCGGCCAAAATAATTAAACCACCCATTGTTGGAGTGCCCGCTTTTTCATTTTGCCCTTCTAAACCTAATTCACGGATCGTTTCACCAATTTGTTTTTTACGGATGTAATTAATGATACGTTTACCAAATATCATGGTAATCACTAACGACGATAATAAAGCCAACGCCGCTCTAAACGAGATGTATTGAAACACCCCAGCTCCTGGAAAGTTAAAGTGTTGATCTAAGTAGTGGAATAAGTAGTAAAACATTTTATCGTTAGTTATTAAATATTTCTTTTACAATTTCAAAATCATCAAATGGGTGCTTTACACCATTTATTTCTTGGTACTTCTCATGTCCTTTTCCAGCTATCAAAATAATGTCACCTTCTTTTGCAAATGCAACGGCAGTTCTGATGGCTTCTTTTCTATCGCTAATACGTAATGTTTTTTTTGCATCAACTGGATTAATTCCCGCTTGCATTTGGTTTAAAATATCTTCTGGATTTTCGCTACGAGGATTGTCACTCGTTAAAATTACTTTATTGCTATACTCGCAAGCTATTTGAGCCATAATCGGACGCTTTGCAGCATCTCTATCTCCACCACAACCTGCAAGGGTAATCACTTGCTCGTTACCAGTTCTAATGTCTTTTATCGTTTCTAAAACATTTTTTAAAGCATCAGGTGTATGTGCATAATCAACTATTGCTACAATGCCCGTTTTAGATTTAATGTATTGAAAACGCCCTTCTACTGAATTTAAATTACTAAGCGTTGTTAATACTTGTACTCTATCTTGTTTCAATAATTGAGAAATAGCATACACTACCAAAACGTTATAGGCATTAAATGAACCAATTAGTTTTACCCACACTTCTTGATTGTCGATGCTTAGTAGCAAACCATTCAAATGATTTTCTACCACTCTACATTTAAAGTCTGCAATAGATTTTAAACCGTATGAATATTTTTTGGCTTTGGTATTTTGTAACATTACCATGCCGTTTCTATCGTCCTTATTAGTTAACGCAAAAGCATCGTCTTGTAAATTATCAAAGAATAATTTTTTTGCTCGAATGTATTCTTCAAATGTTTTGTGATAATCTAAATGATCGTGTGTAATATTTGAGAAAGCTGCACCTGTAAATTTTAAACCTGTAATACGATGTTGTACAATAGCGTGAGAACTCACTTCCATAAAGGCATACTGACAACCAGCTTCTACCATTTTTGATAATAGTTCATTTAAAGCTAATGCATCTGGAGTTGTATGAGTAGATGGAATAACAGTCGTATTGATTTTATTTTCTACAGTAGATAATAAACCAACGTTGTATCCTAAGCCCCTAAATAAATTAAATAATAAAGTAACCGTCGTTGTTTTTCCGTTTGTTCCAGTAATACCAACTAACTTTAATTTCTCAGAAGGATTGTCGTAAAAATTGCAAGCAATGTAACCCAAGGAAGCTGAAGAATCTAAAACCTTTACATAGGTTACATTTTCTTTTAGAGTCTCTGGTAAGTCTTCGCAAACAATAGCTACTGCACCGCTTTCAATAGCTAGTTCAATATAATGATGTCCATCAGAAGCTGTTCCTCTGGTAGCAATAAACAAAGAATCCTTTTTTACTTTACGAGAATCAAAAGTCACAGACGAAATTGCCACATTAGTAGAACCAATGATTTCCTCTAGTCGTGTTTTGTATAATATGTCGCTTAATAATTTCAATTTCACTTTAGCTAAGTATCAATGTTATTTTATCTCCTTTATTAAATTTTTGCCCTGCTTCAATCGATTGTTTTTTAACAGAACCCATGCCGTAAAGTTTTACGTGGAAGCCTGAATTTTCTAATAAAAACAAAGCGTCTTTAGCAGATAAGCCGTTTAAGTTGGGAACGATTCCCTTTTTTAATTGACTTTCTAAATTGTTTGATTGTAAGGAAATACGTGTTGAGTCTGTCGAATTTCTTGATACATAGCTATTTTCAGTAGCATTTGATTTAGTAGGTAATTTCAGTGCTTTTGAAGCAATTACCATTTCGTCATTTTGAGTTTTGATAGAGCCTGGAGCTTTGGTTAATAAATTTTGTTTATTGTTTATTGGTTCTAAAAAATCAACACTACTTGAATATACTTTTTCCGCAATTTCTTTAAATACTGGACCAGCTACTAAACCACCATAATAAATACCATTACTTGGCGAATTAATAATAACGATGCAAGTGTACAATGGTTTGTCCGCAGGAAAATAACCAACGAATGATGCTTGGTAGTCACGATTACCAACTTCACCATAACCTTTTTTTCCCGCTTTAGCAATTTGTGCCGTGCCTGTTTTTCCGCCTACTTTAAATGCGGTTATTTTTAGTCCTTTGCCTGTTCCATTTTGTACAACCCCTTCCAGCATTTGTTTTGCTTTTTTAACAGTTGATTTTTTCACCATCTGTTCTGCAATTACTTCTGTCGTAAATGTTTTTACTGTTTTTCCATTGCGTTGAATTTCTTTTTCAAAACGAGGTTTTACCATTTTGCCATCGTTAGCAATGGTATTATATAATGTTAGTGTTTGTAATGGTGTGATTAATGATTCGTAACCATAACTCATTTGGGCTAATGTAATTCCCGACCAGTCTTTGCTCTTGGTTTCTTTAATTAAAGGATGTGCTTCTCCTGGAATGGATAACCCCAATTTTTCATTTAAATGAAACGACTTTAGTTTATCAATATATTGTTGCGGATTTTTTGAATAATATTTTACAATCGTTTTAGCAGCAGCTACGTTTGATGATACTTCAAAGGCTCTTTGTAATGTTAATACTGGCGACTCTGGTGGATCGTGATCTTTAATTGTTTTATTATAGTAAGTTACTTCACCGTTACCAACTTGGATTTTCTCATCTAAATTAACGTCATAGTCATCCATGACTGCTAAGTAGGATGCTAACTTAAATGTTGAGCCTGGCTCCGTAGCATAGCCAACTGCGTAGTTTAAATCTTCTGAGTATGAGTAGCTACTTGTATCCTTTCCGCTTCGAGTTAAATTTGCAATGGCTTTAATCTCACCTGTTTTTACTTCCATTAAGATAGCACAGCCATGAGAAGCGTTATTCTTTAGTAATGTTTTTAATAAGGCATTTTCTGCAACATCTTGTATATTAATATCCAATGTAGTATATAAATCACTTCCGTCTTTTGGTTCTACTTCATTCTCATCATTAATAGGACGCCAAACACCGCCAGCAATTTTTTGCATTAAGCGTTGTCCGCTAATACCCATCAATAAAGTATCATAAGCACCTTCTAATCCAACTGGTTTTACGCCAGCCCTCGACATTCCAATGGTACGAGCTGCTAACATTTTAAATGGACGCTCACGCTTGTTGGTTTGAAGAGTTACTAAGCCCCCACGTTTTCCTTTTTTGAAAATGGGAAATGTTTTTAAAACCTGTAAATCTTTATAAGGTACATTACGTTTAATTACTACATAACGGTCGCCACTTTTACGTGCTTTACGCAATAATTTTGTGTATTGTTTCGCTGATTTATCTTTAAATAAATCGGAGAGCATAAATCCTAGGGAGTCAATTTTTTCTTCAAATAATTTTTTGTCAATAGATGGTGCATTAATATCTACTGCTATTTCATAATAGGGTAAAGAAGTCGCTAGTAAATTTCCATTGATATCGAAAATATTTCCACGTACGGCTTCAATTTCATGCACTTGTGTGTTAAAAGCTTCTGCTTTAGCTTTCCACATAGCGCCCTCTTTAAATTGGATGATACACATTTTATAGAAAATAGCCAGAGAGAATACACATAAAAATATGTACACGAGGTAAGTTCTTGATAATATGTCTTTCTTGTTTTCCATTTATTTCCCGCAGATTTCGCAGATCATGCGGATTTTTTATTTAGTTGTTGTTCACTACTGTCTTCACGCTATCTATTTCAATTTTCATCGGACCATCCACGGGTTCTTTTAATCCTAATGGTTCCACTGCTTTTGCGACTTCACTTTGTTTACTCACAAACATTAAATCCGATTTGGATGAAATGTATTCGGTGCGCAATTCTTTTATTTGATTACTAATTTTATTTACCTCTCTAATTTTATCATCAGCATAGTAACCGTTAGCGATGTATAAAATAGCAATCAGTCCCAAAAACAAAATGAAGGGCACATGTTGCGTTGCCCTATCATCACTTAAAAATGAACCGCCAAAAATTTTAGAGAGACCTTTTGCCAAAACCCCTTTTTTACCAGGTTTAGAAGGTTTCGCAGCAACCTGAGGCTCTTCTTGCTCCACAAGTTCTTCTAGCTCTTCTAGTTCTTCGGTTTTGTTTTCTCTAAATTTATTTGCCACTTTTTTAATTAAATTTTTGCTGCTATTCTCAACTTCGCACTTCTTGCTCTCGAATTTGTTTCAATCTCTTTTGCATCTGGCACAATTGGCTTTGATGTTAAAGACTTGAAGTATTTGGTGATTTTTCCAAACACTATATCTTTCTCTTCTATCCCCTCTATGTTTCCTGATCTTATTAAATTCTTTACCAACCTATCTTCTAAACTATGGTAGCTCATTACTACCAATCGCGCATTTGGTTTTAAAAGATTGACACATTGTGTTAAGCATTCTTTTAAAGCTTCCATTTCTTGGTTTACTTCAATACGAATAGCTTGGTACACTTTTGCTAAATATTTTCCTTCTTCAAACTTTGGCGTACATGGTTTTATTACTTCTTTAAACTGAGCAGTTGTTTCAATGCTGCCATTTGTTCTAGCTTCAAAAATGATGTTAGCTAATCTGAATGCATTATCCACTTCCCCATATTCTCTAAACATGGCTGTTAGTTTTTTTACATCGTATGTATTTAATACTTTCTTAGCCGTTAAATCAGATTTTTGATTCATACGCATATCTAAGTCAGCATCAAAACGAGTAGAAAAACCACGTTCACCTTTATCAAATTGATGTGATGAAACGCCTAAGTCTCCTAGTATTCCGTCAACCTGTGTAATTCCGTATAGTTTCAGGTAATTTGAGATGTATCTGAAATTGTGAGGAATGAATGTTAGGCGTTTATCATTAGGAATATTTGCTTTTGCATCTTCATCTTGATCAAACGAAAATAATTTTCCTTTTGCCGACAGATGCTTTAATATTTCTTTTGAATGTCCTCCTCCACCAAAGGTTAAGTCAACATACACGCCGTCAGGGTTTATCTCGAGGCCATCTATGCAAGGTTGTAAAAGAACGGGGATGTGATAAGGAAGATTACTCATCATCACCATCATTAAAATTTAAATTCCCCAACACATCTTCTGCTAATTTTTCGATATCTACATCTTGTGATAAGAATTGGTCATATAATTTTTTATCCCAAATCTCAATCACATTATTGCTTCCTAAAACTTTAATATCGGTTGTAATGCCAGCGTATTCTACCAATGGTTTTGGTAATAAAACACGCCCCGTGTTGTCTGCATCTGCAGCAGTAGCTCCACCCGAAAATTTTCTCACAAACACATCATTTGCTTTAATCAAACGATTCAGCTTGCTTAATTTTTTGTTGAGTTTATTCCACTCAGCCATTGGATAAAGCACTAAACATTTTTGATGAAGATTTCGGTTAATTACAAAACCTTTATCAAACACCTCTTCCAGTTGCTTCCTGAGGTTAACAGGAAACATGAAACGCCCTTTCGCATCTACTTTACACTCGAATTCTCCTATAAGGCTTGTCATTAGTGGATTTGGTTTGAATAGCGTCAAAAATAATTAAAATTTTACCACTTTCTACCACTTTAACCCATTTTTTACCACTTTTGTTGATAAATCAAATTTTGTTAATAGTTTACAAGCAAAATAATTAGTATCGCTTTTTTCATTAAAAATTAAAATTGTATTGATTTTGTTATGCTTTTGAGAGATTTAGGAAATTCCTGAAATCGTAAAAAAGATGAAATGGCATAGTTGAGATATTAACAATTATTTTACCTTTGCAAACCTTGTATGGAAACGAAGAAATTTATTGACGTAGAAAAAATTTTAAAGGAAAAGGCTTATAAACTTTATAAGTGGCTTCCACGTTTTGCTATTAATTGGTTAAAAAAGAAGCTTCATGAAAATGACATCAATGAAGCAATGGAGCATCTGAAAGATGATGTTGGATTGGAATTTAATAGAAGAGGTTTAGAAAAGTTAGGTGCTAAAGTTGAATCGGTTCATGCTGAATTGATTCCTAAAACAGGATCTATCATTATTGCAGCTAATCATCCTTTAGGCGGCTTAGATGGTATGGCTTTAATTAAATCAGTTGGGGAGATAAGACCAGATGTACGTTTTTTTGTAAATGATATTTTAAAGAATTTAAAGAATTACGGTGAAATATTTGTTGCTGTAAATAAGGTGGGCGCTTCTTCTACAAGGTCATTAAGAACAATGGAAGAAGTTTTTATGACAGAGTGTGCCGTTTTATTTTTCCCAGCAGGTTTAGTGTCGCGTAAACAAAATGGTTTGGTGCGAGATTTAGCTTGGAAGAAAAGTTTTGTAACTCAAGCAATTGATCATAAACGTATGATCCAACCTGTATTTATTGAAGGAGAAAATTCTAAATTCTTTTACAATTTTGCGATGTGGCGTAAACGTTTAGGAATAAAAGCTAATATTGAAATGTTGTTTTTGCCTGATGAGATGTTTAAGGCAAAAAAAGCAACCATTCGTATTCATTATAGTAAGCCTTTTGATACTAGTATTTTAGATAGTCGTAAAACACATAAGCAATGGTCTGATTTAATTTATCAATATATTTATTCTCCTGAATTCATGAAAGGTATTCCTTTTGAAGAATACATGAAGGCATTTTAAAATTAATTACTAAAATATACTATGGTAAATATTAGAGTAGGTTTTGGTTACGATGTTCATCCTTTAGGTGAAGGTAGAGAACTATGGTTAGGCGGTATTAAATTAGAATTTAATAAAGGATGTGTAGGCCATAGTGATGCAGATGTATTATTACATGCTATATGCGATGCGCTTTTAGGTGCAGCTAACTTACGTGATATTGGTTTCCATTTTCCAAACAACAATCCAAAATATAAAGGGGCAGATAGCAAAATGCTATTGAAAGAAGTAGTAGCGTTATTGGATGCAAAAGGCTACGGCATCGGAAATGTTGATGCTACCTTGAGTTTAGAAGCTCCAATGGTAAATCCTCACATTACTGCTATGCAAAACATTTTAGCGCCAATTATGAATATTACTACTGATGATGTTTCTATTAAAGCAACTACTAATGAAAAATTAGGTTATGTTGGTAGAGGCGAAGGCGTGAATGCTTATGCGGTGGCTTTGATTTATAAGAAGTAACAAAGAAGTAAGATTAAAGTATTAAGGTTGTATGAAGCAATCTTTAATCTTAATACTTCGGTCTTTGTTACTTACTTAGTTCTTTCCTGACATAATTCTACTAAAACACCATTAGTGCTTTTTGGATGTAAAAAGAAAATCAATTTGTTGTCAGCGCCATGTTTTGGTTCTTTGTTCAATATTTCAAAACCTTCTGCTTTTAAACGCTCCATTTCGTGATAAATATCATCTACTTCGTATGCAATATGATGAATGCCTTCTCCCTTTTTATCAATAAATTTAGCAATGGCACTTTCAGGATTGGTGGCTTCTAATAATTCAATTTTAGTTTCTCCTAATTGAAAAAAAGAGGTGCTAACGCCCTCACTTTCAATCGACTCAACCTTGTAATAGTCTTTGCCAAAGAGTTTTTTAAATAAATCGTTTGAGTTGTTTAGGCTTTTTACTGCAATGCCAATATGTTCAATTTTCTTAATCATGTGCGCTATTTTCCTCAAAAATAGCAGATTTTTGGCAATTTGCTTAAAACTAATTAAATCGTATATTTGTATCCTAAATTTATAACAATGACACAAGCATTAATCTTAGGTATGTTAGGCGGACTTGGAGCCCCTGAAATCATCATTATTTTAGTTATCGTTTTATTATTATTCGGAGGTAAAAAAATCCCTGAATTAATGAAAGGATTAGGAAGAGGGATGAAAGAATTTAAAGATGCTAAAGACGGAAATTCTTCTGAATCTACTGATTTAGAAAAAAAATAATATTTATTGAATCACATTTTAAAAGCGTCTTTCTATGTGATTGACGCTTTTATTATTTAATATATCAACTGTGTATACATTTACAACTATTAAAAATCTTCAAGCTGATTTACTAGCAGGTAAAATTACAAGCATTCAATTAGTAGAAGAATCAATCAAAGCCATTGAAGATAAAAGGCACTTAAATGCTTTTTTAGAAGTATTTAGCACTTCAGCTTTAGCACAAGCTAAATTGGTGGATGAAAAAATTAAAGCAAAAACAGCAGGAAAATTAGCAGGTGTGGTTATCGGATTAAAAGATAATATCTGTTACAAAGGACATAAAGTGTCTTGTTCTTCAAAAATATTAGAAGGCTTTGAATCTTTATATTCATCAACAGTGGTTGAGCGTTTGTTAGCAGAAGATGCCATTATCATTGGTCGTTTAAACTGCGATGAATTTGCAATGGGAAGTAGTAACGAAAATTCTGCTTTCGGAAAAGTATTAAATCCTTTAAACGAAAAAACGGTGCCAGGTGGTTCTTCGGGCGGTTCTGCTGTTGCAGTAGCCGCAAACCTATGTCACGTGACTTTAGGTTCTGACACTGGCGGTTCTATTCGTCAACCAGCATCGTTTACAGGAACAGTGGGATTAAAACCAACTTACGGAAGAATTTCTCGTTGGGGATTAATTGCGTATGCTTCTTCGTTTGATCAAATAGGGCCTATTACAAAAACAGTGGAAGATGCTGCTTTGTTATTAGAAATTATGGCTGGCACAGATGAGTATGATACAACATCGTCTCAAAAAGCAGTTGGACATTATGTAAATGATTTAACAGAAAACAAAAAGTATAAAGTTGCTTATTTAAAAGAATGTGTTGAATCTAACGGTTTAGACCCTGAAGTAAAAAAGCAAACATTAGCCGCTTTAGATAAAATGAAAAACGATGGTCATACTATTACGGCTGTTGATTTTCCTTATTTAGATTTTTTAGTGCCAACTTATTATGTATTAACTACAGCCGAAGCTTCATCTAACTTATCTCGTTTTGATGGAGTGCACTTTGGTTATAGAAGTCCGAACGCAACAGATTTAGAAAGTACGTACAAAAAGTCTCGTAGCGAAGGATTTGGTAAAGAAGTAAAACGCCGTATTATGTTAGGAACCTTTGTATTAAGCGCAGGTTACTATGACGCGTATTATAGTAAAGCTCAAAAGGTGAGAAATAAAATTCGTCAAAAAACACGTGAAATTTTATCACAACATGATTTCATTGTAACTCCCTCTACGCCTGGTACTGCTTTTGAATTCGGTAAAAACAGTGCTGATCCAATTAAAATGTATTTAGAAGATATTTTTACGGTACAAGCAAATATTGTTGGTTGTCCTGCTATATCTGTACCTAACGGAATACATAGCAATGGCTTGCCAATTGGTTTGCAAATTATGGGACGTGATTTTGAAGAAGGAAATTTATTGAACTTAGCGAATCAGATTTAATGTTGCGGTTATTAGCAAAAGTAGTTTTTATCGGAATCATATTTCAAAATTGTGCACCAACACGTTTTGTGAAACCTTTAGCTAAAAACCAAAATGCTATTTCAGCCAATTTAGGAGGGCCACTTATTCATTTTGGAAAAGCAGTCACTCCAATTCCTTTTACATCTTTAATGTACGGAAGAGGAATAACCAATTCAACAACCGCATTTGCATCCGTTCATACAACAGCTATGTTGTTTGGCAATTTTCAAACAGATATCGGCGTATGCCAAAGATTGTATAAGCATGATAGTTTAAAGTTTGGTATTACCATTAATCCCGCCATTAACATGGTATATGATAAGTGGAATAAAAATTTTAGAGCATGGCCACAGTTAGATGTTAATATTTATAAAGATATATTTAAGGACAAGGCCTTTGTTTATATTGGATTAACTAATTGGTTTGAATTAGCTTCTAAAAAAGCACATGGTGAAGTTCAAACAAATCATGCGTTAATTAATCCACATATTGGTATGACTTATAATACTAAAAAGTGGGGCTATACATTAGAGTGTAAGTTTTTGCAAATGAATAAAAATAATAAACCCAACGTCGTAGATTATGTTGGTATACAGCAAAAAGGAGCAGTTGGTATTTATTTAAATTTTGCTAGAAGATTTTAAAATGAAATATATCAATTTAATTATAATTGTTTTGTTATGCTCGTCTTGTTTACGACTAGATGATAATTTATATAATGTCGAAGATAAAATCACCGAATACAAATTGGATAATTATACTGGAGAACAAGATTTTATTTTAGATAATTCATATCTTATTCCAGATAGTTTAATTCATCATTTTACTTTGTCATCTAAAGGACCTGAGGATAATAATGCAACCACTATTCATGCTATTTATATTGGCAGTATTTCTAAAATACAAACGGATACAGTCATCATGTATTGCCACGGTAATAAATGGCACATGGATTTTTACTGGCAACGTGCCAAATTATTAGCACACACGTCGGGTAAAAACAAATACGGTGTGTTAATGATTGATTACCGAGGTTATGGGCTAAGTGAAGGTGAGCCAACAGAAAATGGATTGTATGCTGATGTAGATGCAGCTTTACAATGGTTAAAATTAAAGGGATTAACTAATAATCGTTTAGCGATTTATGGTTTTAGTATGGGTTCAGCGCCAGCTTGTGAACTCTCTAATAAGCCAAGAAGCATGACACCTTCTAAACTCATTTTAGAGGCTCCATTTGCTTCGGCGGATGTGATGGCTAATGATGGAAGTGGATTAAATATGCCAGGGTCTTTTTTTACAAATTTAAAAATAGATAATGCGGAAGAAATTAAAACAATAAGCCAACCTTTTTGTTGGATACATGGAACTAATGATAATTTTTTAAATATCAATACGCATGGCGAATTAGTATATAAAAATTACAACGGAAATTACAAAGAAGCTCATAGGGTAAGTGGTGCAGACCATGGCGAAGTGCCCGAAAAAATGGGCTTTGATAATTATTTAAATACATTGAGTACCTTTATAAAAAAATAAAATATGCCAATTACAGTAGATAGCGTTATAGACGCCCTAAAATATGTAGACGATCCAGATCTTAAAAAAGATTTAGTGACTCTTGGAATGATTAAAGATGTAGTAGTCGATGGAAAAAATGTAGCCTTTACGGTTGTATTAACTACACCTGCTTGCCCGATGAAAGATATGATACATAATGCCTGCGTAAATGCGGTGAAACATTATGTAGATAAAGAAGCGGTGGTTAATGTTAACATGACGGCTAATGTTACTTCTACAAGAGATAAAGACATGGGAACTTTATCGCAGGTAAAAAATATTATTGCCGTAGCTTCTGGTAAAGGTGGAGTAGGTAAATCTACTGTTTCTGCGAACTTAGCAGTAGCATTAGCAAAACAAGGAGCAAAAGTTGGCTTAGTAGATGCTGATATTTACGGCCCATCTCAAACGATTATGTTTGATGTGGTAAACGATATGCCAGGAAAGGGCGAATATGAAGGCAAACCAAAAATGAAACCAGTAGAAAGCTACGGAGTAAAATTAAACTCTGTTGGTTTTTTAGCAGGACCAGATCAGGTGATTGCTTTACGTGGACCCATGGCGTCAAAAGCATTAACACAATTATTTACAGATACCGCTTGGGGAGAATTAGATTATTTAATTATTGATTTACCTCCAGGAACGGGCGATATCCAAATTACTTTGTGTAGCACAGTTCCTATTACAGGAGCAGTGATTGTAAGTACGCCACAAGCAGTAGCTTTAGCGGATGCTAGAAAAGGAATAGCCTTATTTAAATTGCCTGCTTTAAACGTACCAGTTTTAGGTATTGTTGAGAACATGGCTTATTTTACCCCAGAAGAATTACCAGATAATAAGTACTATATTTTTGGAAAAGACGGAGCGAAAAATTTAGCGGAAGAAATGAACTTGCCATTATTAGGGCAAATTCCTTTAGTGCAAAGTATTCGTGAAGCGGGTGATGTTGGACGCCCAGCGGTTTTACAAGAAACGACGCCACAAGCTTTAGCCTTTAGAGAAATGGCGCAAAACATTGCACAACAAGTAGCCATTTTAAATGCTAATAAAATAAAAGAAAAAGCAGCGACTGCTTAGCTTAGTTTAAATTTTAATTTAAAAAGCTCCTTCATGTTTTTGAAGGAGCTTTTTTTGTTATTGAGATAAGAATACGTTAGAAGTTATGCTTTCTTTTTCCAGTCATATAACGCTTGCCTTTTCCTACTTTCTAATGTGTCAATTGTTAAACCAGAAATGTCTAATAATTTATAGATTGTAATTCCTTCGTCATTCCCAAGTTTATCTATTGGCTTGAATTGCAAATTAGTTTTGTCAAAATCTATTATATAACCGTGAGATACTAAATCATCATTATTCAACTCAATTGTTACTAGTTTACTTTTGTCAAACATTATTTTTAATAGCTCATACTGCCAGTATTCACTATTAGTTAGCTTCATGCTTTTTACTGTTTGTTTAGAAATCTTAGCTTTATTTTCGAAAAGAAATTGTAACGACTTTGCATAATCGTCATCCGATTCAAATGTTTCAATGTTGTCAATTTTCTCAATCATAAGACCATCCTCAACACCATATTTTGTGATATGTTGCAAAATAATTAATGTATCTGTATAGTCAACAATATAGCCAACATAAATATCGTCACCTTCATTATATTTTCTAACGCTAATTATTGATTTTGTCTTTTTTGAATGAGAAAGAATATTTTCTAGTATTTTGTTTTTCATCTTAATATATTTTAAGCTTACTAATAACTTGCGTTTATCTACATTAAAAAATTTGATTATCTACAAAGCAAGAAGATATAAGCGAATGTTTATCATCGTTTAGTAAATATAATAATTAATATGAAATCTTAATAAACGATTTTCAAATCAAAACAAATTCAACTTCTGCAACAATTCCGCTCGGCTATTTTCACTTACTGGAATTTCCTTACCATTTATTAAAACTTCTTTTGGATTTACTTTTTCAATATGTTTAAGGTTCACTAAAAAGGAACGGTGCGTTCTAAAGAAATGAAATAAGGATAATTTTTCTTCCACCACTTTTAAGGTATAACTTAAAATGTATTTTGTTTGCTTGGTATAAATGATGCTGTAATTGTCGCAAGCTTCGGCATATAATACATCGGCGTAATTTACTTTTACTAAGCTGTGTTTGTCTTTAATAAAAAAGTGGTCGTTCACTAAAAACGAATCAGAGAAAGATACTTGTGTATTTTCTTTTTGCAAATTAAAAGAGTGCCAAGCTAAATTTATTTGTGTTTGTATATCGCCAGCTTTAAATGGTTTTACAATAAAGCCAAATGGATTAGTCAATTTTACGCGTTCTAATGTTTTGGCATCCGTATTTGATGAAATAAAAATAAATGGTTTTTTGTAATGTTGATTGATGTAATGCGCGATGTCAATCCCATCTGGCCCATCTCCTAAATTAATATCCAATAAAATTAAATCTGGGTTTTCTTTTTGCAATAGTTCTTTTGCATCGGTAAAGTTATCAGCGATGCCAGCACTGTTAAAACCTGCATCTAATACATATTGTTCAATATGGTCAGCAATTAAAGGCTCATCTTCTACGATTGCTATTTTTAAATCAGATGTCATATAACTTAAAGCTATTAATTTTTAATTGTATGCTCGTGCCTTTTTCGGAAGTATCTTCGGTAATATCGGCGCGTAATTTACGGGATAAGGATTTAATTAATTTAGTTCCAAACGAAGTACCTGATGCATTTATGGATGCTTGTTTTCCTACGCCATTATCAGTCACTATTAATACAAGAGCGTCTTGTTGTTTATTGAGAGTGATGGTAATCTCTGGTTTTTCAATGGATAAAAAAGCATATTTGCAGGCATTGGTAATCAATTCAGCTGTAATTAAACCAATAGGAATAGCAGATTCCAAATCCATATTCAGGTCAGCTACTTTGCATGTTAATTGAATTGGTGTGGTAGTGACGGATGACGAAAAGTTCTTCAATATATCAAAGGCTAACTCTTGCAAGTAGGTGTTAATTTTTATTCCTCTGATATTATCAGATTGATATAATCGTTGATGAATCAATGAAATAGCATTAATACGACTTAAGCTATCTTCGATCACTCGCATTGATTTTTCGTCTGTTAAATCTCTTGCTTGTAAATCTAAAATAGAAGACACCATTTGTAAATTGTTTTTGACGCGATGGTGAATTTCGCTCATCATCACTTCTTTTTGTTCTAAATTCGCTTGTATGGCGGCGTTTTTTTGTTCCAATAAACTATTTACTTTTTGCTTATTTCTAAAAAGGAGTATGGTAAACACTAAGGAGATTAAAATGACGACAATCACCACAATTAATAATAATTGTTGTTTGGTGTTAGCTTCATCATCAATTTTTTTCTGTAATTCAATTTCCTTTACCTTTTGTTGATTCTTTTCTACATCAAATTTGGCCTGCATTTCGGCAATCGCATCATTTTTATCTTGATTAAACAAGGTGTCTTTTAACGAAGCGTAATTTTGAAAACTGGCATAAGCATTTTTGTAATCACCCATCGAAAATAAAATATCGGCCATGGTTTCGTGGCAAAACAATTCTCTTTCAACGGAGCCAACTTCTTTGCTTATTACAATACTTTTTTCGGAATAAGCTTTGGCAGTTTCAAATTCCTTTAATTCTTTATAGCAGGTTGCTAACGAATTGTAATTGGTAATTAAATGGTATTTATTATTTGATTTTAAAGAATATTGTTCTGCTAGTTTGTAATAGCTAATGGCTTTGGCATACTCTTTTTTTGCATAATATATTTTTGCTAAGGAGTTGTAGGCTGGTGCAAATCCTGGTTCGTAATTTATTTCTTGATAAATTTTTAATGCTTCGTTATAGTTGATTTCAGCCAAATCCATTTTTTTGACATAGGTGTATGAAATGCCTTGGTTAATATAAACACCCGCTAAATCTTTTTTATTGGTGGTTTTTTATAAAGTTCACTCGATTTATCATAGTATTTTAAAGCATTGTCGTATTGGTATTGCAGGTAATAAGCAATTCCCATTTGAGAGTAACAGTGTGCTAGTTCATTAATGTCTTTTAATTCTTCAAATAATTTAATGGCTTCAATAAATTGTTTAATAGCAATATCTGATTTGCCATTTACATAGTTACAGATGGCTAGGTTTTTGGTGGCGGCGGCAATACCTCTTTTAAAGTTTACTTCTTTGGCTAATGTTAAGGCTTCTTGAGCTAAATAGCTGGAGCTATCCACATCTACTTTACTTAAATTTTCTGAACGCTTATTTAGCGTATTGATTTTAGCCGTGTCAGTTTGAGACAAAGCCTGTTGGGTTATAAAAAGGATGACGAAAAGAAAAAGTTTGTTCATAGCCACATTAAAAATACACTCATTTACTCAAAAAACGAAGGTATTCGCCCTATTTTTTTTACGTTCCTAGGTTAATGGCGCAATTTTAGGCTAATCAAAAATTAAAACCATGAAAAAAATATTTACAACATTAATGATTTTAGGAGCGAGTCTCTCTAGTTTTTCTCAAAAATTGGACACTGTTTACCGTAACGCAGGGTATGGACAAATGGAACACGTAGGACTATTTAAAGAGTCTAACGGAAATGTCATTATGGCGGGATCATACGCTAGTGGTATTAATGATATTGATCCCGGTTCTAATACTGTACCATTACCACCTGCAAATAATTTTGGGTTTTATTTGATTAAGTATAATGATTTAGGATCTTATTTAGGTCATATGAGTGTGAGCGGAACTGCAAATGTTTTAGCACAAGATGCTGCCAGAGACGCTTCAGGAAATTATATTATTATAGGTGAGTTTACTGGAACCACAGATTTTGACCCATCAGCAAACACATTTACCGTAAATTCAGGAACATCGCAAGGAAAAGCATTTATTGCGAAATATGATGCTAATTTCAATTTCTTGTCTGTATATACATTTACAGCGACTAATTATAGTGCTTTTCAATCTGTGAAAGTAGATGCTGCTGGGAAAATTTATGTTGGTGGATATTTTTGGGGAACTCAAGATTTTGATGTAGGCATTGGTGTTGCTAACGAAACATCAACAACTACAGGCTCGAATGTTTTTCTTATATATGATTCTAGTATGAATTTATTAAACCGATTTGTAAATTTTGGTAGATTTAAAACATTGTGTGAAGTAGATAATAGTGGAAATATTTATTTGGCTGGTTTGTTTAATGCTAATAGTGATTTTGACCCTTCACCTTCAACTTATACATTAACTCCTGTTGGAGGAAGTGATGTATTTATTGCTAAATATAATTCATCTATGGTTTTACAATGGGCAGGGCAAATTGGTAATACAAATAGTGAAAACTTAAAACAATTGAAATTAGATGGTAATGGAAACCCAATATTATTAGGTGAATTTTCTGGTACTGTTGATTTTGATATGAACACTAGTTCTACCTATACTTTAACATCTGTAGCAACAGATAATTTTTTAGTTAGAATTTCAGCTTTAGGTTTATTTAATTGGGCAAGGCATTATCAATTAAGTAATGTATTTAACAATGTTATCGGCGATAATGTAGATGTGGATGCTAATAATAATATTTATTTAACCGGCGCATTTTCTGGAACTAAAAATTTTAACAATGGTGGAATTGCGTTTACTATGGTTGCTACAGGAGATGTAGATGGTTTTGTTGAGAAGCTAGATAATACTGGTGCTCAACAATGGTGTTTTAGATTTGGCGGCAGTACTCCGGGTTATAATTACACTGGCGGACATTGTATTTCTATTGAAAATTCCGGACAGATTGATTTAATTGGCTCTATGAGGTCAGTGAATGATTTTGATCCTTCACCTTATGACTCTATTTCTATCACGGCATATTCTGGTTTTTATAATAGTTTTATTGCTAAATATAATCAGTTAAAAACATTAACAGTTGCTACACCATCGTTATGCGCTGGTAATACTTTAACGGTACCATATTCTATTAACGGAACATGTAATGTTGGAAATATTTTTACAGCACAACTTTCAGATGCAACTGGTAGCTTTGCTTCTCCTGTTTCTATTGGAACAATCAGCGCCACTTCATCTGGAACTATTACTGCTACAGTGCCTTCTACGGTTGCGTATGGCACAAATTATAGAGTTCGTGTTGTATCATCAAATCCAGTTCAAAAAGGAGAAAGAAATAATTCTAATATTTTAATTAATAATGCTCCATCAGTATTATCATCACCAAGTAGTAAAACAGTCTGTATAAATGCGAATACCTCTTTTACATCTGCAGTTTCATCTAATTCTACGACTGTACAATGGTATTTTAATTCATCTCCTGTAAGTACAGCAACAATGGCAACCATATCTCTTCCTGCAGTTCAATTATTAAATGCAGGAAATTATTATTTAACAGTAACAAATGGTTGCGGTTCGGCTAACTCAAATACGGTTACTTTAACAGTAAATAATCCTTCAGTTACTGTATCTGGATTATTGTCGGTTTGTGCTGGGCAATCAACAACGCTAACAGCAGCTGGAGCAGCTAATTATTCTTGGAATACAGGAGTTAACTCTTCATCTATTACATCTTCACCTTCAGCTAATACTAATTATACAGTAACAGGTGTAGATGCACAAGGATGTATAGATACAGAAACTTTAACTGTGGTTTTAAATGCATTACCTACAGTATCTTTGTCTACCAGCAATGCTATTATTTGTACTGGAGAAACTAGTACTTTAACAGCAACTGGAGCAAATACTTATTCATGGAACACAACTTCTAGTGGTTCAGCTATTGTTGTTAATCCAACTACTAATACAGTTTATACTGTAACAGGAACAGATGCAAACGGATGTTCAAATTTATCTACGATAACTCAATCTGTCTCTTTATGCACTGGTATTACTCAATTAGTAAATGAATCATCAGTTTCTGTATTCCCAAATCCATTTACGGATGTAATTACTATTAAAAATACTTTTGATAATTCTAGTATTGTGATTGTTGATGTTTTAGGTAAAGTAGTTTTCGAAAAACAGATTGTATCTTCAGAAACAAGCATTGATTTAAGCGAATTAAAAACTGGTTTTTATCAATTAATAGTTAAAGGAGAAGACAATTCATATACTCAAAAAATAATAAAACAATAAATTTGTTGGGGCCGGGAGGGGGGGGGGGGGGGGGGAGGGGGGGGGGGGGGGGGGGGGGGGGGGGGTTTATAAAACAAAAGGCGTGGCTGTGGTGCTTCAAGGCGTTTCAAAGCATTAATTAGTAATTAGAATATATTTCTTGGTTTCTGTGCCACATTGGGAAGCTCCTTTTATTATTTATACCTCATCTATTCGTTCCGAGGCTTCTTTTGTTCAATGGTAGGGCGGTTCTGAGCGGTACCCGGTGGCACTTAAAGTTCATTTCGAAGTGGGGTTTTCAGGTCAGGCCTGTCCGTATTCACTTTATCTACGTTTGTGTTTGATGCCAATAAATGTGTTTTTAAAAGGAGCTGCCCAAAATAAGCAGCTCCTTTTGTTTATGCTTTTATTTTAATTTTTGCAAAAGGTATAGTTACTATATCACCATTTGGTTTTCGTACTTTTATATTATCGATATAAGCTACTTGCCCTGCTCTCATGTTATTTAAAGCTGTCTTAGCTGCTGGCGATAAATTATTTCCTTGGCAACTAATATCACCTCCGCCTTGCACAGACACTTCAAAACTTTTTACTACAAAATTTACGGGAAACATAAACCCTACAGACTCAGCACCAACACCTCCCAATGTTCTCACCTCATTTCTTGTAAGCTCTATGGTTGATGTTGCTAGCTTGCCTCCTATTTTTAAATAGGGAGGTGGAATATCTTTTACTCTAAATGTTTTTACGGGTCCTTGTTGTTGGTAAACCCCATTTACTTTAGCGGCAACTGTTACGGAGCAGGTTCCAGCAGATTTAACGGTAATGACATATTTTCCTGCCGTAGATGGTGTGGCTACAGCTCCACAACCAGTTACTGTAACTTTTAAATCGGCAGGAGAAAAACCAGCACATGATGCACTTACAGGATTTTCGATGCCTGCGTAAAAAATATTCATGTTATCTGCTGCAACGGCACTAAATGGTGGCGCTACGGTGTATGTATAGTCAAATGGATAATATTCATTTTCTCCTCTAGCATTTTTATATACCACTACACCTTTTAAATCTTTTTGTCCAACGCTACTGGTAGTTGTTTCATATTTACCTATGCCATCATTTACAGTTAATGAAGAACCAGGAATGGATAATTTTTTTGTAATAGTATCATAACTAGCACCTACTAATACTTGCATTTTTTCTGGAGTTAATTCGCTACTAGAGGCGCCTAATACAACATCTGCTTTAAATGGTTGTCCTGCTAATACATAGGCAGAAGGAGAAATAACCTTAGCATATAATTTATTAAACTTAAAAGTAAATTTACTGGAGGCTGCTGCAAAGGTGTGTAAAAACTCAGATTCTAAATTTTTCATGTCGGCTTGTATTTTATCCAAATTAGTAATAACAGCAGCCATTGGCATGTGATAAAAATTCTCTAATTCCCAATTCAATTTTACGCCTTCTTTTATAATGTTTCTATCAGTAGGTTTAATTGTGCCTAATTTTTGTTTTAAAGTGGTAATACTTTCTGCGTCTAATTTTGTTTTAGTGTCTTTTTGCATATTATCTATTAAGCCTAATAAATCAGTATGCAAAGTGGTTAATTGCAAACGTAAATCTTTTGCCGAATATTTTGTATCAATGGGTTTTGTTTCGTCCGAACCAATTAATAAATAAGTGGGCGTATCAAAGTCATCCAACTTTTCCATGAATCGTAATTGCGACGTGTCTTGTTTGGCTACACCTTCTGTTTTTCTTGTAATCATTACTTTCATACTATCAATATAAGCGTCAACAATCCGAATGCTTTTCTGTGTCTCAATAGATTTTAGCAGATAGGGTTTTGCTTCAAAATTTCCATCGTTCACGTAGGCTTCGAAAGCTTTTTGTACTCGGCTATTATTTTCATCTAAAATCACTTTGGATTTGCCAATGCTTTCATCAACCATGACGAATCCTTGTAATATTTCTTTAGATACATTGAGGGCTAAAAGGGCGGTGAGTACTAGGTACATCATGCCAATCATCTTTTGTCTGGGAGTTTCTTTTCCTGAGCTCATAGTAGTAGTTTTAGTATAGGTTAGTGGTTTTTGGTTAATCATATAATCGTAGATGAAAAAAAAGTGACAAGAGTTTATAAAAAATAGTTTGAGAATCCATTTATTTTATAGGCTTGCTTATCTTTGTTCAAACAAAAAATGTATGCAAGTATTTAAGTTTGGTGGCGCGTCGGTAAAAGATGCTGATGGTGTAAAAAATGTAGCCGAAGTATTAAAACAATTTCCCGACAAAAAAATATCAGTAGTTGTTTCTGCTATGGGTAAAACAACAAATGCATTGGAGCGTTTAGCGAAAGCCTATTTCTATAAAACAGAAAATGCCGAAGCTATATTAGAAGAAATTAAATCATACCACTTTGATATTTGTCAGAAATTATTTCCTGCTTCTTCACATTCAATTTACACTGAATTGGAAAATACCTTTGTGGAATTGTATTGGGCTATTGAAGATGAACCTACTCAGGGCTTCGATTTTGAATACGATCAAATAGTGAGCATGGGCGAAATTATTTCTACGAAAATAGTTTCAGCTTGCCTAAATGAAATTGGATTAAATAATAAATGGATTGATGCAAGAGGACTTATTCAAACTGATAATAGTTACCGTGAAGGTAAAGTGGATTTTGCATTAACTGAGTCATTAATAAAAAGAGATTTAGAAAAAGTATTTACTTCAACTAATATTATCGTCACACAAGGTTTTATTGGCGGCACCTCCGAAAACTTTACTACAACTTTAGGGCGCGAGGGTTCTGATTATACGGCTTCTATATTAGCGTATTGTTTAAATGCCGAAAACGTAACCATTTGGAAAGATGTACCTGGTGTTTTAAATGCCGACCCTAAATGGTTTTCTCACACAAAAAAAATCGATCAATTATCCTATCATGACGCCATTGAGTTAACGTACTATGGCGCAACTGTTATTCACCCAAAAACCATTAAGCCACTTCAAAACAAAAACATTCCTTTGTATGTAAAGTCCTTTTTAAAGCCAAAAGAAGAAGGTACAGTAATTAAAGACGGAGACAAACGATTAAATATTCCTTCGTATATTTTTAAGGTTGATCAAGTATTGATTTCAATTCAACCAAAAGATTTTTCGTTTATCGCCGAAGATAATTTAAGTGATATTTTCGAGCTGTTTTCGAAACATGGAGTTAAAATTAACTTAATGCAATTGTCAGCTATTAGTTTTTCAGTATGTTGTGATCATGATACTGTTAAAATTGAAGCATTAGTTAATGAATTACAGACGCAGTTTAAAGTATTGTATAATTCCGGATTAGAATTAATGACGGTTCGTTATTACACTCAAGAAACAATAGATACGTTAACTCTTAATAAAATTATTTTATTAGAACAACGAAGCCGCTTTACTGTACAAATGGTTATGAAGAATGAGATATCGGAGTAATTTCCCCGTAAATCAAGTTATTTAGTTCATTTATCATACGTTGGTAATAGTGCGGCTGTTTTCGACGAAACAGTGCGAACTACAATTTTTTAGGCGGCATTGCGAAGACTTTTCGTGGGAGAAAAAGATTGAGTTGGCGTTTCGTCTTGTCACGCCAGAGCGTGATTGTTTCTTTTTGTTCAAGCAAATAGAAAATGGAATATAGAAAACTATTTAAGTCCCGACTCTAATTCCTTTACCGTTTTATGTTCTGAATTTATAAACACACCTTCCACACTATTTAAATTATTTAAATCTATCAAAGGATTTGCATTTAATAATATGAGATTAGCCTCTTTATTTATTTCAACGGTTCCCCATTTTTTTGATTGATTCATGTATTTTGCCGCATTGATGGTTGCTGCACACAATACTTGATAATTGGTTAGGCCTGCATTGGAATGATGTTTCATTTCTTCTAGTAATGCAAAACCAGGAATAGAATAATTGCTACCTGCATCTGCGCCAATCAATAATTGCGCGTTATTTTTCACTAAACTCACTAGTATTTTATTTTTTATACCTCTCATTTTGATATAAGTTTCTCTTTGTTCCTTTAATTTTGAATCACCTATTTTTGTCTGATCTTCGGTTATTTCCTTATCCCATTTGACAATAGTAGTATCCGCTATGTACTTCAAACCGTTTCGTTTTTTTAAATCGGTTATAGATTGCATGTTGTAGCCAAGTTCAAAATAGTCTTCTGTTGCGCAATTATATACTTTATGTTTTGTTGTTAACTTAATAAGCTTATCCACATAGGTATCTCCTTTATTTAAATTCTCTGCATAGCCTGTCAAATGTTCAATAGAATTGTACCCTGATTTTAATAGCAATGGCATAGAAATGTTTGAAAGTCCATGTCCGCAAAAAGGAAAGCTATGCGTTTTGCAAGCAGCAGCCAAATTTGTAAATGACAAAGAGTCTTTAATACTTAATACTTTTAAAAATACAAATCCATTTTCTTTACTCACAGTTACAATGCTATCAGCAGTTTTTTTGTCAATTGTTAATGTTTTGGTAATTGGAGGAGACGAAAGGTATAAGTTTAGTTGTGGTAAATTTTTATCTTTTTTAATATTCAAATGTGTTTCATCACCTCTCATAGATCTTATGCTTGTAACACCTGCTAATAAATTTAATGTTAAATAGTTTTTTAGTTCATTATATTCAGGAAAGTGTGCATGCATATCTGCTAAACCTGGCATTAAAAATTTATCTTTACAGTCAATAAAAGAATAGCGATCTACAGGTTGAAATGCTTTATCATTATCGTCGGTAATTAGAGTTATTTTATTGCCAGTGATAATCACCATTTGATTTTTCAAAATAGTATCCTTGTTGATAGGAATAATATTAACATTCCGAAGAATATAATTTTTACTCATATCTGATAATTCCGCTTGTGAAAAGCCCTGTTGCAGAATACAAATAGTTAAAAGTAGAATGGTAAATCGCATGGTAATTGTTTTATACGAAAGTAAAATTAACAATTTGTTTCGTGTTCGGTTACCTGTTAATTAATTATAAATGACTGTATCAAATTTCTTGTTAATTTTATAACTATGGGAACAGAAAACATAGGCTCTCCTCCTGGAACATTATTTTATAATGGTGAAGTAAGGACAGATAGAATCAAAATTACTTTAATAGAGTATAATGAAACGGAATTTTTTGAGCAAGAGTTTTATGATTTATCTGATTGTTTATCTCATGTTAAACCTAACATGGTTAAATGGCTTAATGTAGAAGGATTACATAAACCAGAACTAGTTGAGGCTATTGGTAAATTTTATAATATCCATCCATTAACAATGGAGGATATTGTGCATGTTGATCAACGTCCTAAGTTTGAGGACTATGATAATTATGTTGTGTCAATCATGAAAATGATTAGTTATACCACCGAAGTTAAATCTGAGCAGCTATCTATTATATTATTAGAAAACACAGTACTTTCATTTCAAGAACCTAATAATGGAGATGCTTTTGATATTATTAGAAATAGATTGCGTCAGTGTAAAGGAAGAGTAAGAAAGTTAGGAGCCGATTATTTAGCCTATGCTTTGATGGATGCTGTAGTAGATTGTTATTTTACAGCTATTGAAAAAATTGGGGATAAAATTGAAGAGATTGAAGAAGAAATTATTAGTGATAAAGATAAAAAATCATTACTAGAATTGTATCATTTAAAAAGAGAGATGATTTATTTGCGTAAGCAAGTTTGGCCAATGCGAGATATGATTAACAATATGGTGCGTTCGGAAACTTTGCTAATAAGTGCGTCTAATGATATTTATTTACGCGATTTAACCGATCATGTTACTCGTATTATTGATACAGTTGAAACCTATCGTGATTTATTATCAGGTATAATGGATATTTACTTAAGCACCAATGCCAATAAGATGAATGAAGTGATGAAGGTATTGACTATTATGTCTTCCATCTTTATTCCTGTAACATTTATTGCAGGTGTTTACGGAATGAATTTCGATAATATGCCTGAATTACATTCGCGCAGTGGTTATTTTGTAACCTGGGGAGTAATGCTTAGTTTAATAATAGGTTTGTTGATTTATTTTAAACGTAAGAAGTGGATGTAGTATTAAATATTAACTCATATTATAATATACCCTCAACCCAACCCCATGTTGTAATTTAAAACTCGGTGTATACCCTAAATTAATTCTGTCATACGACGGCGTGTATAATAATTGTATAGTGTATCTTGGATTAATGGTTAAATGTAAGCCAATACCACCAAAGGCACCAACGCCAGCTCCAATTAAATATTTAGCGCTATAAAAGTTATAAGGTGGTTGGTTGTATGCCGACATTAAATCAATAGTAAAATTATTAGCACCCCCATTTAAATCACTATTTAAAAACGCTTGATTTTTTTGAGCTTTAGATAAAGTAACATTCAGTCCACCTTCTACCATCAAATTCAATTTTTCATGTTTACCAATAATTCTTTGATAGCCCAATTGAAACATCAGACGTTGTTCGGCGCCCGTAATAGTAAATTGATGAATTTTTGCTTGGTTTACTGATCCAGTGCCACTTCCACTTCCTAAACTATTGCCAGTAGTTCCAATCGTAAACTTTCCATTTACTATTAATTTACTAGCGTTAATGTTTAATGTGATGCCTGCTTTTTTATTAATTTGATAACGCATATTTAGCCCAACTAAATAGGTAGTAGTGTATCTTAAATTAATGGGCATATCTGTTTCTCTAAAATACCAATCGCTTGAGGCAACATTTAGTAACTGAGCAATTAAATCGTTTCCTCCATAACCACCTCCATAAATGTTTACGAGTTGCTCTCGTAATATACTGTTGGCAAAGGTATTGCGCTGACCGTTTTGATCAAAACCATAACCATCATATATATATGCGGTATTTCTGTTTGCCCAATAGGCACCAACATAAGCCCCTAAATGAAAGCCTTTACTTGGAATGAACGTTGATTGTTGTGTGGAACTGTCTTGAACACTTGGTTCATATTCTTGTGCTTTGCTATTGAATGTCGTTAAACAAAAAATAGTTAGGAATAAAAGAGGTGTATGGTTTAAAAATTTCACTTTCAAAAATAAGCTTAATTCATTCATAAAAAAAGGATTCATAATATTATGAATCCTTTTTTGTATTGTTTAACTTTTAATTAGTTCATCGATTTTTCAATTGCAACCATCAGTTGTTTGCGAGCTAAAAATATTCGACTTTTAATCGTTCCTAATGGTAATTGCATTTCTTGTGCAATCTCTTCATATTTAAAACCGCTATAATATCTTGTAAACGGAATCTTGTATTGATCTTCTAAATTTTCAATTTTATTTAAAATATCTTTTGTAGCTAATCTCGATTCAGTAATATCTTGATGATTGTTTTTGAATGCGCGGTTCATCGCTAAATCTGCATTGGTTTGAATAATCTCTCTCGTTTTAACCGCACGTCGGTATGAATTGATAAAGGTGTTTTTCATAATTGTAAATAACCACGCTTTTAAGTTTGTGCTGTCTTCAAACTTTTCACGGTAAGTAATTGCCTTTACATATGTGTCTTGCAACAAATCTAGGGCATCATCGTTGTTGTGTGTTAAACTTAACGCAAAGTTTTTTAAGGATTGCTTTTCGTTTAAAATGCGGGTATTGAATTCAATTGCTGTCATGACTTATATATTAATATTGTTTAATGATTATTGTTAATTGTTAAACAAATGTATTAAATGTTTAACAATATCATAGTATTGTTAAACAAAAATATTTAAAAATTATGTAAATTATTAATAATCAAGCGATTAAAATTTAGCTATTTAACTTTAAACTCATCATTTTTGAGAAATTTGAATGATTCTTTCGATAATTTTTTGAAAGTCTAAAATATTAGTCGGAAAATGCCGTTGATTAAACAAAGGCTTATGTATTAATAAATTGTGAATAGATAGAAGCCTGGCTTTAATGCTGAACCTCAGTATTTAGTTAACTTCGAGAAAAAATAAAGAACCATGTTGCAAGAACTAAGTGAACAAGAAGAATTAAGAAGAGAGAAATTAGCCGAACTAAAAAAATTAGGCATCGATCCATATCCTGCAGAGGAATTTAAAATAAATGTAACTGCTCATGATATCAAGGAAAATTACGAGCGCGATAAATTAAATTATAAAGATATTAGTTTAGCAGGTCGTATCATGAGTGTGCGTGATATGGGTAAAGCTGCTTTCGCTGTAATACAAGATAGTACAGATCGTATTCAGATTTACGTTCGTCGTGATGATATTTGCCCAAATGAAGATGATAAAGTATTATACGATGTTGTTTGGAAAAAATTAATTGACCTTGGAGATATCATAGGTATTGAAGGGTACGTGTTTACTACTAAAACTGGAGAAACATCTATTCACGTGACTTCTTTTAAATTATTAAGTAAATCATTAAAACCATTACCTGTTGTAAAAACAGATGCTGATGGAAATGCGTTTGACGAGGTATCGGATCCTGAATTCCGCTACCGTCAGCGTTATGTAGATTTAATTATTAATCCAAAAGTTAAAAAAACATTTGAGCAACGTACAAAAATTATTTCTTCTATCCGTAATTTCTTAAATGATAATGGCGCTTTGGAAGTTGATACACCAGTATTGCAATCTATACCTGGTGGTGCAGCTGCTCGTCCGTTTTTAACTCATCACAATGCATTGGATATGCCTTTGTATTTGCGTATCGCAAACGAATTATATTTAAAACGTTTAATCGTTGGTGGTTTTGATTGGGTATATGAATTCAGTCGTAACTTCCGTAATGAAGGAATGGACAGAACACATAATCCAGAATTTACGGTATTAGAATTTTATGCAGCATACCGCGATTATTTTTGGATGATGAATACCACCGAAAAATTATTGGAAAAAATTGCCATGGATTTACATGGTACAACTGAATTAACAGTAGGCGACAAAACCATTAATTTTGCGCCACCATTTAAACGAGTTACTATTTATGATGCTATTAAAGAACATACAGGGCATGATGTTAGTAAAATGGATGAGGCTGAGTTAAGAGCAGTATGCAAAACGTTACATTTAGAAATAGATGAAACAATGGGCAAGGCAAAATTAATTGATACCTTATTTGGAGAAAAATGTGAAGGCAATTACATTCAACCAACCTTTATTACTGACTATCCAGTTGAGATGAGTCCATTGACTAAAAAGCACAGAACAGAAGCTGGATTAGTAGAGCGTTTTGAGTTAATGATTAATGGTAAAGAAATTGCTAATGCGTATTCCGAATTAAACGACCCAATCGATCAGCGCGAACGTTTTGAAGATCAAGTTAAATTAATGGAGCGTGGCGATGATGAAGCGATGTTTATTGATTACGATTTTTTACGTGCTTTAGAATATGGTATGCCACCAACAGCTGGTATTGGTTTTGGAATTGATCGTTTGTGTATGTTGTTGACTAATCAGTCATCTATACAAGATGTATTATTATTTCCTCAAATGCGTCCTGAAGTGCAACATGTAACGACAGAAGAAATAGAAAAATAAATTTATGCGTAAAATACTTTATTATAGTTTGCTAGTAATTGCTTTAGGATTTTTTTCATGCGAAGAACATCCTAAAGTGGTTGAGCAAAAAAAGCCACGTATTTTCCCTGAATACAGCGAAGCGTTGGATGAAATTATACGCAGTAAAGATGGCGTTATAAGAGGCGTTGATTTAAATAGTAAAGCAGATGTTATTACTAAAACAGAAACCAAACAGCCTTCTGAAGTAGCTCACGATTATTTGTATTTTGAATATACGATTGATAGTATTACTAATTATTCGGTAGCTTACAATTTACAAAAAGATAGTTTGGATGAAGTAGAAGTGCAAATCAATTGTAACGACTTAGATTTAAGTTCTCATTTATTTAACGACTTAAAAACATACTACGAAAAAAAATTACCTAACCCAACCGAAGACAAAGGCTTTGTAGTTTATAATTGTTTTGAAGGTCAACGTAAGCCTTTTGTGGTTTCTTTAACTGATAATAGTACGCCAAACATGGGTATTATTAATTTGGTTATTTATAAAGATAAGTAATCAATACTGATACATCAACTTCACAATTCGTAAACTCTTATTGTTAGGATCTCTAATAATGTAAGAGTTTACTTTCTTCGCTGCATCAGTTACATAGCTTATTTCTTTAAGAAGTTGCCCATTTTTAAATTGTTTCTCAGTCAGTAAGCAGTCATTAGCGTCATATTCATAAGTACGAACCTGCTCCATATCGCCATTACTATTGCTTTTATAAGAAGCCTTAGTTAATTGTCCTTTGGCATTATATTCAAAATTGCTGTTTTGTGTAATCCAGGCAACGGTGTATTGTTCGTTAATGGAGACTGGTTTATTGGTCTCATTCAAAGTATAAATAATTTCTTTGTAAGGTCTGCCTTCATCGTTCATGCAGATTTTTTTGTATTGATTTTTTCCAGTAGATAAATATTTGAATGTTTCTTCGCTGATAATGAACTGCCCGCCTAATTTAAACTCTGTTTTATTTTCCGACACATTTGTTTCCTTGCAACGCTTTTCTTTTTCTACTTTTCCCTCAGCAGAATAATCATAATAGTTGCTTTCGTAATAGTAACCATCATTGTAGCGTTTAAGTTTCAATAAATTATTATCGGTATAAAAATAGTTTGTTGAAACGGTATCATACACATATTCATTTTTGGTGTAAGAGTGTCCGTTACTTATTTTTCTACCTCTTCGATAAACAGGTTCTGAATGATATTCTTTTTGAATCACTTTAATGATAGAGGTGTTATAAAAACGAGTTAAGAAGCCGTTGGTGTTAAATTCGTAATAGGTTAATAATCCTTTGTCTTCGGCTACTTGTAAATCTTTTTTATCAATGATATCAAAAGTGATAGATTTAATTTTTTGAGATTTGATATACTCCGTATTAAATGGCAATTGATTTTCAAAGGCTGTTTCAGCAGTTGGAATCAATGTCTGAGCTATAATTGACGGGTGATAAGTGACAAGTGATAAGATGAAAAACACGACTAGTATTTTACACTTCACATTCCATTTATTATGTAGTTCCTTCTTCAATTTGCTTTAGAGCTTCAGCAACAGTTTCGGTTGGTAATAAGCAGCTATTGTTTTTACAAACATAAATCAATGTTTGTCCTTCAACATATCTGTTTTTTAGCAATGGTAAATCTGATGTTTTATCGCTTAAAGCAAATATCACATTTGGAGGGCTTTGTTTATATAGGCACAATAATTTTTCATTAACACTTTTACCAACAATTACTACTTCGGTTTGCGGTTTCAAATTCCGGAGTAATAATAAGGCCCAATTACTATATCCTGGCCCATAACTTTCAATCTCTTTAATTACTGATTTTAATAGCTTTTGGGAGATTTGACGATAGTTAGTATCATCAAAATAAACAGATAATGTATACAAATTAATAGCCATTTGTGAGCTCGAAGCAGGAATTACGTTGTCGCTCCATTCGGCTTTTCGAACCACTAATTTCTCCTGACTAGAATCAGTAAAGTAATAAGTATTTTGTTTATCGTCGTAAAAATGTTTTAAAGTGTAATCCGTCAATGCTTTAGCTTTCAATAACCAGTTTTCATTTGCCGTAATTAAATACACCGATAAAAAGGCATCAATCACAAAAGCATAATCTTCTAGAAAGCCAGAAATAGAAGTGCTATTATTTATAACGCGAAGTAATTTTCCATGTTCTTTATAGTAATTTTTTACTAAGTAATTAGCATTGGCTAATGCGAGTGTTTTAAATTCCTCTTCTTCAAAAACTAAATAAGCATCTGCTAGTGCCTTACACATTAAGCCATTCCAAGAGGCTAATACTTTATTATCTAATCCTGGTTTTACTCGTTTTTCTCTGACATCCAATAAAATGGCGTTACAAGCTTTGATTTTTTGTTGAAGTTCAGAAATAGATACATTGTATTTTAATGCAATGATTGATTCTTCTGTATCACGCATCAATACATAGTTTTCATCTTCCCAATAACCAATATCATTCACACAGTAATAGTCAGCAAAAATCTCAAAATCATCTTTTAATAATTGAAGCAATTCTTCTTTTTGCCACACATAGTATTTTCCTTCTACGCCTTCACTATCAGCATCTAAAGCAGAATAAAATCCAAACTCCGAATTGCATAATTCATGTTTTACAAAATCAATAGTTTCGTAAACCACTTTTTTGTACAATTCATTTTTAGTTTGTTTGTATGTTTGACTATATAAACTAACCAATTGCGCATTATCGTACAACATTTTTTCGAAGTGCGGTACTTTCCACAATACATCTGTACTATATCTCGCAAAGCCTCCACCTAATTGGTCGTAAATGCCTCCCCAAGCCATTTTGGTTAGGGTTAAATCCAAATGTTTTTTGATGATTAAATCGTTTTCGTAAAAATGATAATTCAATAAAAACAAATAATTATTTGGTAAAGGAAATTTTGGCGCACGGTTTGGTCCACCTTGTTCATTATCAAATCCAGACTTCCATTTATTGACTGATTTGTAGAGTGTTTCAATTTCAAAGTCATTTTCATCAGTTGCTTTCGGAATTTCTAATTGCTCCAATCCGTCAGTTAAATGGGCTGCGTATTCGTATGCTTTATCAGGATTTGTGGCAAATAAATCGGCTAAGTTATTCAATACATTGATCCATTGATTTTTTGGAAAATAAGTTCCACCATAAATCGGTCTTCCATCTGGTAAAGCAAAACAATTCAAAGGCCAACCTCCTTGCCCTGTCATTAATTGCACGGCGCCCATATATACCATATCAATATCAGGACGCTCTTCTCTATCAACTTTTATATTAATGAAGTTTTCGTTCATGATAGTTGCTACTTGTTCGTCCTCAAAACTTTCATGTTCCATTACATGGCACCAGTGACAAGCGCTGTAGCCAATACTCACCAAAATGAGTTTATTTTCTTTCTTAGCCAATGCTAAAGTTTCTTCATTCCATGCGTACCAATTAACAGGGTTGTTGGCATGTTGGAGTAGGTAAGGACTGCTTTCGTGTTGAAGTAAATTTGGCATGTAAAAGTAATTTGATCAAAGGTAATCAAAGCTTTTTTATATTCTACCAAAATGGTTTTTTATACTCAGGATCGTTTGGATTTACAACGACAATTCTAAAACCAACAAAAGGGGAGCATGTATTTGTGTTAAAATCTTGTTCCAGTTTTTGATAGTCTTCTTTGTTTTTCCAACTTAAACCTGATAACCAAATGCGGTCCGTGTTTTTTTGTGGCACCATTTCGGATACATGACCAATTTTTCCAAGCACTTTCATACGATCTATATATATTGTATCATTTGTAACAGTTTTGTAATAATTGAATCCCAACTCAAAGAAATTCAAGGTTTGTTTTTCGCTCCAGCCATAGCGATTTGTAGTAAAAATGCTGTAAAGTGTATCTACACATTTCACTCGTTTCTTTACTAATTCAACTCTATTGGTAAATGATTTACTGACCAATCTTGAGGTTTCATCATAAATAGTATTATAGCCCTTTTCAAAAGCTATTTTGGCATAACCCTCGCGAGCAGCAAAAATCCATTCTTCATCATAAGGTAATCTAATTTTTAGGGCGTTAGCTTTTAAGCCGTTTTGCTTTGTGTAAATTTTAATTTCATCTTCTAGCCATTTACAAAATAGTTTTGCCGCTTCATAACTAATGTTTACAACTGGAAAATCATTATATTTTTCATTCTGAAAATATGCATTGGCTAAGTTAGTGAAACCCTGTTCCTTCCAATTTTCATTAAGCACTTTACATGTTAAATAATCCTCATTTTTATTTTGAGCTAATAAATCAGCTAAAAATGTTTTGTACTCCAAATTTGTGATTCCCACATTTCTGATAGTGAATGCATCTAGAACAATTGATTTACCTGCATAATCTGTCTCAAAGGCCGGTATTTTGGTGTACAAGCCTTTGTCTGATTTAACAAGTGCTTTTAGGATCTGCTCTTTAATATTCTTGTATTTTAATTTGTCTTTTTCGGTTAAGTATGGAACGCTTTGTTCTATGTTTTCTGAATATTGAGTAAAATTATTTTTATCAATACTCGAATCTAAACTAATGGTAGAATTTAATATTTCTGGACGACCAAAAGTATCTCTGATTTTTAAACTAAGTGTATTATTATCTGGGGCTATTTTTTCTTTTTCTGAGTTAAGTACTTGTGTTTCCTCAGTATCTATATTTTGATTGGTTTGAATAGAACCACCAATAGTTGAATGATTAGTGTCTAAATAAAAATATAACAGTAATGCAATTAAGAGGCTAATGCCAAGAAGAGAAAAAAGCAATTTCATACTTGAAAAACCATCTGGTTTATTTTGCAATTTGTTCAGTAGTTCTTTTTCTTTTTTTGTATTGATAGTAGTATCGTAGTTTTGCGCTAATATAAAATTTGCTTCTATTTCGTTTACTGTATGGCTATTCTCTTCAAGATACAAATCACGAAGTAAGCCATCTAGTTCATTTTCATTTATGGATCCTTTTTCTGCCATGTTTAAATGGTGTTAACGCACTTGTTTACTTTATCAGTTAGTATTTGTTTTGCCCTTAAATAATACACTTTAAGTTGCTCACTTGGCTTATTCACGTATTTAGAAATTTCGTCGTAAGAGAAATTCTGAGCTCTCATTAACAACAACACTCTTTTCCAATCTTCAAACTGCTCTAATGTTTTTTTTAAGCAATTCATGTATGGGTTATTTGAAACAGGTTCTTCTGTAGTTTCTTCTTTTTCTGATACATATTGTCCGTGTTTTTCTTCTAGAACAATGGTTTCAACGTATTTATTTTTCTTTTCATTGTAATTGTTTCTTAAATTATTGATAAATATTTGATAGATGAATCCATTGAACTTGCTTTCATTTTCAAATGTGTATTTGTCGATCACTTCAATAATTTTGTATAACGTTTTATAAACTAATTCCCAAGCATCATCTTCACTCACATTCCATTTACTCACGGCATAACCATACAATTTTTTGCCATACTGATTGTATAGTGCAGTGATTGCTTTCTTATCTTTTTTTCGTATTTCCTTTACTAAGTCGGTCATTTAAAGATTCTGTATCTGAATTAAAGTTAAGTAATTTCATTTGCTTTTCAGTTAATTTTAAAAACTCGGACAACTATCTGGTCGGTGTCTTGGTCTTGGTTTTTTGCAACCAAATTGTATTTGTAAAGAAACTTCATGTGAACCTGCTGTATTGTTTGATAATTTAGATATAGTAACATCATAGCTATAGCCTATTTTTAAATGATCTGCCTGTAAGCCTATTAACACAATAAAGGCATCGGAGTTGCGGTACCATAAACCACCAACAAAATTTCCTTTAACAAAGTACATTCCTAAATTTAATTGGGTAAAATTTTGTTGTTGCTGAAATAAAATATTTGGAGAAATAAACGATTCGTTACCTTTTTCAAGAGAGACCATTGCTCCTGCATGAGCTGTAATTTTCAATGGTAATTTTGACGAACCTTGCAAACCTTCGTCTGGCTGGGTTAAATGATGACCAGCTATCCCTAAGTAGTATCGTTTACTGTAAATCATTGCGCCCCCCGAGAAATCGAGATTTGTTTTTGATTGAGAAGGGATTTGTTCATTTGTATTCCAAACAAATCCTCTTCTGGCATCTATCATATCGCCGAAATTTAGTTTTGTTTTGTCTAAAGTTTTTTGAAAAAATCCAGCTTGTAAGCTAGCTCTGATAGAAACCTTGCGGCTAATGGCTAAATGATATGAATATATTAATCCAACTTGTGTTGATTTTAATGTGCCATGCGCTTGATCATCCTGCGTTACAATAAAACCTAAACCACCGTTGATGGCATCTACATGCTGGTCGTAAGACGCACTGTAAGAAACATATGTTCCTGATAAATTAGGCCACTGGTTGCGATAATTCATGCAAATTCTTGGACAGCGAACACTCCCCGCAAATGCAGGATTTAAATACAATGGATTAGCATAAAATTGTGTGAACTGAAGATCTTGTGCTTGTAAAGTTGTTACAATAGCAAAAAAAATAAATACACTTAGTTTAATAATGCCTCGTAATTTCATTTTGTGTAAAAGCGTTAAGTGCTTTTTAACTATAACAAAATGAGGTTACACTTTTTTAAAAAATGAAGGCTTAAATAGTGAACAATTCAGCTAAATAGCCTCATAAAATAAAAATTAAAATATTGGTTATGTGTTAGTTAGATGATTTTTCGAAAAATTATGGCGAAAGTTATTTTGTCTATTTTTTGAATATGAATTAATACGAATATACCAGTCTGTTTATGCGATGATTGTTAATTGCTTTAAATCCAGATTCGTATATTCGTAAATAAATTCGTAATCATTAATCGTAAAGATTCGTGACTAAAAAGGTTAAACTAAGAAAGGATTATTCATTCTCTCAAAACCAATCGTAGTTGGCATGCCATGTCCGCTATACACTTTCATATCATCTCCTAAAGGCATTAATTTTTCTTTGATAGATTTTATTAGCGTGTCATGATCTCCCATTGGTAAATCGGAGCGACCAATACTTCCATAAAACAACACGTCTCCACCAATTATAAACTTATCCTCTAAATTATAATAAGATATGCTTCCTGGCGAATGCCCTGGAGTATGCAATGTTTGTAAAGACGAATTTCCAAAGCGAATCACATCGCCCTCTTTTATAAATTCTTTGGGCATTGGACTTTGAATAGTTGGTATGCCATACATATTTGCTGTTGCAACCTGTTTTTCAATAAAGTAAACATCGTCTTTATGCACTTCTGGTAATATGTCATAAGTGTCAAATACATATTTATTACCATTAATATGGTCGATATGAGCGTGCGTTAAGATTAAACGCTTCACATTTAAGTTATTTTGTGATATAAAATCGCTTAATTTTTTGTTTTCGCTAGCAGTGCTATTTCCTGGGTCCAATATGATACATTCATTGGTTTCATCCCATAAAACATAGGTGTTTTCCTGAAAAGGACCGAAGGCAAAATAGTGTACGTTTATCATAGTATTTTAAAGAATTATTCGCTAAATTTAGGGCTTATTATTCAATTTAATGAAGCGGTTACTTTCTTTATTTTTTCTAGTGCTATGTATTAAAACTACGTATGCACAGTTCTATTATGGTTCTCAATTAGAATTTGGAAAAAACCGCATGCAATATCAGTCTTTCAACTGGACTTATTTTGACTTTGAGCGCTTTAGGGTTTATTTGTATGAAGGTGGACAAGAAATTGCTAGATATACTGCTACTTCGGTTGATAGACAATTACCCATCATGGAAAAACGTTTGGATTTTCAATTAGATGATAAAATTGACATCATTGTTTACAATAACCAAAACGACTTTAAACAAAGCAATATTGGATTAGCATCTGAAGAAAATGGAAACATTGGAGGGGTTACTCGAATTATTGGAGATAAAATTTTCATTTATTTTACGGGTTCTCATGCTGATTTGGATAAACAAATTCGCGCTGCATTAGCTGAGTTAATGGTTGACCAAATGATGTATGGTGGAAGAACTAGAGACATAGTTAGAAACTCAACATTGTTAGCTTTACCCGATTGGTTTAAAAACGGCCTGATTGCTTATTTATCAGAAGGATGGAATTCATCCATAGATAATCGAGTAATGGATGCCATACAAAATGATAAATTTTTAAAGTTTAATCAATTAACTGGTAAAGAAGCAACCATGGCTGGGCATGCTATGTGGTATTACGTTGCCGAGGAATATGGCGAAGCGGTGATTCCTAATTTGTTATATATGACTAAAGTGAGCCGTAATCCTAATAATGCTTTTTTATATGTGTTAGGAACATCCGTTCAATATATGACTAGTGAGTTCACTAATAAAATGGCGAAACGTTATTTTGATTATAGA
Organism: Bacteroidota bacterium; assembly: GCA_016711805.1. Lineage (GTDB taxonomy): Bacteria > Bacteroidota > Bacteroidia > B-17B0 > Aurantibacillaceae > UBA4416. The sequence goes on from JADJSH010000011.1 coordinate 157,013, forward strand.
GATAGTACCCGTAAAAATCCTGTCACTGAATCTGTTCTTAAAAAACAAAAAAAATCACGTCACTATTATCAATTAAAGGTGAGTCCTGATGGGCAAAAAATAAGTTATGCAACTAACGAATTAGGGCAGTATAAAGTTTTCATCAATACAATTGGCGAGAAAAAAGTTAAACGTTTAATTAAATTAAATCCAAAATTAGAGCGTTTAGAAGATAATACCTATCCCTTAATTGCATGGCACCCTAATAACACAGTGGTGTCGATGATATACGAACGTAAAAATGTTTTGAAACTTCATACTTACGATACAGAAAGCAAAGAAACAAATAAGAGAAATGTGACTGGCTTTGAAAAAGTAAACAGTTATGCGTTTTCGCATGATGGTAAACGTATTGTGATGAGTGCTGTTAAAAAAGGAAAAGGTCAATCTGATATTTTTATCTTCACCTTAAATTCTGGTGGAGTAGAGCAAATTACCAATGATGCCTGGGACGATAACAACCCTGTGTTTGTAGATAACTCAAAAGGCATTTTATTTCAATCCAACAGAACACATGATACTATCAAAGGAAATGAAGACGCAAAATTGTATTTGAAGTTTTCTAAAAATAGCGATGTATTTTATTATAATGCAGCTACTAAATCTAATTTATTATATAGAGTAACTAATACTCCTGATGTAAACGAAACCAGTCCCCAAGAGTATAGTAAAGGTGTTATTGCCTATTTAGGAGAAGCTAACGGTGTTTATAATAGATATGTTGGTGTGTTAGACAGTTCGATTGCCTTTGTGGATACCACCGAACATTATCGTTATTTTTATAATTCAAAAGCTATTACGAATTACCAAAAAAATATTCAGGAACATCATATCAATGCACGTTATACTAGATATGCTGAAATAATAATTGATAATTTTAAAGAAAGATTAATAGTCTCTCCATTAACTCCAATAAATGATTTAAAGCCTATCACACTTAATAACACTTGGTTTAAAGCCGTTCCTCGAACCAATTTAGCGGACCCCGATAAAATTATTATTACCAATCCAGTTCGTCGCGACGAAAATTTAGGACAGAAAACAGCTGACACGACAGCTAAAAAAACAGAAGGAATAGATTTTGAGACATATGAATTAAAGAGTGAACCGAAGAAAGAAAAACAAAAAGAAGTCGTAAACGCTAAAAATGATACTATCTCAAAATCGGGATTGGCAATTCGAAATCCTCAGGAAGTTGGCGGCAATTCTTCTGGAGAATTGCGTTTTCCTATTCAGCAAAATTACTACACTAGCTTTAAAACCGATCAAGTTGTAACGCAATTAGATAATTCCTTTTTAGGTACTAACTATCAGCGGTTTTCAGGAGGTGGTAGCCCGGTTTATTTAAATCCAGGACTAAATGCATTGTTTAAAATTGGCTTAAGCGATTTATTTGAAGACAAACGTATTGTTGCTGGATTTAGAATTTCCGGAACATTGGACAATGAGTATTTATTAAGTTGGGAAAATAGAATTAAGAAAGTTGATAGGCAATTAGTTTTACATCGACAATCATTTTTAAAAGTAAATGGTTATGCTGGTGTTGCAAAAATATTAACACATGACGCACGTTATACTTGGAAAATTCCATTTAGTGAAGTGTCGGCAACTAAGTTGTCTGTCATGTATCGTAATGACAGAACTGTGTTTGCATCAGTTAGTGATGAGAGCTTACCAGCTCCGAATGTTTATGACAATTACGGCGGTGCTAAAGTAGAGTACATTTTCGATAATACTAGAAAACGTGGATTGAATTTATATAACGGTACTCGATTTAAAATGTGGGCCGAGTATTGGCGATTAATTAAAAATGAACAACATGATTTATTAACGTTTGGTTTTGATTTCCGTAATTATAAGAAAATTCACAGGGATTTAATTTGGGCCAATCGAGTTGCTGGTGCCACATCTTGGGGTAAAGATAGATTAGTATATTACTTAGGAGGCGTTGATAACTGGCTAAATCCTCAGTTTGATAACAGTATAAACATTGTAAAGCCTGAACAGTATCAATTTCAAACTTTAGCTACTAACTTACGTGGCTTTAAACAAAACATTCGTAACGGAAATAATTTTGTAGTATGGAATAGTGAAATACGTTGGCCAATTTTTAAATATTTATTAAACCGACCTATTCGTTCCGATTTTGTTCAAAATTTTCAAATTATTGGATTTGGAGATCTAGGAATGGCATGGTATGATAAGAATCCGTACAGTGATGAAAATGTTTTGAATAAAAATGTATACGTGGGTAATCCTGTCACTCTAACTATTTTTAATCAAAAAGAACCAATTGTAGGTGGTTATGGTTTTGGTTTACGTTCTCGTTTATTAGGTTATTTTATTCGTGTTGATTTTGCTTGGGGTGTGGATGATAGAAAAGTTCAAAAAGGAATGACGTATTTGTCTTTAACAACAGATTTCTAATAGTGATGCAAAACAAAAAGCCAATGACTTTACAAATTTTATTGATTTTATTAGCTGTTGGTTTAGCAGCTGGATTTTTAAGTGGCATGGTTGGCATTGGCGGGGGTATCATCATTGTGCCAGTATTAGTTTATTTTCTTGGGTTTACGCAACATCAAGCGCAAGGCACCACCTTATTTATGTTTTTGTTGCCAATAGGAATTTTAGGAGTAATGAATTATCACAAACAAGGTTATGTAGATTATAAAACAGGATTAATTATTTGTTCTACGTTTGTTTTTGGAAGTTATTTTGGAAGTAAATTATCTATTTCTTTAGATCAAAAAACAGTGAAGCAAATTTTGGCGCCATTATTATTTTGTTAGGCGCTAAGATGTTGTTTTGGAAATAGCCTACTTCCCTTTTCTAATTGTAAATAATCTGCCCACAGCTGAGGTTTTTCCATCATCAGTAAATACACCGTGTTCAGAGCCTTTCACGTCTTCAATTGAATAAAACGCGTTAGGTGTTAGCGTGTTAATTATATCAATAACTTCTGCTTTATCGGTTCGTTTCACAATCGTAAAAATCAATTTTACTGGCCCCATGGCTCCTTGACCATCAACAATAGTGATGCCTTGATGTCTTATTTTTAAAGCTTCGGTTAAAGGTGTAATGTCTTCATTACTGATAATCCGTATAATTTGTGTGCCAATTGCTAGGCGTTCTTCTATATACATTCCTAAATAAGTGCCTGCACTAAAACCAGCTGCCCAAGCTATAAAACAAGCTACGTTATCTAAATGACTAAACACCTGCCTCATGGCTACTAGCCAAATTAAGACTTCAAAAAAACCGAGAATTGGTACTATTTTTTTAAACCCTTTAGAAATGAAAATATGACGCAGCGTGGCCATGGTCACATCACCTAAGCGTGATATGAAAATAAGAATGGGTAATATAATCCAGCTGAAATAATCGAATTCCATGATGCGCGTTTAATTACCTATAAAAGTACTTGTACTTTATTGATGTAAAATGCGTTATGCGTTTAATTATTAATAATCTGTTGTTTAAACAATAGCATTATTTGGCTAAAATTAACAAGCAATAAAGTGGAAATTTAGCTTATCGAAAATTTGCAAGAACATACAGAATTAGAGATCCCAAAAAAGAAGAAAAGTATTTGGCGGTTTTTAAAACGTTTAATTTTAACGTTGGTGATTTCTGTTGCTTCAATTGTTGGTATTAGTGTGTCGTTAGTATTTATTTATGAGGAGGAAGTCGTTAACTTAATTATTAAGGAACTTAACAAGCATTTAAAAACAGAAATTAGAATCGATCCAAAAAACATTGATTTAACCATTATTAAATCCTTTCCTAATTGTGCTATTGAATTTAAAGAGTTAACGGCCATGGATGCCGAAGGTTTTAAAACAAGCGATACCTTATTACAGGCTAAAAGTTTGTCTCTGGCATTTAACATCAAAGATTTATTTAATAAAAATTATACTATTAAAAAAATATCACTCAAAGATGCACACTGTCATTTAAAAGTAGATAAAAAAGGGAATGCCAATTATTTGGTTTGGAAATCAGACACAACAAGTACTGAAAACACAAGTTTAAAATTTGCTTTAGAAAACATCAGTTTATCAAATATTGAATTAACCTATAAAAACAATAAGCATAAAATCAAATTAAACACTTCCATTAAAGAACTTCATTTTAAAGGGAAATTCAATGACGATCAATACACACTGATATCTGATGGAAATGCATACGTTGATTTGTTTCAGGTTGAGAATGTGAAGTATTTAAATAATAAAAAATTAAAATTTGATATTGTGTTTGACGTCAATGGTTCAAACTATGCCATTCAAAAATCGGAAACCTCTGTCAATGAAACGCAAATTGTGAGCAATGGTGCTTTTGTTATTAAAGATAGTTTACTATCGTTAGATGTTAATTTTAATGGAAAGAACTTAGATATTTCAACAACCTTGTCTTTGCTACCAGAAAAGTTTCAGAATCAAATTCATGATTATGAAAGTGATGGTGAGTTTTACGCGTCAGGCGAATGTCATTACAAAAACGGAACTCCGATTATTATTAAATCAGATTTTGGAATTAAAAAAGCAACCATCACTTATAAAGAAAAAAATACCACTTTAAATAATGTAAACTTAATTGGTAACATTATTTTGAATGAAAATAGAAGTACGTTAACTCTTAAAAATATTTCAGCGAATTTAAATAATAACACTTTTACAGGAGATATGGAGTTAACCAACTTTAAAGATCCTTATTTGAAATTAAAGTTAGCTGCAAATACCAAACTTGAAGAGTTGATTGCATTTTATCCAATAGATACTTTAGAGAATTTAAGCGGAGCGATAAATGTAAATGCAGAGATTGAAGGCTTGATTAGTGAAATGAAATCTAATGCCTACAGTCCAAGTATTAAAGCTAATGGTAATGCCGTAATTACTGATTTAAAAGCAACGTTTAAACAAACAGATAAAGTCATTAATATTCCTGAAGGTAAATTGGAATTAAATAATAGGCATTTAAATGTTTACAATTTAAAATTAATTAAAGGTAACTCTGATGTGATGCTAGTGGGAGAATTACCTAATTTTTTAAGCTACCTTTTTGACTCTAAAGAGCCATTAACAATTGTAGCACAAGTAACTAGCGATAAAATTGAATTGGAAGACTTTTTGTTTGGTGCTGGAAAATCGAGCGAAACATCTTCCATTAATATTCTTGCTAATTTAGATTTTAATATTTCAGTAAATGTTCAACATTTGACTTTTTCAAAATTTGTAGCGGATAACATCAAAGGGAATATGTTATTGAAGAATCAAAAAATTGCTTTAAAAGATTTAAGTTTAAAAGTAACAGATGGAGAAGTAAAATTAAATGCTTTTGCTGATGCTAGTGGGGAAAACATTAAAGTATCTGGAGATTGTGAATTGAATAAATTGAACGTTCAAAAATTATTTAAACAATTAAATAATTTCGGACAATCCACCATTCAAGATGCAAATCTAAAAGGCTATGTAACTACGAGTATTGATTTTACAGGTTCCTGGGATAAGAAGTTGAATGTGGATTTAGGAAGCATTAATGTCACGAGTAGTATCTTAATTGAACGAGGCGAGTTAATTGGATTTAAGCCTTTAGAAAGTTTAGCGAAATACATTGATGTGAATGAATTGAAACACATCAAATTTTCTACTATGCAAAGTGCTGTAGAGATTAGAAATAAAGTCATTACGATTCCGAAAACCTCTATAAAATCTAACGCCATTAATTTAGAGCTTTGGGGTAAACATGGTTTTGATAATATCATTGATTATCACATTCAATTATTATTGAGTGAAATTTTGGCAAAAAAACCAAGAGCTAACAAAGATTTTGACGAAGAATTATCCTTAGTTGAAAACGATCCTGAAAACAGACGTTCCGTATTTATATTAATGACAGGCCCAATTGATAATCCTATCATTAAATATGATAGAAAGGGCGCAAAAGATAAAATCAAGCAAGATATTAAACAAGAAAAGCAAAATTTAAAACAACTTCTAAAAGAAGAATTTGGCTTCTTTAAAAAAGATAGTATCAAAGTAAAAGAAACACAGAAAGCCAACCAAAATTTCCAAATACAAGTTGGCGAAGAAAAGCCTAAAGCCAACAAGCCTCTTCAACCTAAAAAGAAAGAAGAAGACGAAGATGATTTTTAGTGCTGCGTCATTGCTAGCATAGCGAAGCAATCTCATATTTAGATTTGTCTCCATAAATAATTATCTAATTATTCCATTTTTTCACTACATTTAATTACTAAAACAACAACACATGCACAATTATGCACTAGCAATACACGGAGGAGCAGGTACTATTTTAAAAAGTACCATGACTCCCGAAAAAGAATTAGCTTACAAAAACGGTTTACAAGATGCTATTGAGGCTGGTGAAAGTATTTTAAAAAGTGGAGGCTCTGCATTTGATGCTGTTGAGACTGCAATTATTAAATTGGAGAACAACCCTCTGTTTAATGCGGGCAAGGGGGCAGTGTTCACTAATAATGGCACACATGAAATGGATGCTTCTATCATGAATGGAAAAGATTTAATGGCAGGAGCTGTTGCAGGAGTGCAAGGAGTTAAAAACCCTATTGCTTTAGCTCGCGCGGTTATGGAGCAATCAGAACATGTCTTGTTAACGGGAAATGGCGCCATGGAATTTGCAAAAAAAGTGAATGCTCAATTTGAGAATGAAGATTACTTTTTTGTGCAGTTGCGCTATGATCAATTGCAACAAGCCAAACAATCTAACAGTATGATTTTAGATCATACAGAAGATAAAATCGAACATGGTGAAAAGAAATTTGGAACAGTTGGTTGTGTAGCATTGGATTTGCAGGGTAATTTGGCAGCCGGCACATCAACTGGAGGCATGACCAACAAAAAATTTGGAAGAGTAGGTGATAGCTCCATTATTGGAGCGGGTACTTATGCTAATAATAATACCTGTGCAATTTCTTGTACGGGACATGGCGAATTATTTATTCGTTCGGTTGTAGCTTATGATATTTCTTGTTTAATGGAATACAAAAATTTATCATTGAAAGAAGCTTGCAACATTGTAGTGATGGATAAGTTGGTGAAGATCGGTGGTGAAGGCGGTTTAATTGCTTTAGATGCCAAGGGAAACATTGTGTTGCCTTTTAATTCAGATGGTATGTACCGTGCAAGTAAAAAACAAAACGAGGATATATTTATTGGGATTTATAAATAGATAGCAGAATACAATAAGTCATTAAAAAAGCGACAATCATTTCTTATGTCGCTTTTTTGTTTTATAATTTTTTGGTTTGTGATTTTCTAAATAGCAAAATCAGTTGGTTTTTGAATCGTTAATTTTTTGTTTTTCAAATCATAATGATCTCCTAATGCCATCACGTGAACTATTAAGTTGTCAATCGATACAGGCGCTCCCATTTCTACATCGCTCATACTTGTGTGACGCATGTGTGTTGCATCTACTAACATAATTAAACCAGAACCAACAGCTTCCATATTGTTGCCGTTAGTGATTAATAAACCTGCGTCTTCACCTAAACCAACTCCTAAATTAATAGGGTTGCTGGCACATGCATATAATAAACGACCAATACGTCCACGTTGTACAAAGTGTGTGTCAATAATTACGTTATTAATAAAACCTAAACCGCCTGTAATTTTTACTTCACCTTTATGCAAGGCTTCGCTGCTACTACCTTGGTAAATCATATTGTTTGAACTTGCAGCTGCTCCTGCCGAAGTCCCTGAAATTAAAAAATCTTCGTTCTCGTATTTATCAAGTAATAAATGATGAAATGCAGTACCTCCAAAAATAGCTGTTAAACGTAATTGATCGCCACCTGTAAACATAACCACATTGGCGTTTCGTAAGCGCTCTAAATATTCTTCAGAGTTTGCTTCTTCACGAGTTTTAATATTTAAAACACCAACATTTGAAACTTGTAATTGAGCAAATGCTTTAACATATTCTTCACCAACCTCTTCAGGAATACTTGAAGCTGTAGTGATAATCTCAATACGTGATTCGCTATTTTTAACGGATTCTGTAGTGATACGTTTTAAAATTCCTTTTTCAAAAAACTTTAAACTTCTCTTTAAGTCGGTTTCACTTTCCGAAAAACTACCTCTATCTACTGAGCCACCAATGATGACTAATTTCCCTTTTGGATTCATAAACTATATTTATGTAAAACTATTGTAAAAAGAGCGATAATTAATTGAATTTCAGGATTGTTTATACCATTATTTTGAACAATAAATAGTTTATATAAAAAACTAGGCTTATATTAGTCAAAAGACATTATTATTCACAATTAATTGTACTATATATGAAGATTATCGAAACTAAAGTCATGCGTGGACCAAACTATTGGTCAATCAAAAGAAAAAAATTAATTGTGATGAAGTTGGATTTGGAAGAATTAGAAGAGCTTCCAACAAATAAAATTGACGGCTTCGGTGCTCGCCTTGAAGCCTTAATGCCAAGTTTAATGCAACACCGTTGTTCGGAAGGAAAAGAAGGTGGCTTATTTTCTCGTATTAAAGAAGGTACTTGGATGGGACATGTGATTGAACATATTGCTTTAGAATTGCAAACTTTAGCAGGCATGGAATGCGGTTACGGAAGAACAAGAGGCACAGGTGCTAAAGGAGTTTATAATGTGGTCTTTAATTATATGGAAGAGGCTGTTGGTTTGTACGCTGCAAAAACAGCTGTTAAAATTGCGGAACATTTAATTAAAGGAGAAGAGTATGATATAGATTCAGAAATTCGTCACATGCGTGAGTTACGCGAAAGCGTGCGCTTTGGACCAAGCACTGGTTCTATTGTAGATGAAGCTATTGCAAGAGATATCCCTTTTATTCGAATTAATTCCGAATCATTAGTTCAATTAGGTTATGGAAAAAATCAAGTGCGTTTTAGAGCAACCATGACCGATAGAACAAGTTCTATCGCCGTTGATTTAGCAAGCAATAAGGATGAAACCAAGCGTATGTTAAAAGACGCAGCGATTCCTGTAGCGAAAGGTGTTTGTATTTCAAATCCAGATGATTTAGAAGATGCGGTGAAGAGTGTTGGTTTTCCTTTAGTGTTTAAACCCTTAGATGGTAATCACGGCAAAGGCGCTTCTATTAATGTAAAAACTATGGAAGAGGCTGTAGAAGCTTTTGCTCATGCTAAAAAATATTCTCGTAAAATTATTATTGAAAAATTTATTACTGGATATGATTTTAGAGTACTAGTCATCAATAATCGTTTCATCGCTGCCGCTTTACGCGAGCCAGCTCACGTGATTGGCGATGGTAAATCAACCATACAGCAATTAATTGATAAAGAAAATTTAGATCCTCGTCGTGGTTACGGACATGAAAACGTGTTAACCGAAATTTCTGTTGATAGAGAAACTCTAGAGCAATTAGCAAAGAAAGAATATAATTTAGAAACCGTTTTAAAGAAAGACGAGCATTGCTATTTAAAAGGCACTGCTAATTTAAGCACTGGAGGTACTTCTACAGATATTACAGATATTGTTCATCCACATAATATTTTTATTTGCGAACGTATTTCTCGTGTCATTGGTTTAGATATTTGTGGTATTGATATCATGGCTTCTAATTTAAGTGAGCCATTAGAAGTAACAGGTGGTGTTGTTTTAGAAGTAAATGCTGCTCCAGGTTTCCGCATGCATTTAGCGCCAGCAAAAGGCTTGCCTCGTAATGTGGCAGCACCAGTAATCGATATGTTATACCCAACTGGTAAATCATGTCGTATTCCTATTATTGCGATTACTGGTACCAATGGAAAAACTACCACAACTCGTTTAATTTCTCATATCGTTAAAAATAATGGATTTAAAGTTGGATTTACAACGAGTGATGGTATTTACGTTGGTAACTCGATGTTAACCAAAGGCGATACAACAGGGCCAGTAAGTGCGGAGTTTATTTTAAAAGATCCTACTGTTGAGTTTGCTGTTTTAGAAACAGCTCGTGGTGGTATTTTACGTTCTGGGTTAGGTTTCAGTAGGTGTGATGTAGCGGTTGTTACAAATATTCAAGAAGATCACATGGGACTTTCGGATATTAATACCTTGAAAGACATGGCACGTGTAAAAGGCGTTGTAGCAGAAAGTGTAAAGCGTGATGGTTATGTGGTGTTAAATGCGGACAACGAATATTGCGCGGGAATTTCAAAAGAAGTGAGCTGTAATGTAGCATACTTTAGTATGAACGAAAATAATCCTGTTATTTTAGAACATTGTAAAAAAGGCGGTATTGCTGCTATTTACGAAAACGGATTCATCACCATTAAAAAAGGAGATTGGAAATTCAGAGTTCAAAAAGTGGTTAATGTGCCTTTAACTTTTGGCGGACGAGTGTCTTTTATGATTCAAAATGTATTGGCAGCGACTTTAGCTACTTACGTATATGGTTTTGCTACCGAAGATATTGCCACAAGTTTAGAAACCTTTATTCCGTCGGCAGCGCAAACGCCAGGTCGTATGAATATTTTTGATTTCAAAGAATATAAAGTGATGATTGACTTTGCGCATAACGCTGATGGCTTTAGAGGTATTAAAGAATTTTTATCAACTATTGAGTCTACTTCTAAAATAGGCATCATTACAGGCACTGGCGACAGACGTGATGATGATATTAGAGATATGGGACGAATTTCAGCGGAGATGTTTGATCATATTATTATTCGTCAGGATAAATTTTTACGTGGACGACAAGCAGAAGAAATTGTAAAATTATTAGTAGAAGGAATTCAGCAAGTAAGTCCAATGACTTCCTACGAATACGTACCTAAAGAAATTGAAGCTTTAAATCATGCATTCAGTATTGCAAAACCAGGTTCATTCATAGTCGCTTTAAGCGACGTGATTGATAATGCCATTGAAGTGGTGCATTCTTATTTAGATAAAGAAAGAGAAGGGAAATAGTTTGTTCGTCATTACGAAGGCGAAGCGAAGTAACTCATCATAATAATAAACTATATATGAGATTGCTTCGTCATCCTCTCGCAATGACGATACTACAACTTCTCATACTCACTCCTTACAAAATCCGCTAACTCTTTTACATAAGCAGGCGAGAAATCAAATTTAATTCCTGCTGCTTCATATAATTGAGGAATAGTTTTCATGTAACCAAGCGATAATGCTTTTTTATAATTTGCTAAAGCTTGTTTAGGATTTTGTTTGTAGCTGCGCCACATAGCAATAGCCCCTAATTGCGCCATACCGTATTCAATGTAATAAAATGGCACTTCGTATAAATGCAATTGTGCTTGCCATGAGCGTTGTAAATTACTTTCTAATCCAGTATAATCCACCACACCTGTTCCAAAGTCTTTACTAATTTGCATCCAATACGCATAACGTTCTTCTAAGGTATGTTTTGGATTGGTATAAATCCAATGTTGAAATTTATCAATAGATGCAATCCAAGGTAAACCTTTTAGTACATCATTTAATTGTTCTTTCTTCGCGCGCTTATAATCTTCTGGATTTGGAAAGAATGGTTCCCAATGTTCCATGCTAATTAACTCCATGCTCATACTTGCTAATTCTGCAACTTCGCTTGGTGTGCTTTTAAATTCAGTTAATTCTAAATCAGCTGCTAAAAACTGCGTCAACAGCGTGTCCGCCTTCGTGTACCATCGTTACCATATCACGATGTAAGCCAACGGCGTTCATAAAAATAAAAGGCACGTCGGTTTCCATTAATGGATAATTGTAACCACCTGGCGCTTTACCAATACGCGATTCTAAATCTAAACGTTTGATGTTTTGCATAATGGTAATGCACTCACCAAAATAAGGATCGATGGTATTAAAACACTCAATAGTTTTAGCTGCTAAGTCTTCGCCAGTGGTGAAAGGTTTCAAAGGTTCTTTTCCTTCTGCATCTACTTCTTTATCCCAAGGTCTGTAAACATCTAATTTCAAAGCATCTTTACGAGCTTGTTCATTTTGTTTTACTAATGGAACAATATGTTGCTGAATAGCGTCTTGAAAATTATAACAATCTTGCACGCTATAATCAAAACGACCTAGCTCTTCGTGTTTGTAATCTCTGTAGTTTTTAAATCCTGTATTTAAAGCAACTTGATGACGCAAAGCAATTAATTCATCATACAATGTATTTAATTCTGTTTCATCTTCTGCACGGCGTGCTTGTATTTGATGATAGATGCTTTCGCGTAAAGCTCTATCGTTACTTTTAAAATAAGTTGCTGCTTTCTGTAAAGTAATTTCTTCTTTTTTATAGGTAATGGTTTGGGCCGCAGAAATGTTACCGTACTCTTGTTCTTTCTGACGTAATTCTGTCTGCAATTCAATATTTTCTTCGCGGTATAATTCAATACTTTTTTTCACACCACGTACATACACGAAGTAAGTATCTTTTTCAAGTTCATCAATAAAAGGACAATCAATTAACTTTTTATTTAAGTCGTTGCTGTACGGAGAAATATGCGGTTCAATAGATGTGACAAAATAATTAAAGGATTCTTGCAATTCTTCATTTTGTGTATTGCAAGTCATTTTGATGTAACGCCAAGCCCCGTCTTCATTTAGTACAGCATCTAATTCGCTGTGATCTTTCATCCATTGTTTTAATTCGGCAACCGAATTAATTTTTCTATTTTTTAATTCTTCAAAAAAAGGTTCTAATTTTTCCCAGTTGCTCACTCTAAAATCTTCGGATAAATAATGTCT